>JAQIJH010000054.1:0-27397 GCA_036946345.1 Gordonia paraffinivorans | reverse complement strand
CGGTACGGCGGTAGCTCTCGTTGGTCGCGATGACGCCCGTGGCGGTCGCGTACGTCATCCGCTCGAGCGTCCGGCAGACACCGTCGAGCACGCGGCCGGTGACACCGCCGCCGGCGAACCGGGACGCGAACAACTCGGGCACGAGATCGTGCTGGTCGAAGACGAACCGCGCACCGCGGAGCCGCAGCAGGGCACCGACGACGAAGAAGAAGTCCGGCGGGTTGCAGCCGTGGACGACGTCGACGCGCGACCGCAGCGCCACCCGCAGCGCGAGGCGCACGGTGTGGAACAGCGCCACCGGGTACTCGCGGAGGTAGCCCGCGGGCCCACCCGTCGCGGCGGTCAGCGGGTAGCGCAGGATCCGGACACCCTCGATCGTCTCCTCCCGCGCGGTGTCGGCATGTGTGCCCGTCGGGCAGATCACCGTCACACGGTGACCGGCCGCCACAAGGGCTCGGCTCTCCTGCCACACACGACGATCCATCGGCACCGACAGGTTCTCGACCAGGATCAGGATGTGACGGCGGCGCGTCCGCCGACGGCCACGGACCCCCTCGACCACCGCGGTGAGCCGGTCCTGGGCGGTGTTCTTCGCCGGCCGGATCCGGCGCAGCAGACCCGGGGCGAGCGTCAGTCCGACGACGAGCAGCGCCGCACGCAGCGACCTGCGGTGCGCGAACGACCGCGCCGCGGCTGCTCGCGCAGACGCGGTGTCGCCCTCGACGAGGGCCCACCGCGACCGTCGGATCTCGCGGATCGCGCCCATCCGGTCCAGCGTCGCGCGCAGGGCGCGCTCGTCCTCGGGGTCCGCGAGCGGCCGGGCACTGCGGAACGACCTCTCGAGCGCGTCCTCGAAACCCTCGACCTTCGCCGCGTCCCGGGACAGCGAGTCCTCACGGATCCGGTAGCGCGCCAGCAGGTCCGGGAGAACCCGCACGTCGTGGTCGCGGGTCAGGCGCAGCCAGATGACGACGGACTCGTCGATGTCCTCGAGGCCGGGGGCGTACCCACCCACCTCGTCCCACGCGTCCGCACGGATCGCCGCGGTGTAGTAGGGCACGGTCCCGCCGAGCACGTCGCGGAAGCTCAACGATCGGGTGGGATCGGGCCGTGCCACGCCCACCGAACGCAGGTAGTCGACCGGCAGGTTCTCCGGCCCGTCGGCGAACCGGTGGGCGTCCACGCACACCGCGGCGACGCCCGGAACGGCGGCGATCGTCTCGGCCACCCGACGGCAGAAGTCGGGCAGCAGGTGGTCATCACTGTCGAGGACACAGAGGAATCGCCCCCGGGCGACGGCGGCCGCTGCCATGACCCCACCCGCGTACCCGGCGTTCTCCTGACGCACCAGGTGGATCCGGTCGTCGTCGAGGTACCGGGCCACCACGGACGCCATCGCGTCGGAGTTGCCGTTGTCCACGACGACGAGTTCCCAGTCGTCGCGGGTCTGGGCGAGGACCGACTCGATCGTCTCGCCGATGAGATGTTCTGTGCCGTAGGCGGTCGTCAGGAAGCTGAAGGTGGGACGCACGCCGGAGCGCCCGCCGCGTCGCGGGTCGTGGGACATGCGCGTGTCACCACCCGATGCCGTGGTAGTTGTCACCCAGCCGTCGCAGCTCGGCACCGGGAAGGCGCACCAGATCGATGATCAGCGTGTCCGCCGGCGCGGCGTCGACCGCGGCGACCACATCGGGATCGGCTGTGGCGACGACGATCACGTCACCGTGGTCCATCACGTCGGACACCGATGAGGTGAGCAGTTCACCGATGTGCGGCAGGTGCTCGGTGATGTAGTCCCGATTCGCACCGACGATCGACGACAGGGTCACGTTGGCGTCGTGGACGCGGATGTCGAAACCCTTGCCCGTCAGGCGTTCCACCAGCTCCACGAGCGGACTCTCCCGCAGGTCGTCGGTGCCGGACTTGAACGACAGGCCGTACAGACCGACGCGCCGCTTGCCGGTCGCGACGATCATGTCGATGACCCGCCGGATCTGGGTCTCGTTGGACACCATGATGTTCGCGATGACCGGGATCTCGAGGTCGTTCTGCCGCGCGGTGTGCATCAGTGCCCGCACGTCCTTGGGCAGGCACGAGCCGCCGAACGCGAAACCCGGCCGGAGGTAGGCGTCGCTGATGTTGAGTTTGGTGTCGGCGAAGAAGATCTCCATCACCGCATGCGAGTCGAGTCCCAGATGGGCACAGATGGTCCCGATCTCGTTGCCGAACGCCACCTTCAGCGCGTGGAAGCTGTTGTCCACGTACTTCGTCATCTCCGCGACCCGCAGAGGGACACGGAACCGCTTGCCGGACAGTCCTTCGTAGAGGTCCATGACCATCGCGCCGCTGCGCTCGTCGGTCTCGCCGACGACCGTCTTGGGCGGGGTCATGAAGTCGCGCACCGAGCTGCCCTCGCGCAGGAACTCGGGGTTGACGCACACGCCGAAGTCGACGCCCACGCGCTTGCCCGACGCCCGCTCGAGGATCGGGATCAGCAGATCCTCACAGGTCCCGGGCACCATCGTGCTGCGGTAGACGACGACGTGCCAGCCGTCCTTGTCGCGCAACGCGGCGCCGATCTCCTCACTGGCACTCTGCAAATGGACCGTCGACAGTCCGCCGCCAGATCCCGACGGCGTGCCGACGCAGACGATGGTGATGTCGCTCTGCAGCACCGCGCGGCGGGCGTCGTCGTCGACGTCCAGCATCCCGGACGCGACGACGCCGGCGGTCAGCTCACCGATGCGTTCCTCGATCACGGGAGCCTTGCCCTCGCGCAGGAAGCGGGTCTTTGACGGGTTGACGTCGACTCCGATCACCGTGTGCCCGCGGGCGGCGAAACAGGCCGCGGACACACACCCCACGTACCCGAGGCCGAAGACGCTCAGGACCGCGGCCCGGGCGTCCTGCCCCGAGGGCGGGTGGTGGCGTGACGTCGGGTCGGCCGACCTGTGGCCGACGCCGTGATCGTCGGTGGTGCCCGTGTTGCGGGCAGCCTCGTACGACGCGAGCGTGCTCATGCAGTATTCCCCCCACTGCGCGATCGATCGTTCCCCCGGGCTAGGGCGTCGTCTCGATCTGCAACGACACCTGCCCGTCCCCGCGCGTGTCGACCACGCACTCCCGCCGTACCCCCTCGCACAGCAGGTGGATGCGGATCGTGGATCCGTCATCCGACAGGGACAGGTCGCAGCCTAGCGCAAACTTCGTTGTGACGTTGATGAAGGATGTTTCGACGGCGGGCATGATCCGACCGGAGGAATGCGTCCCGACCCACCATGCGGGCGACCGCTGCTCCAGACGATGGCTGGACCAGCCACGATGGGTCGCCTCGTCGCCACGGACCGACCAGGTCGACGCCGGTGACGTACTGGCGGTGACGATGTCGGCGATGTGATCACCGTCTCGCGACAACGCGATCGCGGATCCCGACGTGTCGATCGCGATGTCGCGGGCGAGCGGGAACGTCGTCGCGACGTCGTGCGTCCCGACCCCGGTGAGACGGTCGACGATCAGCACACCGGGCAGATCGGGCGGCGCGATGACCCATCGACGATGCACGACACCCTCGGCGCCGTCCGCGTACCCGTCGTGCTCGGCGTCGACCACCCCCGCGTCGAGGTCGACAGAGCGCACACGCGTCCGTGCATGCCGCGTCCACAGGAACGGACCACCCATGTCGGACTGGTCCCGGCCGTCGACGGTGACGGTGGCGTGAGCTCCCGTGCTCCGCAGGACCTTCCGCCACTCCGGGTGCCCGTAGTAACTGCCGGTCCCGGGATCCTCGACGATCTCACCGCGGTCGTCGGCGACGGTGACCGTAAGCGCGTCGGCGTGCCCGTGGGCGGCGATCGCGAGGTATCCCAGTGGCCCCACGTCGACGGTGACCCGACGGCCGGACGCGCGCAGCACCACGAGGCCACCGTCGCGATGCCACGACGACCCGCCGGGCCCTCGGACGGTGCTGGTCACAGCGGTACGCGGTCGGTCGGACACACCCAACGCCGCGGCGAACCACTCGCGGGCGGGCGTGGTCGCGGCGGCGGCCGGCGCCGGCCCGTCGGTGAACGCGGCGACGAGGTCGAGATGCGACTCCACGGAGCGGACCGGTTCGGCCGACAGCCGCAGCGCGAATCCCTCGTCGTCGTCGCCGATCCGGGGGGTCGGCGTACCGAGCCCGGCGAGGAAGTCGCCGCCCCGCAGCACCGCGGCGACCAGCCGTTCCGGCGCCGATCCGTCACGGTCGGCCACGAGCGCGGCGACCACGGCGAGCAGCTCGGCGGTGAAGATCTGGTACCCGACAGCCTGTTCCGCGCCGACACCGTCGGCCAGGATCTGTCGGTCGGCCTCCGTGGCCAACCCGTCGAGGGCGATGCGCTCCCACCGGGCGGCGTCCTCGAGCCCGGGGACGAGCAGGGCGACCGCCGCCAGACCCGCGAGTTCGCCGACGAGGTGGTTGTTCGCCGAGCTGTACCGCGATCGCCCGCGGACGCAGTACCGCGCCGACGCGTCGAGCACCGCGGCGATCCGACCGAACCGCTCGGCCGTCATCCGCGGCGCGTCGGCGAGGGCGACGACCGTCACCGCCACGCTCAGCGCACGGATCCCCGCCTCGAACGCACCGCGCCAGGCGATCCCGTGCCCGGGAGGGTTCGCGGCCGCCCACGAGTCGAGGTCGTCGAGAGCCGCGTCGGCGTAGCGGTCGTCTCCGGTGACCAGCCAGGCCTGTGCGAGAAGGGGCAGGTGTTGCAGCCGGTTCAGTTCCCAGATCCACTTCACGTCCCCGTCGACGGTGCGGTGGTCGATGCGGTCGGCGGGCAGGTCGGGCCAGCGCAGATCGCGGATGGGGTCGTACGACCAGTCGACAGGCCGGTCGAGGGTGACCGTCGGGTAGCCGAAGAAGGTGCAGCGCAGGGCGACCGCGTCGTCGGCGGCCGCGACGATCTGCTCGACGAGCTCCGGGTGGCGTCGCACGATCTCGACGGCACGGTCGCGGGACAGGAGGGCCGGACGTCGGCCCGGGGTGCGGAGCTGTGCGAGCGACGACGCAGCCGTCGCCGGGGTCCAGCCGGGCGGCAGGTCTCGCGGCGGCGTCGCACCCGACAGCCGCCGAACCCGACCGCCGACGACCGTTCGGACCCGCCAGGCGATCTCGGGGGCCGACATCGTCGCCAACCGATGTCGGTACCAGGTGACCTTGTGCACGCGGGTGACCCTAGCGTTCGCGATCGTCGCCGGGTCGGTGTCATGATCGTGGTGGGGAGAGTTTCGACAGGGGGACACCGATGGCACCGCGGGGGGCGGGCGTCGACGTCAAACACAGGTTGCGTCGCGCACATCCATATCGATCGATCGCACGCAGGCAGCTCGCCTGGGCCGAACAGGCGTCACCGGAGGAGCTGGCCCACCGTCGCGACCGACGGCTGCGCGCCCAGGTCCGTTGGGCGGCGCGGCGGTCGCCGTTCTACCGGGAGATGTTCGCCGCGCACGGCGTCGATCCACGCGACATCCGCACCGCCGCGGATCTGGTGCACCTCCCGACCACCGACCGTGCGAGCGTCACCGATCGCCGTGCCGACTTCTGCGCCCTGCCGGAACGCCTGATGTGGCCGGCGAGTTCGTCGGGCACATCAGGCCGCCCGGTCACGGTGATGCGTACACCGGCGTCGTCGGTCTACGAGCTGTGCGCCCAGGAACGGCAGTGGCGCTGGTTCGGCATGGACTCCGACACACCACGCATCGTGCTGCGCGGCAACGACTTCGCCGCCGACACCGACGGCTCGCCGGTCCGCGCGCTACCGGGCAACCGACAACTCATGGTGTCCAGCTTCTACCTCACCCCCGACCACCTCCCCGCGATCCTCGACGCCGTCGACGAGTTCGGTCCGGAGGCGATCGAGGGGTGGCCGTCGAGCATCGCGGTGCTCGCCGGGCTGCTCGCCGACGCCGGCCGCACACTGCCGTTGCGCGGGATCATCACCTCGTCGGAGGTGATCGACGGGCCGGCGCGGGCGCTGATGTCGTCGGTGTTCGACGGGCCGATCGTCGACCACTACGGACAGACCGAGCGGGTCGTGATGACCGGCAACTGCGACCACGGGACGCACCACGTCTTCGACGACTACGGCGTCCTGGAACTGATCCCGGTGCCGGAGGTCCCCGACCGCTGGGAGATCGTCGGGACCGCGTTGCACAACCGGGGCTTCCCGTTGCTGCGCTACCGCACCGGGGACCAGGTCGGGCCCGCGACCGACGAACCCTGCCCGTGCGGGCGGCCGTTCGGACGGATCGGACGGATCGCCGGTCGGGCCGAGGACGTGTTCACCGCCGCGGACGGTCGAGCGCTGCCGGTGCCGTCGACCGTCGTCGACGACCTGGTGGGGGTGCGCGGGGTGCAGATCGTGCAGCACCGCGCGGGCGAGTTCGAGGTCCGTGTCGTGCCCGGGGGCGGCTGGGACGCCGCGGTCACCGACCGCCAGGTACGGCGCAACGTGGACCGCATGTTTGGCCCCGGTCAACGCGTGACGGTCACGACGCTGGAGACGCTCTCCACCCCGGCCGGGGGGAAGGTGAAGTCCGCGTACGTCGTCGGGGTCTGACCCGGGTCAGCGGCGTCGTGCCACCTGCGTGACCAACCGCTCGTACCCGCGCGCCGTGTCGGCGATGTCGAACTGCCGACGGGCCCGGTCCCGGCCCGCGGCACCGAGTCGCCCACGTAGGTCGGGGTCGGACGCGAGGGCGATGAGGCGGTCGGCGAGGGCGTCGTGATCGCCGACGTCGACGACGAAGCCCTCGACGCCGTCGGTGACCATGTCCGGGACCGACCCGCACCCGGTCGCGACGACCGGCACCGCCGCCGCCATCGACTCGGCGAGCACCAGCGGCACGCCCTCGTGCACCGACGACAGGCACGAGATGTCGAGGCCAGGCAGCAGGTCGGGCACATCGGTGCGGACCCCGAGGAACCGGACCCGGCGCGCCACACCGAGTTCGGCTGCGAGCGCACGAAGTTCCCGCTCCCGGGGGCCGGTCCCGACGAGCAGCAGTACGGCGGTCGGACAGTCGGCGAGCATCTTCGCGAACCCCGTCAGCGCCACCTCGTGGGCCTTCTGTGCCGAGAGTCGCGCGACGACCCCGACGGCGACGTCCTTGTCGGCGAGGCCCAGCAGGCGTCGTGCGCGCGCCCGTCGGTCGCGGGTGGGAGGTGGGGGCATCGGGATCCCGTTGCCGATCACCACCTCTCGCGTCCGTGACCACCGCGACCCCCCGACGCCCTCGGCGCGGTGCAGGTAGTCGCCCTGGGCGCGGGAGAGCAACACCAGCGCGCGGGAGGCCGCCAGCGTCGCGACCGCCCAGCGCGGCAGGACACGGCCGCCGACGGCCGTGAGATCCATGTCGTGGGCGGCGACGACGCTCGGGATGCCCGCGGCGGCGGCCGCGAGTCGGCCGACCGCCAGCGCCGCGCGGTGGTGGTGCGCGACGAGCACCACGTCGGTCCCCGTGCGGCGCAGATGCATCGCCAGCGCGCCGATGCGGCGCGGGTCGTGACCGGAGTGGGCGCCGACGACGTCGACGGGCACGCCGCGGGCGCGGAAGTCGCCGGCGAGCGGCCCCTCCTCCCGCAGGCAGACGATCCGGGGGGCGACCGTCGACCGGTCGAGTGCCTCGACCATCGACAGCAGCAGTCGCTCGGCACCGCCGACGAACGTGAGGTCCATGACGACGGTGAGCGTCAGCGGCCGGGCGACCGCGACAGCGGGGCGGGACACGATGTCGGACAGGACGTCCTGTGTCGCCTGCACCATCACCGACCGATCGAACTGTGCTCGCGCACGGGCCCGGGCGGCCGCACCCATCGACCGCGCACGACCGGGGTCGGCCAGGATCCCGGCGACGGCGGACGCCATCGCGTCCGGACGTCGAACGGGGACGAGGTGGCCGGTGACACCCTCTTCCACCATCTCGCGCAGGCCTCCGATGTCGGTGCACACGGCCGGGAGCCCCGACGCCATGGCCTCCAACAACGCCATCGGAAGGCACTCGACGGCGTCGGAGGAGAGCACGAAGACGTCCATCGCGGCGAGCATCGCCGGCACGTCGGTGGTGGCGCCGACGAAGGCCGTGCGGTGCGCGATCCCCACCTGGCGGGCGAGCGCCTCCGACCGCTCACGCTCGGGCCCGTCCCCGACGACCAGCACACGCAGGTCGGGGACGTCGACGGCGACCGCCGCCGCCGCACGCAGGAACGTCTCGTGGTCCTTCTCCGGGCGCATCGCCGACACCGTGCCCATCACCGGCCCGTCGCCGTCGACACCCGGCAGCGTGGCCGGCGAGCGCGGGGCGGACGACAGATCGGTGAACGCGTCCACCTCGACGCCGTTGCGCACGATCACGACCTTCTCGGCCGGGTGGCCCAACGTGTCGGTCAGGAACGGTGTCTGCGCGTACGCCACACCGAGGTAGCGATCGGTGCGACCGTCGAGGAGTCGGTCGACGAGACGGCGTGGCCACGGACGGTCGTCGACGTCGGCGACATGGTGGATCCAGACCGCGCGGTGCGGCACGCCGGCGACGACGGCGGCCAGTCGGCCGAGCACGTCGGCGTTGTAGCCGCGCGTGAGGACGACGTCGGGTCGATGGGTGCGCATGTGACGCACCAGGTCCCACAGTGCACGCGGTGCGTCCCGCCGGCTGCGACGCAGCGCCACGGCGGGGACACCGCCGGCGAGCAGGTCGTCGAAGAGATCTCCCGGCTCGCCGATGCACACGACCGACGGGGCGAACCGATCCCGGTCGAGCGCGGGCATCAGCGTCGCCACGTGTCGCTCGGCACCGCCGATCCGGAGATCGGGGACGACGTGCATCACCCGCAACGGCCGCGTGGTCTCGGTCCGACCGGTGATGTCCCGGTACAGCGCATCGATCCGCTGCCACACCCTGTCCACGTCGAAGTCCGTGCGGAACCGCAGGTGGGCTGCGGTGGCGAGGGCTCGCCGACGGTCACCGTCGCCGAGAACGTCGTCCAGAGCGGTCCGCAGGCCGTCGACGTCGCCGGGGTCCACCAGCACCGCGCACCGGTCGTCGAGGATGTCGGGGACACCGCCGACCGGGGTCGCCACGACACACAGGCCCGCGGCCATCGCCTCGAGCACCGCCATCGGTTGACCCTCGTCGTGGGAGGGGAGCACGAGGACGTCGGACCGTCGCAGGAGATCGTCGACGGTCTCCGGCCCGACCCAGCCGAGCACGTCGACGGAGCTGTCGACACCGAGCTCGGCGACCAGTGCACGTGCTCGCTCGACCTCGCCGTCGCCCGCGATGGTGAGGTGCGATCCCCGGGCGTCGGTCGAGGCGGCCCAGGCGCGGATGAGGTCGAACGCGCCCTTGCGGTCCCCGACGCGACCGAGGAACACCACCCGTGTCGGCCCGTCGGCGCGTCGCGACGGGGTCGCCCGTGCGCGAACGGCGTTCGGGATCACGACGACTCGCGCGTCGGGAGCGATCGCCGACAGCCTGCGCGCCCACCCCGGCCCCAGCGCGACGACGGCCGCGGCGTCGGTCAGGACGCGCACCAGCAGCGCCCGGGCCGGTCGGGGCAGGCGGTCGGCGAACAGGTGGAACTCCGCGCCGTGGACATGCAGGACGACCGGGACGCGGAGGGCGCGCGCGACCAGCGTCAGCACGGCCTTGCGCGCGAAGCTGCCGTAGGACGCCGTGTGCAGGTGCACCAGCGCCGGCCGTCGGACGATCAGCTCGGCGACGAAGCGCAGGGCGCCCAGCGCGAACGTCAGGACCTTGGCCGTCGCCGATCCGTCGCGGTGCGTCGCGACGTGCCTGATGCGCCAGTGGTCCGCCAGCTCGGTGGACAGGACCGCCGACACCGTCGAGGCCACACCGCCCCGGGTCGACGTGCTCGTCGACGCCCACAGCACCCGTGGTCCGGGCGCGACCGATCGACCCATGAGAACTCCCCCTCGATCACCGCCGTCTGCTGGTCGTCCTCCCCGACGACCGGTCCGATGTGGCGGACCGCAGAAAGCGTGTGCAATCCTATACCGCGGGGAGGAAAGCTCGACGTGTCTGTTCAGAACAGCGGCGCTCGACGCGTTCTCGACCGCGATCCGACACCGGGGGGTGTCGCCGAGGGTCCGGTCACACAGGGGTCCGGACGAATCCGGATCCTGGTGGAGAACAGCGAGTATTGGCTGCGCAACAACGGTGACCTGGCCATGCTGGCCGTCACACTCCGTCGCCTGCGGGAGCGGTGGCCCGACGCACGGATCGGTGTGCTGACCGATTCGCCGGTTCTGCTGCGTGCGTATTTCCCGACGGCCGAGGGCATCACGGTCTTCGACGAGGATCCATGGGCACCGCCGACACGGCTGGAGGACCTTGCTGCACGCCTCGGCCCGGCGGTCGTCGGACCGGTCGTCCTGGCGTGGCTGCGTGCTCGGACCTGGCTGCCGCAGAAGGCCCGTGGCGCACGTCGTCGTCTGAAGAGTGCCCTCACCGGCACCCAGGTGCCGCCCGTCACCCCGCGTCCGCGTCCGCACATCGGGTCGCGTCGTGCGGTGACGTCCGCGTCGGTGTTGGTCGTCCTGGGTGGTGGTTACCTGACGGATGCCGATGCGGCGCAATGCCGTCGGGTCTTCTCGCTCATCCGCGTCGCCGGCGATCACGACATCCCCGTCGCGATGATCGGTCAGGGCCTCGGCCCCCTCGACGACCCCGCGTTGGTCACCCTCGGGCGCGAGGCCCTCGAGCGTGTGGAACTGCTCGCGCTGCGCGAGCGACGGCGGGGACCCGCGATCGCCGACCGACTCGGTGTCGACGCAGGCCGTGTCCGCGTGACGGGTGACGACGCGATCGAGTTGGCGTACAGCCTGATCGACCCCGATACGCCCTCGCCGCACGGTGACGACGACACGGTGGGTGCGGGTATCGGATTCTGTCTCCGCGTCGCGGGCTACTCACCCGTCGACGAGGCCGCGCGGTCGGCCGTCGGCCGTACCGTCCGCCGCGCCGCCGAGCGGCTGCAGGCGCCCCTGCTGCCGCTGATCATCGCGGAGTACCGCGACCAGGACCGCAAGTCGACGCTGCCGCTCGTCGCCGGGGCGACCCGGGTGGTGCCGCCGCTGTCGCGGTACGTTCACCCGAGCGCCGTGGCCGACCGCGTCTCGGACTGCCGTGTCCTCGTGACCGGCGCCTACCACCTGGCGGTGTTCGCGCTGTCGCAGGGCATCCCGGTGATCGCGCTGACCTCGTCGGAGTACTACGACGACAAGTTCCTGGGCCTGGGCGACATGTTCGGCACGGGTCTCACGATGATCGACCTCGGCAGCCCCGACCTGGCCGCGCGACTGTCGTCGTCCATCGCCACGGCCTGGACCGACGCCCCTGCCGTGCGGGCACCGCTGCGTGCGGCCGCCGAACACCAGATCGCCCTCAGCCGTGCGGCGTTCGACGAGCTGTTCGCGATCACCGAACGATCCGCCGACGCCCCCGATCCCGACGACCCGGACGGGGTGACGGGCCGGTGACGACGACCACCCGCACCGACGCCGCATCCCCGGACGAGGTGGGCGGTGGTCGGTCGCTGCGGGGACGTATCGGACGCGTCGCCGTCGCGTCGGCCGTCGCGCTCGTCTTCGGCGAGGTGCTGACCCTCGTCCAGACCATCGCGCTCGCCCGCCTGTTGTCCCCGGCCGAGGTCGGCATCTTCGTCTCCGGCACCGTCATCACGAGCTTCCTCGGGGAGTTCGTCGAAGGTGGCCTGCGCGCGGGTCTGGTGCAACGGGGCGGCGACATCCGCGACGCGGCGGAGACCGTGTTCTGGGCGACCCTGGGCGGCGGCGTGCTCATGTCCCTCGGGGCACTCGCGACCGCTCCGATCGTCGGAGCCGTGTTCGACAGCACCACCGCCGGTGTCATCGCCGCGGTGACGTCGGGGACCCTTCTGATCTTCTCGGTCACCAACGTCCCGGAGTCGATGCTGCAGCGCGCCTTCAGCGTGAAGCGTCGGTTGATCGTCGGGCCGTCGGTGGCGGTCGCCTACGCGGTGGTGGCGGTGTCGCTGGCCGCGCTCGGCTTCGGCGTGTGGAGTCTCGTCATCGGCATGTACGCGTCGTTCGTCGCGTGGGCCCTCACCATCTGGGCGATCACCGACTGGCGACCCGGCCGCGGCAAGGCCTCCGTCGCCCTCTGGCGCGAACTCGCCCGCTACGGGCTGCCCCTCGTCCTCGGAGGGATCGGCGCGCGGGTGCAGAACGCCATGGAGACGGTCGTCGTCGGTCGCGGTCTCACCCAGTTCGCACTCGGCAACTTCCGCTACGGCCAACGGATCTCGCAGATGCCCGTCCGCGCGATCATCGAGATCGGCGCCGTGTCCCTGTTCCCGGCCTTCTCGCAGATGGCCGGCGACCGCGAGCGTCTGCGCGCCGCCTACCTCCGCGCCCTGCGCTGGGTCATCGTCGGCGCGGCGGCCCTGTCGGGGTTGATGATCGCTCTCGGCACCCCCGCCGTCACCGTCGTGTTCGGTGAGCCGTGGCACGCTGCCGGTGTCGCCGTGAGCCTGATGGCCGGGCTGGGCGTGGGCAAGGCGTTGATCAGCGTCGGCGAGGAGGTCATCAAGGCCTGTGACCGCACACCGCTGCTGAACTGGTACACCGCGGTCGAGGTTCTCCTGGGCGTGGGCGCGCTCGTCGTGCTGGTCTCGGAGTTCCGGCTGCAGGGTGCGGCGTTGTCGCTGTCGGTGACGGCGATCGTGGTCGGCGTCGTCGTGACCGGTCTGGCGATCCCCCTCGTGGGGGTGCGCTGGTCGGAGGTGGCACGCGCGGTCCTGCCGCCGCTGCCCGCGGCCGGCGCCGCGACGGTGGTCGCCTGGCTCCTCGACCGCCACGTCCTGGAGAGCGCCGACCGCACCCTGATGCCCGCGGTGGCATGTCTCGTCGGCGCGGGTGCGGTGTTCGCGGTGGTCTACCTCGCCGCGCTGCTCGTCTGCGCACCGTCGTCGGCGCGCAGCCTGGTCCGTGTCGCCGTCGGTCTGACCCGACGGGTGCTGACACGCAACGGCTCCCGGCCCGACGTCGACGACCGCGACGCCGCGGTCGTCGTGGACGGAGACGGCGGTGCGCCACGCGGGTGATCGGATGACAGACGTCGACGGCGCCGCCCTGCGGGGTGCGTCGCCGGGACCGGTCGTCCTCGGACCCCTCGTCGTGGGTGGACACAGCGTGGTCCTGCGGCCGGCGCGCTTCGACGACCACCCGAGTTGGCGGGAGACCCGGCTGCGCGACCGCGCGTTCATCGAACCGTTCTGGGCGCGCAGCACGCAGACGTGGGACGAGCGGCACCGCCGCAACGAATGGGTGCGGGAGGTCCTCGCCGCGCGTCGCCACGTCGCCTCGGGTCGCGCGCTGCCCTGCGTGATCGACGTCGACGGGGAACTGGCCGGTCAGTGCGCGCTGACCGCTGTCGACACCGTCACGGCCACCGCGGAACTCGGCGTCTGGCTGGATTCTCGTCTGGGCCGCTCCGGTGTGGCCACGCTGGCCGTCGGCATGCTCGTCGACCACGCCTTCCGGAGGCTGGGCATCCGGCGGGTCGTGGCGCCGGCCGCGACCGACAACGTCGCCGCTGCGCGGGCCTCCGCCCGTGCCGGGTTCCACCGCGAGGCGACGCTGCCCGGGTGGGCTCCCACCGGCGGCCACGACGTCGTCGCCCACGACCTGTGGGTCCTCGACCACGACGACCTCGGACCCGGCGGGCTGACCACCGTCGGGATCCGGCTGACAGACCCCTCCGCCGCGGACGTCGACATCGACTCGGTCACCCGGGCCGCCCGGGGTCACGGCGAGCTCCCGCATCGGTGCGACGACGCCGTCGCGATGGCGCGGTACCTCCTCGGACGGGCACGGGCACGCCTGCGGTCGATGGGACCGCCCCCGGTGCCGGTCGTCCTCGACGTCGCGGGCACGGGTCTGCGCCTACGACGGCGACACGTCCTCCCGACCCTGCTCCGACCCGTCCGCTCGACGGACCTCGACGACCTGTGCGCACCGATCCGGTCCGGCGCCTGGTTCGACACCGACGACGTCGACGTCGTCTACGACGTCCACGACGCCCACAGGGCGGTCGGACGGATCTCGCTGGTCGGCGTGAACCGCAGCCAGGGCTTCGCCGAACTGACGGTGAGCATCGACCGACAGGCGGCGACCTCGGACCGGGCCGTCGGGCACGCGGTCCGCGAGGTGCTGGGCCACGCGATGCCCGCGATGTCCTTGCGTCGCATCTCGACCGCCCTGGTGCCGACCGACGTCCGCGCCACACGACTCGTCGATGCCGCGGGACTGCGGCACGAGACCTCCCTCGACGGCGCCGCGTGCGGGCGCCCCGCGGGCACGGTCGAGGTGTGGGGCCTCAGTGTGACGACATCAGGCGCGACGGCGTGACGCGGTGGGGCGGCGCGACCACCACCGCGGCGAACGCCTCGATCCCCGCCTGACGCACCAGGTCCGCGGCCCGACGCCCGCGGGTCGGGCTCACGGCGCCGCGCTCGACGACGACGAGGGTCCGATCGGCGCCGGCGCAGACGAGCTGCGCCTCGGCCGCCTCGTCCACCGGGGCGCACTCGACCACGACCACGTCGAACCGCTTGCGCAACAGTCCGATCAGCTCACCGACGTTCTCGCGCGTCATCACGTCGTACGGATCCGACCCTCGTCCGTCGGGAGCGGGATCGCCCGCACCGAGGACCGACACCCCACGTCCCAGGCGGACACTGCTGCGCAACGTCTCGTCGAGGCGTGCCGCGTGGATCCCGTCACCGTTCGGGGTGAGCAGCACGTCGACCATCCCCGCGCCGGCGAACTCCCCGTCGCGCGACGTGCGCACCACCACGACCTCGGCCCCCTGTGCGGCGCGGATCCGGGCGAGTTCGTCGGCGACCCCGGCGGATCCGGCGCGCCCACCGACACCGGTCAGCGCGAGCACGGACGGGACGGGCAGGTCGTCGAACGCCAGCGCGTTGACGACGTGGCGCATCTGCATGCGCGGGTCCGCGTCGTCGCCCGAGGCGTCGAACGTGCGCAGCCCCAACGCCTCCCGGACCTCGGCCGCGGTCCGCAGTCGGGGGGCGAAGCCGCCGACCAGCCACGCCAGGACCAGTCCGACGAGCAGTCCGACGACGACCGCCACGGCCAGCCGCGCGGTCATCGCAGGTCGTTCCGCTGTCGCCGAACTCGCGGCCGTCAATCCCTGCAGCAGTCCGCTGGTGTCGCTGTTCAGGCGATCGATGGACTGCTGCAGCTGGACCCGTTCCTGTTCGATGATGAAGTCGTTGCGCGCCTCGCGGTCGACGAACGGGCGCCGGAGCGCGTCGATCGCGGACTGTCGGGTCCGTTGGACACCGGCGTTGATGCTCTGGCGGAACGCGTCCGCCATGGCCTGCGCGGCGCGTGGCACCGACGCCGCGTCCGGGCCGGAGGCGACGACGAACATGATGGGGCCGGTGGCCACGGGCATCGCGGTCACCCGCACGTCGCCCGGCACCCCGGCGGATCGACGCAGGGACTGCTGCCCGGCATCGTTGTTGAACAGGTCGACGTAGCTCTGGATGAGCACGGCGTCCTGTTCCGGCGCGCGGTTGGCCGAGTAGGTCGTCAGAGACGCCTTGCTGGTGTACGTCGTCTGGGCGCTCACACCGGTGACGAGCGCGGCGCCCACCGCGACGAGGACACAGAGGACGACCACCCACCACCGGCGGAGGATGCGATCGCGGACGTCGGTCATACGCGGATCTCCTCCCTGACGGGCATGGTCGCGGTGGTCGGCAGGGAGGGGGCGTCGACGCGACGTCTCCTGGTCCCCTGCCCCACGGCGAGTCCGGTGAGCAGCAGCGTGGCGACCACCGGCAGGTCGAACAGTCGGAGGTCGACCGTCGTCCCGGCGCAGACCATGACGACGAGCGCGACGATGCCGGTGACCACCACGGCGGTCCGGGTGCGGTCGGCGTCGGACCGTGGGTCGCGCGCCAGGGAGCGGAACGCGGTGACCAGCCGGGCGGCCAGGCCGGCGAGGATCGTCAGCCACAGCACGAGGCCGACGATCCCCAGGTCGGACAGGATCCCGAGTTCGTTGAAGTGCGGCGCGATCCCGAGACCGCGGTCGAACGGCGTCGACGTCGTCCACTGGTGGTGGTGGAGTGTGTTGACCGAGATGAACCGGCCCAATCCCCAACCGAACAGAGGCTTCTCGTCGAACGCCCAGAACGTGGTGGCCGCGGTGTTGAGACGGTCGAAGACCTCGCTCGTCGAGCCGACACCCCCGGCGTCGCGATCGGAGCTGGTGAACGTGGACCAGTTCGCCAGCACCGCAGCCGCTCCCAGGGTGGCGATCACGACGAACCCCGTCCGATACCCGCGGGCGATCATCGCACCGACGACGAGTACGACCGCGAACGCGAGGTAGATGATCCGGGTGTGCGTCAGGAACACGGCGTAGGCCGACCCCGCGGCGACGGCGCCCGCGAGCACCCGCGTGACGCGGTGGCCGTCCGTGCGGGACGCGAGGTACATCGCACACCCGAAACCGATGAGGATCGTGATGCCGTTGACGACAGGCTGGTTCGGCACGCCGTTCGCGCGCCCGACCCAGTTCGGGTCCTCGACGATGTAGCGCGGCCACACCAGCCCCGGCGCGTGGAACTGCAGGATGCTCACCAGCGTGGAGTAGCCGCCGAGTGCAGCCATCATCCAGAGGACTGCTCGGGCGCGACGAGGGTCGTCACCGATCGTCCGGCCGACGAGGTACAGCGCGAACGGCATCACCGTGGACGACAGGATCATGCGGAAGAGGTTGATGGGCTCGACGGTCGGGATGTACGCGCCCGCGTCGTACTCGTGCGGCAACACAGCCGAGAGGACGTTGTACCCGACGTAGACCGCCATCACCAGTTCGAGCCATCCGAGACGCGGGAGTCGATCCCGATGCGTCCACGCCCAGATCGCGGTCGACAGGACGACTCCCACGAACGCCGGCAGGAACGGGTCGACGGGCAGGAGACGGGGCAGCGCGAGCCGGAGGAAGAGCGCGGCCAGGAAGTACCCCAGCGCGACGAGGGGATGCCGCAACCCGATCCAGACGCCACCGATCGCGACGATCACCGCGATCGGCGCGGCGATCACCATCAGCAGCGAGCCCTGCGAGACCGCGGCGGCGACGGCGACGGTTGCGACGACGAGTCCGGCGGCCACCAGGAGCAGCCGCCGTCGCGACGGCGGTGACGCGACCGCCGCCCGGAGGCGGGCGGTCATCCGCGAGCGTCGCTACGTCGTTCGACCGAACCCTCCACCACCGGCGCACCGGTGACGGCCGGGGCGGCGGCGCCGGCCACCGACGACGGCGGGACGGCGTTCGGAGCGGGCGGCACCGGCGGCGGCACATCGATCCCGGCCGCGCGCTGCTGCAGCCACCGCTGCTGCTCCACCCGGTACCGCGACCACTGCTCCTGCAGCCAGCGTTCCTGGGCGAGGCGGTACTGCGCCCACTGCTCCTGCGCCAGCCTCTCGCGCGCGACCTGCTGCTGGAGGGCGAGCTCGCGCTCCGCCTGCTCGCGGGCCACCCGCTCCGCCTCGAGGCGTCGCTCGATCTCACGACGCTCCTCCTCGCGGCGCTCGGCGGCGAGGCGTTCCTCCTTCAGTCGTGCCGCTACGGCACGTTCGACGGCGGCGCGTTCCTCACGCCGACGCTGCTCCTCCGCGAGGCGACGTCGTGCGGCCTCCGCCCGGGCGATGCGCTCGCGCTCGAGGTGGGCGGCGCGGGCCCGCTCGATGCGCTCGAGCTGCAGTCGCTCCGCGCGCTCCCGGGCGACCCGCTCACGCTCCAACCGCTCGACGCGGTCGCGCTCCGCGAGCTCACGCTCACGGCGCAGCGCCTCCTCGCGGACAGCCTCCTCGCGCGCACGCTGCTGGCGGGCGAGGCGCTCCTGGATCGCCGCTCGGCGTCCCAGCTCCTCCTGCGCACGGCGCTCCCGCGCCTGCTGGTCGCGGACCTGTTGGTCCTCCGCCCACTGGCGGCGGGCGACGAGCTCGCGGTCCCACCGGTGACGCACCGCCTGCTCGCGGAGGAACTCCTCGTGGGCGGCGCGCTCCGCGGCGGCATGACGCTCCAGGGCGAACGGGTCCGCCGGCGGGCCGACGATCGCGCCCAGGGCCGGGAACCGGTCGGTCGGTGCGGCATTCTCCCCTGCCGCGGCAGGCACCGGCGGCACCTCCACGACCTCGACGGGCGTGACGGCGGGCACCGGTTCGGGCTCGACCACAGGCTCCGGCTCCACCTCGGCGACCGGTTCCGGTTCCGGCTCGACCTCGGCGACCGGCTCGGGCGCGACAACAGGTTCGAGTTCCGTTTCCGGCTCGACCACAGGTTCCGGCTCCGGCTCGACCTCGGCGACCGGTTCCGGTTCCGGCTCGACCTCGGCGACCGACTCCGGCGCGACAACAGGTTCGGGTTCCGGCTCCGGCTCCACCTCGGCGACCGGTTCCGGTTCCGGCTCGACCTCGGCAACCGGCTCCGGCTCCGGGTGGACCTCGACGACGGGTTCGGGCTCGACGACGGGTTCGGGCTCCACGACCGGCTCCGGGATGGGCGCGCGCATCGAGCGGTACGGCAGGAACTCCTCGTGAACGTCGTCAGTCGTCCCCGCCTTGGGGGCGACGACGGGCGGTGCCACGGGAGGCACGACCCGCGGCCGGGCGGGCGGAGGCGGGGTCCGCCGTGCCACCGACTCCTGACGCCACCTGTTCGCGCGGCGGATGGCCTTGCTGAGGACGGTCTCGGCCGGCGGCTCGGGCGGGACAGCATGTACCGGACGCGACGGGGCAGACGGTGTCGGGCCAGGCGGGGTCGGGGCCGCAGCCTGCTGCGCCGCCATCTCGACCGCCTCGCTCATGTCCCCCACCTCTGCGCTCGTCTCGTCCTGCGGCCCCGCACCCTCGTGGGCGTCGGTCGCGTAGGGCTCGGCGTGCGAGGTGGTGACGCCGTCCGTCGCGACCGTGTCGACCACATCGACCTCCGCGGCGTCGACAGCCGCGGCCTCCGTCGGCTCGTCGACGTGAGCGTGGTCGTCGTCGACCGGAGCAGAACTGATCTCGACGGCGACGACGTCATCTACCGGGTCGAGGTCGACCGAGGGCGCGGTCGCCGCGATCTCCTTCTGCGACGCGGCCGGACCCATGTCGGCGGCCTCGGCGTGCTCGATCTGCTCGACCTGCACGGCGAGTGCCGGAACCAGCGGAACCCGCACGGGCGGTGCGGACATCACGACGGCCGGGCCGATCGGCGCCTTCACCTCGGCGAGCAGCCGGTAGGTGTCGGACACGTCCGACACCGTGGCCGTCGACGGGTCGACGACGGTGATGACCACGTCGGCCTGGGCGCAGATGATCTGCGCCTCCGGCGATTCGACGACGACAGGCGCCTCGAGCACGACCACCTCCGCCTGCTTGCGTGCGGCGTCGAGGAATCGGGCGACGCTCGTGCGCGTGATCACCCCGATGGGGTCCAGTACCCGATTGCCCACACCGATGGTGCAGACGCCACCGGATTCCGGGGACATCACCTCACCCAGGTCGAGGTCGGCGTCGACGAGTGCGTCGACGAAGCCGCGCGCGGTCGACGCCCCGGCCGGCCGACGTGCATCGGTACGGACGAGCAGGGACGGCACCTCGGCGGTACCGAGCGCCGACGACATCGACTCCGCCAGTTGCCGGGCCGCGGCGGTGGCGCCGGATTGCGCTGCGACGACGGCGATCACGTGCGGACGGGTGTCCGAGCCCGACATCACCCGGTTCGCCAGATGTCGGAGATCGGCCGATCGTGCCGACCCACCCTCCTCGTCGGGATCGGCGACCACCAGCGCGGTGGTGAACGCGGTCTTGTCGGTGACGTCGAATCCGGTGCGCACACGCCGCGACACGATGTCGACACCGAGGGCCATGAGGACACCGACGACCAGTCCGCCGCCGAGCGCGGTGAGAAGGGTCGTCGTCCGTTGCGGCGTGACGGCGGTGACGGCAGAGTCGAGACCGACCGAGTTGACCATCCCGTTGGTGTTCGCGTTGATCGTGTTGATCTGGTCCTGCAGTCCGGCACGCTCGTCGCCGGGCACCTCGAGCCGCTGTGCGTAACGCTGTTCGAACGGCGCCTCGACGGAGTCGATGGTCTGCCTCTTGGCGTCGTCGAGCGCACCGTTGATCTCGGTGCGGAACGTGGACGCGAGGGCGGACGCGGCGGAGCGAGCGGCCTCCGGTGTCGACGCGGTCGCGTCGATGTAGAAGATGCTGCCGACGGTGGCGGGCTCGGCGACACTGGTCACCCCCGGCGGCACCTTCGCCTTACGGTTCAGCGCGTCCTGGAATGAAGGATCGTTGAACAGGTAGATGTAGGCCAGCGCCAGCGCGTACGGCGAGTTCTCCGACGTCGGCGAGCTCGCCGAGAGTGCTGCCTTCGCGGAGTACGTGGTGCGCTCACCGACTCCGGCGACGAACGCTCCCAGCACTGTGACCAGTGTGACGGCCACGACGATGTACCAGCGGCGGCGGACGCGCAGCAACTGGTTGACGAGATAGATCAAGGCCCCCCCCTTGACGAACTGTGCGCGACGCGAGTCCCCTGCCACGCCACCGGTTCCCAGGCCGACGACGTCAAGGCGGCAAAGCTTTCTACCGTCGCAACGACATTCACTATACTTCACTCGCACGCGTGCACAACTCGGACCTGGTCACCCCAGCGGCGCAGGAGCCGGTTGGGCCGGCAGTCCGCCACCCCCGATGTCGTCGGGCGCGTTGTCGTCGACGACCGCCAGAACCTCCTGGATACGCTGCATGTCGCGCGTCCACGGCGACCCGGTGGCGATCCTCTGTTCGAACGGATATCCGTAGTCGTCACGGAACTGGTCGGCGAACCGGCCCGACGGCCCCTTCTCGGTCACGATCGCGAAGCACGCGCACGCCGCGGAGTCACCGACGTAGGCGCCGTAGTTCTGCAGCGTCCACGCGATCTGCCGCCCCGGGACCGTCTGCAGTCCGAGGCTGTCGATGTCGATGTCGAGCGGTATGGCGAGCAGCGCACCCATCCGCATCGCCGACGGGGCCGACCCCGTCCGTCCGTAGGTCTGCTCGGCATCGCTGTCGGACGTCGACGCGGGCCACCGGAAGCAGTCGCCGGTCGGGCAGCGGTGCAGCTGCCGGTCGGTGTCGATGTTCACCCGGAGCGCGTGACGCGGCCCGGTCGCGGCGGTCGACGGCCGCAACTCCCCGAGACGCAGTGCACCCACGAGTCCGGAGAGACCCGACCCACCGAGTCCGCGCGTGACGCCGTCGCCGTAGAGATCGACGGGATCGGAGACGTCGAGGCTCGTCGCCGGTGAGCCTGGTGAACAGCGGGCCAGTGGCGCGCTCTGCATCACGGTCCGGTTGCCGGGCATCAGCCAGCTGGCGCCTTCGTTGTCGGTCGACTGCGCGACCACGTAGTCCGGCGGCATCGGGACCCGGAAGAAGGTGCGCGACGACGCGTCGCACCGGTCACGGCCGGTCCACCCCGCGTCGCTGTAGCGCAGATCGGTCAGTGGGGCGTCGGGCGTCTCGATGATCGACGTCTGGTCGTTCTGCGGCATCGGGGCGAAGCGGTCGCCGCCGGGTCGGGCCGGCATCCGCGCGTCGACGTAGTCCGCGTCGGCCCCGATCGCGGTGTTCCAGATACTCGTGGGCGAGAACGGCTCTCGCAGTGGATCGCGTGGTGTCCGCTCGGACGGTCCGGTCGCGAAGAGCAGTGTCTGCACCGTCGCACCGCCCGCCGACGGGACCACCGGGGTGGTCCGCTGTGACATGTCGACGACGCGGCCGTCGATGGTCGACGGGCCCGTGGTGGACGCCGCGACCGACACCGCCAGCCCCCGGCCGCCGCCGGGGATCGCCGCGACCACGCCCGTCGACCGTGCGATGAGCGGTGCGGTGGCGTCGACGCCGGTCCACCGCCGGACGTCCGCGCGGACGGTGGTCCCGTCGGTCACCTCGACCTCGATCGGCGCGCGGTCGCCGGTCGCGATGCCGTAGATCACCTGGCTACGCCACCCGCCCGAGCCCGTCACGGTCACCGATCGGTCCCCGGCGGCCCACGCCTGCACAGCGCCGCGTGCGAAGACCCGGCCGCGGCCGTTCCACGTGACCGCGGCCACCACGAGATCGCCCGGCGCGACCGACGCCGGCACCTCGACCATCGTCGACGCGGTCGGACGGTCCCCGGTCACCCTCGGCGGCTCCGGCGACTCCGATGACGAGCACGCGGCCGCGCCGCTGGTCACCAGCACGGCGCAGACCACCGTCGTCAGCACACGACGCACGTCGTCTCCCCCTCGACTCGACGTCCTCCCCGGCCGCGGATCGTACCGATCGGACCTGAGAGAACACCCGTGTCCGTGATCGCCGCCACGTCGCCCGCGGCACACGCGCCAGCCGGCCGGCCGTGTCCGAGGTGTCCGCTACGGGCCATTGGTCGTGTCAGAGTGGTTCTGCCCGTGTCGTTTACGATTTCTTGTCGCGTTCTTGCGCAGTGGCCTCGGGTGGGGTTCACTGTCACCCGCAAGGTGCCATCGTTCGCTGAGGCTCCTTCACGGAAACACGCCAGCGACCCCAAACGTCCAGAGACGCCCCGGGTCAGGACAGGTCTTCCCGGCTTAAGGGTTGACCCCGATTGGCTCCTCGACATCCGTCGAGGTTCACGCCGTGAAGTGCCAAAGGTCTTACGAGGGGGCGATCCTCTTCCGCTCCGGCACGTGGTGCGTCCTCGACCGTCCCGGAGGTCCCGTCATGTCCACGCTCGACACCGTGCTGCGCCTGCTCTGCGGGCTCGGCCTCGGCACACTCATCGGCTTCGAACGTCAGTACCGCGCCCGGATGGCCGGGCTGCGCACGAACGCGCTCGTCGCGACGGGCGCGACGCTGTTCGTGGTCCTGTCCGCGCACGGATTCTCGGGCGGCACGGCGGACCCGACCCGGGTCGCGGCCCAGATCGTCTCCGGCATCGGCTTTCTCGGTGCGGGGGTGATCCTCCGCGACGGACTCGGTGTCCGGGGGTTGAACACCGCGGCGACGCTGTGGTGTTCGGCCGCGGTCGGCGCTCTCGCCGGCGCCGGGCTCTACTCCGTGGCCGCGATGGGCACCGTGGCGGTGGTCGCGGTCAACGTGATCCTCCGGTGGCTCGGACGGGCGGTCGACCGTCACCCCGAGTCCGGCGACGAGACGCCCACGAGCTACACCATCACCGTCGAGACCGAGCCCGACGGCGCCCGCCCCGTTCGGTCACTGCTCTTCGACGGCGTCTCGGGCGGCGACACCCGCATCCGTGCCGTGGACGTCTCGGAATCCGACGGGGCGACGCATCTCGTCGTCGAGGTCCACTCCGACCACCGCGACGACGACCGCATCCAGTCCGCGGTCACCCGACTCTGCGTGGAACCGACCGTGCGGTCGGTGCGCTGGGACCGCCACCTCGAGACGCTGCAGGAGACGGACCGATGACCCACACCACCGACATCCGCCGCTCCGCCCATCTCGATCCGGCGCACGTCGGAGACATCGACGGCGCGTTCGGCAGCGTCACCCTCTCGACCACGGGGGGCGGTCGCACCACACGGAACAGGGTCGCGACGATGCTCGCCGTCCTCGGGCCCGGGCTGATCGTGATGGTCGGCGACAACGACGCGGGTGGCGTCGCGACCTACGCCCAGGCCGGCCAGAGCTACGGCTACTCGCTCATGTGGGTGTTGCTCCTCCTGATCCCCGTGCTCATCGTCAACCAGGAGATGGTGGTGCGTCTCGGCGCCGTGACCGGTGTCGGCCACGCCCGGCTGATCACCGAGCGCTTCGGTCGCGGCTGGGGATGGTTCTCCGTGGGCGACCTGTTCGTCCTGAACTTCCTCACCCTGGTCACGGAGTTCATCGGGATCAGCCTGGCCGCATCGTATTTCGGCATCTCGCAGTACATCGTCGTGCCGACCGCAGCGGTCGCACTGGTGGGCATCGTCGCGACGGGGAGCTTTCGGCGGTGGGAGCGGGCGATGTTCGTGTTCGTCGCGATCACGCTGCTGCAGATCCCGATGTTGCTGATGAGCCACCCCGACTGGGGTCGGGCGGCGAAGGACGTCGTCGTCCCCGGCATCCGGGGCGGTGTCTCCGCCGACGCGGTGCTGCTGATCATCGCGCTGGTCGGCACCACCGTCGCGCCGTGGCAGCTGTTCTTCCAGCAGTCGACCATCATCGACAAGCGCATCACGCCCCGGTTCATCGGCTACGAACGCGTGGACACCACGATCGGCGCGTTCGTCGTGGCGATCGGTGCCGCCGCCCTCATCGCGACCGCCGACTTCGCGACGCGGTCCACGGGCTCGGGGATGTGGACCGACAGCAGCGACGCGAGCGACATCGCGCACATGCTGGCGCAGCACAGCCATGTCCTGGGGACGATCTTCGCGATCGTGCTGCTCGATGCCTCGATCGTGGGTGCCGCGGCGGTGACCCTGTCCACCAGCTACGCCTTCGGCGACGTGTTCTCGATCGAGCACTCGCTGCACCGCGGGGTCCGGGGAGCGACGAGGTTCTACTTCTCCTACACGGTGATGGTGGCGCTCGCGGCAGCGATCGTCCTCATCCCGGACGCGCCGCTCGGGCTGATCACCACCGCCGTCCAGGCGTTGGCCGGGCTGTTGTTGCCGAGCGCCAGCGTGTTCCTGCTGCTGCTCTGCAACGACCGTCAGGTGCTCGGCCCGTGGGTGAACAAGCGGTGGTTGAACGTCGTGGCCGTGGCGATCGTCGCTGTGCTGATCCTGCTGTCGGCGATCCTCATGACGACGACGCTCTTCCCCCGCCGCCGACGTGGTCACCCTGAGCATCTGGCTGGCGGCGGGCATCGCGACGGCGGGGGCGGGCGCGGTGACGGCACTGCGGGTGACCGCGCGTGGCCGGACGCGGACCGACGAGGCGCGCAGGGACTGGTCCGGCGTCGACAAGGAGCAGTGGCGCATGCCGCCACCGGCCCTGCTCGAACCGGTGCGGTGGTCGACCGGGACCACGCTCGGCCTGCTCGCGCTCCGGGGATACCTCGTGCTCGGCGCGGTGTTGCTGGTGGTCAAGGCCGTCCAGCTCGGCCACTGAGCTCGCAGGACTTCCGCTGTACGTGTGACAGTTGGTAACGTCTACTTCTGTGACCGACCGAACACCCGTGGACTGGCGTCCGCGCACCGTGCAGAACGGCGACGTGCGTCTCGCCGTCGTCGAGGCCGGCGACCCGGATGCCCCGACCGTCGTGCTGGTCCACGGCTGGCCGGACACCCACCACCTGTGGGATCAGGTCGCGCCGCTGCTCACGAGCCGTTTCCACGTCGTCGCCTACGACACCCGCGGGTACGGGGAGAGCGACTCACCCGCCGGAGACGCGCCCTACGCTCTGCCGGAACTCGCCCAGGACCTGTTCGCGGTCATCGAGGCCGTCACCGAGAGGCCTGCACACGTCGTCGCCCACGACTGGGGATCGGTGCAGACCTGGGAGGCCGTGACGACGCCCGGCGCGACGGACCACATCGCGTCGTTCGTGTCGATCTCCGGCCCCAACCTCGACCACCTCGGAACCTGGGCCAGCCAGAAGCTGTCGCGGCCCACACCGTCGAACGTCGCGCAGGCACTGTCGCAGGTCGCGTCGTCGGCCTACACGGTGATGTTCCAGATGCCGGTCGTCCCGAAGCTCTTCTTCGGCGCCCTGGGATGGGCGCCGGTGTGGCGTCGGTTCCTGCAGGCCGTCGAGGGGACCTCGCCGTCGGCGATCACCGTCGCGCCCAGCCTGCACCGCGACATGATCTCGGGCCTGCGGTACTACCGCGCCAACATCCGACCGCGTCTGTTCCACCCGAACCCCGGCTCGACCGACGTGCCGGTGCTCGAACTGGTGAACACGCGCGACATCGCCCTGCGCGCCGCCATCTTCGACGGCACCCCCGAAATATGCGTCACGACTGTGGCGTCGTGATCTGCCTGCCGGCCATTGGCTGCCCTACTCCCGACCGCAGCTCATCGCCGACCGGGCCACCGAGTTCATCGAGGCCATCGAGTCCGGCTCGGCCTCGCCGTCGCTCGACCGGCTCGCGGTGACCGGCCGCCGCGGACCCCTCGCGGGCCGTCTCGCGGTGATCACGGGCGCCGGCAGCGGAATCGGGCGCGAGACCGCGATCCTGTTCGCCCGCAACGGCGCCGAGGTGGTGTGCAGCGACATCGACCTCGACGGCGCCCGCACCACCGTCGAGGCGATCGCCACCCTCGGCGGCACCGCACACGCCTACCCGCTCGACGTCTCCGACGACGCCGCGTTTCGCGACGTTCACCGAGGAGGTCGCCAAGGCCCACGGCGTCCCCGACATCGTCGTGAACAACGCCGGGATCGGCCTGGCGGGATCCCTCCTCGACGCCACCGACGCACAGATACGACGACTCGTCGACATCAACCTCATCGGGGTGGCCACGGGCAGCCGGTACTTCGGCCGTCAGATGGTCGAGCGCGGCGAAGGCGGGCACATCGTCAACCTCGCGTCGGCCGCGGCGTTCACCCCGCAGCGCGGGCTCGGCGCCTATGCCGCCACCAAGGCGGGGGTGTTGCTGCTCAGCGAGTCGTTGCGCGCCGAACTCGCCGGTGCACGCATCGGCGTCTCGGCCATCTGCCCGGGCATCGTCGACACGAAGATCGTCTCGACGACCGAGTTCGCCGGATCGACGGGGGCGGAACAGAAGCGCCGCCAGGACCGCATGGACGCCGCCTACCGCCGTCGTGGCTACACCCCCGACAAGGTCGCCCGACGGATCCTGTCCGCCGTGCTGGAGAACCGCGCCGTGGTGCCGGTGACCCCCGAGGCCGCGGTCGGATACCGCGTCTACCGCTTCGTCCCGGCGCTGTCGCGCCGGATGGCCCGTACGTCCCCTGGTGTGAGGAGCCCGACCATGTCCCGACCGCAGACCATCAGCACCCCCGAGATCGCCGATCCCGGGCCCGTCCACCTGCAGGCGCGCAACGTCGCATTCGATCTCGAACACACGCCGCTGCACTGGATCCCGGGCCACCCGATGGCGTCGAACGTCATCAGCGTGCTGAACCTGCTGCTCCCCCGAGGGGCGAGCGGTGGTTCGTCACCACCTACAACGAGGCGCTGCCGCTCGTCGCCGACGAGGAGCTCGCCGCGACCATGCGCGGGTTCGTCGGCCAGGAGGCGATGCACGCCGAGGCGCACGACAAGGCGCTGTGGGAGTTCCTCGACCGTGAGGGCGTCGACCCGCGGCCGTTCGAGCGCCAGATGCGATGG
>JAQIJH010000053.1:0-20159 GCA_036946345.1 Gordonia paraffinivorans | reverse complement strand
AGCCTGCGCGCACCCGTCCACGTCTGACGTCGTCTCGGCTTCACCGCCGAGCGTGCCGAAACACCCCGCCGAGCGTGCCGAAACACCCCGCCGAGCGTGCCGAAACACCTCGCCGAGCGTGCCGAAAATCGCCACCGAGCGTGCAGTCGCGTCAGGCGGGCGGCGCGTACCCGATGTCGCGTAGCGCCTCCTGGCCCCCGACGACGTCGGTGGCGCGGTGCAGACCGAGGTCCTGGAGAGCCGCGGCGGCCAACGACGACGTGTAGCCCTGCTGGCACACGACGATCCAGCGCACGTCGTGGTCGACGGCCTCCGGGATGCGTGCGTCGCTCGTGGGGTCGGCCCGCCACTCCAACACGTTGCGTTCGATGACCAGTGCGCCGGGGACGTCGCCTTCCTGCGCGCGCTGTGAAGCCGGCCGGATGTCGACGACGACCGCGCCGTCCGCGACCTCGGCGGCGAGGTCCTCGGCCGGGAGCCGGTGCAGACGCGACCGTGCCTCGTCGAGGACGTCGTCGATGGTGCGGGGTGCGCTCATGAGGCCGGAGTATGCCCGGTCGGCATCACTCGGGTTGGTCGGTGAGCTCGGTGCGGACCCTGCGCAACGACTGCTCGGCGGTCACCTCGTAGTACGACATCGCGGTGAGCGGCGGGGAGTACGCGTGGACGCTGAGTGTCGGTTCGACGGTGATGGGCGTGGTCGGGTTGCGCATCACGTCGTGCACCCAGCCGAGGGGGAACGACGCCTGGTCACCGGCGTCGAGCGTGCGGGCCCGCAGCTCACGCCCGGCCCAGCGGTACTCGGCGAGGCTGCCCGAGACGACGGTGAGTGCGCCGATCGACCCGGCGTGATCGTGCAGTTCGGTCGACGCGCCGGGGGTCCAGCTGATCAGCCAGACGTCCACCTCGTCGTCGGCGACGAGCCGCGTCGACCACCGCTCCGTCGTGCTCCAGTGCGCGGGGAGCACGCCGTCGTGCCGGCCGTCGAGCACGTCGGCGGCGGTCTGATCGGTGAGACGCAGCAGGTCGGCGGGGCACAGGCGGGTCGGCAGGACACGGTGCGGTGAGTCGACGCGAGTCGGTGCGAGCGCCGTCGGGCGGGTCTGGGTGAGCATCGGTTCTCCGGGGGCGAGGAGGGGTGGGGCGGTCGGCTCGATCAGCCGAGACATCGCCACTGCGTCCGGGGAACACTCACGGGCCCCAGAGTGGTCGGTGGGCACCAGGTCGGGGAGGGTTGCAGCCGCTGTGATCCGAAACTCGTCAGGTCCGACCCCGGTTGTCCCGGCGCGCCGCCGACGCGGATACTTGGGAGAACGCGCGTACTGCGAAGGAGAGTGTGTTGACGTACATCATCGCCGAGCCCTGTGTGGACCTGCTCGATCGGGCCTGCGTCGAGGAGTGCCCGGTGGATTGCATCTACGAGGGCGAGCGGATGCTCTACATCCAGCCCGACGAGTGCGTCGACTGCGGTGCCTGTGAGCCCGTGTGCCCGGTGGAGGCCATCTTCTACGAGGACGACGTGCCGGACGAGTGGGAGCCCTACGTCAAGGCCAACGTCGACTTCTTCGACGACCTCGGCTCGCCGGGTGGCGCGAGCAAGGTCGGCAAGACGGCGAACGACCCCGCGTTCATCAAGGGTCTGCCGCCCATGAACACCGAAGAGTGACGGACACCGAAGAGTGACGGACACCGGAGAGTGACCGAGAACGCCGCCCTCGCGGGCGTCCGTCCGCGACGCGGTGTCGGCGCGACACTGCCCGACTTCCCGTGGGATTCGCTGAGCGGCGCGAAGACGCGGGCCGCCGCGCATCCCGACGGCATCGTCGACCTGTCCGTCGGCACACCGGTGGACCCGATCGCCGACGTCGTCCGCCGCGGTCTCGACGACGGCGCCGAGTTCCCGGGGTATCCCGCGACCGCGGGCACCGCCGAGCTGCGTGACGCGGCCGCGGCTGCCCTCACCCGTCGGTACGGGTCGACGCCGCTCGACGGGTCGTCGATCCTGCCGGTGATCGGGACCAAGGAGGCGATCGCCTCTATCGTCTCGCTCCTCGGGTTCGGTCCGGGCGACGAGATCGTCATCCCCGAGGTGGCCTACCCGACCTACGAGGTCGGTGTGCTGTTGGCCGGGGCCACGCCCGTGCGGGCGGATTCCACGCTGGCCCTGGGCCCGTCGCGACCGGGTGCGATCTTCCTCAACTCACCGTCGAACCCGACCGGCAGGGTGCTCGGTGTCGAGCACCTGCGCAAGGTGGTGGCGTGGGCACGTGAGCGCGGGACGATCGTCATCTCCGACGAGTGCTACCTCGGCCTGGCGTGGGACGCCGAGGCCGTGTCGATCCTGGATCCGCGTGTGTGCGACGGCGACGTGAGCGGGTTGATTGCCGTGCACTCACTGTCGAAGATCTCGAACCTCGCCGGCTACCGGGCGGGTTTCCTCGCCGGCGACCGTGACCTGATCGGGGAGTTGCTGGCCGTCCGCAAGCACGCCGGTCTTATCGTGCCGTTCCCGGTGCAGTCGGCGATGACGGCGGCGCTCGGCGACGACGAGCACGTCGCCGACCAGCGAGAGCGTTACCGCGCGCGGCGGATCGCGTTGGCGACGGCGGTCCGTCACGCCGGGTTCCGCATCGACCACTCCGAGGCCGGGCTCTACCTGTGGGCCACCCGCGGTGAGGCCTGCCGCGACACGGTCGCCTGGCTCGCCGAGCTCGGCATCCTCGCCGCGCCGGGCGAGTTCTACGGACCGGCGGGTGCCCAGCACGTGCGCATCGCGTTGACCGCGACCGACGAGCGCATCGCAGCCGCCGTCGCCCGCCTCACCGAGACGGTCGCCGTCGACTCCTGAGCGCTCGCGCCCCATTCGCCGAGCGTGCACAAACTCGACGTCGAGCGTGCAGAAAATCGACGTCCAGTGTGCGGAAGCGTCGCGCCCACGGGATCGTCCGCACGTTCGACGGGATCTGCTGCACGCTCGGCGGGTGGTTTCTGCACGCTCGGCGGGTGGTTACGGCACGCTCGGCGCCGTGGCGACCGGCGGGGGTCAGTCGTTGGCGTGCAGCGCCTCGTTGAGGGCGATGCCGTCGCCCTTCCACGGCACGACCTCGACCGCGCCACTGACGCTGTTGCGCCGGAACAGCAGGTTGCTGCGGCCGGACAGGTCGCGGGCCTTCACCGTGGTGCCGTCGGGGCCGGTGACCTTGGTTCCCGCCGTCACGTAGAGCCCCGCCTCGACGACGCAGTCGTCGCCGAGGGAGATGCCGCACCCCGAGTTCGCGCCGAGCAGGCATCGCTTCCCCAGCGAGATGACCGTCGTGCCGCCACCGGACAGCGTGCCCATGATCGATGCGCCACCACCGACGTCGGAGCCGTCGTCGACGACGACGCCCGCCGAGATGCGGCCCTCGACCATCGAGTTGCCGAGGGTGCCGGCATTGAAGTTCACAAAACCCTCGTGCATGACAGTCGTGCCGCTCGCGAGGTGTGCACCGAGCCGCACCCGGTCCGCGTCACCGATACGCACACCGGACGGCACGACGTAGTCGACCATGCGTGGGAACTTGTCGACGCCGTACACGGCGACCGGGCCACGCGCCTTCAGCCGAGCGCGGGTCAGCTCGAAGCCGTCCACCGCACACGGCCCGAAGTTGGTCCACACCACGTTGCTCAGGAGCCCGAACTGTCCGTCGAGGTTCGCCCCGTGCGGCTGAATGAGCCTGTGCGACAACAGGTGCAGACGCAGGTACACGTCGTGCGCGGCGGTCGGCGGCTGCGACAGGTCGCCGATGACCGTGCGGACCGCGACGAGCGAGACCTTCCGCGCCTCGTCGACGCTGACCAGCGCCGCGAGGTCGGCGGGGACGTCGTCCCCCGACAGGCGCTGCGTGCCCGACTCCCCGCCGGTGCCGAGTTCGGGTGCGGGGAACCAGGTGTCGAGGACCTTGCCGTCGTCGGTGATGGTGGCGATGCCGATCCCGGACGCAGACGTTGCTTCAGTCACGGCTCGTGACCTTACCGGTCAGTCCGAGTCGACCTGGATGCGGAAGCGGTCGCGGCCGGTGTGCAGCTCCCACAGCTTCTCGGCGAGTGCGGTCGGGTTCTTCTCGGGGTGGTCCTCGGAGATCGACCCGCCGATGATCAGCTGCGACACCTGGATGCCCTCCTCGCCGAGCACCTCGTTGAGCAACTGCGCGTAGGCGGCCTGGCCGGCGAACGCCACCGAGGTGCCGGTCACCGCGCGACCGGGCTTGACCGCCGACCCGCCGTTGACGAAGAGGATGGTGCCCCTGTTCTCCCCGAGGAACCGCATGCCGGGCACCACCTGGTGTACCGCGGCGATGGGACCGTAGATCGAGAACTCGACCGGGCCGACCATGTCCGCGGGGGTGGTCTCCAGCACCGGACGCATGAAGTCCTTCTGCGGCAGCGGGCTGTACTGCAGCACCTCGATCGGTCCCAGCGTCTCGGTGACCTGCTCGAGGGCGGCGGCGATCGACGCGGGGTCGCGGACGTCGGCGGTGAAGCCCTGCGCGTGCACGCCCGCCTTGCCGAGGTCGTCGGCCAGCGCGTCGAGCCGTCCCTGGTTGCGGGAGATCAACCCGACCGAGAACCCCTCCGCCCCGAATCGGCGGGCCACCGCCGCACCCAGTCCTGCACCTGCACCCACGATCGCGAGAGTCGTCATGCCCGGGACAACTCACGCGTGCGGCGACGGTATTCCACACCCGCCGCGTCGCCCCGTTAGCCTCGACGTCCGTGAGCACCGCGCATCTGGACCTGCACGACGACCCCGTGGAGCTGACGGCGGCTCTTGTCGACATCCCGAGCGTGTCGCAGGACGAGGCGGCCGTCGCCGATGCGGTCGAGGCCGCGTTGCGCACGCAGACAACGGGTTTCGAGATCGTCCGGGACGGCAACCGGGTGCTCGCCCGCACCGACCGCGGCCGCCCGAGCCGTGTCATCCTGGCCGGTCACCTCGACACCGTGCCGATCGCCGACAACGTCCCGCACCGCCGCACCCACGACGGGGACGACACCGTCCTGCACGGCTGCGGCACCGTCGACATGAAGTCCGGCGACGCGGTGTTCCTGCACCTCGCGGCCACGGTCGCCGACCACGCCCACGACCTCACGCTGATCTTCTACGACTGCGAGGAGATCGAGGCGGCACGTAACGGACTGGGCGTCATCGAGCGCGAGCTGCCCGACTGGCTCGAGGCCGACGTCGCGATCCTCGGCGAACCCACCGGCGGCCTGATCGAGGCGGGGTGCCAGGGCACTCTGCGGGTGCGGCTGGCGGCGGCGGGTGTGCGCGCGCACTCGGCACGATCGTGGATGGGTGACAACGCGATCCACCACCTCGCAGGAGTACTGCAGATCCTCGCCGCCTACGCCCCTCGTCGGGTCGACATCGACGGGTGCGAGTACCGGGAGGGTCTGTCGGCGGTCGCCGTCGGCGGGGGAGTGGCCGGCAACGTCGTCCCCGACGTCGCCACGCTCGACGTGAACTTCCGCTTCGCCCCCGACCGTGACGCCGACGCCGCACTGGCGCACGTGCGGGAGACGTTCGCCGGCCCGCTCGACGCGGGGGAGGTCACGATGACGGTCACCGACATCGCGCCCGGGGCGCTGCCGGGGTTGTCGCACCCGGCGGCACGGGGGCTCGTCGACGCCGCGGATGGTCGCTTCCGCGCGAAGTTCGGTTGGACCGACGTGTCCCGGTTCGCCGCCCGCGGCGTACCGGCGGTCAACCTCGGCCCGGGTGATCCGAGCCTGGCCCACCGCCGGGACGAACGCGTGTCGGCCGCCGAGATCCGCAGCGTCACCGAGACGCTGCGTCGATACCTGACGACCCCCACGGGCTGACCGTCGCGACCCGACCGCTCGACTACCGTCGCGGCGTGGCCCCCGATCCCGACAGCCCCGATCCCGACACCCCCGGTCCCGACAGCGCTGATCCCGAACGTCCCGCGGCCGAGCGTCCTGCGCCCGCCCCGCTCAGCTACGCCGGGGCGAGTTGCCGACGGCGCGACCGGTCGGAGCCCGCGTCCACGTCGGACCACCGCCTGCTGGACACCACCGACCTCGACGCCCGCAGCGACCTCGACGGTCGTCTGCGGGCCGACCGCGCCGAACGCGACCCGTGGCGGGTCCTGCGGATCCAGTCGGAGTTCGTCGCCGGCTTCGACGCGCTGTCCGGGGTGTCGTCGGCGGTCACCGTCTTCGGTTCCGCCCGCACCCGACCGGACGCGCCCGAGTACGCCATGGGTGTCGACCTCGGGGCCGCTCTCGCCCGTGCCGGGCTGGCCGTCATCACCGGCGGCGGTCCCGGGGCGATGGAGGCCGCGAACCGCGGAGCCGCGGAGGCCGGCGGGGTGTCGATCGGTCTGGGCATCGAGCTGCCGTTCGAGCAGTCGATGAACGACTGGGTCGACCTCGGTGTGAACTTCCGCTACTTCTTCGCACGCAAGACGATGTTCGTGAAGTACGCGCAGGCGTTCGTCTGTCTGCCCGGCGGGTTCGGCACCCTCGACGAGCTGTTCGAGGCGTTGACGCTGGTGCAGACCCGCAAGGTCACCCGGTTCCCGATCGTGCTGCTCGGCACCGACTACTGGGGTGGACTGATGGACTGGATCCGCACGACCCTGCTCGCGGCGGGCACCGTGTCCGAGGCGGATGTCGCCCTGCTGACCACCACCGACAGCGTCGACGAGGCGGTCGAGACGGTGACCCGGGCGATCGCCGACCGCGCCGACCGGGCCCGGGCCGACGTCGCCCGGGCCGACCAGGCGCGCCTCGGCCGGCCCGGGGGTGTCGCGTGAGCGCGATCTGTGTCTACTGCGCGTCGGGTCCGGTGCCGCAGCGCTACATCGACCTCGCCACCGAACTGGGCACCGCGATCGCCGCCGGCGGCCACAGCCTGGTGTCCGGCGGCGGCAACATCTCGATGATGGGCGCGGTGGCCCGCGCGACCCGCGAGGGCGGCGGTCGGACGGTCGGGATCATCCCGCGGGCGCTCGTCGACCGGGAGGTGGCCGACGTCGACGCCGACGAGCTCGTCGTGACCGAGACGATGCGGCAGCGCAAACAGCTCATGGACGACCGCGCGGACGGCTTCATCACGCTGCCCGGGGGCGTCGGGACGCTCGAGGAGCTGTTCGAGACCTGGACGGGCGGCTACCTAGGTATGCACGACAAGCCCGTCGTGCTGCTCGACGCCTTCGGCTTCTACCGCCCGATGCTGGGCTGGCTCGAGGGTCTCCGTGGCGAGGGGTTCGTCTCGGCGACGGCGCTCGAGCGATTGCGGGTGACCGATTCTGTGACCCGTGCCATCGCGCTGTCTACCTGCCGGTAACCTCTGTCACAGCACGTGCCATCGTCGGTGAAGTCAGTGGGGAGCAGCCGAGTGTCGACCGAAGCCCGTTCGCATGTCGGAGTGAAGGACATGGCCAAGGGGGTGCTCGGGCTCGCAACGGACGCCTCGGTCATGCTCCGTAACGCCCCCGGGTTCGTGCTGCGCAAGCCGACGAGCACCGTGACCATCGGCAGTCTGTTCGCCAAGCGCGCCGACGACCACCCCGACCGCCCGTTCCTGCGGTTCGAGGGCCGGTCGTACACCTACGGCGAGTGCAACCGCCGCATCAACCGGTGGGCGGCGCTGCTCGCGGAGAAGGGTGTGTCCGAGGGCGACGTCGTCGGCGTCCTGTCCAAGAACCGCCCCGAGGCGGTCCTCGCGATGATCGCCGTGGTCAAGCTCGGCGCCATCGCCGGCATGCTCAACTACAACCAGCGCGGCAACGTCATCGACCACAGCCTCGGTGTGCTGGAGGCGAACGTCCTCATCCTCGACCCCGACGCCCGCGAGGCGCTCGACTCCGCGACCGAGTCGTCGGTGCCGGGTGAGGTGCTCACCTTCGACGACATCGAGGAGCAGTCGCAGGGGAAGTCGGAGTCGGAGCCGTCGATCACCGCGACGCTGCCCGCGTCGACGAAGGCGTTCTACATCTTCACCTCGGGCACCACCGGCATGCCCAAGGCCAGCGTGATGTCCCACTTCCGCTGGCTCACAGGGATGTCGGGCATCGGCGGCATGGGTGTGCGCCTGCGCCACGACGACACGATGTACGCCTGCCTGCCGCTGTACCACAACAACGCGCTCACGGTCTCGCTGTCGTCGGTGCTCGGTGCGGGTGCGTGCCTGGCGATCGGGCGCAGCTTCTCGGCGTCACGGTTCTGGGACGACGTGATCCAGAACCGCGCCACCGCGTTCTGCTACATCGGCGAGCTGTGCCGCTATCTGCTGGCGCAGCCGGAGAAGGACACCGATCGCAAGCACTCGGTCCGGGTCGCCGTCGGAAATGGCATGCGCGCGGAGATCTGGGACGAGTTCAAGGCCCGCTTCGGCATCGAGCGCATCGTCGAGTTCTACGCGGCCAGCGAGTCGAACCTGGCCTTCATCAACATCTTCAACCTCAACCGCACCGCCGGCTTCTGCCCCCTCACCTACAAGATCGTCGAGTACGACGGCGAGACGGGTGATCCCGTCCGCGACGACAAGGGGCGCGTCAAGGAGGTCGCGAAGGGTGAGGCGGGCCTGCTGATCTCGGAGATCAACGACCGCATCCCCTTCGACGGGTACACCGACCCGAAGGCGACCGAGAAGAAGATGATCACCGACGCGTTCAAGGACGGCGACAAGTGGTTCAACACCGGTGATCTCATGCGGGACCAGGGCTTCTCGCACGTCGCCTTCGTCGACCGCCTCGGCGACACCTTCCGGTGGAAGGGCGAGAACGTCGCGACCACCGAGGTCGAGGGCGGCCTGGACGGGGACTCCCAGATCGGTCAGTCGGTCGTGTTCGGCGTCGAGATCCCCGACACCGACGGCAAGGCCGGTATGGCCGCGGTCACGCTTAAGAACGGCGACAAGCTCGACGGCCAGCAACTGGCCAAGCATCTCTACGACGCGCTGCCGTCGTACGCGCTGCCGCTGTTCATCCGTGTGGTGGAGTCGCTCGAGCAGACCTCCACCTTCAAGACGATGAAGGTGGAGCTGCGCGAGCAGGGCTACTCCGACACCGGCGACGACCCGCTGTACGTCCTCGCCGGCAAGTCCGACGGCTACGTCGAGTACTACGACGGGTACGCCGACGACGTCGCCGCCGCCAAGGCGCCCCGCAACTCGTAAGCGGCGTGCTGTCGGAGTCGGTAGGCCCCGCCACACCCGCCGGGTGGTCACCCACCCTGTGCGGTCGCCCGGTCGACCCCGGACGGGCGCTGGTGATGGCGATCGTCAACCGGACGCCCGACTCGTTCTACGACGGGGGGACGGCGTTCTCCGACCGCGGTGCGATGGACCGCGTCGCGAGGGCCGTCGACGAGGGCGCCGACATCGTCGACATCGGCGGGGTGAAGGCCGGCCCGGGGGTCGAGGTCGACGCCGAGGAGGAGATCCGCCGGGTCGTCCCGTTCGTCGACTGGGTCCGCTCCACCCACCCGCACCTCGTGATCAGCGTCGACACCTGGCGCTCGGAGGTCGCCGAGCAGTCCTGCGCCGCGGGCGCCGACCTCGTCAACGACACCTGGGCCGGCGCCGACCCCGACCTGGTGCACACCGCGGCCGCGTGCGGCGCCGGCATCGTCTGCTCGCACACCGGCGGAGCCGTCCCGCGGACCCGTCCCCACCGCGTTCGCTACTCCGACGTCGTGGCCGATGTCCTCGCCGAGGTGACCGCGGCGGCCGATCGGGCGGAGGCCGCCGGGGTGGCCGCCGACGGCATCCTGATCGACCCGACGCACGATTTCGGGAAGAACACGCACCACGGGCTGGCGCTGTTACGCCACGTGAACATTCTCGTTAACACCGGCCGACCAGTGCTGATGGCACTGAGCAACAAGGATTTCGTAGGGGAGACTCTGGGCGTGGGCCTGGAGGACAGGCTGGAGGGAACCCTCGCAGCCACCGCACTCGCCGCCTCGGCGGGAGCACGGGTCTTCCGAGCCCACGAGGTCGCCGCCACCCGGAAAGTGGTCGACATGGTCGCCGCGATAGCGGGTACACGTCCACCGCAACGAACAGTCAGGGGACTCGCATGACCGCACACCACAGGACACGGATGTGGCCGGCACCGGCCGACGTCGACCCGCAGGCACTCGCCTGGTCGGAGACCCACACCTACGAACGACCCGACTTCTCCGTCGACGAACTCGTCGCGGCCAAACGCGGCCGTACGGTGTCGGTGGTGCTCCCCGCGCTGGACGAGGAGGAGACCGTCGGCACGGTGGTCGCCTCTATCCGCCCGCTGCTCGGCACCCTCGTCGACGAACTCATCGTGCTCGACTCCGGTTCCACCGACGCCACCGCAGAGCGTGCGACCGCGGCCGGCGCCCGCGTGGTCAGCCGCGAGGCGGCGGTCCCCGAACTGGCCCCGGTGGCCGGCAAGGGCGAGGTCCTGTGGCGCTCGATCGCCGCGACGACCGGCGACCTCATCGCCTTCGTCGACTCCGACCTGCTCGACCCGGACCCGATGTTCGTGCCCAAGCTCCTCGGGCCGCTGCTGCTCGACGAGTCGGTGCAGCTGGTGAAGGGCTACTACCGGCGGCCGCTGCGCACCGGTGGGGCGCAGGACCCGAACGGCGGCGGGCGGGTCACCGAACTCGTCGCCCGTCCGCTCCTCGCGTCGCTCAAGCCCGACCTGACGTCGGTGCTGCAGCCGCTCGGCGGTGAGTACGCCGGGACCCGCGAACTGCTGTCGTCGGTGCCGTTCGCGCCGGGCTACGGCGTCGAGATCGGCCTCCTCATCGACACCTACGACCGGTACGGGATGGCAGGGATCGCCCAGGTCAACCTCGGTGTCCGCACCCACCGCAACCGCCCGCTGATCGAGCTGGGTGTGATGAGCCGTCAGATCGTCGGGACGTTCATGCGGCGCTGCGGCATCGACGACTCCGGCGTGGGCCTGACCCAGTTCACCGCGCAGGACGACGGGACCTTCACCCCGTTGACCACCGAGGTGCACCTCGCCGACCGGCCGCCCATGAACACGCTGCGGTCCCCGGTGACGCGAGGAGTGCGCGCGTCCTGACGACCCATGTGGTCTCATCGGTAGAACACGTTCCAGTTTCGTGGGGCGTGAACCACTCTCGATGGGAGCGCGCATGACGGTCGGTTCGGTCTCGGGACGGTCCATCCTCGTCACCGGCGGTGGCAGCGGGATAGGTCGCGGCATCGCCGCGTCCCTGGTCGAGGGCGGCGCCGACGTCACCGTCCTCGGCCGCAACCGTGAACGTCTCGAGGCGGCCGCGTCGGAGATCGCCGGCGCAGGGACGGTGCACGCCGTCGCCGCGGACATCACCGACGAGGAGCAGGTCGCCGCGGCCGTGGCCGAGGTGATCGAACGCGTCGGACGGCTCGACGGCGTGGTCGCCTGCGCCGGCGGAAGCGAGACCATCGGCCCGGTCACCCAGATCGACAGCGCCGCCTGGCGCAACACCGTCGACCTCAACGTCAACGGCACGATGTACACGATCAAGCACGCCGCACGGGAGCTCGTGCGTGCGGGCGGCGGGTCCATCGTCGCCATCTCGTCGATCGCCTCATCCAACACCCACCGCTGGTTCGGCGCCTACGGCGTCACCAAGTCGGCCGTCGACCACCTCGTGCGGCTGGCCGCCGACGAGCTCGGCGCCAGCAACGTGCGCGTCAACGGCATCCGGCCGGGCCTCACACGCACCGAACTCGTCGCCCTCGTCCTGGACTCCCCGGAACTGTCGGCCGACTACGCCGCGTCCACACCGCTCCCGCGCGTGGGTGAGGTCGAGGACATCGCGGCACTGGCGACGTTCCTGCTCGGTGACGCGTCGACCTGGATCACCGGCCAGGTCGTCAACGTCGACGGCGGTCAGATGCTGCGCCGCGGACCCGACTACAGCTCGATGCTCGAGCCGCTGTTCGGCGAGGAAGGGCTGCGCGGGGTGGTCGCCCCCTAGTACCCGCTACCGTCGGGGGCGTGCAGACCCTCTTGCTCTACCTGCTCGTCATGGTGCTGGTGGTGGCGGTCGTGTTCGCCGTCGTCTGGTTCGTATTCGGTCGGGGTGAGGACCTCCCCGCCCTCGATCCCGACACCACGCTCACCCGCCTGCCCCGGGCCGGGATCACCGGTGCCGACGTCCGGGACCTGCGATTCGCGCTGGTCTTCCGCGGCTACAAGCAGGCCGAGGTGGACTGGGCGTTGGAGAAGCTCGCGCGCGAGATCGACGAGCTGCGCGGCGTCGTGCTGGACCTGCAAGGCCGCGACGCCAACGACTTCTCGCGGGCCGAAGCCGACGCGCCGGGGGACGACCGCGGTCCGGCCGCATAAGATCGAACCCTGACGCCGAACGACGGCGTTCACTCGGAGGGAGCTTGTGACATGGCGGCGATGAAGCCACGGACCGGCGACGGTCCCCTTGAAGCAGCCAAGGAAGGGCGAGGAATCGTCGTACGCATCCCGATCGAGGGCGGCGGACGTCTGGTCGTGGAGCTCACCGCCGACGAGGCCGCGGCACTGGGCGAAGAACTGCGTGGCGTCGCCGGCTGACGGCGGACACCCGGACGGCCGGTGACACTGGCCTCCGTAGTCGACCTCCTCGCGTGCCCCGTGTGCGCCGGTGAGGTCGACATCGACGAGCGCTCGGTCATCTGCGATCGCGGGCACACGTTCGACATCGCGCGACAGGGCTACGTCTCCCTGCTCGCCGGCGGTGCGCACGGCCTGCGTTCCGACACCCCGGAGATGATCGCTGCACGCGACCGTGCCCAGGGCGCGGGTCGTTTCGGACCTGTCACCGACGCCCTGCTGGACGAGACCGTCGGGGTGACCGTGCTCGACGTCGGGGCCGGCACCGGCCACCATCTCGCGCAGGTCGTCGCGGACGACCCCGACCGACGCGGTGTCGGTCTCGACCTCTCCAAGCCCGGCGCGCGAGCGATCGCGCGCGTCTCCGACCGCGTCGGCGCGGTGGTCGCCGATGCCTGGGCAGGGCTTCCGATACGCAGCGGCGTCGTCGACACGGTGCTGTCGGTGTTCTCCCCGCGCAACGTCGACGAGTTCGCGCGCGTGCTCGCACCCGGCGGCCGGGTGGTCATCGTGGCGCCGACGCCACGTCATCTCGGCGAGATCGTCGCGCCGATGGGCATGATCGGTGTCGACCCCACGAAGTCCGACCGACTCGGCGCCACCATGAGCGCCGCGTTCGCCCGCCGCGATCGACGTCTGATCGAGTACACCGTCGACGCCGATCGCGCGCTCGTCGCCGATCTGGTCGCGATGGGACCGTCGGCGCACCACGTCCCGCCCTCCGAGATCGTCGCCCGGTCCGCCGCGCTGCCGTCGTCGACGACGGTGACCGTCTCGACGACGGTGTCGGTCTACGAGGCCAGCGCCTGACGGTAGACCGCGACGGTCTGTTCGGCGATGGAGTCCCAGGAGAACTCGGCGATCGCACGCTCGCGTCCCGCGGCGCCCATCTCCGTGGCCCGTGCGCCGTCGCGCGCGACGGTGTTGACGGCGGTTGCGAGGCCGGACTCGAACCCGCGGGCATCGGTCGCGTCGTAGGGGACCAGCAGACCCGTCACCTGGTCGCGGACCACCTCGGGGATGCCGCCGACGTCGGAGGCGACGACGGCCGTGCCGCAGGCCATCGCCTCGAGGTTGACGATGCCCAGCGGCTCGTAGATGGACGGGCAGACGAACACCGTTGCCGCGGTGAGGATCTGGGACACCTTGTCGGTCGGCAGCATCTCCTGGACCCAGTGCACCCCGCTGCGCTGCTCCGACAACTGTGCGACGGCGGCGGCGATCTCCGCGCCGATCTCGGGCGTGTCCGGCGCGCCCGCGCACAGGATGAGCTGGATGTCGGGGTCGAACTGATGCGCCGCGGCCACGAGGTGGGCGACGCCCTTCTGTCGGGTGATACGACCGACGAAGACGGCGATCGGGCGGTCGGAATCGACCCCGAGCGATCGCAACGGCGAGTCGTCGCCCCAGGGGTCGGCGACGGGAGCCCACGTCGTCGTGTCGATCCCGTTGCGCACCACGTGCACCCGTTCCGGGTCGAGGCGGGGGTAGGCGTCGCAGACGTCGACGCGCATCCCGGCCGACACCGCGATCACCGCGTCGGCGTACTCGACGGCGTTGCGTTCGGCCCAACTCGACAGTCGGTAGCCACCGCCGAGTTGCTCGGCCTTCCAGGGCCGTCGCGGTTCCAGCGAGTGCGCGGTCAGCACGTGCGGCACCCCGTAGAGCTGTGCCGCCAGATGACCGGCGAGCCCGGTGTACCAGGTGTGCGAGTGCATCACGTCGGCCCCGTCGGCGCCGGCGACCATCCGCAGGTCCGCGGACATCGTGGTCAACGCGGCGTTGGCACCGGTGAGCCCCGGATCGGAGGTGTAGACGTGGGCGGTGTCGCGGGGCGCTCCCATGCAGTGCACGTCCACCGTGGCCAGCGCGCGCAGATGGCGGACGAGTTCGGTGACGTGTACCCCCGCACCGCCGTAGACCTCGGGCGGGTATTCGCGCGTCATCATCGCCACTCGCATAGGAGTCGACGCTAGTGCGTCGGCGGCGGTCTCCGCCACGGACGACGAGTGGTCCGCGGGTCGACATTCGTCACGCGAACGCCCCCGCGCCTGTGGCCCGTGCCACCGATGACCGATAGGTTGGCGGTGTGAGATCACAGCCGCATGTGCTCGGGATCGTGCTGGCGGGCGGGGAGGGCAAGCGCCTCTACCCGCTCACCATGGACCGTGCCAAGCCTGCGGTGCCGTTCGGCGGCGCCTACCGACTGATCGACTTCGTGCTCAGCAACCTGGTCAACGCGGGGTACCAACGGCTCTGCGTCCTCACGCAGTACAAGTCGCACTCCCTGGACCGCCACATCTCCCAGACGTGGCGACTCTCGGGGTTCAACGGCGAGTACATCACCCCCGTCCCCGCGCAGCAGCGACTCGGACCGCGCTGGTACACCGGCAGCGCCGACGCGATCTTCCAGTCGCTGAACCTCGTCTACGACGAGGAGCCCGACTACATCGTCGTCTTCGGCGCCGACCACGTCTACCGCATGGACCCCGAGCAGATGGTCGCCGCACACATCGAGTCCGGGGCGGCAGCGACCGTGGCCGGGATCCGCGTCCCGCGGTCGGAGGCGTTCGCGTTCGGTTGCATCGACTCCGACGAGTCCGGCCGCATCACACAGTTCCTGGAGAAGCCGAAGGACCCGCCCGGCACCCCGGACGACCCGGACGCGACATTCGCCTCGATGGGCAACTACGTGTTCACCACGCAGGCCCTCGTCGACGCCATCCGGGCCGACTCCGACGACAGCGACTCCGACCACGACATGGGCGGCGACATCATCCCCGGCTTCGTGAACCGGGGCGAGGCGTACGTCTACGACTTCAAGGACAACGAGGTCCCCGGGGCCACCGAACGCGACAAGGGCTACTGGCGTGACGTCGGGACGCTCGACGCCTTCTACGACGCCCACATGGATCTCGTGTCGGTGCACCCGATCTTCAACCTCTACAACCGCCGCTGGCCTATCCGCGGTGCGACCGAGAACCTCGCGCCCGCGAAGTTCGTGCACGGAGGGCTCGCGCAGGAGTCGGTCGTCGGTGCGGGCTCGATCATCTCGGCGGCGACCGTGCGCAACTCGGTGCTCAGTTCCAACGTGATCATCGACGACGGCGCGACCGTCGAGGGCAGTGTGCTCATGCCCGGCGTCCGCATCGGACGTGGCGCCGTGGTCCGGAAGGCGATCCTCGACAAGAACGTCGTCGTCGGACCCGGCGAGATCGTCGGTGTCGAACCCGAGCGGGACCGCGAGAAGTACGCCGTCAGCGCCGGTGGCGTCGTCGCCGTCGGCAAGGGCCACCGCATCGGAGCCTGACCCACCTCCACCATCTGTTGGGCGGCAGGAACCGTCTGTTGGGCGCCAGGAACCGTTTGTTGGGCAGAAGGGGCGGCTCGACACGCGCGCGGAGGCCTGAATCAAGCGACTGACGCGTCCCGAGTGCCCAACAGATGGCTCCAACTGCCCAACAGACGGCTCCAACCGCCCAACAGATGGCTCCAACCGCCCAACAAACGGGTCCGGGTGCCCACCAGGTGGAGGGTGGAGTTCGGTCTAGGCGGCGAGGGCGGCGTGCGCCGCGCGGGCGGCGTCGATCAGCTGGGTCATCTCGGCGGTACGTGCCGACTCGGGCAGGTCGTCGACGGGCCACCAGCGCAGGTCGACGGACTCGTCGCTGCGGACGACCGGCGGCGGGGTGCCGTCGGCGGTCGGCGGCGTGACGCCGAGGAAGCGGACGTCGAGGTGCCGGGTGGGGACGCCCAGCGAACACGTGATCGGGTGCGTGTGCAGCGCAACGGGTTCGGCGTGCAGGCGCACGCCGGCGACGCCGGACTCCTCGACCGCCTCGCGGACGGCTGCGTCGTACAGGGTCGCGTCCTCGGGTTCGCAGTGGCCGCCGAGCTGGATCCACGCGCCCACCCGGGGGTGCAGCGTGAGCAGCGCGTGCCGGCCGGTGTGGTCCAGGACGAGGGTCGACGCGGTGATGTGGCCCGGCTCGCACGCGCGCAGACACGCGTCCTCGCGGGCGGCGAGAAAGGCCAGCATGGTGTGTCGCAGCGCATCCTGTCCCGCGTCGGGCGCGGAGAACGCGGTCAGCGACTCGACGGTGGAGGAGTGCAAGGAGGCGGCGCTCACCGGTCGTGCACCAGGCCATCGGTGATCGCAGGCGGGCGCAGTCCGGTCTCGGCCGCCGGATGGCCGATCGCGATGGCGCCCAACGGTTCCCAGTCGGCGGGGACGTCGAGGAGTCCGGGGACGATGTCGGCGGCGAAGATCGTCGACCCGACCCAGCAACTCCCGATCCCGCGGACCGACAGCGCGACGAGCAATCCCTGGACCGCGGCGCCGACGGCGACGGTGAACATGGTGTGCTCGGCGTCGGTGCGCGCGGTGTCCGGGTAGTCGTGGGCGCCGTCCATCACGAGCATCGGGACGACGAGTTCCGGTGCGTCGTAGAGGATCTGGCCACGGCGTAGACGCTTCCCGATCGACTCGGAGGTCTTGCCGTCGGCCGCGAGATCGCGTTCCCACCTGTCGGCCATGGCGTCGAGCAGTCGACGACGACGATCGCTGTCGCGCACCCACACGAACCGCACCGGGTGGGTGTGATGCGGCGCGGGCGCGGTGAGCGCCTCGGCGAACGCGGCGCGCATGTCCGCCTCGTCGACGGGCTCGTCGGCGAAGGCGCGCACGGAGGTGCGGGTCAGCAGGGCCTGACGGCGACCCAGGGCGAGGGCCTCGTCGGCGCCGAGCCAGAACAGGTCCTCCTCGCCGGGGCGCACGAGATCGCGTGCCGTGGAACCGTCGTCGCGCGGTGACAGCCCTCGGATGACGGCGACCGGCGTCTCACCGAGCTTGCCCTTGGCGAGGTCGGCGGCGGCCGCGATCTCGTCGGCGACCGCGATGTCGGTGACGACGAGGTCGTTGCCCCAGCGGTCCCGGACCCCCTCGTAGGGGTGGGTGACGGCGATGCCGGCGGCGCCGATGGCCGCGTCGGTCTGACCGGTGCGCCACGCGCGGCCCATGGTGTCGGTCACGACGACCGCGACCTCGACGCCGAGCGCGGTCCGGATGCCGTCCCGCAGACGCCGGGCGCTCGCATCGGGATCGACGGGCAACAGGACCAGTTCGTCGGTGCCAACGTTCGATCCGTCGACGCCGGATGCCGCCTGCACGATCCCCAGCGAGTTCTCGGTGATGAGGGTCCGGTTCTTGCGGGCCAGGACCCGCACCGACTCCTGTTCGACGAGCGAGCGTCGCAGCGCGTCCCGTTCGTCGGGGTCCGACGGTGCGACGACGGTGCGGCCCTCCGCCTTGGAGATGATCTTCGAGGTCACCACCAGCACGTCCCCCGACTGCAGGTCGGGCGCGGCGACGGCGATCGCGGCGGCGACGTCGTCGCCCTCGGTGAAGCGGGGCAGGCCCGGGACGGCCCACATGGTGATGTGGCCGGCAGCGGCGTGGTCACGACCGGGCCCTGGCGGTTCGATCCCGTCGGGCTCGGTCACGTCGGGTCCACGCCGACGAGACGGCAGGCGGCACGCACCATCTCGGCGGTCGTGGCGGGATCGCTCATCACCAGCGGGACGCTCGCCGTCGCGACTCCCGGGATCTCGGCGGTGTCGTCCGGCGCGACCAGCCACCCGTCGAGGATGCCCGTACCCGACCGCGCGCCGTAGTGCGCTCCGATCGCCTCGGCGGAGGTCTCGACGCCGATCACCGACAGGCACTCGTCGGCCATGCCGCGCAGCGGCGCACCGCCGATGACGGGGGAGATGCCGACCACCGGCGCGCTGGTGGTCCGCAGCGCCGACCGCACACCCGGCACGCTGACGATCGCGCCGATGCTGACCACCGGGTTGCTCGGTGCGAGCAACACGATGTCGGCGTCGGCGATCGCCTCGACGACGCCCGGCGCGGGGGTTGCCTCCTCGGAACCGACCTGGGCGAAACCGTGGGTGGGGATCTTCGCGCGGTAGCGCACCCACCACTCCTGGAAGTGGATGGCGACCTTCGCGCCGTCCTCGTCGCGGGTGACGACGACGTGGGTCTCGTGCCGGTCGTCGCTGGCGGGGAGCAGGCGCACGCCGGGCTGCCATCGCTTGCACAGCGCCGCGGTGATGTCCGACAGGCGGTACCCGGCGTCGAGCATCTGGGTCCGGATCAGGTGCGTGGCGAGGTCACGGTCGCCGAGGCCGAACCAGTCCGGATCGGCGCCATAGGCGGCGAGTTCGGCCTTGGCGTTCCAGCTCTCGTCGCGACGGCCCCAGCCGCGGTCGGTGTCGATCCCGTCGCCGAGCGTGTACATGCAGGTGTCGAGGTCGGGGCAGATCCGCACGCCGTGCATCCAGGCGTCGTCCCCGACGTTGACGATCGCGGTGACACTCGGATCCGGTTGTGGCGCCGTGGGTTCGACGTCAGCCGCGGGGAACGCGGTGGGCCCCAGCAGGTGGCGGACGCCCTGCAGGAACCGGGCGCCGCCGACGCCGCCCACCAGGACCGTTGCCTTCACGACGACCCACTGTAGTCATGGCCCTGCGGACCGTCGTACGACGCCGTGGCGAGGGGTGCGACACGCCACACACCGGGATCGAGGGCAACCCGAGCGCCTGGTGGTATTGGCAATGTGGCCGTTCCGCTTGACCGCGCGGCGAGCCAGCGTGTCTAATCACACCAGTGTCATTAGCGATTTGTGACCGAGATGCGTTCCCCCGCATGGTTTTCGATCACATGTTCGAACGGCACGGTGAACACGGAACGCGGTTTGAGTCGACCACCCGTCCCCGGGCAGGTCATTGCACACCAGACGATCTCCCGGACGGGCGATCGGACATCGGAACCACGAGGAGGCCCGGCGATGTCGTATGAACACATGTTGGGTGACGGATTCCCGTCGCGCACGCCGGCACCGAACACCCCCCACCTGACCCTGGTCACCGACGACTTCGACGCGCTCTTCGACGACGGCGAGGAGCAGTGGCAGGAGCGTGCGCTCTGCGCCCAGACCGATCCCGAGGCATTCTTCCCGGAGAAGGGCGGCTCCACCCGTGAGGCCAAGCGCATCTGCTCCGGCTGCGAGGTGAAGGCCGAGTGCCTCGAGTACGCCCTGCACAAGGACGAGCGCTTCGGCATCTGGGGCGGTCTGTCCGAGCGGGAGCGCCGCCGCCTCAAGCGCGGCATCATCTGAACGACCGCGCCGAGCGCGGGGCCGGCTCGACGGGGCCCACCCGCTAGCGCGGATCGGGGTCGATGGTGTCCTCGTCGACGCCGAGGTGTGTCGCCACCTGATGCACCAGGACCTCGTGGACCAGGTCGACGAGGTCGTCGCCGGACTCCGCCCGGCTCTCCAACGGCTTGCGGAAGACCACGATCCGCGCCTTCGACGGACGCCCCTGGGCGTCGATCCCCGCCGGCAGCAGCCGCGCGAGCGGGATCGCCCCGTCCGCGGTCACCTCGTCCGGCCACTGCACCGTCTCCGGGTCGCGCGGGAGCATCCGTGGGATCTCGTCGACCGCGAGATCCAGATCGCCCAGGCGGTCGTGCCATCG
>JAQIJH010000052.1:0-31022 GCA_036946345.1 Gordonia paraffinivorans | reverse complement strand
ATGCCCTCGATCGGCTGCGCCTCCACACCCCAGACACTGCCGATCAGCTCCGCGGTCTCCCGCGCACGGCGGGGCGACCGAGCTGTACAGCGCCGCGGGGGCGGACGTCGGGGTTCAGGAGACCGAAGCGGACCGCCTGTCGCGCACCGAAATCAGTGAGCCCGGCGCCCGGCGGTCGGGTGTCGAGCCGGGCCATCACGTTCGACGTCGTCTGGCCGTGGCGGATCAGGTGCAGGCTGCCCATCAGCGTTCCCCCCGTCGGAGACCCTCGACCCAGGCGAGCGACGCCCGGGTGTCCGGCGGCGGTTCGCCGTTGCCCCGATCGGCCGGCCAGGAGCCGAGGAACGACACCCCGGCGTGGGCGTGCAGCCCCGCCAGCGCCTGCGCCATCGGTGCGTCGTCGATGTGTCCGACGGCGTCGAGGAAGAAGTAGTAGCCCCCGCGCCGTGCGCCGCGGGCGCGACTCGATGCGCGTCAGGTCAATCTCGCGGTCGGCGAACTCCCGCATCGCCCGCATCAGCGACCCCGGCACGTTCGGGAGGTCGATGATGACCGATGTCCGGTCGTCGCCGGTCCGCACCGGGACGGGCACCGGTCGCGACAGCAGCACGAAGCGCGTCGTGGCGTCCGCCGAGTCGGCGACTCCCTCCGCGAGCGGCACGAGACCGTGCGCCTGCGCGGCGATCGGGGTGGTCAGTGCGGCGTCGGCGGTGCCGTCGGCCACATCCGAGGCGGCCGCGGCGTTCGACGAACGCGGGCACCACCGTGGCCGCCGGGAACAGACGCTCCAGACTCTCCCGCGTCTGGCCGGCCGCGACCGGATAGGCCGCGATCGTGGTGACGGCCCCGGGCTCGATCGCCGCGCGGGCGGCGACGGTGAACGCGATGTCGATGACGACCTCGGCGACGATCTGCACGGGGGCGCCTGTCGCGAGCGCGTCCATGGTCGCGGGCACCGCACCCTCGACGGAGCTCTCCATCGGCACGCACCCGAAATCGGCCGATCCGGTGCGCACCGCCTCGATCACCGCACGGGGGCTCGGCGCGGCGAGCCGGCCGGCGTCCGCGGGGACGTCGAGGCCGTCGACGCCCGGCACCACGTCGGCCAGGAGGCGGTCGAGTGCCATCTCGGTGAACGTCCCGGCGGGACCGAAGTAGGCGACTGCGGGCACGGGGTTCAGCGTAGATCACCGGTTGTCCGACGATCGTCGATGGCTTAGGTTAGCCTTACCTGAAGCCACTGACCGCCGTGGTCGACCGAGACGAGGACAGCGATGACCCAGGCCCTGACGGACAAGCCGACCGACGCCGAGTGCATCCGGACCGCCTGCATGCGCGTGCAGACCGCCGTCGTCGCGGTCGAGGGCGGGGAACCGACACCGGTGTCGATGGTCCATCTGTTCGACGAGCAGGCGTTCGTCCTCATCCCGTCGGCGAGTGCCGCGGCGGACGCGCTCGCCGAGGACCCCGACGGCGTGACCGCGATGATCGAGGTCACCGACTGCGCTCCCATCGAGGTCCGCGAGCCGGTCCGCGCGCTCGTCTGGCTGAACGGCGTGCTGCACCCGGTTCCCGGTGATCTCGAGCGCGAACTGGCGATGGAGATCGCGGCCGACCATCCCGCCGACGACCTCCTCGACCTCGGCCACGGGTTCTCGCTGGCACGACTCGCCGTCGGCGGTGCGGTCATCGCGACGTCGGCGGGCGCGGCGGCGGTCGACGCCGCCGAACTCGCCCGGGCGACGCCCGACCCGTTCTGGGAGCACGAGCCGGACTGGATCTCCCACCTCGACTCCGAGCACTCCGACGTCGTCGTCGCACTGACCCGGCGGTTGCCCGCCGACCTGCGGACCGGCCGGGTGCGCCCGCTCGGCATCGACCGCTACGGCATCCGGTTCCGGGTCGAGCGCAGCGAGGGCGACGTCGACACGCGACTGTCGTTCCCGCGTCCCGTCGACGACGTGATGGAGCTGTCGCGGGCACTGCGGGCGCTCGCGGGCTGCCCGTTCCCGCACGGGGCCTGACCCTCCCCGTCCCGCGTCTACCCTGGCCCGGGTGACCCGACCCGGCCTGCGTGCGGTTCTCGCGCCGACGCGACCGGCCGACATCGTCGTCGTCACCGATCGTGCGCAACGCCGCGCGATCGGCATCGAACTGACGATCGTCGTCGTGATGACGTTCGGCCTGTCGGCGGCGTCGTCGATCCTGTCGCTCATCGAGGCCGAGGTGCGCTCGGGCGGCATCGGACGCACGACGGTCGCGCTGAACGCATCCGCGTCGTCGGTCGACTGGATCGACCTCGCACGCCAACTGCTCGCCGCCACACGGCTCTTCGCGATCGCGGCGCTGGCGATCTATCTGCTCTACCGCAGTGGCGTACGACTGTCCCGTGTCGGGGTCACCCGCCGACCGTCCGACCGGGACGTGGCGTGGGGTGTCGGCCTCGCCGCGGTGATCGGTGTCCCCGGCCTGGGCCTGTACGTCGTGGCCCGCGAGCTCGGGCTGAACGCCGAGGTGCTCCCGAGCGACCTCACCGAGACGTGGTGGCGGCTGCCGATGCTCGTGGTCTCGGCGATCGGGAACGCGGCCGCCGAGGAGTTCCTCGTCGTCGCCTACCTGATCACGAGGCTGCGGCAGCTCGGGTGGGGTGAAGGCCGATCGCTGCTGGCGTCGGCGCTGCTCCGCGGGTCGTATCACCTCTACCAGGGCTTCGGCGGCGGCGTCGGGAACGTCGCGATGGGTCTGGTCTACGGACGGTTCCACCAGCTGACGTCGCGGACCTGGCCCCTGGTGATCGGGCACGCCCTGATCGACACGGTCGCGTTCGTGGGGTACGCACTGCTCCGCGACCACCTGGCCTGGCTGGGCTGACACGCGGAGTTCGTGGCCGGACCATCAGCAACTCTCCGTACAGTCTGATCCGTGAGCGAGCAGGACGGGCCCTTCATCCGGCGCCCCCGACGGCCCGAGGGGCCCGGACGCCCCGAGGGCGCCGGGCGTCCCGAGGGTGCCGGTCGTCCGGGTGCTCGGGGACCGTCCGGGGTGCCCGGCTACGCGCCCCCGCAGACGCCGCAGCCCTACCGGTCGAGTGCTCCCCCGCCACCGCGGCCCGGCGCCGCCCCGCCACCCGGCCGGCAGTCCGGCGCCCCGGGCGGTTTCCGTCGCGATCCCCGGCTCGACGACCTCCGACGCTCCCGGTCGGGTGGCGCCCCGCCGCCACCCCCGCGGCGACCCGGGCGGGACGCGCGCGACGCGGCACCGCCACCACCCCCGCCGACGCGACGCCGACGGCGGCGCATCCCGATCGTCCGGAGCATCCTCGTCCTGCTGCTCGTGATCGTCGTCGCGGCGGTCGGGCTGACGTTCTACTACGACTCGAAGCTCACTCGCGTCGACGCCATGCCGTCGTACGCCGGGCGACCGGCGGACACCCCCGGTACGAACTGGATCCTGGTCGGCTCGGATTCGCGCGAAGGACTGTCTGCCGAGCAGAAGGCGCAGCTCGCCACCGGCGACAGCGACGGTGCCCGCACCGACACCATCATGCTGGTCCACATCCCGAACAACGGGAAGGCGATGCTCATCAGCATCCCGCGTGACCTGTACGTGCCGGTCGCCGGCTACGGCGACCACAAGATCAACGCGGCGTTCAGTTTCGGCCAGGCGCCGCTGCTCATCCAGACCGTCGAGTCGGTGAGCCGCATCCGGATCGACCACTACGCCGAGATCGGGTTCGGCGGCTTCGACTCCCTCGTCGACTCCGTCGGCGGCGTGAACATCTGCCTCGACATGCCACTGCGCGACCCCAAGGCCGGTCTGAACCTGCGCGCCGGGTGCCAGGACCTGAACGGCCAGCAGGCCCTCGGGCTGGTACGCACCCGAGCGTTCCCCAACGCCGACCTGCAGCGCGTGGTGAACCAGCGGAAGTTCCTCAGCGCGCTGATGGCGAAGGCCGCGTCACCGTCGACGCTGCTGAACCCGTTCCGGCTCTTCCCGTTCGCGAACGGCGCGGTGAGCACCCTGACCGTCGACAAGGGCACCCACATCTGGGACATCGCCCGCCTCGGCTGGGCGCTACGGGGCGGTCCGATCACGACGACCGTCCCCACGGGCGGTCCCGAGAACACCGACGACGGCGACGCACTCGCCGTCGGCGACAACACCACCCAGTTCTTCGACCTGCTGTCCCGCGATCAGCCGATCCCCGCCGACCTCCTCCAGGACACCGGCAGCGTCATCGGCTGAACCCCCGGGGCTTTCCGCTCCGGTCAGGAGGGTTCCCGCTCCGGTCCCAGGCTTTCCGCTCCACTTCCAGGGTTCCCGCTCCGCTTATTCGAGGACGCTCCGGATATATCCGGAGCGTCCTTGAATATGTGGAGCGTCTTGCCGAGGTGCGCCCTGTGAGTGGAGCGTCCCGCCGAGCCTCGACGCCGAACGTCAGCGCAGGGTGACCTGTCGACCGCGGATGCCGTCGCGCGAACGACGTTGCGCCGCAGTCAGGTCGCCCGTGTCGGCGAGGGCCTCGGAGAGGTCCGCCTCGAACCGGGCGCAGGGCTCGATCCATTCGTCGGGATGCATCTCGTTGTCCAGGTCGAACACCGGCACCAGCAGGCCGTGCGTACGGAACGACCCCGCGAAGCGGGAACCCTCACCGAGGGTGAGCTTCTCGACGGCGTGCAGGCGCGCGAGAGCGGTCATCAGGGCGTCCTCGGACTCCGGTCGCACCCATCGGACGTGGGCCCGCTCGCCGGCGTCGACCCACCACGGGGCGCCGACGAGGTCACCGCTGATGCGCGCGGTCGGCAGGATCGACTCGGATGCCTGCTCCACCATCGCGGCGATGTCCGGTGAGACGTCCTGCTGGTCGGAGAACCACCACCCGAAGTCCTCGTGCAGGGTCACGTCGAGCGTCGTGTCGGCGCCGAGGACATCGACGAGGCTCGGGGCGTCCTCGTCGGCGACCGGCTCGTAGGGCGCACCCGACTCGGCCGACGACGCCCAGAGCAGCGCTCCCGCGAGCTCGGCGGTCACGTCGGCGGGGTCGAACTCGGTCTGCAGACCGACGAGACCCTCGACGCCCCCGCCGTCGGCCTCACGCGTCAGCGCCTGCACGGCCCCGGGAAGGATCGTCGCGAGCGACACCGCGTTGCCGCCCACCCCCGCGCCGTTCGGGGTCACCGCGACGGTCGCCGACGCGACGAACGCGCGCAGCGCCACCAGGTCGCATTCGGCGGCCAGCCCGGCGAACGGTCGCACCGGTCCCGAGGCCGCCGCGGCCTGCCGTGCCTTGCGCGCCGCGACGCGCTCCGCCCGATTGCTGCCCGGCCGCGGGCCGCTGCCCCGCTTGCTCTTCTTCGCCATCCGTCGAACGCTAGTACGCCGGGTCGGACCATCGACGCGCGGCCGAGGGTCGGAGAACTAGGTGCCGCGACCGCGTCGGGTCGGTTCGAGCCACTGGCGTATCCGCCCGGGGTGGTTCGTGGCGAGGAAGTCGACGCCGATGCGTGCGCAGTGGGTGACGTCGGCGTACTCGTCGACGGTCCAGCAGTAGGTGGCTCGCCCCGACGCCGCCGCCCGGTCCACCGCCTCGGGGTGGTCACGCAGCGTCATGATCGACGGCCCGATCCCCGTGGCGCCGACGGCCGTCGCGGCACTGCCGCCGAGGATGCGCGCGGTGTCGCCGAGCAGGATGGTCGGGAGCATCGGCGCGTTGCGACGGATCCGCCACACGGCGCCCGCGGAGAACGAGATGACCGCCGCCCGACTGTGATCCGCCGACGGCGGTGACGCGATGCCGAAACGGTGCAGCTCGGCCAGCAGAAGCTGCTCGACGAGCCCGCCGTAGCGCACCGGGTGCTTGGTCTCGATGAACAGTCGCACGGGGGCGTCGTGGTCCAGCGCGAGGGTGAGCAGTTCCGGCAGCGTCAGCACCGATTGCGGGCGACCCCACGCATGCCAGCTGCCGAAGTCGAGCTCCCGCAGTTCCGCCAACGACATCTCGCTCACCACACCGGATCCCGACGACGTGCGGTCGACGGTGCGGTCGTGCACACAGACGAGCTGGTGGTCGCTGGTGAGGCGCACGTCGCACTCGAGGCCCTCGGCGCCCTGGGCGATGGCCAGCTCGTAGGCGGCGATGGTGTGCTCGGGGCGTTCCGCCGAGGCGCCGCGATGGGCGACGACGGCCGGTCGCTGCGGCCGACGGACCGGCGCACCGTCGGCCGTCATGCGGCGAGCCACCGGGTCGTCGGCGCGCGGTCCGCGCTCGGGTCGAAGGTCCGATAGAGGAGCCACGCCGTCCCGATCGCGAACGCGGACCCGGCCAGATCGGTGAGGAGCGTCAGCAGCACGGCGTTCGCACCCCACTGGATGGAGTCGGTGCCGAGACGGACCGCGAGGGTGACGATCGCGAGCACGTTCAGTCCCGCCCACGCCGCCCACCAGCCCCGCAGGACGGGTCGCACACGGTCGGCCGGCAGGTGGTGGCCACACCGCACCAGCTCGTGCAGGAACACGGGCGCGGCGACGATGTTGACCAGCGGCACCAGACACCCGACGGCGATCTGCCAGCGCGGACGCGGGTCGACGCGATCGATGGACCGGTACGCCCGGGCGCGGTGGGACACCATCCACGTCCAGAAGGTGACGAGGCAGACGACGAACCCGGCGACGGACACCCACCCGACGGCCTGCGCGATCGCGTACGCCCACGTGGCGGTCGCCCGTCCGATCGGCCGGTCACGGTTCACGACGAGGAGTCCGTAGATCCAAGCCTGCGAGATCGCGGCGACGAACAATGTCGTGCCGAGCGTCAGAAGAGCGGGCTGCATCGAGTCCGCGGCGCGTTCCGCCCGTGTCCGGGTGGGCACCTCGGGTGGGGTGATGACGTCGACCAGACCCCAGCCGGGGTTGCGGGTGTAGCGCGGTGTCGGACCGCGGGGTGGTCGGCGACGCACCGGTGGACCGGGCAGCGCCTCGGGCGGGCGACGCGCCACCCAACGGAACCGGCGCGCGGGCGCGGGACGTCGGGGTGCAGGTGGCGGCGCGGGACGGTTCGCGGCCGGCACACCGACCCGCGGAGGGATGTGGGCGACGCTCGGCAGGACTGACAGCGGCCCACCGCAGCGCGGACAGGCGGTCCGTCGGGCGTCGTGCGGGGCCTGGATGCGGCAGCGCGGGCAGAAGTCGATCACGCGCGCCCGCCGATCCGGCCGGCGTTCCCCGTCGTACTGCCCACGTCGACCATCGTGTCACGACGGCCGGGTATGGCGCGTCGCTCCGATCCCCACCGTCCGTTACCTTTTCGTGACCGACCGTGTGGCTTGGGTCACGAACGGACTGTCAAAGCCTCGTGTTGTCCACAGTTTCCACAGCCTCATCCACAGGTCGAGGGTCGATCGGCGAGCCCTGTGCCAGCAATTCCGGCATCGCCTGTGGATGATTCACGATGTCACCGGGGGTTGTTCACACCCGTGCATCAGCTCCCGAAGGACATCCATCGGGCGCGACGGGCGACCGCGTCGAGGGTCCCGGTGACCGCGGCGTCCACCGCGCCCGACATCTCGACGCCACCGCCGGCGAGGCGGGCGAGCAACGGCTTGGGCGGGGTGATGACGTCGATGTCGGCGTCGGGGTAGCGCTCGGCGATCACCGACCGCATCACCCCGACGGCGTCGGCGAGGCCCACGTCGACCGCGCGACGACCGACCCACACGTCTCCCGAGAACAGCTCGGTGTCCTCGCCGCGGAGCTTGGCGCCACGCCGCTGACGGACCCAGCCGATGAAGGCCTCGTGCAGATCGCCCTGCAGGCTCTCCAACCAGGCGACGTCGTCGGACTCCTCGGGCCGGAACACGTCGAGCCGGGCCTTGTTGCTCCCCGCGGTGTGGACACGGCGCTCGAGACCGACGCGTTCGAGGAGCTCGACGGCCCCGAAGCCGGAGGTCACCACGCCGATGGACCCCACGACCGAGGTGCGCGCGGCGAAGATCTCGTCGGCCGCGCAGGCGATCCAGTACCCGCCGGAGGCCGCGACGTCCTCACAGAACGCGAGCACCCGGACGCCGTTCTCCGACGCGAGCTGTCGGATGCGTTCGGCGATGTACTCCGACTGTGCGGGCGATCCGCCGGGCGAGTTGATCACCAGGACCACGGCTTTCACACGGTCGCCGGTGAACGCGCGTTCGAGGGTCTTCTCCACGCCGTCGGCGGTCAGGCCGCCACGACCGAGGCCGACGGTGCCGATGTGCCCCTCGAGGCGCACCACCGCGACACGGTCGGGTCCGGTGCCGGTCAGTCGGGCGACGGCGCGGTGCAACGGCCCGCGCGCACGAGGTGTGGTCACCGCGCCCACTGTAGGGGGATGCTGTGGCCATGGAGACGTGCATTTTCACCGAGCCGCAGCAGGGTGCCACCTACGACGACCTGCTGCGCGTCGCCCGTGCGACCGAGGACGGGGGGTTCACCGGCTTCTTCCGCTCCGACCACTACCTCGCGATGAGCGGTGACGGCGGCCCTGGCCCGTCGGACGCGTGGATCACCCTGGCGGGACTGGCCCGGGAGACGAGCCGGGTGCGCCTGGGCACGTTGGTCACCTCGGCGACGTTCCGACTGCCCGGGCCGACGGCCATCGCCGTCGCCGGTGTCGACGCGATGTCGGGCGGCCGTGTGGAGTTCGGCATCGGCGCCGGGTGGTTCGAGGCGGAGCACGCGGCCTACGCAATCCCCTTTCCGCCGCTGGGTGAGCGCTTCGACAAGCTCGAGGAGTACCTGGCCGTGGTGACCGGTCTGTGGTCGACGCCGGAGGGTGACCGGTTCGCCTTCGACGGCGCGCACTTCCAGGTGTCCGACTCCCCCGCGCTGCCGAAGCCCGCGCAGCACCCCGGCCCGCCGGTCATCATCGGCGGTGGCGGGAAGAAGCGGACGCCGGCGCTCGCAGCCCGGTACGCCGCGGAGTTCAACACCCCGTTCCTCACGCCGGACGACGCTGCCCCGGTGCTGCGCAACGTCGTCGAGGCGGCCGACGCGGCCGACCGCTCGTCGCCCCTGCGGCTGTCGGCGGCGCACGTGCTGGTGTGCGGCCGCGACGACGCCGAGGTCGCCCGTCGGGCCGAGGCGATCGGGCGCGACGTCGACGAGGTGCGGGCGACCGGGTTCGCCGGCACGCCCGAGCAGATCGTCGACACCATCGGGCGTTTCGCCGACCTCGGTGTCTCGCGCGTCTACTTCCAGACGCTCGATCTCACCGACCTCGACCACCTCGAGCTCGTCGCCGCCGAGGTGCTCCCGCGACTCGACGGTCCCGTGCCAGACTGATCGCCGTGTCCGACCTCACGTCCGCACCCTCGGCCCCATCGGCGGTCTCGCCCGAGACGTTCCGGACGGCGATCGAGGTGGCCGCCCGGGCGGTGTTCACCGCGGTCCTCGTCGCCGAGTCCGGCGCCGCCGTCCCGACGTGTCCCGACTGGTCGGTGCGGCACCTCACCGCCCACCTGGGCATGGTCCATCGGTGGGCGCGGACACAGATCGTCGGTGGTGAGCCGCCCTTCGCCGACGAGGCGGCCGTGCTCGCCCGGGTGCGTGTCCCCGACCTGCCGGTCTGGCTGCTCGACGGCGCCGACGCGCTCGTCACCGCGCTGCGCGACGCCCCTGCCGACACCGACGCCTGGGTGTTCATGGAGACCGGACGGACGCCGCTGGAGTTCTGGCACCGTCGGCAGGCGCACGAGACCGTCGTCCATGCGGTCGACGCGATGGCCGTCGCGCGAGGGTCGGTCCCGACCGCCGTCGAGGTGACCGCCGCTCTCGGCGACGTCGTGACGCCGGACTTCGCGCTCGACGGTCTCGACGAGCTGCTCGTGCGCTTCGCACCCCGCGGGCGGTCGAAGCTGTGGGACGGCACTCCGCTGACCGTCGCCGTGGTCGCCGACGACGTCGACGCGTCGTGGACGCTGTCGGTCACCGAGGACGCGCTCACCGTGACGCCCGGTGCCGTCGACGGTGCGGTCGACGCGCGCTGGACGGGGACCGCCGCACAGCTCTACCTCGGACTGTGGAACCGCGGCGAGGAGATCACCGTCGACGGTGATCCCGACGTGCTCCACCGCTGGCGGACACGGCACCGGGTACGCATGTGAGTGGCTCACCCGTCGAGATCCGCTGGCTCAGTGCGGTGTTCGACTTCCCCGCCGACGACTTCGGCGACGAGGTCACGTTCTGGCGGGCCATCGCCGGCAGCACCGTGTCGCCACCGCGCGGCGATCGGCGGCAGTTCGCGTCGCTGGAACCGTTCACCGGTGACCCGCATCTGCGGGTGCAGCGGATCGAGACCGGTCTCGGCGGAGTGCATCTCGACATTCACGTCGACGACGTCGACGACGCGGCGTCGGTGGCGGAGTCCCTCGGAGCGCACCGGACCGCGGAGACACCCGACGGCGTCGAGATGCACTCGCCGGCCGGCTTCACGTTCTGTTTCGTGCCGTGGAACGGTGAACACGAACGGTCGCGGCCGATCCGCTGGCCGGGTGACACGATCAGCATCATCGACCAGATCTGCGTCGACGTGCCGAGCCGTCGTTTCGACGAGGAGTGCACGTTCTTCACCCGCCTGACCGGGTGGGAGCTCGAGAGCGCATCGCGCCCGGAGTTCCGTGCCTTGCGCCATCCCGACGCGATGCCCATCCGGATCCTGTTGCAGCGCACGACGTCTGGGTCCGTGGGCGCTCACGTCGACCTGGCCAGCACCCATCCCGCCGACGAGGTGTCGCGGCATGAGGACTGGGGCGCCGAGGTCGTCGCCCGCCACGACAACTGGACCGTGATGGCGGACCCGACCGGTCGCCCCTACTGCATCACCGCCCGCAACCCGCGCACCGGTCGACTGCCCGACGCCGGCTGATTCCGCGGCACAGCTTCCTGCACAGGCCGTTCGAACACACTTGCGAATGTCGTACAGCCGTACTAGAGTGGTGGCATCGCTTCGGTCGGGGGAGGTGCATCGTGAGCGACAGTCTGGTCGACGCATATGGCGCTCTCGAATCGTTGGTCGACGAGATCGCGCTCGGGTCGTCGGATGCGTGTTCTGAGGCGGAGGTCGCGGAACTCGCCATCGCGCACGAGCGGATTGTTCGAAAGATGGGTTCCATTGGCCTGCAGCGGATCCTGGATGTGGGTGATCGGGATGCGTTCCGGTCGGTGCAGTGCACGAAGCTGGACGAGTTCGTGTCGCAGCGACTCCGGATCGCGAATCCGCGCAAGCGACTGCGGCAGGTCACGCAGCTGACCGAGATGCATGCGATGACCGGGGAGAAGTTGCCGCCGCGCTGCGCAGAGACCGCGGATGCGATGGCCGATGGGGACCTGGCCCACGAGCATGTCGACGCGATCCTCGACGTGATGGCGAAGGTGCCCTCGGCGACACCCCCGGAAATGCGGGACCTGGCTGAAGAACAGCTCGCAGAGATCGCCCGGCATCACTCGCCCAAAGAGATCCTGCGGGCGGGGGCGCGAATCCTGCAGCACCTCGACCCCGATGGGGACCTGCCCGACGAGCGCGATCGAGCCAGGAATCGTTCGGTGTCGCTCGGCGCGCAGGACACCCTGGGCATGTCGAAGCTGATGGGCACGCTCGACCCGACGACCCGCGCACTGTTCGAGGTGCTACTCGCGGCGTGGGCGAAGCCGGGCATGAACAACCCCGACGACGAGGAGTCACCGCGGGGTGGGGCGGAGGACAACAGCGTCGATCACGAACAGCTCAAGGCCGCCGCAGACCGCGATTGCCGCACCCAGGCCCAACGCAACCACGACGCGTTCCACGCACTACTGAAAGTTGCCGCAGACGGCGGCTTGTACGGCGCGTCGCACCGCGGCCTACCGCCACACGTCGTCGTGTCGATCACCGAATCCCAACTGCGCGAGCGGGCCGGCATCGGTCACACCACCACAGGCACGGATCTGCCGATGTCGGAGATCGTGCAGCTGGCGGCGCAGGCCCAGATGCATCTCGCGGTGTTCGACGACATCACCGGCGAACCCCTGTTCTACGGCCGCGCCAAGCGGTTGGCCTCCGAGGTGCAGCGGATGATCCTGTTCGCCGAATACGGCGGCTGCTCCAAGCCCGGTTGCCCGCGCCCGTTCTCGCACACCGAGGCCCACCACGCCGAACAGGACTGGGCGACCGGCGGCAACACCGACATCACCGACCTCGCACCCGCCTGCGGACCCCACAACCGCGCCGTCCACGACGGCCCCGGCGGCTGGCAGACGGTCAAGATCACCGAGGGCCCAGATCGAGGCAAGTACGGCTGGGTCGCCAACGGCACCACCGACCCACCCCGCACCAACCACCTCCACCGACCCGACCGGATCCTCGCCGACACCGCACCACCCGACCCCGACTGGTCCGACATCGAACACCAACTCGAACTGATCCTCACCGACCACACCGCCGCACCACCCGACCCGGTGATCATCCGCGTCATCGACTACCGCGCACCGATCTCGGGTTGAGCGAACACGTGTCGAACGATCACTCGACAACAAGTCTTCTCGGGTAACGAACGATCTGAGTCGTGCGACGGCCTTCATGAGACGACAGTGCCGCCGTGAGGCGGTGCCTCAGGAAAGGACCTGGCATGCACGTTCATACACGGCGAACCTTGGTCGCCACATCGCTCGGCGTTCTCGGCGCGACTGCGGTCGTCGCGGGAACGGGGCCGGCCGCGGCCGCTCCGGTGCCCCGCCCGCTTCCCGTCACACAGTTCGTCGTCACCGGCGATCCGTGGCCCTTCAGTGTCGAGACCTTCTCGACCGCACCCGCGGGCGCCGGCCACACACGCGTCGTCGCGGATCCGTTGTGCAACGCGTTCAACCGCTCCCTCTGCCTCGGGTACACCAAAGGTGCGTCCATCTCGTGGGTCAACCTGACCACCGGCCGGTCGGGGCTGGCGACCATCCCCGACACCGCTGTACCCGGTTCGTCTGTCGACATCGCCACCGGCAGTGGGCCCGTCGCGTTCCGGGTCGGATCCGTGCGGGACACCATCGTCCCGGCCGTCGGAGTTGTCGTCACGCCGTGACGCCGGTGTGAACCGTCACCCGACGGCGAGCAGCTCGTGCGTTCGCTCGATCTCGGTAGCCAGTTCGCGCTCCCGAGAGCGCGAAACGGGACGCATCAGCTGGGTCGTCACCTGATCACCGTCGCCGACAGCCCACGTGCCGACGACCCGCCCGTCGACGAGCACCGTCCCCGGGACTCGACCGTTGGGTGTCTGCAGACCCGCGAAGACGTCGTCGTCGATGACACGTCGTCGATCGGCATTGGCCGTAACGACGTGGTCGTACGGAGCGAGGAGTCGTACGGGGAGGTCGCCGTCGCCGTCGCGGTTCAGGCCGTCGAGGTCGAAGAGCTCCACGCCATCCGGACCGGGGACGCGTTCCACCTCCCAGTCGCGGTCCATCGCGTCGAGCAGCGGACGCAGACGGGTCAGTCCCGACCACGTCTGGATCGCGGCGAGACTCGCAGGTCCGAACCCGCGCAGGTACAGCCGGATGAGGTCCTTGCGGGCCTCGTCACCGGTGACAGCCGGCTCGCCCGGACCCACCCAGTCGTCGAGGAGGGCGTACGTCACCGCGCCCGCCGACTGCCAGAGGCCGCGGGGCGGCACCTGCACCAGCGGCAGCGTCGCGCGGGCGATCGCTGTCAGTGTCGAGGCCGTCTCGTCCGGGAACCGCTGCAGCAGTTCGGCTCCGAGCTCCTTCACGCCGACCGGTCGACCGGTGACCAGGTCGCGCGCCGCGGCGGTGATCGCCTCCGGTGTCGCGCCGGCCAGGCGCCGCGTGTGGATACGGAGCTCGGCCGCCAACGCGGGCTCGGCCAGCGCGCGCACCCAGCGCGCGTCGTCGGCGTCCATCACGAAGACGGTGCTGCGCAGCAGCGCCATCCGGACGACGGTGCGATCGGTCATGAGCCCGTCGAGCTCCGCCGGGTCGAACGCCTCCACCCGCGACGCCAACCCGAAGAACGCTGCCTGCGGGTCCTGCGACTGCAGTCCGACACAACGATCGAGCACCTCGATGACGTCCTCGTCGACCCGGGACGTCAGATGCTGGCGCTCGAGCAGCGTCGCCGTCCACGCGCGCTCGGTCAGGGCGGTGGGCACCGGTCAGCCGCCCGCGGCCGTTCGCGCCTCGGCGATCTCACCGAACGTCGCCGACCGCGCGTCCGACCGCGCCGCGCCGTCGGGACCCGTCCGCTTGTCGACGAGGATCACCTGACCGATGAACGGTTCGACGATCCCCGCCATACGGATCGGCGCCGCGATGACGAGCTGGAACCCGAACTGCTCGAACGCGCGCAGCGACTGCGAGCTGAACGTCTCGTCGGACTTGGAGAACGCCTCGTCGAGCATCAGCGGCGCGAATCCCGGCCGGTGGTCCTCCGGCGTGCCGAGCGAGAAGCTGAGCGCCGCAGCGAGACAGAAGGCGACGAGCTTCTCCTGCTCGCCACCGGAGTTGGTCGCGGTGTTGCGGTAGGTGTGCACCGGCGGCGCGTCCGGTCCGTCGTCCCGCGCCATCTCTTTGCCGTAGAAGAAGAAGCTCGCGCGGACGTCGAGCACGTTGTCGCACCAGCGACGCCCCTCGGCGTCGGTCGCCGTCAGCCGCGTCACCAGGTTCTTGATGCGGTAGAACTGCCGCGCCAACACCGCCGAGTCACCGCCCCGCGCCGCCGGCGCGTCCGCGATCATCGCGTCGACGATGCGACCGAACTCCGCGGCCTCGTCCGTCGGCGTGTGGTGCACCGCGATCTGCAGGTACGTGCCGGTGTTGAAGTCGACGCGCTGCAGACCGGCGTTCACCTCCGCGATGCCGCGGCGGATGTGCTTGACGGTGTCGTTGATCTCCTTGTACAGGTTCGACACCGAGTGCGAGATGTCGGTGGTGATCAACCGCCGGAAGCGTTCCCGGGTCGAGGCGAGCCCGTGTTCCACCAGCCCGGCGTGCATGGCGACCAGATCCGGCGCCCCCGCGATGTCGGCGGTGAGATCGGTTCCTGCCGAAGGCCATTCACGCAGGAATTGCCTCGGCGGCCCGCACGATGCGGTGTTCGGCGTTGTCCCGGTCCGCATCGGCCTCGGCCTGCACCGACTCCAACGCGTTGCGCAGGTCCGAGCGCACCTCCCCGTACGTCTCGAGCGACAACGTCTTCCCGGTCTGCTCGAGCGTGCGGTCCAGGACGGACGCCAAGTACTCCCGGTCGTCGTCGGTCAGGGCGTCGCTGTCGTCGCTGCTCTCGAGCTCTGCGAGCCACCGGTCCCAGTCGGTCCCGATGTGGCGCAACTGGTCGTTGATGGCCCCGACCCCGCGCGACGGCCTCCCGCCAGTCGGCTCGGGCGACCTCCACCTGCTCCTCCAGCTCGGCCAGGTCGACACGGTTCTCCCGGACCGCGTCGATCCGGCGGCTCAGCTCGTCGGCGTCCCGCTGCGCCGACCACCAGTTCAGCTCCGCCCACGACGAGTAGCCGGCCAGCGTCTCCGCCGCCTTCGCCCGATCGCGGTTCTCGTCCAACAACTCCCGCACGTCGGTCGACGCCTGGCGCGTCTCGTCGAGCCGCGCGGGCCAGCCCGACGAGGGCCTGCTGCAACGCGGCGCGCTTGCCGTCGGTGTTGGTTCCGAGGATCCAGTGCGTCCTGTCGTCGACGCGGCGTCGGTCGTCCTTGCGGAACCGGTCGCGGCCGGCCTTGACCAGACCGGCCGGCGTCACGGCCAGGTCGTGGTCGTCGAGGGTCCAGTGGCGAGTCCACGCAGACGTGGTCGGCGGTGCGGGCGATGACCCCGGTCAGCCAGTCCGCGGCGGGGGTGGGCACCGTCGACGACGATCAACGCCGCCAACGTCCCCGGTGTCGGCGCTGTCGCGGCGACGTCGGTGCGGTACGTCCGGTACTCCAGCACGCCGCCGAGGTCGGTGCGGTCGACGAAGGCCGTCACCTGCGCGCGGCGCTCGTGCGGGACGAGGAGCGTCAGTCCGAGCCCCCGCAGGACGCGCTCCGCGGGCGCCCGCCCACCGGTCCCGGTGTTCGGGGCGCGACCTCCATCAGCTCCGCCGCGTAGGGCAGGTCGTGCGGGGCCAACCCTGTGCCGGCCGCGATGGCGTCGCGCTGCGCCAGCGCTCCGGCGGGCAACAACGACCGGCGTGCCGTGAGCGTGGTGAGTTCGTCGACGACGGCGTCGTGCTCGCGCCGCGCGTCCGACTCGGCGGTGAACACCGCATGGGCCCCGCCCGGACAACGACTGGGCGGCTTCCGTGGCGGCGCGGCCCAGTGCAGGTGCGCGGTCCCGCAGGGCGGCGAACTCGTCTGCGGGTGGTGGGGGTCTCCTCCCCCAGCCGTCCGACCACCGCCGCGTACCGCTCGTACGCGCGGTTCCGCGCGGTGATCTGCTGCTCGAACGCCTTCAACTCGGACTCGAGCGTCGTCAGCTCGCCCTTGTCGACGGTCAGCTGATCGCGCAGCGACGTGTGCCGGGCCTCGCGGTCGTCGGCGACGTTCTCCCATGACGCGACCTCGTTGTCGAGGGCGGTGCGCTGATCCTCGATCGCGTCGAGCTTGGCGCGCAACAGGACCGCGCGGGTGCTCGCGCATGAACGCCCGCATCGGTGGGCCGAGCAGATCCCCGGCGCGCGTGGTGGACCGCTCTGCTCCCTGGTACGCCTCCCATGCCTCGGGGATCGGCCGCAGCACCTTCTCCTGCGCGTGCGCGCGGGCCGCGGCCTGATACGCCTCGTCGAGCTGGGTGAAGTTCTCGATCAGCCGCTGCGCCTTGGCGTAGGTGTCCGGCCGATCGAGCATGTAGGTACGGATGAAGAGGTTCAGGTCGCCGACGTTCTTCATCGCCTTGGCCTTGCCCATCAGCGAGAGCGCGGCGGACGACGCACCGATCCCGACCCGGCGCCGCAACGCCTCGGAGTAGGCGCTCTGCACGTCGAAGCACGCCACGTCGGGATGCGATGCGCGATAGGCGCGGATGTCGAATCCACCTGCCGCCCAGTCGTTGAGCTCGATGAGATCCATCTCGCCGCTGTGCAGCTGGTACCAGGAGCGCAGGCTCGCACCGTCGTTGCCGGATCCGGGGAACCACTTGATGGCGACCGCCGTCGTCACCGACCCGGCGCCGTTGTCGTACGTCGCGGCGATGGCCGACCACGTCGCACCCGAGCCGCGCAGGTACTGCACCTGCGACTGGTTGTACTCGTCGTCGTTCTCCGCCCACGCGCCCCGGACGTAGTCGGCCATCGACCGCGCGGCGCGCTTGGCGCCCTTGGCCGTGAGGTCCGCCGAGGCGTTGAAGCCCTGGTCGTAGGTGGGCAACAGGACCACCGAATGGCCGTCCATGAGCGACGACTTGCCCGAGCCCGACGGTCCGGTGAGCAGGACGCCGCGCTCGTCGATGGGGAAGTCCTTGTAGCCGTGGAACGTCCCCCAGTTGACGAGCTGGATCCGGGTCAACCGGAACTGGCCGATCGCCACGGTCCGCCGCCCGGTGCGCGTGGCGGCGACCTGCGCCGGTGCGTCGAGTGTGTCGGTCACGCCTGCACCTCGGGGTCGAGCTCGGTGATGTCGGGTCCGTCGCCGGCGAGACGTCGGTAGGCCTGCGTGTAGGACTCGATGGTCTCCGGCGTGAGCAGCGCCGCGATCACCCCGTGCACTAGATACCGGTCGGTGCCGGGTATCGCGCGGATGACCTTCCGGTTCTCCAGCACGTTGATGGCGGCATCGATGCGGCGGGCGAATCCGGCCTCGTCGGTGTCGCGGACGGGTTTGTAGGTCATCAGGTGGTCGACCATCTCGGCACGGTCCACGGTCGTCGACTCGTCCACGCTCGTCAGGTACTTCTGCCGCAGGAACAGCACCAGGACGGACGCCGCCAGCGTCAGGGTCGACGACCGGAGGATGGTCCGCTGACGGGGGTCGGCGTCGGCGACCTGGCGGGTGAAGGCGTACCGCCGCTCCACGTCGAGTTCGAGCACGAGGTTCAACTCCGACAGCCGGGACCGGATGACGGCCTCGTTGGCCTCGATCGCGCGCCAGTTCCGTGATCGACCACTGACGTGCGCGGCCGAGATCAGCTCCTGCAGTGCGTAACACACGGGCGCGGGCAACTCGGACGTGTCGCCCTCGAACCGCGGCGTGACCGGTCCCGACGTGTCCTCGCCGATCGGGTCGCCGCCGTCGAAGCTGAAGTGCGACAGGTCGACGGACGGTGTGGCGTCCGCCTCGGGAGCGTCGACGAACAGGTCGTCGGTCTCGTCGATCGGTGCGTCGGACTCGTTCACGAGCAGCTCGGTGTCGTCGGTCATGCGTCTCCCTGGGATGGGTCGTCGAGCAGGTGCGTCGCGGCGCGCGCCGTCGGGGTCGGCGCCGCGATCACCTCGCGAAAGGACATGGCGGGCAATGCGATCGACCGCAGGCCGCGTGCGGTGTGGGCACCGACGACCACCCGCCCGGCGTCGGCGTCCACGGTGCCGTGTCGCTGGGCGAGCGACCACACGCCGACGACGTCACCCACGCGCGGCGTGTCGAGCTGGGCGAGCACGTCGTGCAGATCGGCCACGCCGGCGTCGACCGCGCGGTTGACCGCGGCCGTCAGGTGCTGCCAGTCGATCGTCTCGCTGCCGACGAGGTCGGCCGGGTCGATGTCGATCTCACCGACGGTCGCCTCCACGTCGGCGGGCAGTTCGACGACGCCGTCGTGCAGCGACAGGGCACCGACGGAGGTGGCGTCGACGACGGCGATCGGCAGCGCGACGCCGAGATCCTTGCCGGCCGAGACGCTCTCGAACGCGGCCGCCGCCGCGCGCTGGGCCTCCGCGATCTGTTCCCGCAGAGCGCGGTGGTCCAGGAAGTCGCCGCCCTTCACGAAGGTGTTGATCCGGCGGTAGACCTGGCCGCGGATCTCGTCGACGCGTTGGACCTCGTCCCACATGCGGTCGATGAACCGCGCGAGCGTCTGCGCCTGGTCGCGGGGAAGGTCGGGCAGACCCGCGAGGATCGCGTCGATGTGGCCCTCGAGCGACTCACGGAGACGGTGGTCGGAGACGAGTGTGTAGAAGGCGTCGAACGCGCTGCCCTCCGGCGACCGTGCCAGCTCGTCGTGGCCGTCGAACATGCGGTTCAACGCGTCCGCGTAGGCGCCGGTCCGGTCGTCGAGGCCACTGGTCAGCAGCGTCCGTGAGTTCTCGCGCAGTTTCTCGCCGTAGCCGATGATGTCGGCGGGCATCCGCTCGGCCAGCGACGTGACCATCCGGATGTCGTCGCGGATGCCGCGCGCGTCGACCGCGGGTACCGCGCCCGCCGCGAGTTCCGCCCGCCGGGCGGTCAGTTCGGCGATCTTCGCGTCGATGTCGCGCAGGTGCTCGGACGGGTCGGGGTTGATGGCGACGGCGATGTCGCCGAGACGGCCGATCACCATCTGCATGGTGGTCTCGGTCGCCACCGAGCGGTCGTGTCGGACGGCCTGCACCTGCGCGAGCGCCGTCGTCGCGCCGCGCGTCAGGTGGTAGCGCTCGACGTCACGGTCGGGGTCGAGGGTGCGGGCGACGTACCCGTCACGCACCCACCGGTCGAGCAGTTCCTCGGGGCTCGGCACCGACTGGTCGCGATCGGTCCAGTGCGTCGCGAGATCGGCGATGTCCGCGCGCAGGGCCTCGACGAGGTGGTCGCCGTCGACCTGGCCGTCGCCGAGCCGGGCGGCCATCAGCGCGAGCGTCACCATCGCCGAGCGGGAGCGCAGCAGCTTCAGCGTGACGTCGGCATCGGCGTTCTCCGAGAAGGCGGCGTACAGATCGGCCGACCGCGCCCCCGGGGAATCCACCCGCGCGACACTAGTGGCTGTCCCGGGCCTCATCCGGCGACGGGCCGCGACCTGGGGACAACCTGTGACAGGCGTGAACCGTGGGACCCGGGCGGTGTCAGGCGGGGTAGCGCAGGCCGGTGGCCGCGTGGCAGCGATACCCGTTCGGATGCTTCTCCAGGTACTGCTGGTGGTGATCCTCGGCGTAGAAGAACTCCCCCGCGCCCACCGTCGCCAGCGCCGCGACCTCGGTGGTGATCTCGCCCAGTCCCGCGGCGGCGAGAGCCCGTCCGTAGGTCTCCGCCGACGCCCGAGCGAGGCGCGCGTCAGCCTCGTCGGCCGTGTAGATCGCCGACCGGTACTGCGTCCCCACGTCGTTGCCCTGCCGCATCCCCTGCGTGGGATCGTGCGCCTCCCAGAACACCCGGAGAACGCCCTCCAGGTCGACCACGTCCGGGTCGAACACGACGAGCACCGACTCGGTGTGTCCTGTGCGGCCGCTGCAGACCTCGTCGTAGGTGGGGTTCGGGGTGAACCCACCGGCGTAGCCGACCGCGGTGGTGACGACCCCCGGGTGCTGCCAGAAGATCTCCTCGATGCCCCAGAAGCACCCGCCCGCGAGCACCACCTGGCGGAGATCGTCGCCGAACGGGCCGGTCATGGGGGCGCCCGTCACGATGTTCCGCGGGGCCACGCGCATCGGTGTCGACCGGCCCGGCAGGGCCTCGGTGGGCGCGACCATCTCCCGGGTGCCGCCCAACCCGAGACCGCGGATGAACTGCGAGAACCACGACATGTGCGCCAGGGTACGCAGGACCCTTCGGCGTCGACGCCGCCTCGATTTGTGATGGTTCGAGCGCGTGCTTATAGTGGCGCCACGGCGGTCGAATGTGACAGTTCTCACGCGCGACACGGGAACAGGGTCGGCCGCCGGAGACCCGCGATCGCCTCGGCGGCGCAGGTCGCGAGAGTCGACGACGACAGGAGTGCCTCAGTGGCGACGCACACCCACAGCGACCGTGCCTCGGGCATGGGACGCGGCGCACGGGCCCTCCACCTCGACGAGAACCTCGACGTTCGCGGTCGTTGCGTCTCGATCGGCATCAGCATCGCCCTGCTGGCCGTCGTCCTGGTGACGCTTCTCGCGCTCTGAGCGCGACCCCCGCGACACCCCTCTCACGCACCTCCGACGGTGCGTAACGCGCGCCGAAAACCTCCACCGTGGTCGAGGTGTGTCCACCGCCGACCAGGCCGTTGCAATCCCCGTCACCCTGGGGAAGTCTGGGTGTCGTCAGCATCACGCTTCGCGCCACCAGAGGAGAGGTACCACCGTGGGTGAATACACCTTGCCGGATCTCGATTACGACTACGCGGCCCTCGAGCCGCACATCTCCGGCCGGATCATGGAGCTGCACCACAGCAAGCACCACGCGACCTATGTGAAGGGCGCGAACACCGCGCTCGAGAAGGCCGCCGCCGCGCGCGAGGACGGCACCATCGCCGACAAGGTGTTCCAGCTCTCGGCCAACCTCGCGTTCCACCTCGGTGGCCACACCAACCACTCGATCTTCTGGAAGAACCTGTCGCCCAACGGGGGCGACAAGCCGGAGGGCGAGCTGGCCGCGGCCATCGACGACCAGTTCGGTGGCTTCGACAAGTTCCAGGCGCACTTCACCGCCGCCGCGACCACCCTGCAGGGCAGCGGCTGGGCGATCCTCGGATACGACACGATCGAGGGCAAGCTGGTCATCCAGCAGCTCACCGACCAGCACGGCAACACCTCCGTCGGCCTGGTCCCCATCGTCATGCTGGACATGTGGGAGCACGCCTTCTACCTCGACTACCAGAACGTGAAGCCGGACTACGTCAAGGCCTGGTGGAACGTCGTGAACTGGGCGGACGCCGCGGAGCGTTTCGCCAAGGCGAGCAGCCAGGGCAAGGGCCTGATCGTCCCCGCCTGACACCTCCCGAGCACGATCGGACCCCCGCCGACACCCCGTCGGCGGGGGTCCCGTCGTTCACGGGCCCGTCACAGGTCCGTGACACGGTCGTTTAGCACTCGACAGCTCTTGTCTGCCAGCGGGATCGCACGGCAGGGTGAGCCATGGACAACACCGCGCGTCACTCGGTTCCCATCGGTCTCGTCCCGTTCCACTCCGACGGCGAACTCCGCGGCATGCTCATCTCCGGCCGGTGGCCCGACACCACGCTGGAGTGGTCCCAGACCCTCGTCGCCTCGGTGCGCATCGCCTGCCGCCCGGGCCTCCTGCGCGCGACCACGGTCTTCGGCGTCATCGAGGACCGACCCGAGTCGTGCGACCCCCGACACCGTCGGGATGATGCTCTCGATCGGCACCGTGTCCGGCACCGACTTCATCGAACGCGGCAAGGGGCTGGGCACGCCTCCGGCACTGGTGATGCTCCATCCCCCGTCGCTGACGCGTCCGTCGCTGCCGGAGTGTTCCGACGTGGCCTCGGGGTGCGTCCTGTTGCCCGGGGTGCCGGAGCTCGGGCTCGACCACCGCGCAGGCTGGGCCGAGGCGGAGGCCGACGGCACGGTGGTGACCCTGCGCAACGCGATCGGCGTCGACCCCGGGGCCGACCCGGACACCGCGGTGCTGGCGATGGTTCTCGCGGCGTAGTCCCGACGGGCCGAGTTGGGGTACCCAAACTCGCTCGAAAAGGCCCTCCGAACTGGACTTTTGCGCCGCGAGGAACAGTTGCGACGCCAGGTGAGGGTGCCCTACGGTCGGCGTCATGCTCACCGCACTGCTGATCAGCTTCGGCGTCGTCTTCGTCGCCGAACTGGGCGACAAGTCGCAGCTGATGGCGATGACCTACGCCCTGCGGTACCGCTGGTGGGTCGTCCTCGCCGGCATCACGATCGCCACCACCGCCGTGCACGCCGTGTCCGTGGTCGTCGGCCACTTCCTGGGCCTGTCCATCCCGACCGACCTCATCTCGGTCGTCGGCGGTCTGGCCATGCTCGTGTTCGCGATCTGGACCATCCGCGGCGACGAACTCGACGCCGACGAGGAGTCCAAGGCCTCACGTACCGGCGCGTCGGTGCTGCTCGCGGTGATGTCGTCGTTCTTCCTCGCCGAACTCGGTGACAAGACGATGCTCGCCACCATCACGCTCTCCACCGACCACAACTGGCTGGGCGTCTGGATCGGCTCGACCGTCGGCATGGTCGTCGCCGACGCGCTGGCGATCGTCGTCGGGATGGCGCTGGGCAAGCGGCTGCCGGAACGCACCATCGCCCTCGGTGCCGCGGCGCTGTTCCTCGTGTTCGCGGGCTGGCTGTTGATCGAGGGCATCACCGCAGCGCAGAGCACGCCGGTCACGATCGGGGCGCTGACCGCTGCCGTGGTCATCGCGGCCGTCGGGACCCGCGTGGTGATCACCGCCCGTCGTCGCCGGCGAGAGGCGGCACGACGGGCGGGAGATCAGCTGACGGGTGTCGGGAGAACTCGCAGCGACGACCGCGTCTCGCCTGCATAGGCCGTCGCCAGGTCTGCGAGATCCTCGGGCTCCGCGGACAGTCCCTGCTGGACCCGCAGCACCTTGATGAGTTCGCGGACGATCGTGACCGAGTCGCTGGGCAGTCCCGCGAGCATCAGCGCGGTGCGCTGGACGTCGGCGTCGGCCTGCAGTCGCAGCAGGTCGATCTGGTCGCGGGTGCGCTGCGCCGCGCGGTCCTCGAGGAAGTAGTGGACGTCGACGCCGAACGCGGCCGCGATGCCCTCCACGGTGCGGAACGACGGAGACTTCGCCTTACCGGAGCGCAGCTGGCTCAGGTACGACTCCCCGAGCCGGAAGCCGCGCTCGGTGGAGCGGGCCGCGATGGCCTTCGCGCTGTACGCCCGGCCGTTGGGGCCCGGGACGGTGCGGAACAGCTCTTCGAGACGGCGTGCGAACAAGCCGGGCTCGGGACTCTCGGACTCGACGATGCGAGACGCCGATCGTGATTCCCCTGACATGGATCTCTCCCCCTGGATGTGCGCCTTGTGTGTCGACGGACACGGCGCATACCACTCGTCCGTCACACAGGGCTGCCGACACCTCCCCGCGTCGGACAGTCCCGTACAGGGAGGATAGACGACCGAGCACGCGTGCGCTCCATCACGGATCGGTGTCGAACCAGTGAGGTGGATCTCGTCCCAACCGGGTCGGCTCAGGGCTGGAGATCGTCACGGTGCGGGATGTCCTGCGCCGCGCGGCCGTCGATCCATTCCCGCAGGACCTTGGTGGCCCATACGTCGTCTTCGTTGTACTGCAGGATGCGGTCGCGAGACGTCAGGTCCGGCACCGTCCCCTCGAACCCCACGGCGAGGCGATACCACTCCATCGACGCCTCCCCACCGGCTTCCGGGTCACGCCAACCGAAGCCGGCCACGGGCGCGATCCGCTTCAGGCCCTTGCCCTGTGGGCAGACGAAGCTCGCCCCCACCGCCTCGTAGACGTCGACCCATTGCGGTGACGTGATGAACGCGGTGACCTCGTCCACGGTCGGGATCCCGGGCATCGACGCGAACCGTCGGGCCGAGCCGAGGAGCCAGCGGTTCTCGGCGGACTGGGAGTAGCAGTACGCCGCGAACGTCTTCCCGGCGGCGACGGCCGCGTCCCGGCGGCCGAGGAGCCATCCCCAGAACTCCGCGAACGAGCGCGCCTCGTCGAGTGTGGGCAGCGGGTCCCACGTGGCGAAGGGGCGGTACTCGACGGGCACGCTCGGGTCGGTGCGATCGGTGAGGAGCGTTCCCCAGAGGTAGGCGCCGTCCTCGCCGTGGCTCTCCATGTCGACGTCGACCTCGACGTCGGCGCGGGCGACGGTCGGGCGCTCGACCCGACGCACCAGCGGGACGCCGGCGAGCCAGGCACGGGCCACGGTCACCGCGTCGGAGAGATCGCCCCCGGGGAACTCGGCCGCCACCTCCGGCGGGGCGTCACCGCGGGCGAGGTCGTCGACGGACGTGATCCCGGCCGCGCGCAGCACCGACGTCTGGTTCCCCGTCGCGACCAGACTGACGTCGTGCGCGGCGACCAGTTCCGGACCGCAGCGCGCCCACCATCGGCACGAGCGACACTCGCCGATCCGGCTGGGCGCGGTGCTCACGGTGCCCGTCGCGATCTCCCGCCGGACGGCGAGGGTCGCGTCGTAGTCGGCGAGCGGGTCGCGCGGCGGCTCGTCGGACCCCGCGGACACGACGCCCGGCCGGAGGTCGTGCACGAGGATGCAGTCGGCGTCGAGACCGATCACGCCGGCCACACCCGCGCTGCTCGCGAGACCGGCGTGCTCGAGCAGTCGGGTGAGGTGGGCGACCCGCAGCACATCCCGCCGGTGGCGCCGCACCGACCGGGTGCGATCGCGGCCCGGGGACCAGCGGTCGAGCGGTGTGGTGACCGCGGTGCCGTCGGTGTCACCGACGGTGATCCGGTGGTTGACGACGATCACCGGGACGTAGCCGTCGTCGACGCGGACGAGGGCCTCCGACGAGCCGCGCCGCCCTGCCACGCGATCGTCGGGGAGCACCGCGTCCAGGACCCAGGGCACGCCTCGTGCACACGCCGCGGTCGTCGCGGCGACGCGCTGGGCGGCGGTGTCGCCGACGACGGTGACGACCGCGTCGGGCTGATCCGCGTGCAGGTCACGGATCGTCTGCGCGACGCGGCGACGGTGCAGCGCCGCGGCCTCCTTGCGTCGCGTCGCCGAGGGGTCCTCGATCGGGATGTCGATGTCGGCCGCGTCGACGTCGACGACGAGGCCGTTCACGACGACGATCTCGTCGACGGCGCCCGCGTCGAGGGCGAGGCGGTGCTCGCATCCGGCCAGGTCGCGGGCGGTGAGCATCGGCACGCGGGGTACGGCCGGCACACCCGGTGCAGTCACCACCCCGTCCACGTCCGTTCTCTCCGTCCTGCGCTACCCCGGGCCTCGACGCCCGTCGGTTGCGATCTTCTACCCTGGGACCGACAGCTGTCACCACCGCGCCCGCGGATCTCCTCGCGTCGCGACCTGCACCACCCGACCCCGGAGGTCATCCGACATGGGCCTGCTCACCCCCAGCCGTACCACGCGCGCGCAGCGACGTGCGCAGGCCAAGGCCCTCAAGGCCAAGGCGAAGCTGGAGGCACGTCTCGACTCGCGCGGCCAGCGGCGGGAGCGCGCGGCCCGTCGGCGGCACGAGAAGAAGATCGTCCGCAAGCAGATCAAGGCGCAGCGCAAGTCCGACGAGACCGCCGCCAAGATCGCCTCCGAGACCAACGAGGCCACGAAGAAGCTGGCGCAGTCGCGGATCGAGCTGGCCCAGAACGGCACCAGGCTCACCCCGCGCAAGGTGCGTCGCTACCTGTCGATCGCGAAGGTCGCCTCGCCGATCGTCGTGCCGCTGGCCTACCGCGGTGCGACGTTGGCCCGTGAGCAGCTCACCGTGTGGGAGGCCAACCGCGCCGGCGTGCCGGTCGACGAGCTCGCGAAGTACAGCGGCCACGGCGCGGCTCTGTCGGCGCGGATCGCCGGTGCCGAGAAGTCGGTGTCGACGCTCGCCGGCACGCGGGACGCGGGCGCCGAGACCACGAAGTTCGTCAGCGCGATGACCGATCGCCTGCGTGATCTCAGCGCCGCCGTGGCCGCGGCCGAGCACATGCCCGGATCGCGTCGCCGTGCCGCGCACCAGGCCATCGCACGGGAGCTGTCGGGGATCGAGAGCGATCTGCTCGCCCGGCTCGGGGTCCGCCCCTGACCGAGAGGGCACGGGGAGCGGTCGAACTCGACAGGCGGGTCCGTGCCGGAGCCGTCACCGTCGTGGTGCCCGCCCTCGGGTTGGCCGCGCACGGTGTCGCGTCGGGCGCGCTCCCGAGCCCGGCAGCCGTCGCACTGTGTCTGTTCCTCGGCGCGGTCACCGGACTCGTCGTCGACGTGGTCTCCCGGCTCCGCGGTCGCGGGTGGCTGCCCCTGGTCGGGATCCTCACCGTCGCCCAGGGGCTCGCGCACCTCGCGCTGTCGGTCGGACATGACCACCACGCCGCGTCCATGTCCGCGATGCCGGGCCACGAGATGGCAGGTCACGCCATGCCGACCATCTCACCCGGCGGGCCCGCCATGCCGGCCGACGGCATGCTCACCCACCACCTGCATGCCCTGCTGACGCCGTGGTCGGCCGACGGCGCCGTCATGCTGCTCACCCACCTGGTCGCGGTCCCACTGACCGCGGTCGTCATCGCACTCGCCGCAGCCGTCACCGGCATCGCGACATCGGTGGTCGCCGCCCTCCGCGGGCCCGGCCCACGGCTCCGCCCTGTCTCCGCCGCCCCGGTCGCCGTCCTCACCGTCGTCGGGTCCCCCCGCGTCGACCGTGCCGCCGGACCCGGCGTCCGCGGTCCGCCGTGTCTCCTCGCTCCCGTCTGATCGGCCCCGAGGCGCTCCTCGGGGTCTCACCCATGCGCGCACAGCGCGCACTCCGACTGCGAGGAACATCCATGAACACATCTCTGCGCACGATCGGTGCGGTCGCCGCGACGGCCGCCACGGTCGGTCTCGCCGGACTCGTCGCCCCGGGCGTCGCGTCGGCGCACGTCACCGCCAACGGACCGGGTCTGGTCCAGGGCGGGTACGGCGTCATCACGTTCAACGTGCCGAACGAGACCGCCGACAACGCCACCACCACGAAGGTGAGCGTGACGCTGCCGAACCTGAAATCGGCGCGGCCCGAGGCGGTGCCGGGGTGGCAGACCACGGTCGCCAAGGACGGCGACGACCAGATCACCTCGATCACCTGGGAGGTGCAGCCGGGCACGGCGGGGATCGCCCCCGGCGGGTTCCAACGGTTCGCGCTCAGCGCGGGACCGCTGCCGGAGAAGAGCACCGTGAGCATGCCCGCGGTGCAGACCTACTCTGACGGTGAGGTCGTGAACTGGGACCAGCCGATGAACTCCGACGGGTCCGAACCCGAGCACCCTGCGCCGGAGCTGACGCTCGCCGCCGATTCGTCGACCGCCGCGTCGTCGGATGCATCCGACACCACGGCACGCTGGCTGGGCGGCGTCGGGCTGGCGATCGGTGTGATCGGCGTGGCGACCGCCGCGGTCGCTCTGAGGAGGAAGTCATGACAGGTCGTCGCACATCCGTCGCCGGTGTCGTCGCGGCGGTGCTCGTCGTACTGACGACGCTGCTCGCCGGCCCGGCGTCGGCGCACTCGACCCTGGTCTCGTCCGACCCCGCCAACGGGTCGAGCGTCGCCTCCGGTCCCGGCAGCGTCACGTTGACCTTCAACGAGGCCCTGCAGGACGCGTATGACGCGCTGACGGTCGTCGGTCCCGACAACCGGTACTGGCAGGTGGACCAGAAGGCCAGCGTCGAGGGCCCTCGGATCACCGTCGGCCTGAGGCCCCTCGGTCCGGCCGGTGAGTACCGCGTCAACTATCGCGTCACCTCGGCCGACGGCCATCCGGTGAGCGGTCAGGTGCGGTTCACGTTGACCACCGCCGGCACCGGCACACCCGGCGCCGAGGCGACCGCGTCGTCCTCGGACGGCGGCGGCGTCACCTGGTGGCCCTACGTCGTCGGCGTGGTGGTCGTCGTCGCTCTCGGCGGAGGCGCCTTCCTCCTCCGTCGTCGCACCTCCGAGGTCTGACACGACACAACCCTCACCGGACAGCTCCGGCGCGTGCACTGTGCACGCGCCGGGCGTCTCCGGTGAGGGTTGTGGACGGCGGATGCGCCCTCGGGGTCAGCGACCGGGCAGAAAGCGGAGCAGCTTCATCGACACCGGCACCAGCTTGAGGAACAGCGACCGCGGGACACCGCGGATGCCGTCGATGCCGATCACGCGCTGCGCGGCGATGGTCTGCGGCTCAGTGTACTTGAGCAGGCCCTCGGTGCCGTGGCGACGCCCGACACCCGAGATCCCCATGCCACCCATCGGCGCGGCGGTGGAGCCCCACGCGGCGGCGTAGCCCTCGTTGATGTTCACCGTGCCGACGTGCAGCTGGGCACCGATCGCCCGCGCCTCGGCGGTCGATCCGGCGAAGATGCTGGCGTTCAGGCCGTACTCGGTGTCGTTGGCGAGCTTCACGGCCTCGTCGACGGAGTCGACCTCGTAGATCGAGACGAGCGGCCCGAAGGTCTCCGAACCGAAGCACTGCATCTGCTCGTTCACGCCGCCCAGCACGGTCGGCGCGTAGAAGAACGGTCCGACCTCGTCGAGCTTCCGACCGCCGGCCAGGACGGTGGCGCCCTTCTCGACAGCGTCCTTCACGTGCGCGTCGACGGTGTCGACCTGGGCCTGCGAGGCCAGCGACCCCATGTCGGCGGTGAAGTCGTACACAGGGGCGACCTTCATGTTCGCGACGTGGTCGGCGAACTTCCGGGTGAACTCCCCGGCGACGGCCTTCTCGACGTACAGCCGCTCGATCGAGATGCAGAGCTGACCGGAGTTCGAGTAGCACGCACGCGCCGCGCCCTCGACCGCACGGTCGATGTTCGCGTTCGCCGTCACGATCATCGGGTTCTTGCCACCGAGCTCGGCCGAGAAGCCGATGAGGCGGCGACCCGCTTGCGCGGCAAGCGTCGCACCGGTCTGCGAGGAGCCGGTGAACATCAGGTAGTCGGCCGACTCCACCAGCGCGGTCCCGACGACGGTGCCCGGACCGGGGACGACGGCGAACAGCTCTGGCTCGAGCCCGGCCTCGTAGAGCAGTTCGGCGACCGACAGCGCGCAGTACGGCGTCTGGCTGTCGGGCTTGATCACGACCGCGTTGCCCGCGATGAGGGCGGCGACCGCGTCGGACGCGGCCAACGTCAGCGGGTAGTTCCACGGCGAGATGATGCCGATGACACCTTTGGGCTGGTAGCGCACGCGGACGTCGGTGGCGCCCGGGATCATGCCCTTCACGCGGTGCGCCTTGAGCGTCTTCGGCCCGGTGGCCGCGTAGTGGCGCGCGGTCAGCGCGACGTCGACGACCTCCTCCTGTGCGTAGGCACGGGCCTTGCCCGTCTCCGCCTGCGCCATGTCCATCAGCTCGATCCGGCGCGCGAAGACCAGGTCGGCGAACCGGGAGATCACCGCAGCGCGATCGGCGGGCGTCCGCTCGGCCCAGCGGGCCTGCGCGGCCCGGGCGCGGTTCACCGCGAGCTGGAGGTCCTCGGCGGTGCCGACCGGGATGGTGGTCATCTCCTCGCCGGTGAACGCCTCCAGGACCGGCCGCGTGGGGCGGGTGTCCAGGCGGTCGATGGCGATCAGCTGGCGCAGGCGGTCGAACGTCGCGCGATCAGGTCGGCCCATCAGGGAACTCCTCGTCGAGACGGGGTGCGCATCTGACAATGCGCGTTGTCAGTCGACCAGTGTAGGCGCAATCCCGTCGAGGCGAAAAGGGTCGGGTCAGGCCCGGTCGACCACGACGATCCCGTCGTCGTCGCTGTGGAGGACGTCGCCCGGGCGGAAGGTGACGCCCCCGAACGCGACGTCGACGTCGGACTCGCCCGCCCCGGTCTTCGTCGACTTCCGCGGGTTCGTTCCCAGGGCCTTGCACCCGAAGTCCATCTCACCGATGACGGCCGAGTCGCGGATCGCGCCGTGCACGATCACCCCGGCCCAGCCGTTGGAGCGACCCAGCTCGGCGATCAGGTCCCCGACCAGAGCGGTGTGCAGCGACCCCCCGCCGTCGATCACCAGCACCGCGCCGTCGCCCGGGGTCCCGAGCACCGACTTCAGCAGCGCGTTGTCCTGGTGGCACCGGACGGTCCGCACCGGTCCGGCGAACCGGCGGCGGCCGCCGTACTGACGGAACTGTGTGTCGCAACTCCGGACGTCCGGGCCGATCTCGTCGACGAGGTCGGCGGTGGCGGTGACGTCCGGGGCGGTTTCTGAACTGTCGGTCACGACGGGGAGTCTAGGACCGCTCCTCGGCCCCGACGCGGACGGCGACCCCACCGATCTCCACGACGTCCCCGACGGCCAGCTGCCGTCCGCGGCGGGTGTCGATCTCGCCGTTGACGCTCACCGCCCCGTCGGCGATCACCTCCTTGGCCTCCGCACCGCTCTCGATGAGGTTCGCGAGCTTGAGGAACTGCCCCAGGCGGATGGTGCCGTCGGAGATGGCGACCTCGGGAATGGTCATCGTGGGCGTCCTCGTGGTGATCGGGCGGTTCTCGGGTGTCACCTGACACGATTGC
>JAQIJH010000051.1:0-26856 GCA_036946345.1 Gordonia paraffinivorans | reverse complement strand
CGGTGTGATGAGGTTCGTCGCACCCGGACCAGACGTCGCCATGCAGACGCCAGCACGGCCGGTGATCTGCGCGTATCCGGTCGCGGCGTGGCCTGCGCCCTGCTCGTGACGGACCAGGACGTGGCGGACCTTCTGCGAGTCGAGCAGCGGGTCGTAGACCGGCAGCACGGCGCCACCCGGGAGGCCGAACACGACGTCGACACCGAGCTCCTCGAGGCTGCGCACGACGGCCTGCGCGCCGCTCACGCGCTCGGGCGCCACCGTGGCGGCGCCGACGGTGCGGGGACGAGCCGACGGGGCGGGCCGCGCCGCGGGCCGGTCGGAGTCCGCAGGGCGAGTTGCTGGTGCGCTCACTGCACTTTCCTCTGCTGGTCAGGGGGATGTCGGGCAACAAAAAACCCCCGACAGCCGGTGGCTGTGCGAGGGTGGCGCGTCTGCTTCGTGAGGTCTCGTCGAAACCCGGTCAGGCGATGACGCGCCGGCCGAGTACGAGAATGTCACGAAGGATCACGTGGGCAAAGGTAGGTCTGCGCACGTGTGCGAGTCAACTTGCTGGTCAGCGCGTCCCACATCGTGGGACATCGGTGGACGGATGCCACAATCGGGACGTGTCCGCACCCGACCACGAGACCGCACCCGACGCCGCCGCGACGGCTCCGTCGCAGGTCACCGACGCGACCGCGGTGTTCCGCATCGCCGGGATCGCCTACATCGGTCCGATCATGATGATGGTGACCGCCCTGGTCCTCGCCGGCACGTCGCTGGTCTACCTGGGCTGGACGCTGGTGGTGCCCCTGGTCGTCGCGTACTGGATGCACCGGATCCGGACCGTGGCCGACAGGGACGGGATACGAGCGGTCGGCACCGTCCGGACGCGCACGTTCGCGTGGACCGACCTCACCGGGATCTCCTTCCCCCGCTGGGGCTCGGTGCGTGCGGAACTCACCGACTCGTCGCGTGTCCGACTGCCCGCGGTGTCGTTCCGCGACCTCCCCCGCCTGTCGGAGGTGAGCGGCGGCCGCATCCCGGACCCCTACGCCGCGAGGGCCGACGTCGACTCCGCGTCCACGTCGGAGACGGGCTCTGCCGCCGACGTCGACGAACCGGCCGATCGCGACGGCTGACGCCTCCCACGCCGGTCCGAGCGGGGCACGTCGCCGGCGGGCGTAGTCTGGCCGGGCCATTTCGGGCCGTCGGCGCGCGACGCGGGTCGGTCCACACACCGACCACCGATCGAGGGTGACCATGCCGCCGTTGAGATCACGCACCACCACTCACGGACGCAACGCCTCCGGCGCCCGTTCGCTGTGGCGCGCCACCGGGATGACCGACGAGGACTTCGGCAAGCCCATCGTGGCGATCGCCAACTCCTACACGCAGTTCGTCCCGGGTCACGTCCACCTCAAGGACGTGGGCGAGATCGTCGCCGACGCGGTCCGTGCGGCGGGCGGGGTGCCGAGGGAGTTCCACACCATCGCCGTCGACGACGGCATCGCGATGGGCCACGACGGGATGCTCTACTCGCTGCCGAGCCGCGAGATCATCAGCGACAGCGTCGAGTACATGGTGAACGCCCACACCGCCGACGCCCTGGTGTGCATCTCCAACTGCGACAAGATCACCCCGGGCATGCTCAACGCCGCGATGCGGCTGAACATCCCGACCGTCTTCGTCTCCGGCGGCCCGATGGAGGCCGGGAAGTCCGTCGCCGTCGGTGGAGTGGTCCACCCGTCGTCCGACCTCATCACCACCATCTCTGCGTCGGCGAACGACGCCGTCGACGACGAGGCGCTCACGGAGGTGGAGCGGTCGGCGTGCCCGACCTGTGGCTCGTGTTCGGGTATGTTCACCGCCAACTCGATGAACTGCCTCACCGAGGCGCTGGGACTGGCGTTGCCCGGCAACGGCTCGACGCTGGCTACCCACGAGGCACGGCGCGCGCTGTTCTCCCGGGCGGGAACGGTGGTCGTGGAGGCCGCGACGAAGTGGTACCGGGACGACGACGCGAGCGTGCTGCCGCGGAACATCGCCACCGCCACGGCTTTTCGCAACGCGATGGCGCTCGACGTCGCCATGGGCGGCTCCACCAACACCGTCCTGCACATCCTCGCCGCGGCGCAGGAGGGTGAGGTCGCCGACTTCGACCTGTCGGTGATCGACGAGATCAGCCGTCGGGTGCCGTGCCTGGCGAAGGTCTCACCCAACTCCGACTACCACATGGAGGACGTCCACCGAGCCGGCGGCATCCCCGCCATCCTGGGCGAGCTGCGCCGCGCCGGCCTGCTCGACGACAGCGCGACCACCGTCCACTCCCCGACTCTCGGCACGTTCCTCGACGACTGGGACATCCGCGGCGGCACGGCGATCGACGACGCCGTCGAGCTGTTCCACGCCGCCCCGGGCGGGGTGCGCACCACGACCCCCTTCTCGACGGCCAACCGGTGGAGCTCGCTCGACACCGACGCGGCGGGCGGCTGCATCCGCGACCGGGAGCACGCCTACACCGCCGAGGGCGGGCTGTGCGTGCTCACCGGAAACCTCGCCGTCGACGGTGCCGTGCTGAAGACGGCCGGGATCGACGAGGACCTCTGGCACTTCGAGGGCCCGGCGCGGGTCGTCGAGAGCCAGGAGGAGGCCGTCCAGGTCATCCTGTCGAAGACGATCCAGGCCGGTGAGGTGCTCGTCGTGCGCTACGAGGGCCCGGCCGGTGGCCCCGGTATGCAGGAGATGCTGCACCCGACCGCCTTCATGAAGGGCACCGGGATGGGCAAGAAGTGCGCCCTGGTCACCGACGGTCGCTTCTCCGGCGGGTCCTCGGGACTGTCCATCGGTCACGTGTCGCCCGAGGCCGCGGCCGGCGGCGACATCGCGCTGGTCGAGGACGGCGACCCCATCCTCGTCGACGTGAGGACACGGCGGCTCGAGATCCTCGTCGACGACGAGGTGCTCGCCGAGCGCCGCGCGAAGATGGAGGCCTCCGAGCGGCCGTGGCAGCCCCGCGAGCACCGGGAGCGGAAGGTCACCACGGCGCTGCGCGCCTACGCGAAGTTGGCGACGTCAGCCGACCGCGGAGCCGTGCGCAGGGTCGACTGACGTCGCCGCTCGTCGCGCGGCGCTATCCGGCCGTGACGAGCCCCCGGGCGCGTTCGTCGTCGGCCACCGGATCGAGGTCGAGATGACCACGCAGCGTGTCCGCGGTGTACTCGGTCCGGAACAGGCCGCGCCGGCGCAGTTCGGGGACCACGTAGTCGACGAAATCGTCGAAGGTGCCCGGTGACTGGGCCGCGGACAGGATGTAGCCGTCGGCCTCTCCCCCGGTGAACCCGGCCTCGATCTGGTCGGCGATGTCGGAGGCCGTCCCCACGAACTGCGGCAACAGCACGCCCTGGGCGTAGAGCTTGCCGATGTCGCGCAGGGTCAGGTTGTCCCGCTGCGACAGTCGGCGGGCGACGTCGAACAGGCCCTGCGTGCCCTGCACCTCGACCTGCTCCACCGGGGCGTCCAGATCGTGCTGCGAGAAATCGTGGTCGGTGTGCACCGAGAGCGTGATGAGACCCGAGATGGGATCGGCCAACTCGTTGTGGAAGGCCTGCTTCTCGCGGGCGATGGACTCGGTCTCGCCTACGAACGGGATGAACGACGGCAGGATCTTGACGTCCTCGGGGCGGCGCCCGAGGTTCACCGCACGGGACTTCACGTCGTCGTAGTACGCCCGACGACCCTCGGGCGTCGGGTCGATCTCGAAGATCGCCTCCGCCCACCGCGCGGCGAAGTCCTTGCCCTTGTCCGACGACCCGGCCTGGATGAGCACCGGACGACCCTGCGGTGAGCGGGGGACGTTCAACGGTCCACGGACGGTGAAGAACTCACCGTCGTGATCGATGGGGTGGACCTTCGCGGGATTGGCGAAGAGCCCCGACGACCGTTCCTGCACGAGCGCATCGCGCTCCCAACTCGACCAGAGTTCGAGTGTCGTCTCGACGAACTCGGTGGCACGGACGTACCGCTGGTCGTGCGGGAGGTGTTCGGCGAAGCCGAAGTTCACCGCCTCGGCCTGCGACAGTGAGGTGACGATGTTCCACGCGACGCGGCCCCGGGAGATGTGGTCGAGGCTCGCGAAGGTCCGGGCCACCTCGTAGGGGTGGAAGTAGGTGGTGGACTTGGTGATCGCGATGCCGAGGTTGCGGGTGACGGCGGAGATGGATGCGGCGACGACCGTCGGGTCGAGGGTGGCGGTCGCCTGTGTCCCCCGACCGATCGACACGTCGAGGCCCGAGCCGAAGCGTGTCGGCGACGCGAGCAGGTCGGCGAAGAAGACGAAGTCGAAGGTGCCGCGCTCGAGGGTGCGACCGATGCGGTGGTAGTACTCCGGCGTCAGGAAGCCCGGGTCGGTGCCCGGATGACGCCAGGCGGCGTGTGAATGCGTGACGTGCGAGGCGATCTGGAAGCCGCCGAGGTGGAGTTGACGAGGCATGTCGGCAGTTCTACGGACGCTCCGGCCGCGCAACCATGCTTGGACTCACGACAATCCCAACGGCGCAGGGGTGTCGTACACTTCTCCCGCGCCGCACCGGGGAGGGGTGTGCGGCCCACCGGTCGGCCTGGGGAGGCGATCGGTGTGGGTCCGGAGAGGACCGGCACGTCAGCTCGGGGGGAATCACGGCATGGATCGCCGCACGTTCATGAAGCTGTCCGCGATCGGCGCGGCGGGTGTCGCGGTGCCGTCGGCGTTCGCGACGGCGACCGCGGGTCGGGCCGCGGCGGCGCCGGCCAGCCGCGGCCGCTACGAGCGCCTGGTGCCGGAGATCTTCCGGCCGGTTCCCGCGCCGCCCCAGCACTCCGAGGCGATCGTCGTCGGCTCGGGGTTCGGCGGTGCGGTCAGTGCGTTGCGCCTCGCCGAGGCGGGCATCCGGACCACCGTCCTCGAGCGGGGGTCGCGGTGGCCGCACGACGCGTGGCGTGAGGTGTTCGGCTCGGACGGACGGCAGTACTGGCACGCCCAGCGGTCGGTGGCCGATCGTTCCCTCGTGTCGACACTGTCGCTGCCCGCACATGGCTTCGCGGCCGCGGCGATGGCGGGAATCGACGACTTCGGTGGCCTGTTCGAGCTCAGCTGGCACCGCAACGCGGCCCTGATGTGTGCCGCTGCGGTCGGAGGCGGGTCCACGGTGTACATCGGCATCACCGTCGAACCCGAACGGGTGCCCTTCGACGAGGTGTTCCGGGGCGTCGTCGACTACGACGAGATGCACCGCCTCTGGTACCCGAAGGCACTGGCGGGCATCGGGGCAACGGTCACGCCTCGAGATGTGTTGGCCGACAGACACTTCGACAATGTCCGCGACTTCGAGCGTGTGGCGCGTGCGGCCGGGTACGCGACGCACCAGGTGCCGGGCAACTGGAACTGGGACGTGGTCCGCGACGAGATCGCCGGGCGGGCGCGGCCGGAGGCCATCGTGTCGTCGGCGACGAACTCCAACGGCTCCCTGCACTCGTTGCAGTTCAGCTACCTCCCGCGCGCCGAGGCGACCGGCAGGGCCACCATCCACCCGCGCCACCAGGTCACCGGCGTCCACGTCGAGAAGTCGGGCCGATACGTCGTCGAGGTCGAGTACCTCAGCCCGTACGGCGACGTCCTGACGCGCCGGGTGCTCACCACCGATCGCCTGGTGCTGGCCGCGGGGTCGCTGGGCACCAACCGGCTGCTGGTCACCGCGCGCGAGACCGGCACGTTGCCGGACCTCGACGAGGCCATCGGCACCGGCTGGGGCAACAACGGCAACGCCAACATCGACGTCGCCGTCGGCAACGCCCGCAAGGGCCCGCAGTCGGCGGTCGGTGCCTCGTGCTTCTACGACACCGACGGCCCGTTCGCGCGCGTCGTCGTCAACAACACCTACAGCCTCGGCCCCCTCGACGACGTGGCCGCGGCGGCCGGCGTCTCGGCGTTCAAGACCGGCATCACCTCCATCGACGAGACGCGCGGCACCTTCCGCTACGACCGCGCGACGAAGAACGTGGTGCTGCACTGGCCGGCCGGCGGCAACGGTGCGGTCGAGTCCACCGCACTGCGGATCGGTCACCGGCTCGCCGAGCGATCGGGGCTGCCCGTCGACGGCGTGCTCTACGAACCGGACCTGTTCTGGGCGCACATGTGCGGCGGTGCCGCGCTCGGCGCGGGGACCGACGCCCACGGGCGGGTGAAGGGGTATCGAAACCTGTACGTCGCCGACGGTGCGCTGCTGCCCGGATCGTCGGGTGCGTCGAACCCGTCGCTGACCATCACCGCACTCGCCGAACGGAACATGGCCGCGATCATCGCCGCCGGCGGCTGAGCCCGGGCACCGTCACCGGCGAGGCGGGGGGTACCCGACCATGCCCTAGGCTGCGGGGCATGACCGACTGGCGCGCCTTCACCGTCGACATCTCCGACCACGTCGCCGAGGTGACGTTGATCGGCCCGGCCAAGGGCAACGCCATGGGCCGCGACTTCTGGCGTGAGCTGCCGGAGGTCGTCGCCGAGCTCGACGCCGACGACTCCGTGCGGGCGATCGTGCTGGCCGGGTCGGGCAAGCACTTCTCGTTCGGCCTGGACCTGGCCGAGATGGGCGGCGAGTTCGCACCGCTGCTCGCCGACCGGGCGCTCGCCGGACCGCGCAGCCGGTTCCACCGACTCATCGAGTCGATGCAGGCGTCGGTGACCGCCGTCGCCGAGAGCCGCGTCCCCGTCGTCGCCGCGGTGCAGGGCTGGTGCATCGGTGGTGGCGTCGACCTCATCGCCGCCGCCGACATCCGCTACGCCAGTGCCGACGCCCAGTTCAGCGTGCGGGAGGCGAAGGTGGGGATCGTCGCCGACATCGGGTCGCTGCAACGTCTCCCCGCGATCATCGGCGAGGGCAACCTGCGCGAGCTCGCCTACACCGGCAAGGACATCGACGCGCAGCGCGCTCTGCGGATCGGGTTGGTGAACGACGTCCTCGACGACGCCGACGCCGCGCTGGCCGCCGCGCGCGCCACCGCGGCCGAGATCGCCGCGAACCCGCCGCGCGTGGTGGAGGGCGTGAAGAACGTGCTCGACCACCCGCGCCGCGGTCCCGTCGCCGACGGCCTGCGCTACGTCGCCGCGTGGAACTCGGCGTTCCTGCCGTCGCACGACCTGACCGAGGGCATCACCGCGGTCTTCGAGAAGCGCCCCCCGGTCTACAAGGGCGAATGATCACGCTCAGCGCTCGAGTTCACCGGCGATCCGTCGCTCGAGCTGGGCGTAGACCACCGCGGGCAGGGTGACCAGGCCCTCGAGCTCGTCGAGCGCCCGCTTGTAGGCCGACTGCCGTTCTTGCGGCGTCGCGCCGGTGTCCATCGCGAGGCGTAGCAGACTCTGGGCACGGGTCAGACGCGCCTGTTCCTCGGCGCTGAAGTCGCCGCGACGTCGCCGCTTGGCCTCGGACTCGGCGGTGTCGAACGCCACCGCGTAGTCGTGCACCGCGGTCCGGTAGGCGGCCTGTGCGTCGGTGTCCCCGACGATGTCCGCGGCCGCCGACGGTCGCAGTGAGTCCGCCTCCCGGCGGGCCCGGTGGAACGCGACGGTGAGCGGCTCACGCATGTTCGTCATCATCGGGAACTCGAGGAGCGAGACGACGTCGGTCTCGTAGGCGAACCACCGTCCGTCGACGGTGTCGTGTTCGGTCATCAGCCGGGTGATCGTGCGCGTCTGCGCCTCCGCGTCGACCCGGGTCTTGCCGGTGGCCTCCGCCGCCGCGATCTTGGCCTGCTGCTTGAGGCGATATCGCTCCTGGCGTCGCTGCGCCCGACGCTCGTTCGCTGCGCCGATCGCGCGGAACCCGCCGAAGATCGTGCCGCTGAACGGGAAGACCAGCCACCAGTAATCGCGGGCGATGTCGAGAACCGCGTTCATCGGGCGGGCCTGGTGTTCACCTCAGCCAGGCTAGCCAGACGTCGGGTTGCCCGGGGAGTGGAACGGGTTGGTGCCGTTGAGCAGGATCCAGATGGCCACGGGCGCGGCGATGCCGATGACCAGCCACGCGACGGACCCGACGAACGGTCTCGTCGCCCACCCCCGGCCGAAGTCGAGGGAGATACGGCCGGGTCCGGTCAGGATGATCACCGCGGCGGCGATCCCCAGGAACACCTCGTACTCGATGCCGGGACCGGCCTGACCCGACGCGAAGAACCACACCCCGCCGGCGAGGGTCGCCTTGTAGGTGGCGGCGATGATCATCACGCCGAGGACCGCCGCACCCGCGATCGGGGTGAGCAACCCGAGCACGAGCATCAACCCGCCGAGCGACTCCGACAGTGCACCGACGATGGCCAGCGGCTTCGTCGCGTCACCCCGGAACCCGATGTCGGGGTTGGGGTTGTTGGCGAGGAACGCCTCGAACCCGCTCAGGCGCGGACCGTTCCACCACCCGAACAGCTTCTGCGCACCGTGGGCCATCGCGATCAGGCCCACCGCGACACGCAGGGCGAGCAGCCCGAGGTCGGTGGTGCCGCGCCGGGCGGCCGCCTGCGCCGCGGCCAACTCGTCCTCGTCGACGCGCGCGACGCGGTCGCGGTTGCGATCTCGGTCCCGGTCACGACCGCGACGCAGGCCGCGTTTCGTCGCCGCCGGCGTCTCGTCGAGCCGTTCGGTGCGGTCGTCGGCCCACCGGTCGTCGTCCCGATCGGCGAGGTCGTCGTGGGTGAGGTCGGGCAGGTCCTCGTCGGCGCCGAGATCGCGCTCGGAGTACGCCATGGTGCGGCTGTCGTCGTCGAACGCCGCCCGGCGGTTGTGCTCGCGGTGGAACGCGTCGCGGTCGATGGCGGCGGTCGGGGGCGCCGACTCCGTCGCCGGACTCTCGGGGGCGGCCTCGCCACGGTCGGCCGCAGGGGTCGCGACCGTGGGCGCGGCGTCGTCGTCGGACCCCGGCCGACGGTAGGGCTGATATCCGACGACGCCGGAGTCGTCGCCGGCGGCGGTGTCGGGGGCCGGGTCGTCGCGGGTCGAGCGGTCGCGGTCGGCGAGATCGCGCGGCACACGGAAGGTCTCGGTCGGCTCGTCGTACGGGCTGGCGCCCTGGGCGCGGGGATCCCGTTCTCGTTCGCTCACGGACCTCACCCTAGGCGCCGGATGGGCACCCGACGCGGACGCCGAGGGAGTGTCCGCCGATCACCTACCCTGGGGCGCATGCCGGCCCGCCCCCGACGCCTCCGCGTCACGGTCGCCGCGGCGGGTGCCGCGGTGCTGATGCTGACCGCGGGCTGCGCCGACTTCGGTGCGCAGGACCGGGAGCGAGCCGCCGGCCCGTTCAGTTCCGAGACGCTCACGCCCGCCGCCCCGTCGCCGACGGAGCCGTCGCAGCCACCCACGAGCGACGGTCCGCCACCGAGCGGCCCGTGCGTCGACCCCGACCCTGCCGTCATCGCGACGTGCCTCGGCGCGACCAGCTCGGTGATGGTCGGCGACGACCAGGGCGAGTCCACGATCGTCGCCGAACGCACCACGGGCGACGTCGTCCTGACCGCCCGCAACGCGCCGAAGAAGGTGGTCGCGTCGTTCGACGTCGACGCCTCCGGGGACGGCGGGCTGTTGGACTTCGCGATGTCGCCCACCTACGACCAGGACCGTCTCGTCTACGCGTTGATCTCCACGCCGAGCGACAACCGCGTCGTCCGGATCGCGCCCGGCGACGTCGCGAAACCGATCCTGACCGGGATCCCGCGCGCCGCGACGGGCAACGTCGGATCGATCCGCTTCCGCTCTCCGGGCGAGCTGCTGGTCGCGACGGGCAGCACCGGCGACCCGGCCGCGGCGGGCGACCCCACCTCGCTGGCGGGCAAGTTGCTGTCGGTGACGGACCTGGACTCCGGGTCGACGGCACGTCCCCGCGTGCTCGCATCGGGCCTGGGGACGAACGCCACCATCTGCACGAACGTGTCGACCGGTCGGCTCTATCTCACCGACCGCGCCCCCACCGCCGACCGGCTCCAGATCATCGACCCGTCGGGGGGCCTGCGTCCGCTGTGGACCTGGCCCGACCGTCCGGGTGTGTCGGGATGTGCGGCCGCCGGCGGGAGCGTCCTGGTGTCCGAGGCCGGGCGGCAACGCGTCGAGCTCCTCGGCGAGCCCACCCGCCAGAACCCGACAGTCACTCCCCCGGTGACGGTGCTCGAGCGGCGCTACGGTGTGCTCGGCCGGATGGCCGCGACGCCGTCGGGCCTGTTCCAGGTGGGCACGCTGAACAAGCAGTCGGGGCGGCCCGTCGCCACCGACGACCGCGTCGTCCGCTTCCTCCCGCCGAATGGCTCGCAGAGCCGCGTCTGACGGAGGCGACGCCTCCGGGCGTGCCGACAACCGCCGCCGAGTGGGCCGATACTGCTCGCCGACTGGGCCGATACTGCCCGCCGAGCGTGCACTCGATCGCGCCGAGTGTGCGGAAAGCGGCACGGGGGACGTGATCTGGTGCACGGTCGACGCGGTGTTTCGGCACGGTCGACGTGGTGTTTCGGCACGGTCGACGCGGTGTTTCGGCACGGTCGGCGAGGGACCGTCGGGTCAGTGGGTGATGGCCTTCTCGGCGCCGACACCGGTGAGCGACCGCACCTCCATCTCGGCCTGCCGGGCGCGGTCCTCGGTGTCCGGTGACGTCCAGGTCCCGATCGCCCCGAGCAGGAACGCCAACGGGATCGACACGATGCCGGGATTGGACAGTGGGAACCAGGCGATGTCGACGCTGGTGATCATCGCCGTCGACGACCCGGTCACCGCCGGGGAGAACACGATGAGCACGACCGTCGAGATGAGACCGCCGTACATGCTCCACAGCGCGCCGCGGGTGGTGAACCGGCGCCAGAACAGCGAGTAGAGGATTGTCGGCAGGTTGGCCGCCGCGGCGACCGCGAACGCCAGCGCGACGAGGAACGCGATGTTCTGACCGTTGGCGAGGATGCCGAGGCCGATCGCGACCAGACCGATCACGACCGCTGCGACGCGCGAGACACGGACCTGCTCCTTCTCGTCCACTTCGCCCTTCTTGATCACCGACGCGTAGATGTCGTGGGCGAAGGACGCCGACGCCGTGATCGTGAGACCGGCGACCACCGCCAGGATGGTCGCGAACGCGACCGCGGAGATGACCCCGAGCAGGATCACGCCGCCGAGTTCGAACGCCAACAACGGTGCCGCGGCGTTCTGCCCGCCGGCGGCGGCCAGGATGCGGTCGGGTCCGACGATCGCCGCGGCGCCGTACCCGAGCACCAGCGTGAAGAGGTAGAACGCACCGATCAGCGCGATCGCCCAGACCACGCTGCGACGGGCGTCGCGGGCGGTCGGCACGGTGTAGAACCGCATCAGCACGTGCGGCAACCCTGCGGTGCCGAGCACCAGGGCGAGGCCCAGCGACACGAAGTTCAGCTGGCTCTGCCACGAGCCGCCGTACTGCGCGCCCGGCGCGAGGACATCACGGGCGGCGACCTTCTCCGACGACGACCCCGCCACCATCGACTGCGCGTCGGCGAGCATCCCGGAGAAGTCGAAGCCGAACTTCACGAGCACCATGACCGTCATCAGCGCGGCGCCCGCGATCAGCAGCGCCGCCTTGATGATCTGCACCCAGGTGGTGCCCTTCATGCCGCCGACGAGGACGTACACGATCATCAGCACGCCGACGACGGCGATGACGATCGACTGTCCGGCGCGGTCGGAGATGTCGAGCAGCAGCGCGACGAGACCGCCGGCGCCGGCCATCTGTGCGAGCAGGTAGAACAGCGACACCGCCAGCGTCGTGACCGCCGCCGCCGTGCGCACCGGCCGCTCCCGCAGCCGGAAGCTGAGCACGTCGGCCATCGTGAACTTGCCTGTGTTGCGCAGCATCTCGGCCACCAGCAGCAGCGCGACGAGCCATGCGACGAGGAAGCCGATCGAGTACAGGAACCCGTCGTAGCCGTAGACGGCGATCGCCCCGGCGATGCCGAGGAAGCTCGCCGCCGAGAGGTAGTCACCGGCGATCGCGACGCCGTTCTGCGGTCCGGAGAAGGCGCGACCGCCGGTGAAGAAGTCCGCGGCGGTGGCGTTGTTGCGGCTCGCGCGGACCACCACCACGAGGGTGACGACGACGAACAGTCCGAAGATGGCGATGTTCGCCGCCGGGTTGCCGACGGTCTCGCCGGCCGCGGAGATCAGGGTGTCGCTCATCGGGTCCCCTCCATCTGCTCACGGATCGCCGCGGCGCGCGGGTCGATCTCGCGATTGGCGTAGCGGACGTACAGACCGGTGATGAGGAACGTCGTGACGAACTGCGCGAGACCGAGCAGCAGGCCGATGTTGACCGACCCCACGACCTGCGTGGCCATGAAATCGTGCGCGTAGGCACCGAGCAGCACGTAGGCGAGATACCAGGTGAGGAAGGCGACGGCCATCGGGAAGACGAAGCGACGCAGCCTGCTCTTCAGTTCGGCGAACTCGGGACTTGCCTGGACGGCGACGAAGTCGTCGGCCGTGGGGATCCGGGTGTCCTGTGCGCCGGTCGGGCGCGAGGACTCCGTGTCGCTGGTCATCGTTCTCCTCCGATTCGACCGTGTGGGTCGGTGGAGGACGCTATCGGTGATGCCGGTCACGAAGGGGACGAATGCGACATTTCGTGTCTCCCCCGTGTCCTACCGGGCGGTAACCGGACTCAACTGCAGGCGGCGATGACCAGTTCCTTCACGCGGGCCGGATCAGCCTGTCCGCGTGTGGCTTTCATGACGTCGCCGACGATCTTGCCGGCGGCGGCGACCTTGCCGCCACGGATCTTCTCGGCGATGTCCGGGTTGGCCGCGAGCGCCTCGTCCACGGCCTTCTGCAGCGCGGAGTCGTCACGGACGACCTCGAGACCCCGATCGGCCACGATCTGCGCGGGCTCCCCCTCGCCGTCGAGCACCGCCACGGCGACCTGCTGGGCGAGCTTCGTGGTCAGCTTGCCCTCGTCGACCAACCCGACGATCTCGGCGACCTGCGCGGGCGTGATGGTCAGTCCGTCGAGGTCGACACCTCGCGTGTTCGCCTGCTGGGCGAGGAAACTGACCCACCAGCTGCGTGCCGCCTCGGGACTCGCCCCGGCGTCGACGGTCGCGATGACGAGGTCGACGGCCCCCACGTTCACCAGGTCACGCATGACCTCGTCGGACACGCCCCACTCGGCCTGGATGCGGGCACGCCGCACCCACGGCAGCTCCGGCAGGGTCCCGCGCAGGCTCTCGATCCAGTCGGCGTCGGGGCGGACGGGCGCGAGGTCGGGCTCGGGGAAGTATCGGTAGTCCTCGGCGGTCTCCTTGCGGCGACCGGCCGAGGTGGTGCCGTCGGACTCGTGGAAGTGGCGCGTCTCCTGGACGATCTCGCCGCCGGCGTCGAGGATCGCGGCCTGCCGCCGCATCTCGTACCGGACGGCGACCTCGACGCTCTTGAGCGAGTTGACGTTCTTCGTCTCGGTACGGGTCCCGAACTCGGTCGCGTCCTTGCGCATCAACGACAGGTTGGCGTCGCAGCGCAACGATCCCTGATCCATGCGGACGTCGGACACGCCGGTGGCACGCAACAGGTCTCGCAGCGCGGTCACGTAGGCGCGCGCGACCTCGGGTGCACGCTCCCCGGCACCGGTGATCGGCCGGGTGACGATCTCGACGAGGGGCACGCCGGCGCGGTTGTAGTCGAGCAGGGAGTGGCTGGCCCCGTGGATCCGGCCGCTGCCGCCGATGTGGAGCGACTTGCCGGTGTCCTCCTCCATGTGGGCCCGCTCGATCTCGACCCGCCAGGTGGTGCCGTCGCCGAGGACGACGTCGAGGTGACCGTCGTGGGCGATGGGCTCGTCGTACTGGGAGATCTGGTAGTTCTTCGGCTGGTCGGGATAGAAGTAGTTCTTCCGCGCGAACTGGCTCGACGGCCGGATGGAACAGTTGAGCGCCAGGCCGATCCGGATGGCCGACTCGATGGCGGCGGCGTTCGCGACGGGCAGCGAGCCGGGCAGTCCGATGCACACCGGGCACACCTGGGTGTTGGGCTCGGCGCCGAACGCGGTGGGGCACCCGCAGAACATCTTGGTGCGCGTGCCGAGTTCGACGTGGACCTCGAGGCCCATCACGGGGTCGAATCCGGCGACGACGTCGTCGTAGTCCATCAGGTCGGCGGTCGGCGCGGTCATCCCGCCAGTTTAGGCGGCGGTGCCCACGGCGCCGATTCGGACCTTTCGGTCTTTACCCGGAGAAACGATCTACCGCGTGATGGACTTCTCGACACACCGGCCGCGGGGACCGGGACGAGGCGATCGGGGGATGCGATGCGGGCAGCCGTCATGCGGACGAGGACCGGGAAGACGGTCGCAGCGGTCGTCGGCGCGGCGATCCTGGCCACCGGGGTGACCACCGCTGCGGCACACGATCCGACGCGGGCCGCGCTGCCCACCAGTGTCCCGAGCTGGGTGCACCCCGCCGCTCTCGTGGGTTCCGCGCCCGCCGACGAGACCGTGCACGCGCGGGTCTACCTGCCCTGGCGCGACCCCTCGGGGCTCGCCGCGCTGACACGATCGGTCAGCACCCCCGGCAGCGCCGCATACGGCGAATTCCTGACCCCGGCACAGTTCCGGGAGCGGTTCGCCCCGGACCCCTCCGAGGTGGCCCGGGTGCGGGACTGGTTGCAGCACAGCGGGCTCCACGTCGTCGAGACCTCCGACGACGGCCAGTACGTCGCCGTCGAGGGCACGGTGGCGCAGGCGCAGCGGACGTTCGCCACCACACTCGGCCGCTATCACGCGTTCGGCACCACACTGCGCGCCCCCGAGACGGCGCCGTCGGTGCCGGCGTCGCTCGCCCACACGGTGAGCGCGATCGTCGGTCTCGACGAGGGCACCCGGGCCCGGCCTCTCGCGTCGCCCCCGAACGAGGCCCCCTCGGGGGTCACGCCGTCGAAGGTCGCCGACCCGGGCGTCGGGTTCCGCCAGGGCACACCGTGTTCCACCTCCTGGGGCGAGAAGACCGTGTCCCTCCCCCAGGCCGTCGCGGGCAGCACCGAGAAGCCGCTCGCGCCGTGCGGCTACACGCCCGCACAGGTCCGCGGTCTCTACGGGCTCGGCGGTGGGGACACCGGGGCCGGGCAGACCGTCGCGTTCGTGGGCGCCAACGCCTCACCGACGATCGTCGCCGACGTCACCCAGTACTCGCGGCTGCACAACCTCCCCGACCCGCAGATCAGCCAGATGGTCCCGCCGGGGATCTACCAGCGGCCGACCACACCGAAGAACGACCCGGGCTCCTTCTTCGGCGAGCAGACCCTCGACGCCGAGGCGATCCACACCACGGCGCCGGGCGCGAAGCTGCTCTACGTCGCGTCCTCGAACGCCGGCCAGGACTTCGACCGCAGCGTCAAGTTCGTCGTCGACAAGCACCTCGCCCCGATCCTCTCCATCTCCTACGGGTTCTCCGGCGAGACGGTGCCGCAGGGCTTCGTCAACAGTCTCAACGCGATCTTCGCGCAGGCCGTCGCGACCGGCGTCGGGGTGTTCGTCTCCAGCGGCGACGACGGCGACAACGCGAGCACCCTCGGGAAGACGGCCGTCGACTTCTACGCCAACACCCCGAACGTGACGGCGGTCGGCGGCACGTCCGCGGCGATCGTGCGCGGCTCCGGCGGTTCCGTCTTCACGCCGGGTGGCGCGCCGGCCGCCGTCCCGGCGCAGTCGTCGGTGTCCGGCGGCGGGATCTACGGCATCGACGACCCGAGCAACGCGGTGAACAAGCCCGGGTGGGCCCGCGCGTTCGAGGTGGGGTGGCAGACCGGCGTCACCGCCGCGACCGGCACCCTGACCCCGGCACCCACCGGGACCGCGCCACCGACGGCGACGCGGTACGCCTTCACCGGGACCCTCGCCTCCGGCGCGCCCGCCTTCGGTGGCGGCGGCGGTGGCGGCGTCAGTGCCGTCTTCCCCCAGCCGAGCTATCAGCAGGGCATCACCGACTCCGTCCGCGACGGCTCGTCCGGGGCGGCCGGCACCACCGGCCGCGCGGTGCCGGACATCTCCGCCCTGGCCGATCCCAACACCGGCTTCCTCGTCGGACAGACCCAACGCTTCCCCGACGGCACGTACTACGACGAGTACCGCATCGGCGGGACGTCGCTGGCCGCGCCTCTCATCGCGGGGATGGCGGCCGTGGCCAACCAGCGCGCCGGGCGTGATCTCGGGTTCCTCAACCCACGGATCTACGCCGTCTACCGACAGGCGGCCGGAACGCTCTACGACGTCGACGCGGCCGACCTGTCGAGCGCGGCGACGTTCGGGACCACCCCTGCGGTGTTCCGCGTGAACTTCACCGACGGGGTGTCGGCGGCGGGCGGCCGGACCTACAGCGTGCGCACCCTCGAGACCGCGGATCAGAGCCTCCGCTCGGTGCGCGGCTACGACACCGCCACCGGTGTCGGCACCCCGCGAGACCCGTCGTTCCTGTCCGCTCTGGGGACCGTGACGCCGCTGCCGTACACCCCGGACGCCACGTCGCCGAAGGTGCGCTGACGCCGGGGTCGGGGCCGATCCCCGGGTGAACCCTGATGCCGGCATCGGCGTGCGTGTCTACCGTCGGCGGGACGCGGCCGGGAAGCGGCCACCGTCCCCCAGGAGTGTCATGACTCAGCCCGCCTACGGCTCACCGGTTCCCCAGCGCCGACTGCGTCGGTCGTCGACCGACAAGTGGTTCGGCGGTGTGTGCGGCGGACTGGCGCAGCGGTTCGGTGTCAGCAGCAGTCTGGTGCGTCTGCTGTTCGTACTGTCGATCGTGCTGCCCGGCCCGCAGGTGCTCGTCTACCTCGCGCTGTGGATCGTCATCCCCCGCGGCTGACACCCGTCACCCGAAGATGACCCGGACCTCCTGGTACTGATCGGCCGGGACCGACTTGTGGTTGGCGAGCGCCTCGTCGAACGCGACGCGGACGATGTCGGTGCCGCGCAGCGCGACCATCTTGCCCCAGTCCCGGTCGGCCACCACGTCCGTGACCGCCATCCCGAGCCGGGTCGCGAGCACGCGGTCGAACCCGGTCGGTGATCCGCCGCGCTGGATGTGCCCGAGAACGGTCGCGCGCGTCTCGATCCCGGTGCGGCTCTCGATCATCGGGGCGAGCACCTCGGCGATGCCCCCGAGGCGGGGTCGGTTGAACCCGTCGAGCCCCTTCGTCGAGTGCGCCTCGTCCATGTCCGGCAGGCGGAAGCCCTCGGCGACGACGACCATCGGGGACCGACCGCGGTCCTGCACGCTGCTCACCCAGGCGCAGATCTGCTCGAGGCTCTCCGGCTGCTCGGGGATGAGGATCGCGTGCGCGCCGCCGGCGATGCCCGAGTACAGCGCGATCCAGCCGGCGTGACGGCCCATCACCTCGAGCACCATGCAGCGCTTGTGGGAGTTGCCGGTGGTCCGCAACCGGTCGATGGCCTCGGTGGCGATCTCGACGGCCGTGTCGAAGCCGAAGGTGTAGTCCGTCGCATCGAGGTCGTTGTCGATGGTCTTGGGCACCCCGACGATGTTGACGCCCTCACCGTGCAGTCGTTTCGACGCCGAGGCCGTGCCCTCTCCGCCGATCGCGATCACGCCGTCGAGGGACAGGTCGGCGATGGTCCGACGGACCGCGTCGATCCCACCGTTCGGTTCCGAGTAGGGGCCGACCCGACTCGTCCCGAGGATCGTCCCGCCCTCGTGCGACAGACCGCGGACCGAGCTGCGGTCCAGCGGCACGACGTCGTTCTCGATCAGACCGCGCCATCCGTCACGGAACCCGAAGAACTGCTGGCCGTGGACGGTCTCCCCCTTGAGCACGGCCCCGCGGATCACCGCGTTGAGGCCGGGGCAGTCCCCGCCCGAGGTCAGGATCCCGAACCTGCTCACGTCGTGGTCGTCCTTCCGATGCCGGTGTGGTCCACACAAACCTAGGGAACACGCCGTGACCCTGCTCGCCTCACGGGCCTGCGATGCCAGTGGACGCGTAACCTCGACCGGTGCAGAACAGGTGGGTGCATCGCGTGCGACTGCGGATGTGGCGTGCCCTCACCGTGGTCCTCATGATCGCCGCCGGCCTGGTGGTCGCCTCCGTCGCGACCACCGCGTCGGCCCAGAGCACGGTCCCCACGACGGACACGTCCTCGGTGGTCGACGCCTCGGGCGCCACGGTCTCGGGCGGTCCCGTCCTCCCCCACGACGCCGGGCGCGGGACCCCGACGGGACAGGCGATCTCCGCACTGGTCGGGCCGGACCCGCGTGCGGCCACGGCACTCGTCCCCGCCGGCTTCGCGTCGGCGATGGGGTACACGCCGGTCGTCGACGACGGCGAGCCCGCCAACCCGCTGGGCGGGTGCTCGTCCCCGATCGCGTTGCCCGCCGCCTTCGACGCGCCGTGCAAGACCCACGACCTCGGCTACGACCTCCTGCGCTTCAGCGCGCTGACCGGCACGGTCCAGGGGCCGTGGGCGCGGGAGGCCCTCGACGCCCAACTGGTCCGGCGGGTCGACGCGGAGTGTGCCGTCGGCGACGACGCCTGCCGCACCGCGGCCGAACTCGTCCAGGCGGGTGTGCGCGCCAACTCCCATCGTCAGGACGAGGGCGTCCCGGTGGTCGAGACACCGACTCAGATAGTCACGTCCGTGGTCCGCCTGATCTGGATCCCGGTGGAGCGTGTCGCCGACGCGCTCGGCACCCCGGCGGGCCGGGCGGTGACCGCCGCGGTCCTCGTGTGGGCGCTGGTCGGGGTGTGGCGGGGTTCCGGCGGACCGTCCGGCGGCCTGCCCGGCCTGCCGTCGTTCCCGTCGCCGTCCCGCCTGCGGCGTCCCCGTACACGCCTCACGACGCGGGGGATCACCACGACGAAGGCTTGACCGATCACCTGTCTGGACTAGTGTCTAGGCAGATGACCACGGCGGTCGTCGCGTGAGGAGGTCCTCCGATGGCGTTGCGCGTGGGACACGTCGGCACGGGCAACGTCGGTCGGCTGGCCCTGCGTCAGCTGATCACCGACCCCCGCTTCGATCTGGTCGCGCTCGGGGTGTCGACCCCGGAGAGGGTGGGTCGCGACGCCGGTGAGCTCGCCGGACTCGACACCTCGACCGGGGTTCCCGCCACCCCCGGGCTCGACGCCGTCATCGCGGCACGGCCCGACTGCGTCGTCTACTGCGCCATGGGGGACACCCGGATGGGCGAGGCGACCGAGGACTGTCGGCGGCTGCTCGAGGCGGGCACGAACATCGTCGGATCGGCGCCGGTGTCGTTCCAGTACCCCTGGCAGATCATGCCGGACACGCTCATCGACCGGATCGACTCCGCCGGCCGCGAGCACGGCGTCAGCATGTACGTCACCGGGGTCGACCCGGGCTTCGCCACCGACCTGCTGCCCATCGCGCTGGCGAGCACCTGCCAGGACGTGCAGCGGATCCGGTGCATGGAGATCGCCGACTACGCGACCTACGACGGCGCCGAGGTCATCTACGACGTCATGGGATTCGGCACCCCCGTCGACGAGCCCCCGCTGTTCCTGCAACCCGGGATCCTGTCGTTGGCATGGGGATCGGCGATCCGGATGCTCGGCGACGCGCTCGGCGTGACCGTCGACGAGATCGTGGACGTCAACGAGCGCGAACCGGCGCCCGAGGACTTCGCGATCGCCGCGGGCACCATCCGGGCCGGCACCACCGCGGCGATCCGGTTCGAGATCCGCGGGCTCGTCGCCGGCGAACCGGTCATCGTCGTCGAACACGTCACGCGCCTGCGGCCCGACCTGCGACCCGACTGGGCGCAGTCCGCGCAGCCGGGTGGCTCCTACCGCGTCGAGATCACCGGCGAGCCGTCCTACGTCGTCGACATCTGTCCCACCAGCGAACACGGCGACCACAACCACGCCGCGATCGTCGCCGCGGCAGGGCGGATCGTGAACGCGATCCCCGCCGTCGTCGACGCCGAACCAGGCCTGCGCACCACGCTCGACCTGCCGCTCGTGATGAGCCGCGGCGTCGTCCGCCCGCCGACGGCCCTGGCGCACTGAGCATCTCGATCAGACACCACCGAGAAGGGACATCACACATGGGACGCGTCGACGGCAAGGTCGTGCTCATCAGCGGAGGAGCGCGCGGCATGGGTGCCGCGCACGGGCGCGCGCTCGTCGCCGAGGGCGCACGCGTCGTGCTCGGCGACATCCTCGACGACGAGGGCACCGCGCTCGCGAGCGAGATCGGTGACGCGGCACGATATGTCCACCTCGACGTCACCCAGCCCGATCAGTGGCAAGCCGCTGTCGCGACGGCGACCGGCGAGTTCGGGTCGCTCACCGGACTGGTGAACAACGCCGGGATCGTCAACGGCTCGACGCTGCAGAAGTTCAAGCTCGAGAAGTGGCAGCAGATCCTGGACGTGAACCTCACCGGCACGTTCCTGGGCATGCGCGCGGCGGCGGACGCGATGATCGCGGCCGGCGGCGGGTCGATCGTCAACGTGTCCTCGGTCGAGGGCCTGCAGGGGAGCCCCTGGGCGCACGGCTACGTCGCGTCGAAGTGGGCCGTGCGGGGCATCACGAAGTCCGCCGCGCTCGAGCTCGCCGCGCAGGACGTGCGCGTCAACTCGATCCACCCCGGCCTCATCCGGACACCCATGACCGAGGGCATCCCCGACGGGATGCTCAAGATCCCGATGAACCGATCCGCCGACCCGTCGGAGGTCGCCGCGTTCGTCGTCTTCCTCATGAGCGACGAGTCGAGCTACGCGACCGGCACCGAGTTCGTCATGGACGGCGGACTCACCGCGGGGACCATCGCCTAGGGCCGCAGATCACCGGACCCCGTTCTCGTAGGCGAACACGACGGCCTGCGCACGATCGCGCAGGCCCAATTTCGCCAGCACCTTCCCCACGTGGGTCTTGACGGTCTGCTCGGCGACGAACAGCGCGGCGGCGATCTCGGCGTTCGACTCGCCGGACGCGATGTGCTCCAACACCTCCCGCTCCCGGGCGGTCAGTGACGCCAGCGCGGCGTGACCGGCCGCGGCAGCCGGTCGCCGTCCGGTCACCTCTGCGATCAGCCGTCGCGTCACCGACGGCGCGAGCAGCGCATCGCCCGACGCGACCACTCGGACCGCACGGACCAGCTCGTCGGCCGGGGCGTCCTTCAGCATGAACCCCGATGCCCCGATCCGGAGGGCCTCGTACACGTAGTCGTCGATGTCGAACGTGGTGAGCATCAACACCTTGGGAGCGTCCGGCGACGACGGGGTCAGCACCGCACGCGCCGCAGTGAGACCGTCCATCCGGGGCATCCGCACGTCCATGAGCACGACATCGGGCCGGAGGCGCCGGATCTCGGTCACCGCCGTCGCCCCGTCGGCCGCGTCCCCGATCACCGAGATGTCGGCCTGCGCCGAGAGCAGCGCCCCGAACCCCTGTCGCACCATGGCCTGGTCGTCGGCGATGAACACCGTCGTCACCACAGCTCGACCTCCGTCGAGGTGCTACGGCCCGACGAGGTGCTCGTGGTCGGGGACGCGAGCCCGGCGCGGACGGGCAGGCGGGCGAGGACACGGAATCGGCCTGTGTCACTGCTGCTCTCGTCCGGCCCGGCGACGAGAGCACCACCCACCGAGCGGGCCCGTTCGGTCATCCCGGCGATCCCGTGCCCGCCGACGCCGGGGCCGCCTGCGGGCTGCTGCGGCGCTGTCCGTGCGTTGACCACCGCGACGGTGATCTGCTCGTCCTCCGCCACGACGGCGATGTCGATCGGCGCGCCTGGTGCGTGCCGTACCGCGTTCGCAAGCGCCTCCTGCACGATGCGGTAGGCGGCGAGCCCGACACCTTCCGCGATCGTCTCGTCCGGCACCTGCAGGCGGGCCGACACCGCGACACCGGCGGCCCGGGTCGCCGCGACGAGTTCCCCGATGTCGGCCACACCGGGCGCCGGCGGGAGGGGTGCCACGCCGTCGTCGACCCGCAGCACGCCCAGCAGCTGGCGCACCTCGTCCAACGCCTCGCGGGCGGAACCGGCAATGGCCTGGAACTCGGCGTCGGCGGCCGGGCCGACACCGTCGACCCGGTAGCGCGCGGTCTGGGCGGCGACCACGACGACGGACATGCGGTGCGCCACCACGTCGTGCAGGTCGCGGGCGATGCGCGCCCGTTCGGCCAACACCGCCGTCCGGGCGTCGGCGACGTCCTTCAACTCGCTCTCGTGGGCCAGGTCCCGACGCGAGCGCACGACGGCGCGCAGCAGGCCGCACACGATGGCCAGGACGGTGACCCCGGCGACCCACCCGGCCCGGGCCTCCGGCGGAGCGGACACCGCGAACACCGCGCAGGTCGCCGCCCACCACAGCGGGGCCAGTCGGAGCGGTCCCCGCAGGAAGGTCATCGCGGCGAGCACGAGCAGGACGATGATGTGCACGACGGAGACACGCCATCCCCAGCCGTCGACGCGGGGGACGGCGACGCCGATCACCAGCGCGGCGGCGAGCGAGATCGCGAGCCCGAGGGCGGGTCTCGCCCAGGCCAGCACCACCGGCAGGGATGACAGACCCGCGATCACCGGCATCACCACCACGAAGACCTCATGGGTGAGGGGCAACACCGGCCAGGCGACGGAGAACATCACCAGACCGACCAGCGTGAACGACACGTTCGACCGGCGCGCCAGGAAGGCGCTGACCGCCGGGTCCACCTCGACGGGGAGGTCGGTCGGTCGCGGCCACCTCGGCCGTCCACGCGTCGTCGTCCGTGCCACAGGGCGACCGTAGTTCGCCGTGACGGCGATGTCGTCATACCGCGGTCGCACGCGTCTCACCCGGAGGTATCGGTCGGAGCGTCGCCGTGTCGCCCGCACCGGCCGGGCCGCGCGACACCCGAGGGTGATGTGCCGTCGTACGTCGGATTCCTAGCGTCGGGCCATGGCCCTGTCACCTGCTCTCACGGAGCGTCGGATACCGCTTCTCACAACAGTTCTCGTGTTCGCGGCGGTCCTCGCGGCGCTGGTCGTCGAGGACCGCGGCCACCCCGGCGCCCCGGACGCCGCCGACCTCCGCACGGCTCCCGGTGCGGCGGTGCTGGCGCTCACCGGTCCACACCCGATGGACGCGGTCGCGGAACTGCGGGACGCACGCACCACGCTCGGATACAGCCCGGTCGTCGTCGACGGTCACCCCGCGAACCCGCACGGTGGGTGCTCCTCCCCTGTCCCGATGCCGACACGGTTCGAGCCGCTGTGCGCCGTGCACGATCTCGGGTACGACCTGCTGCGGTGGGCGGCACGCTCCGGGCACCCGCTGGGCCCGTGGGCACGGCTGCGCCTCGACGGCGAACTCGTCGCCGCGATGCGCCGGAGTTGCCACGACCCGACGTGTGCCGCGGCGGCCGACCTCGCGCGGGTCGGGCTGATGGTCAACACGTGGCGTCAGCACGACGGCGTCCCGGTCGTCGAGGACACCCGCGCGATCATCTCGTCGGTCCTGGTGCGGATCGTCGAGACGGCCGACCGGTGACGCCGCCGATGCGTCCGTCGGGTGTGGTGGGCGCGCTGCTCGGCGCGGCCGTCGCGATGGCGCCGAACTCCCTCCCCCGTGCACTGTCGACACAGATGCTGCTGCTCGTCGCGTCCCTGGTCGTGGGAGGACTTCTCGGAACCGGTGTCGGACGGGTGTGGACGGGTACGCGCCCCCCGGGATCGCGGCGCGCCACGATCCTGACCGGCGTCGCGGTGGTCGTCTACGGCGCTCTGGTCGCGGCGGCGGTGGTGTGGCAGTCCCTGCTGCGTGCGGGACTCGGCGTCGCACCTCCCGGGCCGGGGTGGGTGCTCTGGCCCGCGGCCCCGGTGGTCGGCTACCTCGCCGCCATCCGGACGCCGCGCCGCGCGGGGATCGCGAGCGCGACGGTGGCGGCACTCGTCGCCGGGACCGTCGCTGTCGGGGCCGGACCGTCGACCGCCGCACCCGCGCCGGCCGTCGCCGCCGTGCCCGCCCCTGAGATCCTCTCGGTGTCGTCCCGCCTCACCGACGGACCACCGGCGACGTGGGCGGCGCGCGCCGACGACCTGGTCCGCCGATGGCAGGAGGTCGGGGGCCCCGACCGACGGGCCGTGGTCGTGGCGGTGCCCACGGGGTCGGGGTGGATCGACCCCGACGCCGTCGCCGGGTTCGCGCGACGGTTCTCGGGCGACGTGTCGGTGGTGTCGATGCAATACGACGACATCCCGAGCTGGAGAGCTTTCGTCACCGACACAGGCGCTGCGCGTGAGAGTGCCATCGCGCTCGTGGACGCACTCACCGCCGCCATCGCCCGGTCACCCGAGCACCGGCGACCGTGGGTGGTCCTCTCCGGGCAGAGCCTCGGTGCGATCGGGGCCGACGCCGCCCGCGCCTGGGCGGACTCGCATCACCGACCGGTGTGCGGCACCGTGCTCGCGGGTCCCCCGGCGGGGACCGTGGCGGTGACGGCGGCTCGACGGGTGGTCCTCGCGAACGCCAGCGACCCTGTCACCCGATGGTCCTGGGCATCACTGGTCCGCCCGCCCCGATCCTGGGGCGGCCCACCCGATCTCCTACGGCCACCCTGGATCCCGCTCGCCGGCTTCGTCCAGACCAGCGTGGACCTCGTCGGGTCGCTCTCGTTCCCGGCCGGCCACGGCCACCAGTACGGGATCGACCAGGGCACGCGGGCCCCGCGGTGCGGTCGCGCCGATCAGAGGGGGGCCGCGCGCCGCCTCGTAGGCGGCGCCGACGCGGTACAGCCTGTCGTCGGCCTGGGCCGGCGCCATGATCTGCAGACCCACCGGCAGCCCGTCCTCGCCGGAGAGCCCCGACGGGACACTCATCGCGCAGTTGCCCGCCAGGTTCACCGGCAGGGTGCACAGGTCGAACAGGTACATCGCCAGCGGGTCGTCGACCTTCTCCCCCAGCCGGAACGCCGTGGTGGGGGGTGGTCGGCGAGACCAGCACGTCGACGTCGGCGAACGCCTTCTCGAAGTCCCGGGCGATCAGGGTGCGCACGCGCAGGGCCTGACCGTAGTACTGGTCGTAGTACCCCGACGACAGCGCGTAGGTCCCGATCATGATGCGACGCTTGACCTCCGGGCCGAATCCGGCGGCACGGGTGAGCGCCATGACCTCGTCGGCGGAGTGCGAGCCGTCGTCGCCCACGCGCAGTCCGTAGCGCATGGCGTCGAACCGGGCGAGGTTCGAGCTCACCTCCGACGGCAGGATCAGGTAGTAGGCGCCCAGCGCGTAGGAGAAGTGCGGACAGGACACCTCGACGATCTCGGCGCCCCGTGCCGAGAGCTGGTCGACGGCGGCCGTGAACGACGCCAGGACACCGGGCTGATAGCCCTCCCCCGACAGCTCGCGGACGATGCCGACCTTCACCCCCGACAGGTCCCCCTCGGCGCCCGCGCGGGCGGCTCCGACGACGTCGGGGATCGGCGCGTCGATCGAGGTGGAGTCCCGCGGGTCGTGACCGGCGATGACCTCGTGCAGCAGCGCGGGTGTCGAGGACGGTGCGGGCGCACGGGCCGCCCTGGTCGAGCGACGACGCGCACGCGACGAGCCCGTAGCGGGAGACGGTGCCGTAGGTCGGCTTGACGCCGACGGTCGCGGTGACCGCGGCGGGCTGGCGCACCGAGCCACCGGTGTCGGTGCCGATGGCCAGCGGCGCCTGATACGACGCGAGCGCCGCGGCACTGCCACCACCCGAGCCGCCCGGGATGCGGTCGGTGTCCCAGGGGTTCCGGGTCAGCTGGTAGGCCGAGTTCTCCGTCGAACTGCCCATGGCGAACTCGTCCATGTTGGTCTTGCCGAGGATCGGGATGCCGGCGTCGCGCAGACGACGGGTGACCGTCGCGTCGTACGGCGGCACCCATCCCTCGAGGATCTTCGACCCGCAGGTGGTGGGGGCGTCGATCGTCGTGAACACGTCCTTGAGCGCCAGCGGCACGCCCGCCAGCGGCGACGCGGGAGGACCGCCGGCGTCGAGGAGGTCGTCGACGGCCTGTGCCGCGGCGAGCGCCGCGTCGGCACCGACGTGCAGGAACGCGCCGAGATCACCGTCGATCTCGGCGATCTGGTCGAGGTGGGCGCGGGTGACCTCGACCGAGGAGAGGTCACGGGAGTGGATGCGCTGCGCGAGCGTCGCGGCGTCGAGACCGGTGATCTCGCCGGCCGGGCGGATGGCGGTCACTGCTCCTCGCCGAGGATCTGCGGGACGGCGAACCGCTCCTGCTCCACCGCGGGCGCACCCGAGAGCGCCTCGTCGGGGGTGAGGCCGGGCACCGGCTCGTCGGGACGGAGCACGTTGGCCAGACCTGCCGGGTGGGCGGTGCCGTCGGTGTCGGTGACGTCGACCTCGGAGATCTGGGCGACGTGCGTGAGGATCGAGTCGATCTGACCGGCGAACTGGTCGAGCTCGTCGTCGCTCAACGCCAGCCGCGACAGCCGCGCCAGGTGGGCGACCTCGTCCCGGGATATCGCAGACACGCCTGGGTCCCTTCTCAGGTGGAGTGGAGTACCCGACAACCCTAGTGGGCCGGCCGCCGCGACCGGCCGGCGGACGGCGGGCACAGTGCTCGGGTGGGACACTGTCCGGCGTGTCGTATCTGTTGCGGGTCTACCTGCAGGACCGACCCGGCAGCCTCGGTCTGCTGGCGGTCTCGTTGGGTTCGGTGGGTGCCGACATCCTCTCGCTCGACGTCGTCGAGCGCGGCGAGGGGTACGCGGTCGACGACATCGTCGTGGAGGTCGCCCGTGGGTCGCTGCCGGACACGCTGATCACGGCGGCGGAGAACATCGACGGCGTCCGTGTCGACTCCATCCGGCCCTACACCGGTGTCCTCGAGACCC
>JAQIJH010000050.1:0-34682 GCA_036946345.1 Gordonia paraffinivorans | reverse complement strand
CCCGAGGTTGTCGAGGACCAGACCCGACACCGTCGGACCGAGGGCCGGTGCGACCGCGATGACGACCGAGATGTTCCCCATCATGACGCCGCGGCGGTTCTCCGGCACCACGGTCATGACCGTCGTCATCAACAGCGGCAACATGATCGCCGTGCCGAGGGCCTGCACGACCCGCGCGACCAGCAGCACCTCGAACCCCGGCGCGGCGAACGCGATGACCGTCCCGAGCGTGAAGGCGGACATGGCCGCCACGAACAGCGTCCTGGTCCCGTGCCGCTGGATGAGGAAGCCGGTCAGCGGGATCACCACGGCCATCGTGAGCATGAACGCCGTCGTGAGCCACTGCCCGACGCTCGGCGGCACACCGAGATCCTGCTGCAGGACGGGGATCGCGACACTCATCACCGTCTCGTTCAGGATCACGACGAACGTGGCGATGAGGAGCACGCCGATCACGACGAGGTGCTCCCGGGGGATCCGGTCGTCGGACGCGGCCGGGGTCGGCGCGGCGGGTGTGGTCGCGGCGGTCATGGGTGGTGTCCTCTCGGCGTCGGGTGGCGTCACCGGGTACAGACCTGATGCGACCGCAGAACTCATCGCCGGGCTCGGGAGAACCGTCGTCGGCGTCGGGTGACCGTAACAACCGACGCCGACGGTGATCGAGCGCTTTTCCCGACACACGACGACGGCCCCGCACCGTGGAGGTGCGAGGCCGTCGTCGGCGTCGGTCCCGGTGTCACCGGGCGTCGCGTCAGTCCTGGTTGAAGTAGCTGAGCAGGCGCAGGATCTCGACGTACAGCCAGACCAGGGTGACGGTCAGGCCGAGTGAGATGCCCCAGGCGGCGCGCGACGGGGCGCCGGCGCGGATGAGGCGATCGGCGGAGTCGAAGTCGACGAGGAAGCTGAACGCCGCGAGGCCGATGCAGACCAGCGAGAAGATGATCGCGATCGGGCCGCCGTCGTACAGGCCCAGGCCCGAGCCGCCGTTGAAGAAGCCGACCACCAGGTTGCCGAGGATGAGCACGATGACGCCCATCAGGGCGGCGAAGAGCATCCGGGTGAAACGCGGCGTCACGCGGATCGCGCCGGTCTTGTAGACGACGAGCATGCCGGCGAACACACCGAACGTGCCGAGGATCGCCTGACCGATCAGCACGCCGGCGGAGGTCCCGCTGACGGCGAGGTTGGCGAACACGAACGACACCGCGCCGACGAACAGGCCCTCGAGCACTGCGTACGACAGCACGATCGCGGGGGTTGTCCTGCTTGCGGCCGAAGCTGGCGATCATCACCAGGACGAAGCCGCCGAGGGCACCGACGAGGAGCAGAGGCATCGCCAGCGCCACGTTCTGGTGCACCAGGAAGTACGACACGATCGACGACAGGATGAGCACGCCGAGTGTCATCGCCGTCTTGGTGACGACGTCGTCGATGGTCAGCGCACGGGTGCCGACCCGGCTGATTCGGGCGTGCGTAGGGGTCCACCTGCTGCGGCTGGCCCGCCTGGCCGTACATCGCCTGACCGGCGCCGGCCACACCGGTACCGAACCCGGCGTAGCCCCCGGCCTTCGAGTTGTCGCGGAGCACTCCGCGCATCACCGGGTTGCTGCTCTCTCGCACCGCTGGGGTCCTTTCGAAGTTCTGCCTGTCCCGACCGGCGGTCGGGCGTCGACAGAGGCCTACATCTCCCCAACGACGCGACCGTCTCCGGGGTTCCCGCCCGACTTTACTTGCTCTTGACCTTCCGTGCCGCCGGACGCACCCCTACGGGGCGGGGGACGTCGCCGGCCTGACAGGCCAGGGCGAAGCCCTTGTCGAAGGCGCGCAGACGATCGCCCTCCACGTCGTAGAACAGGCGGGTCATCGCGTCGCGCATCTCGGGCAGCACGCGCCCGGACATGCGCAGCACGCGCGGGAGGAACGGCGCGGGGATCTCGGCGCACAGCCGGTCCACGGCCAGCGCGTAGACCGGTGCGACGTCGAGGTAGTCGGCCCGGAACTCCCGGTAGTCGCGATCGTCGGCGACGGCGGCGTACGCCTCGGCCAGCGCCCGCGGCATGTCGTCCTCCATGTGCGCGCGCGAGGCGGCGATGACCCCGGCGGCCACATGTCGGAACGAGCGGGGGTTGTCATTCTCGTCGCACACCGCCCACGCCTCGCGCCACCCGGCGGAGACGGCCCCGCCCGAGCGGTAGGCGTGCAGGTTCGAGACGTGCCGTCGATGCAGGACGGCCATCAGCCGCATCATCCACTCGGGCTCGGCGTAGCGACCCTCGTCGATGCGGCGCAGCAGCTCCTCGGTGGTGAGGGCGCACAGGCGCGCGAACCAGAACTTCGGGTCCTCCTCACCCGCCAACTCCTCGGCGAGGATGCGCTGATGGCCGAGGTAGCGCTCGAGCTGCGGCCGGAGAGCGGCGACACCGCCCGGTCGACGACGCGGCGTCCGGCGATAGGGCAACGGCGCGGGATCGGCGGCGAGTCGACGTGACTGCTCCGACAGGCCTCTCAGCGATTTCTCGATCGACCGTCGCAGCGGGGGGCGCGACGATCGGCCCGACTGTCGGGACGAAGTCCACCTCGACGATGTAGTGCACCGCGCACCCGTCGTCGGTGGGCTCGATGTCGATGGAACAGCTGTACTCCCCGCAGCAGCGGTGAGGCCTTGAAGATGCGGTAGGCGAAGCGGGTCGGCTCGTCCGCCCGTGTGACGACCTCCTGCACCCGCGGCCGGGTCGGCAGGTCGACCTCCACCTCACGCACGGCGCCGGCGCGGTCCATCCGTCCGTCACCACCTGCATCGCGGGCGGTGGTGAGTCCGCGGGACCACTGGTTCTTGACGGCCGGGTCCGTGAGCAGGCGCCACGCCTGCTCAACGCTGCAGTCGAGGTCGGTGGCGAGGTCGAATCGGGTCATGGTGGGTCGTCGCTCTACCGTTCGGATGTACGGGGATGGGGATCATCCTGCGTGTCCCCGGCGCCTGGGGGGTCAAGCGGCGCCGATGGTCGCGCCCGAACGCCACCTCGGCATTCACGGTGGCACAGGTCCCCTGTCCCGTCGACCTCGTACTCACCGGTTCGTGACGGGTCACCGGGGACCCCGACGCGACGACGACCCGCCCGTCGGCGAACATGGCATCCTGCAGCGGATTCCGGGGACGCCCCCGCAGTCAGGCTGCTTAACACAACAAATGATGTGTGATGTGAAACCAACGCCCCCATAGCCCAATTGGCAGAGGCAGCGGACTTAAAATCCGCCCAGTGTCGGTTCGAACCCGACTGGGGGCACTGCAGGTCTCCGACCGGGGGGGGGCACTCAACCGGTCTCCGACCGGGAGGCGCAGAACGGAGACTCAGCGTCCAGGAAGCGGGTGCAGGACCTCGCGGAGTCGGTCCGGCCCCCGACCGGACCGCAGCCCCCGGAGCGTGACGACGCACCCGAGCGCCGACAGGACCGTCGCCGACGCGTAGAGGGCGACGTAGCCGAAGGCGTCGCCCACGATCCCGGCCGCGAAACCCGCTACGCCCTGCACCACCACGACCGCGGAGGCGAGCAGCGTGTAATCCGTTCCTGCGAATGCCTTCTCGGCCGAGTCCATCATGAGGGCGAACACCGCGACCGTCGCGATCCCGCCGCAGACGTGCTCACCCACGGTCGCGACGACGATCACGACGACCCCGCCACCACCGACCGCGGCCACGACGAACGCCACCAGCGTTACCGACTGCGCGATGCCGCCCACCAGGAGTGCCGTCATCCGCCCCAGCCGGAAGGCCAGCAGTCCCCCGATCGCGGCCCCGGCGACCGCGGCCCCCGACGACACCGCGCCGTCGAGCAGCGCGATCTGTCGCAGTGTCAGGCCCTGGTCGGACAGGAAGGGGCCGATCAGCGCGGACCCCATCGAGTTGCCGAACTTGTAGGCCGCGACCAGCCCGATGAGGCTCAGGACACCGGGCCGGGCGAGTCGACGCGCCCACGTGACCGGTGACGTCGGTGCCAGGTCGACCGGTCTCGCGGATGCGGTGTCGCGCAACCACACCACCGGGACGGTGGTGAGCAGCACCAGCACCGCCATCGCGACGAACAAAGCCCGCCAGTCGGCGAAGGAGTACAGCCAGAGGAGACCACCACCGCCGGCGATCATGCCGACGCGGTAGGCGCCGACCTGGATGCCGTTGCCCAGTCCCCTCCCCCGGGCGTCGAGGGCGGTGACCGCGATGCCGTCGGTCGCGACGTCCTGGGTGGCCGCGAAGACGTTGATGAGGGCCACGCCGACGAAGAGCGGAGCCGTCGACGCTCCGAGATCGATGCACGCGAGCACGAGTGCCACTGCGGCGGTGGCGATCTGGGTGGCGACGATCCACTGTCGACGGGTTCCCGTGCGGTCCACGAGCGGCGCCCACAGGAACTTCAGTGCCCACGGTGCGAAGAGGATCCCGGTGGCACTGATCGCGACGAGCGAGTACCCCGACTGACGCAGCACGACGGGCAGTGCCGTCGTGAAGAAGCCGTACGGGAGGCCCTGCGCGAAGTACAGAGACAGCAGCAACACGACGACCGACGGCCGCGCCGACGAGGCCGGCGTCGCGGTGGTCATCGTGCCGGCCGAGGGGCCTCGGTCAGCCGTCGACCTGGTCGCGCAGGCCCTCGGTCGCCATCTGGATGATCGCCTTCTTGCCCTTGTTCAGCACGAACCCGGGGACGGGGATCTTCGGGTCGAGGCTCATCTCGAACTCGACGTGCGTGCCACCGCCGTCGGCATCGGTCAGCGAGTACTCGGCGTGCTGCGCCTTCTGCTGACCACCCTCGACGAGATCCCAGGTCACACCGGAGTCCGTCCACGCGAACGACAGCGTCTGCTCGTCACTGATGCCCATGAGCGACACCTTCATCCACGCCTTCGCGGGACGTCCCTCGTCGTCGGTCTCGAGGACCTTCACCTCTTTGTGGATGGGAGACCAACTCGGGAAGTTCTCGATGTCGGCGATCGCCGCCAGTACATCTGCGCGAGCGGCTTTCACATCGACCTGTGCGTGTCCGGACACCATGGCGCCACTTTAACGTGACAACGATTGTTGCAACGTCGAGTCGCCGGAGCCGGTTGCCGTTGTGGGACTGTTCACGGTACGAGGCGGGCGGATCCCGGCACAGCACACAGCGGCGACGACGCACAACCCCGCCGCGAGATGGAAGGCGAGGTCGTAGCTGCCCTCGCTGTCCCGGATCCATCCGGCGCCGAACGCGGCGACGGCCGCACCGATCTGATGCGAGGCGAACACCCACCCGAAGACCACGGGGGTCCGTTCCCCGAACCACTCTCGGCAGATCGCGATCGTCGGTGGAACGGTGGCCACCCAGTCCAGCCCGTAGAAGATGATGAACACCCACGTGCTGGGCTCGGCGTGGGGTGACAGCAGCGACGGCAGCGCCACCAGGGACACCCCGCGGCCGAGGTAGTAGACGACGAGGAGCACCCGCGGGCTGACCCGGTCGGTCAACCATCCCGAGAAGACGGTGCCCGCCACGTCGAAGATCCCGATGGTGGCCAGCAGGCCGGCGGCGACGGTCGTCGGCATCCCGTGATCGCCTGCCGCAGGGATGAAGTGCGTTCCGATGAGGCCGTTGGTCGTCATCCCGCAGATCGCGAAACTGGCTGCGAGCAACCAGAACGCGCGGGTGCGCATCCCGATGAGCAGGCCGGAGAACGCCGCCGAGAAGGTTCCGGTCGGCAGCGCCACCTCGGGTGTGTCCGCGACGGCGCCCACCGGCGCTAGACCGACGTCGGAGGGACGGTCGCGGATGAACACGAGCACCAGCGGGACGACGGCCAGGGCGACCGCGGTGACGATGAGGGATGCGGCGCGCCACCCGTAGCGCTCGGTGGCCGCGGCGACCACGGGGAGGAAGATCAACTGTCCGGTGGCGCTTGCCGCGGTGAGGATGCCGGTGACGAGCCCCCGGCGCTCGACGAACCACCGGGTCGCGACGGTGGCCACGAACCCCATCGAGATGGATCCGGTCCCCAACCCGACGAGCACGCCCCACAACAGCAGGAGTTGCCACTCGGCGGTCATCGTCGCCCCGAGTCCGGTGCCGGAGGCGATGAGCACCAACGCGACCGCGAGGACCGGACGTACCCCGAACCGGTCCATGAGCGCCGCGGCGAACGGCGCCGTCAGACCGAACAGGGTCATGTTGATCGACATCGCGGCGCCGACGGTGGCGTGCGACCACCCGAACTCCATGTGCAGCGGGTCCATCATCACGCTCGGGACGGCACGGAACCCCGCGGCCCCGAGGATCGCGACGAAGGCGACCGCCGCGACGATCCATGCGCGATGGAGCCGGCGGGCCGGTGTGAGCAGCATGGAAGAGAACTCTCGCCCATCGACGCGCGTCTCGCCATTGGCACGATCGCCACAATGCGGGAAGATCGTGCCATGTCGGATGCTCCGCGCCACCGGGTGGTGGTCCTGCTCCTCGCGCCGGTCGTCGGTTTCGACGCGACGATCGCGCCCCTCGTGTTCGGGGAGGCGCGGGACCGCGACGGGACACCCCTGTACGACGTCATCACCTGCGGGCCGGGCGGACGCCCGGTGGCGACGACGGGCGGTTACGACATCGTGCCGACCGGCGGTCTCGACGAGCTCGCCTCGGCGGACACCGTCGTCGTGCCCGGGACGCGGTACCCGTCGGCGCGGGAGACAGGGACGCTCGACCCCGAGGTGTCGGCGGCGTTCGACAGCGTCCCGGCCGGAACGCGGTGGGTGTCGATCTGCACGGGGGCCTTCGTGCTGGCCGCGTCCGGACGGCTCGATGGCCTGCCGGCGACCACCCATTGGCGCGCCGCGGACGAGTTGCGGACGCTGTACCCGGAGGTCCGACTGGACGAGGCCGTCTTGTTCGTCGACGGCGCCGGCGGTGGGCCCGGGTCGACCGGCCCGTTCACCTCTGCCGGTCTCGCCGCCGGGATCGACCTCTGCCTGCACCTGCTGCGACTCGATCACGGGACCGCACTCGCGAACACGGTCGCCCGGTACTGCGTGGTCCCGCCGGTGCGGGAGGGCGGGCAGGCGCAGTTCATCAGCCATGCCGTCGTCGACCGGCCGGACGACAGCACTGCAGCGACGCGTACGTGGGCCCTCGACCACCTCGTGGAGGACCTGTCCATCCGGCGGTTGGCGGCGCACGCACACATGAGCACCCGCACCTTCAGCAGGCGGTTCCGCGACGAGACGGGCGTGTCACCCGGCGAGTGGGTACGCAATCGGCGTGTGGATCGGGCCCGCGAACTGCTGGAGGCGGGCGGAGCGACCGTCGACGAGGTCGCAGCGCGATCAGGGCTCGGCAGTGCCGACAACCTCCGTCATCACCTGCGGTCGGGCATCGGGATGTCGCCGACCGCCTACCGAAAAGCGTTCTCGCAGGTCACCTCGACCGGGTGACCTGCGAGAACGGGTTCAGCGCGACGTCGAACTCAGGACGACGAGTCCTCGTGGTGGGGATAGGCGCTGCGGTACCGGGTCCGCCTCACACGCGCGACGTGCTCTTGGAGGGTGCGATCCCCGCGAGCCATCGCCGATGCGCGGACCGAGTAGAGGACCGTGCCGTAGAGCACGACCCACACGACGAGCGCCACGATCCCGGGAACGGTGTTCCCGGTGACGACCCCCGCGATGCCGAGGGCGAGCGCCGCCGACCCGAACATGAACGCGACCCAACCGACCTGGCCCCACCTCAACGCCTTGCGCAGGTGGGCGCGGCGTTCCTGGGCCGGCGTGGCCTTGACGCGACGCTTCTTGGCGCCGGTTCCGACTGCTGCAGTCATTGCCTGCTCCTTGCTTCACGGGCGACTGGACCAACTGTCCAACACCGGACGAACTGAACTATTCCGCTGGAGGCGAACGCCGCGCACGTCACAGTGCGACTGCCCACGTCACCGACGATCGAAACCGTCGATCACCGATGCCATGTCCTCACGGCCGTGACCAGCGTCGACGGCGGCGACGAAGCGGTCGCGCATGGCCTGCATGACCGACGCGTCCATGCCCACCGATTCCATGGCCGCCGCGATGAGGCCGGCGTCCTTGAGGGCACCGTCCGCCCCGAACGACGCCGGGAACTCGCGGGCCAACATGGCCTTGCCCTTGAGCTGGGCGTAGCCGGCGTCGAGGGGGCCTCCGGAGATCGCGTCGAGGAACAGCTGGGGGTCGACGCCCAGGCGCTGCGCGAGACCGATCGCCTGCCCGGTCGCGGTCACCAGCGACAGGACCCAGGAATTGGCGACGAGCTTGAGTCGGTGCCCATCTCCGAGCTCCGGCCCCACCCACACGGTGCCGGCACCGATCGCGTCGAGGACGGGTTCGGCCTTCTCCCGCAACGACTCGTCACCGCCGACCAACACGGTCAGCGCACCCTTCTCCGCGGGTTCCTTCGTACCCAGGACGGGCGCGTCGAGCATGGCGATCCCGTGCTCATCGGCGAGCCGCCCGAGGCGGTCGACACCGTCGAGGCCGACGGTCGACGTCTGCAACCAGACCGCACCGTCGGCGAAGGAGTCAGCGACCGTGCCGACGACATCGGCCACCGAATCGGCGTCGTAGAGCATCGTCACGACGACGTCGGCGCCGCGGACGGCGTCGGCCGGGTCGGTGACGACGGTCGCACCGTCGTCGGCCAGCGGAGCCGCCTTGTCCTGACTGCGGTTCCAGACCGTCAGGTCGTGGCCCGCGCGGATGATGCTGCGCGCCATGCCGGCTCCCATGATCCCGGTGCCGAGAAGTCCGATTCGCGCCATTGGTCCCACATCCCGTCGCTTGAGGTGACATCTGCCGTGCCGAGGCCCTGACGTCTGTCATGGGATCCCGGCGACCGCCGGATCAACACTCATGTGCATGACGAACTTCCCGACCGGTCCCCGGACACGCCGCCGACCGTGCCGAAACACACCGCCGAGCGTGCCGAAACTGACCGCCGAGCGTGCAGTGGATCCCGCCGAGCGTGCACGCCACGGCGCAGCGGCGGCAACGACTGCACGATCGAACGGATCGAATGCACACTCGACGGACGTTTCTGCACGCTCGGCGAGGGGTTTCGGCACGCTCAGCGAGGGGTTTCGGCACGCTCGGCGAGGGGTTTCGGCACGCTCGGCGAGGGGTTTTGGCACGCTCAGCGAGGGGTTTTGGCACGCTCGGCGAGGGGTTTTGGCACGCTCGGCGAGTCGGGCCGACGCGCCCGGTGGGTCAGACGGCGTCGACCTTCGTCTCGCCCCCTGGTGCATCGTCCTGCGACGGATCCCGAACGGGCAACGGGCGCAGGAGGGCCCAGGCGACGAACACCGCGGCGACCGCGGCGAGGATCAGACCGACCCACAGGTTGGCCGTCGTCCCCGCCTCGAGGTCGACACGGTTGGCGTCCGACGGCCTGTGCGACTCGATGCCCAGCAGGCCCGGTGCCGCGCCCCCGACGATCAGGACGATGCCGTAGATCCCCAGCAGTGCTGCGACGATGATGCGGATGTCGAAGATCCGGGCGAGGACCTGCGCACCGCGGCCGGCGGTGGGGTGGGGTTGCTCGGTGATCATGCGAGAACTCCTGTGACTCAGTGGAAGACGACGTTGAGAGCGATGACGAGGACGAGCGCGACGCCCGCGAGCGGCACCGGACGCGAGTACCAGGCGGCGCCGGCGTCGGCGGGATCGGTGAAGTGCGACTTCGGGGTCTCCGAGTACACGAGTCCGACGAGTTCCTTCGCCGGCTTCGGCGCCGTCACCATGGTCACGACCACGCTGACCAGGATGTCGACGACGAACGCCGCGGATGCTGCGACGAACGGCATGCCCTGACCGGGAAGATCGATCACCCCGACCTCGGAGAGGATGAACACCACCACGGCGGACAGGGTTCCGGCGACGAGACCGGTCCAGCCGGCGGTCGCGGTCATCCGCTTCCAGAACATGCCGAGCAGGAACGTCGCGAACAGCGGGGCGTTGAAGAACCCGAACAACGTCTGCAGGTAGTCCATCAGGTTGGAGTAGCCCGACGCGATCAGCGCTGTGAAGATCGCGAGCACCGTCGCCCCGACCGTCGCGACGCGACCGACGGTGATGTAGTAGCCGTCGGGACGGTTCTTGACGATGTACTGCTGCCAGATGTCGTAGCTGAAGACGGTGTTGAACGCCGAGATGTTGGCCGCCATTCCGGCCATGAACGAGGCGAGCAGACCCGCGACCGCGACGCCGAGCAGTCCGTTGGGCAGGATGTCGCGGATCATCAGCAGCATCGCGTCGTTGTAGGTCACGTCGGCGGCGTTCGGTCCGCTCTTCAGCGAGATCATGTCGCCGATGACGGCGGCGCAGATCATGCCCGGGATCACGACGACGAAGGGGATGAACATCTTCGGGATGGCACCGATGATGGGTGCGCGCCGCGATGCGTTCATCGAGTTCGACGCCATCGCACGCTGCACCTCGACGAAGTTCGTCGTCCAGTAGCCGAACGACAGGACGAACCCGAGGCCGAACACGATGCCGATGACCGACCAGACGGGACTGTCGAAGCCGCTCAACGCATTACCGGGCCAGGAGGTCACCTGGTCGTGGATGCTCGCGGTGACCTTGTTGTCGCTGGTGGTGGCGACGATCTTCTCCTTGAGCCCGTTCCACCCCCCGACCTTGATGAGTCCGAAGACGGTGAGTGGCACCAGGGCGGCGAGGATGACGAAGAACTGCAGGACCTCGTTGTAGATCGCCGCCGACAGTCCGCCCAGCGCGGTGTAGGTGAGGACGATCGCGGCGGCGACGATCAGTGACACCCACTGGCTCCAGCCGAGGATCACGTTCACGATCGTCGCGAGCAGGTACAGGTTGACGCCGGCGATGAGCACCTGGGCGACGGCGAAGCTGATGGCGTTGACGAGGTGCGCACCCGTGCCGAAGCGTCTGCGCATGAACTCGGGGACGCTGCGGACCTTCGAGCCGTAGTAGAACGGCATCATGACGACGCCGAGGAACAGCATCGCGGGGATCGCGCCGATCCAGTAGTAGTGCATCGTCGCCAGGCCGATCTGCGCGCCGTTGGCGGACATGCCCATGATCTCGACGGCGCCCAGGTTCGCGGAGACGAACGCGATGCCCGTGACCCAGGCGGGGAGTCGACGACCCGACAGGAAGAAGTCGAGGCTCGAGGAGATCTGGCTGCGGGCCAGGTACCCGATCCCGAGCACGAACACGAAATAGAGGGCGATCAGCACGTAGTCCACGGCCCCGGCGTTGAGCCGGAGCACGGAGTCCGCGGCAAGTGTCATTCGACAGCTCCTTCGGGCGGGTCACTGCCGTAGTGACCCCGGTCACGAGTGAACACAACCTCACACATTTCCGAACAGATTTCAACACGCTGCCTGTTTGATACTGTGCGTTTCGTCCCGCTGGTCCGACAGGAGGTGCCGTGCTCCCCGCAGAACGACGCCGGCGCATCCTGGACGTGCTCGACCGGGACGGGACCGCCCGCGTCACCGACCTCGCCGACGAACTGAACGTCTCCGAGATGACGGTGCGTCGCGACCTCGAGGCACTCCAGGACGACGAGGCACTGCACAAGGTCCACGGCGGCGCGGTGGCCCGTCACAGCCGGGGCGAGGAACCGCGGTCGGCGACGAAGGCCACGCGCGAGATCGCCGAGAAGCGAGCCATCGGGGCGTGTGCGGCGCAGCTCGTGGAGGACGGCATGACCGTCGCCGTCAGCGCGGGGACCACCACCCTGGAGGTCGCCCGACTGCTGCGCGACCGCGACTCCCTCACGGTGGTCACCAACTCCATCGCGATCTTCACCGAGCTCACCGATCCCGATGCGGCACTGCGCCGCTCGCGACCGACCGTCGTGCTGACGGGCGGGACGCGCACCCCCTCCGACGCCCTCGTCGGCCCCGTCGCCGACGCGGCGCTCGCATCGTTCCGGGTGGACCTGACACTCCTGGGTGTGCACGGCCTCGACATCGACGCGGGCCTCACCACGCCCAACATGGCCGAGGCGGCCACCAACCGGAGGTTGATCGAGATCGGACGCACCCTCGTCGTCGTGGCCGATCACACCAAGGTCGGCGAGGTCGGCGCGCACGTGATCGCCGGCGTCGACCGCGCCGACATCCTCGTCGTCGACGACGGGCTGTCCGACACCGCACGTGCCGTTCTCGACCGACACGTCCGCGACGTGCGGATCGCGCAGGTCACGCGATGACCCCGCCTGAACTGCGCTCGCCCGCCGTCACGACGCGCCTCGCCGATGGGCGTGCGATCGACTTCTTCGCACTCGACGGCCATGTGCCGCAGCCCGTCCCGGACCGGCGCCCCCTCCCCGACCGCTCCGGCCTGCACTCGCAGGTCCGGTACGACCGACAGACCGGCGACTGGATCGCCGTGGCGGCCCTGCGACAGGACCGCACCTACAAGCCGCCCGCCGACCGATGCCCCCTCTGCCCGTCGCCCGACGGCACGGTCAGCGAGGTCCCCGCTCCCGACTACGACGTCGTCGTGTTCGAGAACCGCTTCCCCAGCCTGTCCGGCGCCGCACCCGATCGACCGTTCGACCTGCCGGATCCCGCGTCGGCAGATCTCGTGAGCGCCGTCGGGCACGGTCGGTGCGAGGTCATCTGCTTCTCCAGCGACCACACGGCCTCGTTCGCGTCGCTCTCCCACGACCATGCCAGGCTCGTCGTCGACGCCTGGCGGACGCGCACCGCGGCACTGTTCGCCCTCCCCGGGGTGTCCCAGGTCTTCTGCTTCGAGAACCGCGGGGAGGAGATCGGGGTCACGCTCACCCATCCGCACGGTCAGATCTACGCCTACCCCTACCTCACCCCGCGGACGCGGGCGATGATCGCCCGCGCCGACGAGCACCGGGATCGCACAGGGCGCAACCTGTTCGAGGACATCGTCGCGTCCGAGACCGCCGACGGGACCAGGATCGTCGTCGATCACCCGCTGGCCGTGGCGTTCGTGCCGTTCGCCGCTCGGTGGCCCGTCGAGGTGCACATCCACCCGCGACGACGCGTCGCGAACCTCGTCGACCTCACCGAGGACGAACTCGACGCCCTCACGGCCGTCTACCTCGACGTGCTCCGACGGTTCGACCGCCTCTACGACGCGCCCCTCCCCTACATCGCTGCGGTGCATCACTATTCGGGCCGTCCGATCGACTCCGAGGGTGCGCTGCACATCGAGCTCATGTCCGTGCGTCGCTCGGCGACCAAGCTGAAGTTCCTCGCGGGGTCGGAGTCGGCCATGGACGCCTTCATCACCGACGTCACGCCCGAGGACGTCGCCGACCGACTGCGCACGGCAGGGGCGTCATGACCGGTCGCGTGGTGGCTCGCGCGCCGGGTCGGGTCAACCTCATCGGCGAACACACCGACTACAACGACGGGTTCGCGCTCCCGATCGCCCTCGACCGGCACACCGAGGTCACCCTGGCACCGAACGGGTCGTCGACGGTGACCGTGCGGGCCGACGATCACGGGGTGGCCGAGTTCCCCGTCGGGACCGGGACGGGCGACGTCACCGGTTGGGCGGCCTACGTGGCGGGCGTCTTCTGGGCGGCCCGCTCCGCGGGCGTCACCCTCACGGGCGGCGATCTCACCATCACGAGCACTGTTCCCGTGGGCGCGGGTCTGTCGTCGTCGGCCGCGCTCGAATGCGCCGTCCTGACGGCGATCTCGGCCGCGGCGGGGGTACAGCTCGATCCGATCGCCGCCGCCCGGATCGCGCAGGTCGCCGAGAACGACTACGTCGGCGCACCGACGGGACTGCTCGACCAGATCGCCTCGATGTGCGGACGTGAGGGCCACGCCCTGCTCGTCGATTTCGCCGACACCTCCGTCGAGGCCGTCCCGTTCGACACCGCTGCCGACGGCGTGGAACTCGTCGTGATCGATTCCCGGACCACCCACGGTCACGCCGGCGGCGAGTACGCCGACCGTCGCCGCGCCTGCGAACGCGCGGCCCGCGACCTCGGGCTCACCTCACTGCGGGAGGTCGGCGACGACGACCTCGACGAGATCCTGGGCGCGGTCACCGATCCCGTCGACCGACGCCGCGCGCGGCACGTCGTGACCGAGAACCGACGTGTGCTCGACGCGGTGGAGGCGCTGCGTGCGCGCGACCTGCCGACCGTCGGGCTGCTGATGGACGCCTCACACGCCTCCATGCGTGACGACTTCGCCATCACCACCCCGGTGATCGACCGGATCGCCGAGGTCGCCCGCCGGCACGGGGCCCACGGGGCCCGGATGACCGGGGGTGGGTTCGGCGGCAGCGTCATCGCGCTGATGCCACCCGACGCGATCGATCGCCTGACCTGTGCCCTGCACGACGAGGCCCGGGCCGCCGACCGTCCGTCCCCGGAGGTCCGCGTGGCCCGGGCCGGCGCGGGTGCGCGGGTGGTCACCGCAGGCTGACGACACCCCCGTCCTCACGACGGGTCAGGCCGTCGGCGCGGGCCAGCAGGATCCCGAGGACGCCGTAGCCGATCGCCGCGTGCACGCCGGCGACGATCACGACGGGGCCACCGAGCATCGCGAGCGGGACGAGGGCGAACCAGCTCTGCGCGCCCACCGTCCACCATCGCAGGATCCCGGTCCAACGGCCGGCGATCGCGACGCGGATGCCGATGCCCAGCAACCCGAACATCGAGAGCGGCCAACAGGTGTCGAACACCGCCCACACCGGCGTGCCGTGCAGCACGCCGAGGCCGTCGAAGGTCGTCGACACCAGCGCACCGGCCATGACCACGAACTCGGCGCGGTAGAAGCCCCGAGCGACGCGACCGTCACCCATGGCGGCAGTGCGGTACTGCACGGTGAGGAGCCAGATCACCGCCACCTGGAAGACGAGTGCGACGAGCCCGCCGATCAGGGAGGCCGGACCGAACCCCTCGGCGTCGCCGACGATCGGGAGCACGGCGGCCCACGCGGTCGCCCCGATCGCCAGCAGGATGCCCAGCCCCCGCGTGGGGACGGCGGTGCGGTCGGTGGTCGGGGTCGGGGTGGTGGTCGCGAGGGTGGTCATGGCGGGCTCCTTCTTCTCGGCGAGCGCCCAGACGGCGCCGGCGGTGGTGGACGGCGACGACCATCACCCACCCCGCTGGGAGCGCGCTGGAACGCGATCCCAGTGAGTTCCCATCCGCCTCGACGACCCTGGATCGCGTGTCCCCGTCTCGACCGTCCCAGGGCCCCTCGTCAGCCGGCCGCGGCCTCGAATCGCTCGCGCACCTGTGCACGGGTCAGGTCACGTCCGCGCTCCGCGGCGGTGGCGAACACGACGGGGTCGATTCCCGCGCGCATCTCTCGCCCGTACCGGGCGAGTTCGACGACGTCCATCGCCTCCGGCGAGAACCCGGTGGCGTCGGTGAAGCGTTCGACCACGCCGAGCAGCTGAGCGGCCGCCTCGTGCTCGTCGCGACGGAACAGCAGGTACGCCAGCGTGGCGACCGCGACCATCCACGACGTGACGTCCTCCGCCCGGTCGCAGTGGTCGACCATGGCGACCAGTCGTCGCGCCGGCAGGGCGTCGACGACGCCCTGTTCGATCTCGGACTTGGCGTGGATCCACAGGGTGGACGCGGCACACCAGTCGTAACCGACGTCACGGGCCGCGGCGAGCGCGTCGGTCAGGTTCCGGGCGGCCGAGGCGGCGTCGCCGGAACGGAAGTCGGCCATGCCCAACGACATCAGCGCCTCCGCGATCGTCCCCGTCGCCCCGATGCGTCGCGCGATCGCGAGAGCGCGCGTCGACAGTGCGCGTCCGTCGTCGACGGCCCCGGCGCCGCTGAGGAAGAACCCCACGGTCTCCGCGGCGTCGGCCCGCGCCTGCAGCAGTCGCACGTCGTCGACGGCGTCGTCGTCCCCCGTCGCGTCGGACTCGGCCAGCAGCTCCCGCAGGCGGGTGAGCGCGGCGATCAGCGTCTCGAGCTCGGAGCCGAGGTAACTCATCACCACGAGGCCGGCGACCGCCCGGATGCGGACGACCACGTCGATGTCCTCGCCCGCGTCGAGCGCGGGTGCCAGCATCCGCATCCCCTCCGCGACGTGACCGCTGCGGTACCAGAACCAGTGCACGTCGCCGGCGATCGTCAGATGGTCGGCACTGTGCTCGGGCCGCACATCCCGCGTCGCTCGGGCCAGCGCGGCACGCACATTGGGCATCTCGGCGGACAACAGCCGCGTCTGTCGCGCCGACTCCGGCCCCCGCAGCCCGACATACCCACGGGCACTGAGGTCCCGGATCCACGCCAGGTGTCGGTCGCCGATCTCCTCGCGACGCGCGGGGTCGAGGGTGTCGCGGGCGTAGCCGCGGATGGTCTGCAGCAGGCGATACCGCCGCGGGTCGCCGCCGACGACGGTGACCAACGACTTCGCGACCAGCGCACCCACTCCCGCGACCACGTCGGCGCGGCCGGTGACGGCGGTCGCCGCGGCGAGGTCGAACCCGCCGTCGAACACCGAGAGGTCGGCGAACATGAGCCGCTCGTCGTCGGTCAGGCCCGCGTACGACCCGTCGATCGCCGCCCGCACGCTCTCGTGGCGCGCCACGGTCCGGGACCCCCCACGCAACAGCTCGAAACGGTCGTCGAGCATCTCGCGGATCTGCCGCACGGACAGCGATCGAGTCTGTGCCGCGGCGAGTTCGACGGCCAGCGGCATCCGGTCCACGGCATCACAGAGCGCCACGACGTCGGCGGGGTCGGCGTCGGTCGCCCATCTGCCCGCGCGGCGCGCGAACAGGTCCTCGGCCTCCGCGAGGGGTCCGAGCTCGTGGACGAGTTCACCGCCGACACCGATCGGCTCGCGGCTCGTCGCCAGCACGTGGACACGCGGACACGCCGCGAGCAGGCGGTCGACGAGCGCGGCGACGGCGTCGAGGAGACGCTCGCAGTTGTCCACCACGAGGACCGTGCGCCGCGTGCCGACTGCCGCGCACAGCGCGTCGACACCGCCGGACACCGTGAGCCCCATCGCGGCACGCACGACATCGAGGACACCGTCGGACGTCCGGACGTCGGCCAGCGGCACCCACCAGGGGCCGTCCGGGTCGTGGCGAGCCGCCGCGACGGCGATGGCGAGGCGGGTCTTGCCCATCCCGCCGGGTCCGACCACCGTCACGAGACGGTTGTCGTCGACGAGCGCGCCCACGTCCGCGACCTCGTCGTCTCGACCGACGAGCGCGGTCAGCGGCGCGGGCAGGCCACCCGTCGCGGTGCGCTGGTGGTCGGGTACCGGGATCGTCTGCGCGACGGTCGGTGTCACGTCGAGCGTGGAGTCCTGCACGAGCACTGCCGCGTGCAGGCGGGACAGCGCGGGGCCCGGGTCGACGCCGAGCTCGTCGGCGAGCACCCGTCGGGCGCGGTCCAGCGTTGCGAGGGCGTCCCCCTGACGCCCGGACCGGTAGTGCGCCAGGGCCAACGCCTCCCAGCCACGTTCACGCAGGGGGAACCGGTCGGTGTGGATCCGGGCATCGGTGACGACGGTCGACTGGTCGCCGACCACCGAGAGCGCCATCAGACGGTCCTCGACGGCGTCGAGACGGATCCCCTCCAGTCGGTCGGCCTCGGCCGCGGCGAAGTCCCAGGCCACCACATCGGCGTAGGCGGGGCCGGACCACAGCGAGAGCGCGGTGGCGATGGTCTCGACGGCCCCGGCCGCGTCACCGGAGTCCCACTGCCGCCGCCCGGTGCGGGCGAGGTCGACGAAATCGTCGGCGTCCAGACGGTGGTGATCGCGTGCGAGCGCGTATCCCACGCCGCGGCGGACCAGGATCTCGACGTCGGCGGCCCGACGCCCGGGCTCCATGGACCTGCGCAGCGTGGAGACGTACCCCTGCAAAGTCACCCGGGCCGACGGCGGCGGCTCCCCACGCCACAGGTCGTCGATGAGCGCGTCGTCGGGGACGACGTCGCCGTGGGCGACGGCCAGCCGCGCCAGCAGGGCCCGGGGGACCGCGCCCCCGAGCGGCGCATCCCGGCCGTCGACGGCCGCCCCGAGGGCCCCCAACACCCGGAGCGAGAGGAACGCCATGACCGAGGACTGTAAAACGGACGACCCGGACGCGACGGACGTACGGGATGTCTCGTCGGCGCTGCACGCTCTGCGCGACGAGTGCCGCCACGCCCGACGTGACCGGCACGGGTGGCCCGACGGGGTCCGCGACGCCCTGACACGCGTCCTCGCCGCCGGGCACCCCGCACCCACGCATGCCGGGGGTGACGCGTCCGCACACGCCGGACGCGTCGCCGTCGCCGTCGACCGCGTCCTCTCCGCCGTCGACGTCGCCGACCTCGACGCCGTCTGCGCCGCCGTCGACCGCCTCGAGACCCTCCTCGGGATGCCCACACGCGTGCCGGAGCAGACGGTTCGGGCGACAGCGCAGGGCCCGCCGGGGACACTGATGCGATGACGCGAGCGCGATGGTTCCCGGCAGCGGCCGCGGTGGGGGTGATGCTCGCCGGAGGGGTGGCGGCGTGCGGCTCCGACAGCCCCGCACCGACGACGGACCCGCCTGCGGTGACGGTGACCGGGACCGGTGAGGTCCGCGGCGCTCCCGACACGCTCACGGCCACGGTGGGGGTGTCCACCCAGGCCGGTGACGTCTCGTCGGCCATCGCCCAGGCCGGGAGTCGGGTGCAGGCTGTGACCGACGCCGTCGTGCGTGCCGGCGTGGCACGGTCGGACGTGCAGACCGAGCAGGTGTCGTTGCAGCCGCAGTACGCGGGATCGCTGCCCGGCGCCGGTCCGTCGATCAGCGGGTACGAGGCGACGAACACCGTGCGGGTCACCGTGCGCGACCTCTCGCGGGCGTCGTCGGTGCTCGGTGCCGCGGTCGACGCCGGGGGGAACGACGCGCGGCTGTCGGGCGTGGCGTTCCGCATCGACGACGACTCGCGACTACTCGGCGACGCGCGGTCGCGGGCGTTCGACGACGCGAGGACACGCGCCGAGCAGTACGCGAAGCTCTCCGGGACGTCCCTGTCACGGGTTCTGTCGGTGCAGGAGAACGTGACCGGTCAGGAGCAGCCGTTGACGTCGGATCGCACCGCGCAGGCGTCCACCGTGCCGATCGAGCCGGGACAGCAGAGCGTCACCGTGTCGGTCACCGTCAAGTGGGGGCTGCGGTAGCCGGCCACGACCGCCGCGCGCCGGGCCGACGGCGGGTGGTGCTCGCCGTGCTGCTCGTCGCCCTGATGCTCTGCGTCGGCGGCGCGGTGACCTCGAACGCGCAGGACGTGCAGGCGAATCGGCGCATCGGGCCGGTGTTCGTCGACGGCGACGCCCGGCACAGCTGCACCGCCGGCGTCGTCCACTCGACGCACGGCGACCTGATGGTGACAGCGGCGCACTGTCTGACCGGGGTGCATGGTCCGATCACGGTCGCCCCCGGATACGACCGCGGCCGGAGCCCGTTCGGTGTCTGGCAGGTCGCCGCGGTCTACCTCGACCCCGCGGTCGAGACCGACCCCGACGTCCTTGACTTCGCCGTCCTGCGGGTGCAACCGCGCGACGGGCGGTCGCTGGAGTCGGTGACGGGTCGTGGCTGGTCGATCGCGTCCTATCGCGACGGCCTACGCGTCCGCGTCGTGGGATACGGGGCGGGCGACGGCGACTCACCCGTCGGGTGCCGTGCGCACACGGCGACGGTCCGGGGGATCCCCACCATCCGATGTCGAGGGCTCGTCGACGGCACCAGCGGGTCGCCGTGGCTGTCGGGGCGATCGGTCGTCGGCATCGTCGGTGGCTTCCGGCAGGGCGGATGCGTCAGCTTCATCTCCCACTCGCCGCCGCTGCTCCCCCGGCTCACGGCGCTCGTCGCCCGCGCCGACCGGGGCGGCCCCGGCGACACACCGCCCGACACCTCCCCCGACGACTGCTGACCGCGGCCTGGTCAAGCGACCAGGGGTCAGTAGATGTACACGACGGCGTCGTCACCGCCGGTACAGGTGACGATGCGCGCCTCGGCGGCGCACATCATCGTGATGCGTGTGCCCGTCTCCGGACTGGTCGCGGTGATAGGGCGGGGCAGCTGTCCCGGGCGCCCCGATTGCGCGTAGGCGCGTCGGACCCGTTCGGCGAAGCCGCAACTCGTCACCGACGACCCGACGGACGACGCGCGGTAGAGGTCGTACGGCGGGAACAGGACCGGGCACGGCGTCGACCCCTGTGGCGCACCGGCGACCGTGGACCGCGGCGGCGCCGTCCGCGACGGTGCTGTCCGCGACGACGACGGTGTCGCCGACGAGGTCGAGGGACTGTCGAGTCCCTGCGTCGGCGTCGAGGCGGTACCGGTCACCGTGACGGTGGACGGATTCAGCGGGGTGACGTCGAACTCACCGCCGGATCCGCCTCGGCCGAGGACGCTGTAGCCGACGATCGCGGCGCCGGCGAGGAGGAACACCACGATCCCGACGATGAGGACGACGACGGCCGGGCGCGTCGGTCCCGCTGGTCGGACGGGGCGCGGCGGCTCCTCGGTCATGGCGCGATCCTACGGACTCGGGGTGCCCGCCGAGGGTCCTGCGACGGCGCGTGGCGTCAGGGTTCGGTGCGCCAGGAGTTCATGCCGAGGATGACCATGACCAGCTTGCGCTCGGTCCGGGCGATCAGTTCCGCGTCGTCCTCGGGACCGCGGGAGTCGAGGAGGTCGGCGACGGCCTGCAGCATGACGGTGACGATCAGCTCGGCCGCGAGCTCGAGGTCGTCGGCCTTCCACCGCACCATCTCCGGGATCCGCGAGAGGTCGATGGCCAGTTCCTTCACGAACAGGCGCAGCTCGGTGTCGATGGCGCGTCGGATCTCGCTGACGCCGCCGTGCTGCTCGCGCACGAGGAAGCGGAACTGCGCCTCGTTGGTGCGGACCTGACGGACGACGATCGCCAACGAGTTGGCGGCCGTCGGCACGGCGGCGCGGGCGGCGAGGTCACGCCGTCCGTCCCGCAGCATGCGCCGCAGCACGCGCATCGCGTCCTCGACGAGCGTGACGCCGAGGTCGTCCATGGACGCGAAGTGTCGGTAGAACGCGGTGGGGACGATGCCCGCTGCCTTCGCGACCTCCCGGAGGGACAGGCTCGCGAAACTGCGTTCGGCGACGAGATCGAGCGTCTCGTCGAGGAGTGCCTGACGGGTGCGGCTCTTGCGGGCCGACCGGCTCTCGGAGGCGTCCACGGCCGGTCGCGCGGAGGGTGCGGCGCCCCGCCCGCGTCCATGAGGACGCGCGGAGTCGTGATCCCCGGTCCGCGACACGCAGCCGAGTCTAGGCACCTGACCTGTTGTGACAGCGGTTACACGGATCCGCTCTTGACCGGTCACGGCGCGGGGATGGCAGACTGTGAGTGCACACCTGTTCACTCAAATGCCGCGGGAGTCGTGCCCGGCTCCCCGATCACCCACCAGGAGGCGACGATGTTCGACCGTTTGCCCGCGATGGTCGGCTCGGTCATCGAGGCCGCGCTGTCGCCGCATCCCGTCGACCGCTACCTCGAGTTGGTCGACCCCATGGTGACATGGGACGAGATGCGTGCGCGCGTCGTCGCGGTGACACGCCCGACAGACCGCGCCGTGCGCCTGACCCTCGCCCCCACCCGGCAGTGGGCCGGCCACGACGCAGGCCAGTATGTGCAGCTCAGCGTCGTGATCGACGGAGTCCGCCAGACCCGCTGCTTCTCCCCCGCCAACGCCGCGAGCGGCCCCGACGGGATGATCGAGCTGACCGTCACCGCCCACGACGACGGCCACGTCTCGCGCCATCTCTACGACGCGACGGCGGTCGGCGAAGTCGTCGGCCTGACCCCGGCCACGGGCGACTTCGTGTTGCCCGCGCGACGTCCGCACGCGGCGGTGTTCGTCAGTGGCGGCAGTGGCGTTACACCTGTGCTCTCGATGGCCCGCACGCTGATCGCCGAGGGCTACCGCGAGCCGGTGCTATTCGTGCACTACGCCTCCGGTCCGCAGGACGTCGCCTACGCCGACGAGCTGCGCGCCATGGACGAGTACGACAACGTCGACGTCCGGGTGGTGAACACCCGCGGCGACGGAAGCTCGGTGCTCGCCGGTCATTTCACCGGTGAACACCTCACCACCTCGACGTCCTTCGTCGAGGACGCGCCCGTGTTCGTCTGTGGCCCCGCCGCGTTGATGGACGACGTCCGCGCGTTCTACGAGTCGCGCGGTGCCGGCGACCTCGTGCACAGCGAGGCGTTCACGGCGCCTGCCGCGTTCATCCCCGATCCCGACGAGCCCGTCACCGGCGAGATCCGTTTCGCCCGTTCGGGGAAGCAGGCCGACAACGACGGCCGCACGCTGCTGGAGCAGGCCGAGTCCGCGGGCCTGTCGCCGGAGTTCGGTTGCCGCATGGGGATCTGCTTCTCGTGCACTGCGCCGAAGAAGTCGGGCTGCACCCGCAACGTGCTGTCCGGCGAGCTGGACACCGACACCGACAAGCACATCCAGCTCTGCATCTCGGCGCCCGTCGGCGACGTCGAGCTCGACATCTGACCGCACCCACGGACATCAGCTCCACCAGACATCGCAGACCATCGACCCGATACCCAGGAGGATCCGATGACGATCATGACTCTCCCGACCACCGTCGAGACCGACGACATCCCGTCGGCCGCCGCCGGTGAGAAGAACACGAAGAACCAGATCACGCTGTCCTACGAGCAGGTCGAGGAACTCGGTCGCGATCTCGACGCGCTGCGCGCGCGGGTCGTCGGCGACCTCGGCCAGTCCGACCGCGACTACATCTACAAGATCATCAAGGCCCAGCGCACCCTCGAGGTCGCCGGTCGTGGGATGTTCTTCTTCGGCTGGTTCCCGCCGGCCTGGATCGCCGGCGTCGCCGCCCTGTCCGTGTCGAAGATCCTCGACAACATGGAGATCGGCCACAACGTCATGCACGGCCAGTACGACTGGATGCGGGAACCCTCACTGAACTCGCGCGAGTTCGAGTGGGACACCGTGTGCCCGGCCGATCAGTGGCGCCACAGCCACAACTACATGCACCACACCTTCACCAACATCGTCGGCGAGGACCGTGACATCGGCTACGGCATCCTGCGGATGGACCGGGACCAGTCGTGGAACCCCTACTACCTCGGGAACCTCGTCTACGCCTCGGCGCTGATGGTGCTGTTCGAGTGGGGCGTCATGCTGCACGACCTCGAGGTCGAGAACATCGTCGCGGGCAAGCGCAAGTGGTACGACATCAAGGGTCTCGTCAAGGGCATGTGGCGCAAGGCCGGCAAGCAGGTCCTCAAGGACTACGTCGTGTTCCCGGCCCTCACCGGCCCCCTGTTCCCGCTGACCCTGGCGGGGAACTTCTCGGCCAACATCGTCCGCAACCTGTGGACCTTCTCGATCATCTTCTGCGGCCATTTCCCGTCGGGCGTGCAGACGTTCACGCCGGAGGAGTGCGAGAACGAGACGAAGGGCCAGTGGTACCTGCGTCAGATGCTGGGGTCGGCCAACATCGAGGGTGGGCAGCTGTTCCACATCATGAGCGGCAACCTCTCGCACCAGATCGAGCACCACCTGTTCCCCGACCTCCCGGCCAACCGCTACCCGGAGATCGCGCCGGAGGTCCGTGCCATCTGCGAGAAGTACGGATTGCCCTACAACACGGGCGGTTTCACGCATCAGATCGCCTCGACGTGGAAGAAGATCGCGAAGCTGTCGCTGCCCAACTCGTGGACGGCCGACGACGTCGAGTTCAGTGTTAAGGTCGAGCGCCAGAAGGACGCGGCGCAGGCGTCGTGACGCGGGCGCGCACTCCGGGAGGTCACATGGTCGGACGGTTCGAACGGAACAAGGACCTGCTGCAGGAGGCGGTCGAGTCCACCGCCACCCACGTCGGGCGGATCGCCACGATCATCACCGGCGCGGTCGCGGACATCACCCGGGAGATCGGGGATCTCGTGACCGACGGGCTGGAGATGCGGGACGCGGCCAGGCGGGCCGAGCTCGATGCCGCCGACGACGCACCCGCCCTCCCGCCGGCCCGTGGCGGCCGGGCGTCACTCCTCGACGATCTCGATGCCGGCGAACGGCGTGATGACCACGAGGAGGACGTCGACGACCACCGCGTCTGAGACGACCGATCACGAGGACGGCCCACCCCACACGGGGTGGGCCGTCCTCGTCTGTGTGGATCTCGTCAGGTCCGGTTCGTCGGACCCGCCGACTACGCTCCGTCCATGACAACGTCCTCCATGAGCGGGGCCCACCGCCTGCGCGTGCCGGCGATGATCGTCCTCACCTTCGCGATGTTCATGGACCTCATGGACGTCACGATCGTCAACGTCGCACTGCCGGCCATCCGCAGCGACCTGAACGCGTCGGCCTCGCAACTGGAATGGGTCGTCGGCGGCTACATCCTCGCGTTCGCGTCGATCCTCATCACCGCGGGCCGCCTCGGTGACCGCTTCGGCCGACAGCGTGTCTTCATCGTCGGCATCGTCGGCTTCACCCTGGCCTCCCTGCTGGCGTCACTGGCCCAGAACGGCGACGTGCTCGTCGCGTCTCGCGTCGTCCAGGGGCTGTTCGCGGGACTCATGGTCCCGCAGGTGCTCGCCAGCGTGCAGGCGCTGTTCGCACCGTCCGAGCGCGCCCCGGTCTTCGGTGCCATCGGGGTGGTCACCGCGATGGCGGCGGTGATCGGTCCGGTGCTCGGTGGGTGGCTCGTCACCTCGGACCCACTCGGTGGCGGGTGGCGGTCGATCTTCTACATCAACGTCCCGATCGGGATCGTCATCGTGATCGCCGCCCTCGTCGTCGTCCCCAACACCACCGTCGACCGGCCGTCCCCCATCGACCCGATCGGCGTCGTGCTCGCCGTCGGCGGGATCCTGCTGCTGGTGTACCCGCTGATCGAGGGACGCCAGCTCGGGTGGCCCGCGTGGGCATTCGTGCTGATGGCCGCCTCGCCCGTGGTCCTCGCGCTGTTCGTCCTCTACGAGCGCCGACACGGTACCGACGCGGCGATGATGCCCATGCGGCTCTTCGGCGACCGCGGGTTCGTGGGCGGCGTCGCCATCCAGTTCCTCTTCGCCGGGTCCATCAACTCGTTCTTCCTCATCCTCGCGCTCTACGTGCAGACCGGACTCGGCTTCTCCGCCATCGGATCGGGGCTCCTCACGTTGCCGTTCAGCGTGGGCGCCGTCCTCGCCGCGGGTGTGGCCGCGGCGCTCGTGTCGCGGGTGGGCCGTCTGCTGCCGCTCGTCGGCGGTGTGTTCATCTCCGGCGGCACCGCTGCGACCATCTGGGTCCTCCATCGCGAGGGCGGCGACTACTCCGGGTGGGACTCGGTGATCCCCATGGCCGTCGCCGGGGTCGGCCTCGCCCTGACCCTCGTCCCGCTGCTCGACATCGCACTCGCGACGATCGGTGGCCGTGACTCGGGGGCGGCGTCGGGGGTCATCAACACGTTCCAGCAGGTCGGCGGCGCGGTCGGCGTCGCGGTGGTCGGCGTCGTGTTCTTCGACAACGCCGGCCGCTACACACCCGACGACCTGCTGCACGCCCTCGTCCTCGCCGCCACGGTGCCGGTCGTCGGATACGCACTGGTCGCCGTCTCGTCGTTCCTGCTGCCGTCGGTGTCCTCCGTGCGGGCGCACCTCGCGGAACAGTCCGGCGACGGTGCCCCGAGCACGGCCGACACCGCGCTGCCCGCGAGTTGAGCGCAGGCTGACCACAATCGTTGCGCACCGGCACCGGATGTCTAGCCTGGTCGGGTGCTCCCCGCATCGTTGAAGTTCCCGAACCCCGTCAACGAGTACGCCGCGCGCTCCACTGCCGGCCTCGTGGTGGTGCTCGCGATCGTCACCATCGTCGTCGACTCGCCGATCCTGTACGGCATCCTCGCGCTCGGGTTCCTGCTGCGCGTGATCTCCGGTCCGACGTTGTCGCCGTTCGGCCAGCTGTCGGTGAAGGTCATCGTCCCTGCGCTGGGCAAGACCAAGCTGGTCCCGGGCCCGCCGAAGCGCTTCGCACAGGCGATCGGCCTCACCATCACCGCCGTGGCGTTCGTGTTCAGCCTCGCCGGCCTCGGCCTGGCCGCGCAGATCACGGTCGGCCTCGTGGTCGTCGCGGCACTGCTCGAGTCCGCGTTCGGGATCTGCCTGGGGTGCATCATCTTCGGGTTCCTGCAGCGCCGTGGGGTCATCCCCGACAGCGTGTGCGAGGCCTGCAACAACATCTCGCTGCGGCAGCCCGCCTGACGGCGGGCGACGGGATCGGGCGCCCGCCGTCAGGCGCTCAGCGCGATCCCGTCGAGGATGTCCTTCTCGCTGACCACCAACGCGTCGATCCCTGCCCGCGTGGCGAACTCCCGGGCGAGCTCCAGGGTCACGATCGACCCGCCGCCGATGACGTCCACACGACCCGGGTGCATCGGGCCGAGCGCGGCACGCTGGTCCCGCGTCATCGCGACGAGCCCCTCGCACACCTCGCGCAACCGGTCGAGCGGCACGCGCGCGCGGTGGATCCGGTCGGCGTCGTAGGTCTCGAGACCCTGCGCGAGAGCGGCGAGCGTCGTCATCGTCCCGGCCACCCCGACCCAGATCCGGGCCCGCTCGACGGGAACCGCGTCGAACGCGGCGCGCAGTTCACCGCCCGCCACGTCGTGCGCGGTGGCGACCTCGTCGGTGCTCGGGGGATCGGAGTGCAGGACACGCTCGGTGAGGCGCACGCACCCGATGTTCACCGACTTCGCCGCGACAACCTCGCCGTCGACGCCGAGCACGACCTCCGTCGAGCCACCGCCGAGGTCGGTGACGACGAACGGCCCGTCCGCCGCGTCGAACTCGCCGACCGCGCCGGCGAACGAGAGCCGCGCCTCCTCGTCGCCGGAGATGACCTCCGCGACCGATCCCGCGACGACCGGCGCGAGCACCTCTCGTGTCATGTCGAAGAAGACGTCGCGATTCGACGCATCGCGTGTCGCCGACGTCGCCACCATCCGTAGTGCGGCGACATCGTGCTGCCGCATGATCTCGGCATAGTCCTCGAGCGCGGCGCGGGTCCGCGCGAGGGCACCCTCGGTGAACCGCCCGGTCGCGTCCACGCCCTCGCCGAGACGCACGACCCGCATCTCTCGGTGCAGGTCGGTGAGCACACCGTCGTCACGTCGGGCGACGAGCAGTCGGATGGAGTTCGTCCCGCAGTCGACCGCTCCGACCACCGTCATGGTGTGTCACCTTCCGTGATGGTCTCGTCGTCGACGCCCGGCCAGTCGGCGGGCAGAGCCGTGCCCCGCAGCTGGGGTGACCGCGCCGCGACCGCGACCGTCTCGTCTCCGAGCGGGTTGACGCCCGGGCCCTTCGCGAGCGAGTGCGCCATGAGCACGTGCAGACACTTCACGCGGTCGGGCATGCCGCCACCGGTGAACGTGGTGCCGAGCGACTCGATGGCGTCCCGTTCGGCCAGGTAGCTCTCGTGTGCAGCGCGATAGCGCTGCGCGAGAACAGGATCGGCCTGCAGCCGCGCCGTCATGTCCCGCATGAGACCGGCCGACTCGAGGCGGCTCGCCTCGGCGGTCAGACGCGGATCGGTGAGGTAGTAAAGCGTGGGGAACGGCGTCCCGTCCGGCAACCGCGGCGCGGTCGTCACGACAGCGGGCGCGCCGTCGGGGGTGCGGTAGCTGATCGCGAGCACCCCGCGCGGTTCCCGTCCCAACTGCGCGGCGACGGTTGCCAGGTCTTCGGGGGTGGGCGGCTCGGAGGTCGGTGTCACTGACCCGCCGGTGTGGACACCGCGTCGAGCAGGTTGGTGTACCAGGGGTTGGACGCCTGCCGCTCGGCGCGCTTCTCGTCCTCGGACTTCTCCGGCGGCGCCGGGAACTGCATCACGAGAGGCGTCTCCCCCGGCATGACGAAGTTCAGGCGGTTGCGGGCCTGCTCCGCGATGTACGACGGGTCGTTCTGCTCGTCGACCTTCTTCTGCAGCGACGCGACGTCACGGCTGATCGATGCGTTCGCGGACCGCAACTGCTCGGCCTCCGACCGCTGCGCGAAGTAGGTGCGGAGCGGCACGGCGAGGGTCAGCGCGACCGCGCTGACGACCAGCGCGAGGATGACCGCCTTCTTCGGGCTGAGCCCGCCGACGGTCAGACCCTCCCAGGAGGCGGGCATGCGTCGGCGCGGGGTGATGACCGGGCGCGACCGCTCGCGGGTCTCGATCGTCTCCGGCGCGTCGGGGGCGGTGTCGGCAGCCGGATCGGTCGCGGGGACCTCGGAGAGGTCGGGGCCGAGAGCGTCGTCGGTCACCCGGGAGGTGCGTCGACGATCCGACACCCGGCGGTCGGGCCGACGTCCGGTACGGCGGTCCTCGACGCGCCGGCGCGCGGACGACCCGGCCGATCGGCCGTCCCGTCCCCGCGAGCCGGAGCGTCGCTGCGCCATGGCTGCCTCAGCCCTCGAACGAGAAGCGCGGGAACGCGAGATCGCCGGCGTAGCGGGCGGCGTCGCCGAGCTGCTCCTCGATCCGCAGCAACTGGTTGTACTTCGCGACCCGCTCGCTGCGCGCCGGGGCACCGGTCTTGATCTGGCCGCAGCTGCACGCGACGGCGAGGTCGGCGATGGTCGTGTCCTCGGTCTCGCCCGAGCGGTGGCTCATCATCGTCTTGTACCCGCTGTTGTGGGCCAGGGCGACGGCGTCGAGGGTCTCGGTCAGCGTGCCGATCTGGTTGACCTTCACCAGCAGCGCGTTGGCGGCGCCGCGGTTGATGCCCTGCTCGAGGCGCTCGGGGTTGGTGACGAACAGGTCGTCGCCGACGAGCTGCACCTTGTCGCCGATCGTGTCGGTCAGCGACACCCAGCCGTCCCAGTCGTTCTCGTCGAGCGGGTCCTCGATCGAGACGAGCGGGTAGGCGTCGACGAGCTCGCCGTAGAACGCCGCCATCTCCTCCGCCGTCTTGGTCTCCTTCTCGAAGGCGTATCCCGTCCCGGCGGTGAAGAACTCGGTGGCGGCGACGTCGAGGGCGAGAGCGACATCGCGACCGGGCGTGAGGCCGACACCGGAGATGGCCTCGAGGATGAGGTCCAGTGCCGCGCGGGTCCCGGCGAGGTCGGGGGCGAAGCCGCCCTCGTCACCGAGCCCGGTGGACAGCCCCTGGGCCTTCAGCACCGACTTCAGCGAGTGGTAGACCTCGGCACCCCAGCGCAGCGCCTCCTTGAACGTCGGGGCACCGACGGGGGCGATCATGAACTCCTGGACGTCGACACCGCTGTCGGCGTGCGCGCCGCCGTTGATGATGTTCATCATCGGTACGGGAAGGATGTGGGCGTTCGGGCCGCCGATGTAGCGGAACAGCGGCAGTCCGGCCGACTCCGCGGCGCCCTTCGCGACGGCCAGCGAGACGCCGAGCAGCGCGTTGGCCCCCAGCCGCGACTTGTCGGCGGTGCCGTCGAGGTCGAGCAGGGCCTGGTCGACGACGCGCTGGTCGTCGGCCTCGATGCCGATGACGGCGGGGGCGATGTCACCGAGGACCGCCTCGACGGCCTTCGTGACGCCCTTGCCGCCGTAGCGGTCGCCACCGTCGCGGAGCTCCACGGCCTCGTGCTCACCGGTCGACGCACCCGACGGCACAGCCGCACGGGTGAAGGTGCCGTCCTCGAGGGCGACCTCGACCTCGACGGTCGGGTTGCCCCGGGAGTCGAGGATCTCGCGAGCCCCGACCTGCTCGATGATCGCCACGTGAGGTCCACCTTTCGTCCTGCGCGCTCCCCCGGCGCCACCAGCCGGCCGGGTCATGTCGCGTCAAAGACTAGTGCGTGGGGGCCGATCCCCCCGGCCGGACTCGCCCGGGGCGGGTCACCGCATCCGGTGATAGACGTCAGAACCGGACGTTGACGGAGTACGCGTTCGCGTGGTCGCGCACGTCGAGGACGTACTTGCGCGAGTTGTTGTAGACGCGGACCGCCTTCTGCCACCCGGCCGGCGTCGTGAGGTCGCCCCCGGAGACGCACAGGTAGCGCGCCGCCGACAGCGCCGCGTCGTCGATGTTGTCGGGGTTCGCCACCCCGTCACCGTTCGCGTCCACGCCGTAGCGCTTCCACGTCTCGGGGATGAACTGGAACGGGCCCATCGCACGGTCGTGCTCCGGATCGCCGTCCATCGTCCCGCCGTCGGTGTCGCGGATGGTGAGGTTGCCGGCCGTCCCGTCGAGCTTGACGCCACGGATGGGCGGGCTGACGTCCCCGTTCGGCGCGATCCGAGCACCTCGGTAGGTGCCGTGCTTGCTCTCCACCCCGGCGATGCCGGCGAGCGTCGTCCAGGCCAGCCCACATTCGGGGTGCTGTTGACGCTCGATCTCCGCGGCGTTGCCGTAGGCCTCCATCGCGATGAGCGGGATACCGGTCCCCTCCGCCAGCGGACGGGCCCACGCGTCGAGGCGGTCGGCGGTCCGGCCGGGGGCGTTGATGTCGAGATAGGGGACGGCCGCGCCCGGTCCGGGCGGGAGGCCCTCCGGGATGTCGACCGACGGCCTGCCCGGCAGGTCGATGCATGCGGTGGTGCCGAGGGCTGTCGCGAGGACGACGACGGCGGGCGCGACCAGTCTCGCGAGCCGACGCGCCGTCCGGCGGCGGGTGCCCGACATCTCCTCACTCCTCCTGCGCCCGGTGATCACGGGCTCAGGGTGCCAACTGACGGGCGGTGATTATCGTTCCCACGCCGCAGAGGAGTACTGTCCGCTGAGGTCAGCCTAACCGAAGGTTGCCCAGCCTAAGCTACATCCTCCGTCTCGAAGGGATCGCCGCCGTGAGCAGTCCGTCGGTCGCCTCGCAGCTGCTCGGCAGTGGGCTCATCGGTGTCCGGGAGGGTCTCGAGACCGGCATCGTCGTGATGATCCTGGTCGCCTTCCTCGTGAAGTCCGACCGCCGCGACGCCCTGCGCTGGGTGTGGCTCGGCGTGGCCGCGGCCGTCGTGATGGTCCTCGCGGTGTTCGTCGGCATCCACTACGGGACGTCGACCATCTCCGGACTCGCCGCCGAGGCCGTCGCGGGAGTGGCGTCGCTCGTCGCCGTCGTCATCGTCACCGGGATGGTCCTGTGGATGCGTCGGGCGGCCGCGCACATCTCGTCTGACCTCAAGGCCGGGATGGGCCGGGCCCTGCAGCTCGGCGCCTCGGCCGTACTCCTCCTGGCCTTCCTCGCCGTCGGCCGCGAGGGTCTCGAGACGGCACTGCTGATGGTCGGGTACGCCGAGAACACCTCGGGCAGCAGTTGGCCGCTGGTCGGGCTGCTGCTCGGTGTCCTGGTCGCCGTCGTTCTGACCGTGGGGCTGTACCAGGGGACGGTCCGCATCGACCTGCAGAAGTTCTTCACCTGGACCGGCGCGTTCCTCGTGGTGGTCGCGGCGGGGATCCTCGCCTACGGGGTGCGCGCGATCCAGACCGTCGGGTGGCTCCCCGGACTCGGCAGCCGCGCCTTCGACATCTCCTCGGTGTACGACCAGTCGTCCTGGTACGGCACGCTTCTCGCAGGGATCTTCAACTTCCGGCCGGACCCGACGGTGCTGCAGGTCGTCGCCTGGTGCGTCTACCTCGCCGTCGTGATGACCCTCTTCTTCCGTCCCTCCCCCGCGTCGCGCGTCCGTCCCGACGTCGCGAGCACCCCCGTCCCGGCCGCCTGAGCGCGCCGACCCGTGAGAAAGGCACCATCGGTGAAGCGAAGCGTCGTCACCACCTCCGCGGCGTGCGCCGCGATCGCCGCCGTCGCGCTGACGGCCGGCTGCACCGCGAAGTCGTCGTCGTCCGACGGCGCGATCGCGGTGACGTCGACCGACTCGTCCTGTGACCTGTCGCGGACCGAGGCGTCCACCGGCACCGTCGATTTCGCGGTGACGAACAACGGCGACAAGGTCACCGAGTTCTACGTCTACGGCAACAACAACCGCGTGCTCGGCGAGGTCGAGAACATCGGGCCCGGACTGACCGGCAAGCTCACCGTCGAGGTCGTCGACCCCGGCACCTACCAGACCGCCTGCAAGCCCGGCATGGTCGGCGACGGTATCCGCACGGCCCTGACCGTCTCGGGCGAGAAGAAGGAGAAGTCAGAGGCGCCGGCCAGCGTGCAGCAGGCCAAGTCGACCTACCTCACCTACGTCCGTGGCCAGCTCGACGGCCTGACCGCACAGACGAAGTCGTTCACCGACGAGATCATCGCGGGCAATCTCGACGCGGCGCGGGCCCAGTTCGGTCTGACGCGGACGTTCTACGAGCGGATCGAACCCGTCGCGGAGTCGTTCCCCGACCTCGACCCGGCCATCGACATGCGGTGGGACGACACCGCCGACGGCACCGAGCCGTTCACCGGCTTCCACCGGCTCGAGCGGTTCCTGTGGCCGCCGCAGCAGGCCGATGTGGGCGAGCAGCCCGGCGACGTCGCGCCCGCCGACATGGCGAACGCGAAGGCGACCGACACGAAGCAGAACATCGACGGCGTCGCGCGTCAGCTGAACACCGACGTGAACCGACTGCGTACCGAGGTCGCCAAGCCCGACTTCACCTTCGAGACACAGTCCTTCGTGAAGGGCCCGCAGGCGCTCGTCGACGAGATCGCCGCCACGAAGGTCGGCGGCGAGGAGGATCGCTACTCCCACACCGACCTGTTCGACTTCGCCGCGAACATCGACGGGTCGGAGACGCTGATCGCCGACATGCAGCCGATCATCTCCGCGAAGAACCCCGCACTGATGGACAAGATCACCCAGCAGTTCGCGGCGATCCGCACCGACATCAACGCATTCCGCTCCGGCGACGGCTACGCGTCCTACGACACGGTCCCCGAGGACAAGCGCAAGGCTCTCTCCGACCAGATCGACGCGCTGTCGCAGTCGCTGAGCCAGGTGCCGGGACTGGTCCTGCAGCAGTGAGCACCGGCTTCTCGCGCCGGGCTCTGCTCGGCGGCGCCGGCGCCGGCGTGGTCGCAGCGGCCGCGGCGGGTGTGGCGGTGGGCCGCAGCACCGCCGACGACTCGTCGTCGGCGTCGGGTGTCGTCCCGTTCCGCGGTGAGCGCCAGGCCGGGATCACCACGGCGGCCCAGGATCGGCTGCACTTCGCCTCGTTCGACGTCATCACCGACTCGAAGGCCGACCTCGCCGACATGCTGCAGCGGTGGACGGCCGCCGCCGAGCGGATGACCCGCGGGGAGGAGACCGTCGCCGGAGGTGCCGTCGACCACGGCGAGTACATGCCCCCCGCCGACACCGGTGAGGCTCTCGGACTCGACGCGTCGTCGCTGACGCTGACGATCGGGTTCGGGCCCGGACTGTTCGGGCCGAGTGCGTCGGACCCGAGCCGCGCCGACCGTTTCGGCCTCGCCGACCATCGTCCGGCGGCGCTGGTGGACCTGCCGAAGTTCGCCAAGGACGCGATCGAACCGACGCGCAGCTTCGGTGACATCTGCGTGCAGGCGTGTGCCGACGACCCGCAGGTGGCGGTCCATGCGATCCGCAACCTGGCCCGGATGGGTTTCGGCGTGGTCAGCGTGCGGTGGTCGCAGCTCGGTTTCGGTCGCACGTCGAGCACGACGTCGTCGCAGCAGACCCCGCGGAACATGTTCGGGTTCAAGGACGGGACGGCCAACATCCGCGCCGACCAGACCGACGTGCTGAACAGATGGGTCTGGGTCGACCCGGCCGACGTCCCCGGCAAGGCGGCGTGGATGGCCGGCGGCTCCTACCTCGTCGCGCGGCGGATCCGCATGGACATCGAGCCGTGGGATCGCGCCAACCTCGCCGAGCAGGAGGCGATCGTCGGGCGCACCAAGGGTGTCGGTGCGCCGCTGGGGATGTCGAACGAGAACGACACTCCCGACTTCTCGGTGGCCACCGGCGACGGACCCACCATCCCCCGCAACGCACACGTGCGGCTGGCCCACCCCGACAACCTCGGCGGCATCCAGATCCTGCGGCGCGGCTACAACTTCACCGACGGGTCCGACGGGTTCGGTCACCTCGACGCCGGCCTGTTCTTCATCGCCTACTGCCGGGACCCGGGCACGCAGTTCGTGCCCATGCAGCGGGCGCTCGCGTCGAAGGACGCGATGATGGAGTACCTCACCCACAACGGCAGCGCCCTCTTCGCCTGCCCGCCCGGCCTCGGCTCGGGGTGAGTGGTGGGGTCAACGACTCTTCGAGTCCTGACCCGCCTCCCGCTCGATCCGTAGAGATTCTTCCCGCTCAGCGGGAAACATCTCTACCGATCCCGCCATCCGTAGCAGAACGTGTCGGTCACCGACACGAACTGCTACCGACCCACCCCGACCCCTCATTCGATGCAGTTGTTCCCGCTCAGCGGGAAGAAATGCCTCGGATCACGCCCGGGGAGATCGGTAGCGTGGAGGTGTGGAGCTCGACCTGTGGCGCAGTCGGATACCCGTGCGACGACCGTCGGACGGGGAGATCGTCGGGTGGACGGTCACCGACCGCGACGACGACCTCGTCGACGCGGTCAACCCGGTCGGTCAGACGGTCGCCGAGGGACTGGAGTTCGAGCAGGCACACGACGTGTTGGTCGCGCGTGGTCTCGCCTCGCTCAGCGAACGCTGTTGGGCGCTCATGCCGACACCGATCACCCGTGACACCGACCTCACACGGCCGCATCAGGACTGGCGGTGGCGGCGGGTCGTGCTGACCCAGCTCGACGACA
>JAQIJH010000049.1:0-40735 GCA_036946345.1 Gordonia paraffinivorans | reverse complement strand
GAGGTGTCCCAGCCCGTCGTGAACCGTGCCCTGGCCGGCAGGTTCCCGGTCTGGCTCGGGTCCATCTCGTACGCGCTGTACCTGTGGCACTGGCCGCTGCTGATCTTCTACCTCGCCTGGCGGGACAAGAACCACGCGTCGTTCGTCGAGGGCGTCGGGCTGATCGCGGTGTCGCTGGCCCTCGCATGGCTCACCAAGCGCTACGTCGAGGACCCCGCTGCGCGCCCCGCGGTCGGCCGGCGCCGCGCCCCGGGCAGGCAGGCACCGCGTCGCCGACCACTCCCACGCCGACGGCGCCGCGACCGCCGAATCCCTCGCCGACTCCACGCCGCCGCGGCGTCGCCCCCGGTTGCGGTTCGCGGCCCCGGGCTACGCCGGCGTGCTCACCATCCTGTTGGTCGTCGGTTCCCTGGCCACGGGCGTCGGCATCACCGCCTGGCAGCGACACGTCGACGGGATCGTCGTCGACACCACGAACCTCGACCCGAAGATCTACCCCGGCGCGCGGGCTTTCCTCGATGGTGCACCGGTGCCCAAGGTCGACGCCGTCCCCAGCGCGCTCGAGGTGCTCAAGGACCTTCCCGAGACCTCGTACAACGGGCACATCTCGAGCTTCACCGACCCCGACATCCACGTCGGCGTGTACGGCAACCCGAACGCCTCCCGGACGATCGCGCTCGCCGGCGGTTCGCACGCCGAGTACTGGATCTCCGCGCTGGACATCCTGGGCAAGCAGAACGACTTCAAGGTGGTCACCTACCTGAAGATGGGCTGCCCGTTTGTCGACGGACCCCAACCCCACCTCCGACGGGGGTGCCCTACCCACAGTGCGCCGACTGGGTGCGCCGCGTGATGGACCGCATCGTCGCGAGCCGACCGGACGCCGTCTTCACGAACTCGACGCGACCGCGCTACGGGATCACCGACGACTGGGTCCCGCCGGACTACATCGGCATCTTCCAGCGCTTCCACGACGCGAAGATCCCCGTGCTCGGGGTCCGCGACTCGGTGTGGCCGCACAACGGCAAGGGACCCATCGACACGCCGACCTGCCTGGCCGACGGCGGCGACGCCCGGTCCTGCGGCAGCGACCGCGCCTCGAGCTACGGGCCGCGGAACCTCACCGACGACCTCGTCGCGCAGTTCCCCGACCTGCACCCGATCGACCTGTCGCGCGGTTGGTGCACCGACACGTTCTGTCCGGCGGTGATCGGCAACATCACCGTCTACCACGACTGGCACCACCTGAGCGCGACGTTCGTCCGCAGCCTGGCCCCCGAGCTGCAGCGACAGATGCAGCTCGCCCTCCCCTGGGCCTGACCGCTCCACCTGCGTGGATGGGTGTGACGCCGCGCGGTCGGGATGAGCCGGGACCCGGCTGCCGATAGGGTCGTCCCATGACGTCTCGAGCGCGGGAATGACAGCGGATCCCGACACCACCGGCGGCGACCCCGTCGACGACACCACCAGCGCCATCGCACCGGAGACGTTCGAGGTGTGGCCCGGAACGCCCTATCCCCTCGGCGCCACCTACGACGGCGCGGGGACCAACTTCTCGGTGTTCTCCGAGGTGGCCGACGGCGTCGACCTGTGCCTGATCGGCAAGGACGGCAGCGAGACCCGCGTGCGGATGGACGAGGTCGACGGCTTCGTCTGGCACTGCTACCTGCCGTCGGTCGCGCCCGGCCAGCGCTACGGGTTCCGTGTGCACGGTCCCTACGACCCCGCCCGCGGCCTGCGCTGCGACCCGTCGAAGCTGCTCGTCGACCCCCTACGGCAAGGCGTTCGCCGGCGAGTTCGACGGCGACCGGTCGCTGTACTCGTACCCGATCGAGCTGCCCGGTGACGAGCCCGCGGCGGACGAGGAGCCGACCGACGCGACCGTCGACGAGCCCGCCGTACCGGCCGAGTCCCCGGCCGATGCCGGCGTCGAGGAGGTCGAGGAGTCGTCCACCCCGACGAGCCGCTGGTGCGCAGCGCCGACGACGAGGACCTCACGGCCGAGCTCGCCGCGATCGACTCCTCCGACGACGCGACGGTTCCGGGCATGCCCGGGCTCGACTCGCTGGGCCACACGATGACGTCGGTCGTCATCAACCCGTTCTTCGACTGGCAGCACGACCGCGCACCCAACCGGCCGTACCACGAGACGGTCATCTACGAAGCCCATGTGAAGGGCATGACCGCCACCCACCCCGAGGTGCCCGAGCACCTTCGCGGCACCTACGCCGGTCTCGCGCACCCGGCGATCATCGACCACCTCACCGAGCTCGGTGTCACCGCGATCGAGTTGATGCCGGTGCACCAGTTCCTGCAGGACCAGACCCTGCTCGACAAGGGACTCCGCAACTACTGGGGCTACAACAGCTTCGGGTTCCTCGCCCCGCACGCCGATTACTCGTCGACCGGACGGGCGGGCAGCGCGGTCACCGAGTTCAAGGCCATGGTGCGGACGTTTCCACGAGGCGGGCATCGAGGTCATCCTCGACGTGGTCTACAACCACACGGCCGAGGGGAACCACCTCGGGCCGACGATCTGCATGCGCGGCATCGACAACGCCGCCTACTACCGGCTCGTCGACGGCCAGCCCGAGATGTACATGGACTACACGGGAACCGGCAACAGCCTCAACGTGCGCCATCCGCACACCCTGCAGCTGATCATGGACTCGCTGCGCTACTGGGTGCTCGAGATGCACGTCGACGGTTTCCGTTTCGACCTCGCGTCGACGCTCGCCCGAGAGCTGCACGACGTCGACAAGCTGTCGGCGTTCTTCGACCTCGTCCAGCAGGACCCGGTGGTCAGCCAGGTGAAACTGATCGCCGAGCCGTGGGACGTCGGCGAGGGCGGCTATCAGGTCGGCAACTTCCCCGGTCTGTGGACGGAGTGGAACGGCAAATACCGCGACACGGTCCGTGACTACTGGCGCGGCGAGCCGTCGACGCTGGGTGAGTTCGCGTCTCGCTTCACCGGCTCGTCGGACCTGTACGAGGCGACCGGTCGCCGGCCGGGTGCGAGCATCAACTTCGTCATCGCCCACGACGGCTTCACCCTGCGGGACCTGGTGTCCTACAACGACAAGCACAACGACGCCAACGGTGAGGACAACCGGGACGGCGAGAGCCACAACCGGTCGTGGAACTGCGGCGTGGAGGGCCCGACCGACGACCCGCAGGTCGAGGGTCTGCGGCAGCGGCAGCAGCGCAACATCCTCGCGACACTGGCGCTGAGCCAGGGCACCCCGATGATCGCGCACGGCGACGAGATCGGGCGGACGCAGCTCGGCAACAACACGTCTACTGCCAGGACTCCCCGCTGTCGTGGATGGACTGGTCGCTCGCGGAGAAGAACGCCGACCTGCTGACGTTCGCCCGCCGGGTGTTCGCGCTGCGCGGCAAGCACCCGGTGTTCCGGCGTCGCCGCTTCTTCGTGGGCCGCCCCATCCGGACCGGCGAGGAGGCCCGCGACATCGCCTGGCTGACCCCGGGCGGGACCGAGATGACCCCCGCCGACTGGGATTCCGGTTCGGCAAGAGCCTGGCGGTGTACCTCAACGGCGACGGCATCAACGAGAAGGACATCCGGGGTCGGCTCGTCGTCGACGACACCTTCCTGCTGTGCTTCAACGCGCACTACGAGCCACTCGACTTCGTGCTGCCCTCGAGCTACTACGGCTCGCACTGGGAGGGCGTGCTGGACACCGCGAGCCCCGTCGGCGACACGGACGTGACCGCCGACTCGGGCGGCACCGTCGTGGTGCGCGACCGGTCGGTGCTCGTGCTCCGCAAGGTCGCGTGACGTGGCGGACGCACCCATCCGCCCACCCCTCGTCGCCACCTACCGCCTGCAGCTGACCGCGGACTTCACGTTCGCCGACGCGGAGTCGGTGCTCGACCACGTCGCCGGGCTCGGGGTCAGTCACCTGTACCTCTCGCCGATCAACACAGCCACCGCGGGCTCGACGCACGGGTACGACTGGATCCCGCCGGTCGCCGTGGCACCCGTCCTGGGCGGCATCGACGGTCTGCGGCGGCTGCGGACGGCTGCGGCGGACCGGGGCCTGGGCATCGTCGTGGACATCGTCCCGAAACCACACCGGGGTCGAGGACCCGCGCCAGAACGCGTGGTGGTGGGATGTCCTCGCCCACGGGACCGCGTCGCGGTACGCCGACTTCTTCGACATCGACTGGGCCGACGACAACGGCGCCGACGGGAAGATCGCTCTCCCGGTCCTCGGCTCGGCCGACGATGTCGCGGCGCTCGAGATCGACGCGGACGCCCACGAACTCGTCTTCTACGAGCACCGGTTCCCGCTCGCGCCGGGCACGCCGACGGACGACCCGTCGGCGGCGCACGCCGCGCAGGCCTATCGGCTGGTGCCGTGGGACTCGGGGATCATCGGCTACCGCCGGTTCTTCGCCGTCAACGGCCTGGCGGGTTGCGCCAGGAGGACGGCGACGTCTACGCCGCGACCCACGCGATGGTGCACCAGCTCGTCGACGAGGACCTCGTCGACGGCATCCGCGTCGACCACCCCGACGGTCTCGTCGACCCCGTCGGGTACCTGATGCGTCTGCGGGCCGACATCGGCGACGACCGTGTCCTGTGGGTCGAGAAGATCCTCGGGACCGACGAACTGCTCGACCCTGTGCTGCCCGTCGACGGCACCACCGGCTACGACGCTCTGCGCTGGGTCGACGGGGTGTTCGTGGACACGTCGGCAGAGCAGGCGTTCTCCGCCGTGCACGCGGAGGTCACCGGCGACCCCGGCGACGCCGCGTGGCTGCACGACGCCGAGCACGAGCGCAAGCGGGCGACCCTGGACGAGTTGTTCCCCGCCGAGCGCGCCCGGTTGTCGCGGGCGATCCGGGTCCGCCGCCCGCGACGGCGGGGACGTGGATCCGGCGGCCGTGCCGCAGCCCGAGCTCGACGACGCCCTCGCCGAGGTCATCGGTCGGCTCGGTGTCTATCGCGCCGACTACCCCGTGCTTGCAGGTCTCCTGTCGGACACGCTGGACTCGATCCGCGAGGCCCGGCCGGACCTCGCCGCGGCGGTCGGCCTGCTGCGCGCCACGGTCCTCGACGACGGCGAGCCGGCGGTGCGCCTGGCGCAGGTGTGCGGCGCGACGACCGCGAAGAGCGTCGAGGACAACCTCTTCTACCGGACCGCACGTCTGGTGGCGCTGCAGGAGGTGGGCGGCGACCCCGGACGGTTCGGGGTCACCGTCGACGAGTACCACTCCCGGGTCGCGGCCCGGTCGGCGGACTTCCCCCGGCTCGATGACGACCTCGTCGACCCACGACACCAAGCGCGGCGAGGACGTCCGCGCGCGCATCATCGCGCTCACCGCACACCCCGACCGGTGGCGTGACCTGGTCGCGACGATGCGGTCGCAGACGCCACCGCCCGACGGCGTGACGGACTGTTCTGCTGCAGAACATCATCGGGGTGTGGCCCGAGGAGGGGGCGGTCCCCGAGAGCGTCCGCACGCGGCTGCACGAGTACGCCACGAAGGCGATCCGTGAGGCCTCGCTGATCACGACGTGGACCTCGGTCGACGAGTCCGCCGAGGACGCGGTACACCGCTGGATCGACGACGTCGTCGACGGGCCGGTCGGGTGCGGCGATCGCGCAGCTCGTCGTCGACACCCGCTCGGAGACGGAGTGGATGCTGCTGGCCCACAAGGGGTTGTCGCTGCTCACGCCCGGGGTCCCCGACGTCTACCAGGGCACCGAGTGGTTCGAGGACTCCCTCGTCGATCCCGACAACCGCAGGGCGATCGACTTCGCGACATCCACCGACCACCCGAAGGTGGCCGTGGTGCGCCAGTCGCTCGCCGCGCGACGCGCCCACGCGGGGGCGTTCGTGTGCGCGCACGGCCATCGGCCGGTGCCGGTGACCGGCCCCGACGCCGATCGCGTCGTCGCGTTCACCGCGACCGACGACGACACGCCGCGCGTCGCGGTGATCGTCGCGACCCGGCCCGGCGTTCACGCTTCTGTCGATCTCGGGCCGGCCGAGTGGCGGGATCGCGACACAGGCGAGATCGTCTCGGGCACACTGGCGGGTCGGAGCAGTTCCGGTGACCGTGCTGGAGCGTGACACAGCGGGGTGGACGCGGCGATGACGCTGGTGGCAGGGATCGACTCCTCGACCCAGTCGTGCAAGGTGGTGATCCGCGACGCCGATGACGGCACGCTGATCCGCTCCGGGCGGGCGTCGCATCCCGACGGCACCGAGATCCACCCGGACCGGTGGTGGGACGCGCTGCAGAGTGCGATCACCGACGCCGGTGGCCTCGACGACGTCGCCGCCCTGGCGGTCGGTGCGCAGCAGCACGGGATGGTGTGTCTCGACGAGAGCGGCTCCGTCGTGCGGGATGCATTGCTGTGGAACGACACCCGCTCGGCCGACGCCGCCTCCGCCCTCGTCGACGAGCTCGGTGGCGGGCAGGCCTGGGCCGACCGGGTGGGCGTCGTGCCGGTCGCGTCGATCACGGCGACGAAGCTGCGGTGGCTCGCCGACGCGGAGCCGGACTCCGCGGACAGGACGGCGGCCGTGTGCCTCCCCCACGACTGGTTGTCGTGGCGGCTGCGCGGCGGCGGCGACGTCGCGTCGGTGACGACCGATCGCAGCGACGCCAGCGGCACCGGCTATTACGCCGCCGCGACCGGTGACTACGACCGGGACCTGCTGCGGATGGCCTTCCGCGACCGGGACCCCCGGCTGCCCCGTGTGGCCGGTCCCACCGAGCTCGTCGGCGAGACGTCGGCCGGCGTGCGGATCGCACCCGGCGCCGGCGACAACGCGGCCGCCGCACTGGCCGTCGGGGCACGACCCGGCGACATCGTCGTGTCCCTCGGGACGTCAGGGGTGGTCTCGGCGGTGTCGGGGACGCCGACGCACGACGGGTCCGGCTACGTCGCGGGGTTCGCCGACGCGACCGGGCGCCACCTGCCGCTGGTGTGCACGCTCAACGGAGCGCCCGTCCTCTCCTCGACCGCCGCGATGCTGGGCGTCGATCTCGACCGCTTCGCCGAGTTGGCGCTCGGGGCACCGTCCGGTGCCGAGGGTGTCGTGATGGTCCCCTACTTCGAGGGTGAGCGGTCGCCCAATCTGCCCACCGCACAGGCGAGTCTGACCGGGCTGACGCTGCGGTCCGCCCGGCCCGAGATCATCGCCCGGGCAGCCGTCGAGGGCCTCCTGTGCTCGCTGCGCGACGGGCTGGACTACATCCGCGGCTGCGGGGTGCAGGCACGGCGGATCCTGCTGGTGGGCGGCGGCGTGCGGTCGGAGGCCATCCGGACGATCGCCCCCATCGTGTTCGGGCTGCCCGTCGCGGTGCCGGCACCCGGCGAGTACGTCGCCGACGGTGCCGCCCGCCAGGCCGCGTGGGCGGCGTCGGGCGCCGAGAACCCTCCGGAGTGGGCTGCGCCCGTCACCGAGACCGTCGAGGCCGACGAAGACCCAGCCGTCATCGAGCGCTACCGCGAGGCCCAGGCCACCATCTACGGCTGACCCGACCCCGCCGAGTGGCCCCCCCGCCGAGTGGGCCACAACCCCACGCCGAGTGGGCCACAACTCCACGCCGACCGTGCCGATACCCGCCGCCGAGCGTGCAGTAGATCCCGCCGAGCGTGCAATAGATCCCGTCGAGCGTGCAGTAGATCCCGCCGAGCGTGCACGCAGCGGCGTCGAGTGCACGATCGATCGCATCCACCGCACGCTCGGCGGGAACGAGTGCACGCTCGGCGGCGAACGAGTGCACGGTCGGCGGGGTGGGCCCCGGGTCAGCGATCGCGGAGGAGCTCCTCGAGGGTCGCGCGGGTCCCGTTCTCGCGCAGGGATTCCAGCGTGCGGGTGTAGGGCTCCATGAAACGCGGCTCGTCGACGAGGTCGCCGAACAGGTCGCGCACCCCGACGAACGCGGTCGGGTCGTCGCGACTGTCGCGGGCCAGCGGCGTCAGCTGCTCGGCGCGACGGTCCACGACATCGATGGGCGCACCGTCCTCGTCGACACCCTCCGCATACCGCGTCCACGTGGCGATCACCGCGGCACAGATGTCGACCGACCCGCCGGCGGCGAGCCGCTCCCGGACGACGGGGACCATCCACTGCGGGATGCGGTCCGACGACTCCGCGCACAGCCGGGCGACGGTGTCCCCGATCGCGTCGTTAAAGAACCGCTGGACGAGCGTGTCGATGTACTCGTCGAGGTCGACGCCGGGAACCGGTGGGAGACTCGGCCGTCCCTCGGTCTGCATGTACGCCCGCAGGAGGGAGTCGATGAGCGGATCACGGGTCGCGTCGGCCACCGCCCGGTACCCGAGGAGATACCCCGCGTAACAGAGCGTCTGGTGTCCGGCGTTGAGGAGCCGGAGCTTCATCAGCTCGTATGGTTCGACGTCGCCGACCATCTGCACACCGACGTCCTCGAACGCGGGCCGGCCGTCGACGAAGTCGTCCTCGAGCACCCACTGCGTGAACGGCTCGGCGACCACCGGCCAGGCGTCGTCGATCCCGGTCCGCTCGCGCACCTCGGCGGCGAGTTCCGGCGGTGTGGCGGGCGTGATCCGGTCGACCATGCAGTTGGGGAACGTCGTGTGCAGGTCGATCCAGTCGGCGAGGTCGGGATCCTGGGCTCGCGCGAACGTGGTGAAGACGCGCCGGGCCATGTGCCCGTTGCCGGGGATGTTGTCGCAGGACATCACGGTGAACGACGCGATCCCCCGTTCACGACGGCGACGGAGGGCCTCGACCACGAGTCCGAACGCGGTGCCCGGCACCGCGTTCGGGCGCAGGTCCGCGGCGACCGCGGGGTCGTCGAGCACGAACTCCCCTGTGGTGGAGGAGATGTTGTATCCACCCTCGGTGATGGTGAGCGAGACGATCTTCGTGGTGGGCGCGGCCATCGCCTCGATCACCGCGGCGGGATCGTCGGGGGCGACGAGGAAGTCGACGATGGCGCCCATCGTGTGGGTCTCGACGGCACCGTCGGGGTGCTTGAGGGTGAGTGTGTAGAGGTGGTCCTGCGAGGCCAGGGCATCGCGCATCCGGCGGTCCCCGGGCAGGACGCCCACCCCGCAGATCGTCCACGGTGCCTGCGGATCCGCCCGCAGCAGACGGTCGACGTACATCGCCTGGTGCGCGCGATGGAACCCGCCCACACCGATGTGGACGATGCCGGGCGCCACGTCGTGGCGGGGGGTACGGCGGTGTCGAGTCCGCCCATCCCCGCGCGGTCTGCGTGGTCGTCTCACTCATTTCCGCTCTCCTGCCACGTCGACGACGGCCTTGATGCTGCCGGGGATCCGGTCGGCGTCGAGCGCCTGCGCCGTCTCGTCCAGCGCGAACCGGCCGGTGACCATGCCGTCGAGGTCGATCCGACCTGCCGCGGCGAGCTCGATCGCCGCCGGCCAGGTGTTGGCGTAGCGGAACACGCCGGTGACGACGAGCTCGCGGTTCTGGATCACCCCGAGAGGCAGCGCGACGGTGTCGGGTCCCATCCCGACCAGCACGACGCGGCCGGCGGGACGGACCCGTCGCATCCCGTCGACTATTGCCGGTGGTGCACCGGACGCGTCGACGAACGCATCGACCGGGTGGACGTCGCCGACCGCGTCGGGTGCGACGGCCGCGGTCGCGCCGAAGCGCGGGGCGTTCTCCCGGCGTCGCTCGTCGGGGTCGGACACGACGATCCGCGTCGCCCCCATCGCCCGGGCGACCTGTGCGCACATCAGTCCGATCGGCCCGGCGCCGGCGATCAGCAACGACGACCCCGCGCCGACGGCCGCCTTGCGCAGCGTCGCGACCGCGACCGACGTCGGTTCCAACAGCGCGGCGGCGGTGTCGGAGACGGAGTCCGGCACACGGTGGGCGAACGCCGCCCCGATCGTCACGTAGTCCGCGAGGGCGCCGTCGACCGGCGGTGTCGCAAAGAAGCGCATGTGCGGGCACAGGTTGTAGTCACCGCGCAGGGTCTCCGCCGACGACGGGTCGGGGCGTTGCGGCTCGATCGACACGCGCTCGCCGACGCGACCATCGTCCACCCCCGCACCGACCGCGACGATGCGGCCGGCCGCCTCGTGCCCGAGGACCAGCGGCGAGTCCACCACGAAGTCCCCGATCCGTCCCTCGCGGTAGTAGTGCGCATCGGACCCGCACACCCCCACCGCGGTCACCTGCACGAGCACGTCGCCCGGCGCGGGCGTCGGCACCGGCCTCTCCTCGACCGCGATCCGCCCGGGCTCGGTCAGCACCGCCGCCCGCATGGTTGCCGGTACGGAGTGTGAGCCCGTCGTCGTCGACGAGCCGACTGTTGTCTGCGTCACATTCTGCATGCTAGCGTACTGAGCACATGCCCGACCAGTGAGCATCTGCTCACACCTCGACGACGAGGAGGCGCCGTGCCGGACGACTCCGCACAGGACCTGCGTCTGCTCGTGCGCGCCGCCACGATGTACCACCTGGAGGGCGCGACCCAGGCCGAGATCGCCGCCCGTCTGGGGGTGTCACGCCCCACCGCCGGCCGCCTCGTCGCCCGCGCCCGGGCCCAGGGTCTGGTGCGGATCGTCGTGGAGGTGCCCCCGCACCTGTCGGACTCGGTGCACACCGAGCTCGAGCGCGAACTCGAGCAGCGCTTCTCCCTCGACGAGGTGCTCGTCATCGACGACGAGGTCGACGGCTCACGGGGTGGCTACGCGGCCCTGGGCCGCGCCGGCGCGTCGGTCCTCACCCGACGGCTCACCCCGCCGGACACGCTCGGGTTCACCTGGGGACCCGAGACGGTCGCCGTCGCCGACGCCCTCGGCGGACGATCGGCGTCGTGTCTGCGGGTGGTGCAGATGGACGGCTCGGTCTCGACCACCGACTACCAGACCGGAGTCGAACGCATCCTCACCGGCTGCGCACAACGACTCTCGGCCCGGCCCCTGCGGTTGACCGCACCGCTCTACGCCGACACGGGCACGGTCTCCGCGCTCGAGGCGGACTCCATCGTGTCCCAGGCGCTCACCGCCGCACGGGACTCCGACGTGATGATGTTCGGCGTCGGCACCGTCTCCACGTCGGGGACGCTGTTCGCCGGCGCGTTCGTCGACGCCGCCGTCCTCGACGAGCTCGCCGACCTCGGGGCCGTCGGGGAGATCGGCGGCCACTTCTACGACGCCGCGGGCCGTCCCGTCGTCTCCAGCCTCACCGGGCGCACGGTGTCGGTCGGGCTCGACGTCGTCCGCGCCTGCCCCACCACCATCCTGCTGTCCGGCGGACAGCCGCGACACGAGTCGATCCTCGGCGCGCTGCGCGGCGGCATGGCGACCGTCCTCGTCACCGACATCGGTTGCGCCACCTGGCTCGCGGGTCAGGATCCAGCCCACGCCACCACCCCGAAGAGAAAGGCGGACCAGTGATCCGCTCTCCACGCCGGCGTCTGCTCGCCGGCATCACCGCGCTGGTCACCACGGCGCTGACCGCGACGGCCTGCGCCGGCGCCGGGTCGTTCACCGACGGCGGCGGTGACGCGGTCACCATCGCCCTCGTCTCGAATTCCCAGATGAAGGACGCGATCTCGCTGTCCGGCCAGTTCGAGCAGCAGAACCCGGGTGTGAAGCTCAAGTTCGTGACGCTGTCGGAGAACGAGGCGCGCGCCAAGATCACCGCCTCGGTGTCGACCGGCGGCGGTGAGTTCGACGTCGTGATGATCAGCAACTACGAGACCCAGCAGTGGGCCGAGAACGGGTGGTTGGTCGACCTGTCGCCCTACATGGACCGCACACCCGGGTACGACGCGAACGACTTCATCCCGACCCTCAGGGACGCACTGTCCTACAAGGGCGGGATGTACTCGGCGCCGTTCTACGGCGAGTCGTCGTTCCTCATGTACAACAAGAAGATGCTGGCCGCGGCCGGCGTCACCATGCCCTCGACGCCGACCTGGCCGCAGGTCGCCGAGGCCGCCCGCAAGCTCGACAAGCCCGGTGTCTCCGGGATCTGCCTGCGCGGCAAGCCCGGCTGGGGTGAGGTCCTCGCCCCGCTCGACACCGTCATCAACGCCTTCGGCGGCCGCTGGTACGACGAGAACTGGAACGCGCAGCTCACCAGCCCGCAGGTCAAGGCCGCGGTCCAGTTCTACGTCGACACCGTCCGACAGGTCGGCGAGCCCGGCGCGGCGTCGTCCGGCTTCCAGGAATGCGGAAACCTGTTGTCGCAGGGGCAGACCGCGATGTGGTACGACGCGACGTCGGCCGTCTCCGTCCTCGAGAGTCCCGACACGTCGACGATCGCCGGAGACGTCGGCTACGCGCAGGCGCCGAGCATGGCCAAGGGCGACAACGGCTGGCTCTACACCTGGTCACTCGGCATCCCGTCGAGCAGCCAGAAGAAGGACGACGCCTGGAAGTTCATCAGCTGGATGACCGACAAGAAGTACATCGCCCACGTCGCGGACACCCTGGGCGCCAGCCACGTCCCGCCCGGCAGCCGGCTCTCGACCTATCAACTGCCCGCCTACAAGGCGGTGTCGCAGGCCTACGCCGAGCCCACGCTGTCGGCGATGACCGCCGCGAACCAGCTCAAGCCGTCGCTGGAACCGGTGCCCTACACCGGTGTCCAGTTCCTCGCCATCCCCGAGTTCCAGGACCTCGGGACCCGCGTCAGCCAGCAGATCAGCGCCGCGATCGCCGGTCAGATCAGCGTCGACGACGCACTGAAGCAGTCCCAGACGTACGCCGAGGCAGTCGGCGACACCTACAAGAAGGAGAGGTGAGCCGTGGCCACCGCACTCGACGCACCACGCCCCGATGCGCCCTCACCCAGCGCACGGGAACCCATCACCTCCGGGCGTGACCACATCTCGCGGGCCGAGGGATGGCGCCGACGGGGACCGCTGCTCCCGGCGCTGATCTTCATGGTCGTCGTCACCCAGATCCCGTTCGTGGTGACGCTCTACTACTCGACGCAGTCGTGGAACCTGGTCCGGCCGGGGTCGCGACAGTTCAACTGGCTCAACAACTATGTCGAGGTGTTCAAGGACACCCAGTTCTGGACGGTCACGCTGAACACGGTGGTCCTCATCGTGGGCACGGTGATCATCTCGGTGGTGCTGGGATTGGTCTTCGCGCTGCTGCTCGACCGGAAGTTCGTCGGCCGCAGCGTCGTCCGCACCCTGCTGATCACCCCGTTCCTGGTGACCCCGGTCGCCTCGGCGCTGCTGTTCAAGACCAGCCTGCTCTCCCCCACCAGCGGCCTGCTCAACTACGCGCTGAGCCCGTTCGGCGTCCAGACCGACTGGCTCAGCGAGCATCCGCTGGCCAGCGTGATGGGTGAACTCGTCTGGCAGTGGACGCCGTTCATGATGCTGCTGATCCTGGCCGGCCTGCAGTCGATGCCCAAGGACATCGCCGAGGCCGCGAAGGTGGACGGCGCCACCAGCTTCCGGCTGTTCCGCGAACTGACGCTGCCGCACCTGCGCCGGTTCATCGAGCTGGGCACCGTCCTCGGCGCCATCTACCTCGTCAACACCTTCGACGCGGTCTACATGATGACCTCCGGCGGGCCGGGTGTCGCCAGCTCCAACCTGCCCTTCTACATCTATCAGCGGGCCTTCCTCGGCTTCGACATCGGCCAGGCCGCGGCCATGGGCGTCGTCACCGTCATCGGCACGATCGTGGTCGCGACGCTCGCCCTCCGACTCATCTTCAAATCCTTCGACGGAACGCAGGAGGCGGTCTGATGGCCACCACGACCCCGACACGCCCCGTCGCGGCCGACACCACACCGGCCCCGACGATCCGACGCAGGCGGGACCCCAAGGGCGGCCTGCTCACGGCGATCACCTGGATCGTCTCCATCGGGTTCTTCTTCCCGGTGCTGTGGATGGTGCTGACCGCCTTCAAGAAAGAGGCCGACGCCAACACCAATCCGCCGACGTTCCTCTTCGCCCCGACACTCGAGCAGTTCCGCAACGTCTTCGACGCCGGCATCGCCACCCCGCTGCTCAACTCGGTGTTCGCGACCGTCGCGTCGACGGTCCTGGTGCTGGTGCTCGGCGTCCCGGCGGCATTCGCGCTGTCGCTGCGTCCGGTCCGCAAGACCTCCGACGCGCTGTTCTTCTTCCTCAGCACGAAGATGCTGCCGATCGTCGCCGCGATCATCCCGCTCTACGTGATCGTCGGGAAGATCGGGATGCTCGACAACATCTGGACGTTGGTGGTCCTGTACACGGCGATGAACCTGCCCATCGCGGTGTGGATGATGCGGTCGTTCTTCCTCGAGGTCCCCAAGGAACTCCTGGAGGCGGCCAGCATCGACGGCGCGAGCCTGTGGACGTCGGTCCGCGAGGTGATCCTGCCGCTCATCTCGCCCGGGATCGCCGCCACCGCACTGATCTGCGTCATCTTCTCGTGGAACGAGTTCTTCTTCGCGGTCAACATGACCGCTGTCAACGCGCAGACCATGCCGGTGTTCCTCACCGGCTTCATGTCCGGCCAGGGACTGTTCTGGGCCCAGTTGTCCGCGGCCTCGGTGCTCGCCGCGCTGCCGGTGGTCATCGCCGGGTGGATCGCGCAGAACAAGCTCGTCCGCGGTCTGTCCTTCGGCGCCATCAAGTGACCGCCTGATCCGTCTTCGCCCTCCAGACCCTCTCGCACACAGGAGAACCCCATGGCTTCCATCACCTACGACAAGGCCTGCTGCGTCTACCCCGGCGCCGACCGCCTCGCCGTCGACTCCCTCGACCTCGACATCGCCGACGGCGAGTTCGTGGTCCTGGTCGGCCCGTCCGGCTCGGGCAAGTCCACCGCCCTGCGCATGCTCGCCGGCCTCGAGGAGATCGACAGCGGCGCGATCACCATCGGCGGCGCGAACATGGTGGGCGTCGCACCGAAGGATCGTGACATCGCGATGGTGTTCCAGAACTATGCGCTGTACCCGAACAAGACCGTCGGCGAGAACATGGGTTTCGCGCTGAAGATGCGCGGTGTCGGCGTGGAGGAGCGCAAGCGGAAGGTCGCCGACGCGGCCAAGCTGCTCGACCTCACCGACTACCTGGACCGCAAGCCCGGCAAGCTGTCCGGCGGTCAGCGCCAGCGCGTCGCGATGGGGCGGGCGATCGTCCGCGAGCCGCAGGTGTTCTGCATGGACGAGCCGTTGAGCAACCTCGACGCCAAGCTGCGTGTGCAGACCCGCACCCAGATCGCCGCGCTGCAACGACGTCTCGGCACGACGACCGTCTACGTCACCCACGACCAGGTCGAGGCGATGACGATGGGCGACCGCGTCGCCGTGCTCCGCGACGGGAAGCTGCAGCAGTTCAGCACCCCCACCGAGCTGTACGACCGTCCCGTGAACGCGTTCGTGGCCGGGTTCATCGGATCCCCGGCGATGAATCTCTTCTCGGCGCCGCTGACCGACGGCGGCGTGTCCGTCGGCGGCGCCACCCTTGCGATCGAGCGGACCGCACTCGCGGCCGCCGATCGTGCGGGGTCGAAGGACGTCCTGGTCGGCGTGCGGCCGGAAGCGCTGGGCCTGTCCGACGACGGCACCGGCATCCCCGTCACGGTCGCACTGCTCGAGGAACTGGGCAGCGAGACCTACGTCTACGCGACCGTCGACGACCGTGCGGTCCGCACCCTCGACGGCGGGCCCGTCACCCTCGTGGCACGCACGCCGCACCGCGCACCGGCGAAACTCGGTGAGCAGGTGCGTTTCCGGCAGACCGACGCGACCGTGCACCTGTTCGCCGCCGACAGCGGCGAGCGCCTCGGCAGCTGATCGGTTCCGACCCGACCACCCCCGCGCGGCGTGCCCCCATCCGCCGCGCGGGGGTGACCACCCCTCCGTAGGCTGACCTGGTGACGCAGCAGACGTTCTCGGTGTGGGCACCCTCGGCGGACAGCGTCGGACTCTGGCACGACGGCAGCGTCACACCGATGTCCCGGGACGGACAGTGGTGGAGCGCCGTCGCCGACGTCGAGCCGGGATCCGGCCGCTACGGCTACGTGATCGACGGGGCCGACGAGGACGTCCTCCCCGACCCGCGCGCGCCGCGGCTCCCCGAGGGTGTGCACGCCCCGGGCGGCCTCGACGACCCGTCGTCGTTCCCGTGGACCGACCAGGCGTGGACGGGGCGGCCGGTCGGTGGTGCGGTGATCTACGAACTGCACATCGGCACGTTCACCCCGGACGGCACGTTCGACGCCGCCATCGACCGCCTGCCGTATCTCGCGGACCTCGGGGTCGAGTTCGTCGAGGTCATGCCGATCAACGGGTTCAACGGCGTCCACAACTGGGGCTACGACGGCGTCGCGTGGTTCGCCGTGCACGAGCCCTACGGCGGGCCCGACGGGTTCCGCCGATTCGTCGACGCGGCACACGCCGTCGGGATCGGGGTCGTGCTCGACGTCGTCTACAACCACCTCGGGCCGTCGGGGAACTACCTGCCCCGCTTCGGGCCCTACCTGACCGAGGGCGCGAACACCTGGGGACAGTCGCTCAACCTCGACCAGGCCGACTCCGACGCCGTGCGCGCCCACATCATCGACAACGCCCTGCGGTGGATGCGCGACTTCCATGTCGACGGCCTCCGCCTGGACGCCGTGCACGCCCTCGTCGACCACACCGCGGTCCACCTGCTGGAGGAGCTCTCCGTCGCGACGGACGCCCTGGCCCGCGCGCTGGGACGCCCGCTGTCGCTGATCGCCGAGAGCGATCTCAACGACCCCCGGCTGGTGACGTCGCGCCACCACGGGGGGTACGGGCTCGCAGCCCAGTGGGACGACGACGTCCACCACGCCGTCCACACGACGGTGTCGGGGGAACGACAGGGCTATTACGGCGACTTCGGCAGCCTGGACTGCCTGGCGACCGCGCTGACCCGCGGCTTCTTCCACGCGATGACGTATTCGTCGTTCCGTCGTCGTCGGCACGGCCGACCGATCGATCCCGAGAGGGTCGCGCCGTCGCAGATGGTCGTCTACACCTGCGACCACGACCAGATCGGCAACCGCGCGATCGGCGACCGGCCCTCGGCCTACCTCGACCACGGGCAGCTCGCGATCAAGGCGGCGCTGGTGCTCACGTCGGCCTACACGCCGATGCTGTTCATGGGCGAGGAGTGGGGCGCGTCGACGCCGTTCCAGTTCTTCACCTCCCACCCCGAACCGGAACTCGGGAAGGCCACCGCCGAGGGCCGCAAGGCGGAATTCGCCGACCACGGGTGGGACGCCGCGGAGATCCCCGACCCCCAGGACCCCGAGACGTTCCTGCGGTCGAAGCTGGACTGGTCGGAGCCCGACGACCCGGCGCACGCCCGCGTACTGGACTTCTACCGCGCCCTCATCGCGCTGCGGCGCTCCGTGCCCGATCTCACCGACGACCGGTGGGACACGCTGTCGGCGTCCTACGACATCGAGCGCGGGTGGTTCGCACTGCACCGCGGTGCGGTCAGCACGATCTGCGTCCTCGGTGACGCCCCGACGACGGTGCCGATCCCGGTGGAACCGCTGCTCGCGTGGGAGCCGGTCGAGGTGTCCGACACGGGGCTGTCCTCCCCCGGCCACAACGTCGTCGTCGGGCGCCGGCTCGTACCCTGAGACACGAAATATCGTTTCAAGCGGAGGTGTTGTCTCCGGTATGAGTGTGTCGTTCTCCGTCCTCGATCTCGCGCCCGTGGTGGACGGGTCGTCGGTCTCCGACGCCCTGAACCAGTCGATCGCCCTGGCGGTCGCCGTCGAGCAGTTGGGCTACCGCCGGTTCTGGTTGGCCGAGCACCACAACATGCCCGGCATCGCCAGTTCCAGCCCGGCGGTGATGATCGGCCAGGTCGCGCGGGCGACGGAGAAGATCCGCGTCGGTTCCGGCGGGATCATGCTGCCGAACCACGCGCCGCTCGTCGTCGCCGAGCAGTTCGGGACGCTCGACGCACTGTTCCCCGACCGCATCGACCTCGGGATCGGCCGCGCTCCGGGCACCGACCAGGTGACCGCGCACGCGCTGCGCCGGGCCGCGAACCTCTCCGCCGACGACTTCCCCCAGGAGCTCGCGCAGCTGCGCGCGTTCCTCGCGGGCCAGTTCCCGCCGGAGCACCCGTACTCGGCGATCACCGCGGTCCCCGGTGAGGGTGCGGCGGTGTCGATGTGGATGCTCGGGTCGTCGACCTACAGTGCCCAGGTCGCCGGTCTCCTCGGACTGCCGTTCGCGTTCGCGCGCCACTTCGCCCCGGCCGCGACGTATGACGCGCTCGCCGTCTACCGCGACAGCTTCCGGCCCGGCGTCCTCGACGAGCCGTACGCGATGCTGACCGTGACGATCGTCGCGGCCGCCGACGACGACACCGCGCAGCAGCAGGCCGCTCCGCACCGGTTGGCGATGGCCCGACTGCGCGACGGGTCCCGGCCCGGCCGCTACCCCACCGTCGCGCAGGCCCTCGCCGAACCGCTGACGCCGATGCAGGAGGCCGCGATCGGCGACTCCGCGTCGGCGTGGATCGTCGGTGGCCGGGACCGCGTCGCCGACGAGATCGGCGCGCTGGTCGAGTCGACCGGGGTGCAGGAGATCATGGTCAGCTCCATGCTGGCCGACTTCGACGCGCGGCTCGAGTCCCATCGGATCGTCGCCGACATCCTGGCCCCGGCCCACGCCTGACCGCACACCTCACGCGGTCGGTCGGCGGGCGCACCCGCCATCTGGTGGGCATCCGGAACCATCTGCTGGGCATCAGGGACCATCTGTTGGGCGGCGGGAGCGATCTGCTGACAACTCGACGATCACCGAGTGCACGGTCGACGGCTCCCAGTGCCCAACGAACGGCTCCCAGTGCCCAACAAACGGCTCCGAGTGCCCAACGAACGGCTCCGAGTGCCCGACAGACGGGTGTCGCTGCCCGACGAAGAGGTGGTCAGGTCAGGTAGCGATAGGCCGGGGAGTCCGGGCGGAGTTGCTCGACGCCGAGGCGGGACGCGTTCATCCGGTCCAGCAGCGATCGCAGGCTGTCGGCCGACCCCAACTCGATGCCGACGAGCGCCGCACCGGTCTCGCGGTTGTTGCGCTTGACGTACTCGAAGAGGGTGACGTCGTCGTCGGGGCCGAGCACGTCGTCGAGGAAGCCCCGCAGAGCCCCGGGCTCCTGCGGGAAATCGACGAGGAAGTAGTGCTTCAAGCCTTGGTGCACCAACGACCGCTCGATGATCTCGCCGTACCGCGACACGTCGTTGTTGCCGCCCGACAGCAGACACACGACCGACGAATCCGGCTGCAGCGGAAGCTGTTCGAGCGCGGCGACGGACAACGCGCCGGCCGGCTCGGCGATGATCCCGTCCTCCTGATAGAGCTGGAGCATCGTCGAGCACAACGCACCCTCGTCGACGTGCACGATGTGCGTCGACCCCGGCGCCAGGACACGGTCAGCGGGTTCGACGGTCGCGGCGGCCGGCAGATCGGGATGGGCGGCGACCGTCGGCGTCATCGGGGTGAGCACGTCGACGACGACACTGCCGACCCGCTTGACGGCGGCACCGTCGACGAAGGGGTCGATGTCCCCGAGGGTCACCGGTCCGCCGTGCACGAGAGCCGCCGACAACGACACGGCCCCGGCCGGTTCGACACCGACGATGACCACGTCCGGGTCGGCGTCGCGCAAAAGGGTCGCCATCCCGGCGAGGCAGCCCCCGCCGCCGACCGGGATGACGACCACGTCCGGTACGGACCCGAACTGGTCGACGATCTCCGCCGCGATGGTCCCCTGACCGGCGGCGGTACGCACGTCGTCGAAGGCATGGATCCACGTCGCGCCGGTTCGCAGCATGTCCGCCTGCGCGGCTGCCGCCGCCGCGTCGTAGGTGTCCCCCACCGGGATCAGTTCGACAGCGTCGCCGCCGTGCCACCGGATGCGGTCGCGCTTCTGCTTCGGGGTCGTCGTCGGGACGTAGATCCGGCCCTGCACCCCCATCGCCTGGCACGCGTACGCCACGCCCTGCGCATGGTTGCCGGCGCTGGCCGCGACGACACCCGCGGCGAGTTCCTCCGCCGACAGCTGCGCCATCGTGTTGTAGGCGCCGCGGATCTTGTACGACCGGACCGTCTGCAGGTCCTCGCGCTTCACCAGCACCGACGCGCCCGTGGCCCGCGACAGGCGCGCGCTGCGCTGCAACGGCGTGCGGTCGGCGACGTCGCGCACACGGACCGCGGCGGCGCGGACGTCGGCAGCCGTCAGACGCGCATCGCCGACGTCGCCGTCCGTCTCCTGCCGCGTGGCTGTGCTCACGCGTCCCATCGTCTCATCCGCGACGGTGAACTCCCGCGTCACTCCGTGACGGCGGGCTCGATGTCACTCCGTGACGGCGACCTCGAAGTCACTCCGTGACGGTGGGCTCGACGTCACTCCGTGACGGCGGGCTCCAGGACGAACACCGGGATCTCCCGGTCGGTCTTCTTCTGGTAGTCCTCGTACGGCGGGTACGCCTCGACCGCACGATCCCACCACTGCTGCTTCTCCCCGCCGAACACCTCGCGCGCGACCATGTCGAACACCTGCTCGCCGTCACGCAGCTCGACGTGCGGGTCCGCGACGACGTTGAAGTACCAGACCGGGTGCTTCGGTGCACCACCCAGCGACGCCACGACCGCGTACTTCCCGTCGTGCTCGACCCGCATCAGCGGCGTCTTGCGCAGTTTCCCGCTCTTGTTGCCGACGGTCGTCAGCAGCACGACCGGCATGCCGTTCATGTCGGTGCCCTCGGTCCCACCCGACGCCTCGATCTTCTCGGCCTGCTCCCGCGCCCAGTCGCTGGTGCTCGGTGCGTACTCGCCCTGCAACGGCATGATCGGTCCTCTCGTCGTCCGGCTGCCCGCGGCCGAAGAGTTCGGTCGACCGAACTTTTCGACGCGGGATGTCCTACACTGTGGTCACCACGGTAGGAGCATCGGCATCCCGATGCCATACCCGTTCGGCACGGTCCTCGAACCCGACAGGAGTCGACGATGACGACGATCGAGACGACGCACGGAGTCCGCGCTGTCCCCTCTGTCGACGTCGCCGGTGTGCCCTGGCCCGCCTACAAGGTGCACGCGCTGCTCGTCGCCCTGGTCGTCGCCGCCACGGTTGTGGGCGTCACCCGATCGCCGGAGCTCACCGTCTGGATCACCACGGCCGCCACCACCGTCACGTGGTGGGGACTGCGTCTCGCCCAGCTGCGCGACTGACCACCCCACCGGCGGCCGCGGGTCAGCTCGCCAGGCAGCCGGGTCCGAGCAACGCCTTCAGGTCACCCATGAGTGCCGAGCTCGGCGTCACGCGGAAGGTGTCGTCGAGCCGCAGGAGCGTCGTCGAATCGCCCGATATCAACCGGACGTGCACGTCGGCCGTCCCCGGATGCCGTGCGAGCACCCGCTTCAGCTCACCCACCCGGTCCCGCGTGCACAGCCGCGTCGACATGCTGACCGCGACCGGCCGTGACTCGCCGGCGTGCGACAGGTCCGGGACCGCGAGGTCGTTGGCGCTGATCATCGTCGAGTCGTCCCGCTTGTTGATGCGCGCCTTGATCAGCACGACGGCGTCGGGCGTGATGTCCATGCCGTAGGCCTGGAACGCCCGCGGGAAGAAGTAGACCTCGACGCCACCGACCATGTCCTCGAGGGTGACCACCGCGTAGGGCTCACCCTTCTTGTTCACGCGTCGGGTCACCGCGGAGATGATGCCGCCGATGACGATCTGCGCGCCGTCGGGCACGTTGCCCTCCAGCAGGCTGGTGATGGAGGTGTCGGTCTGCGCCGAGATGACGTGCTCGATCCCGCCCAACGGGTGCCCGGACACGTACAGGCCCAGCATCTCCCGCTCCAGGGCGAGCTTGTGCTTGGAGTCCCATTCCTCGTCGGGCACCTTCACCGCGAACACGTCGTCGACGACGGCGTCGTCGCCCCCGGCGTCACCGAACAGGTCGAACTGACCGACGGCCTCGGCCTTCTTCGTCCCGAGCACGGCGTCGACGGCGTCGGAGTGGATGAGGAACAAGCCCTTGCGTGGGTGGTCGAGGGAGTCGAAAGCCCCTGCCTTGATGAGGGATTCGGTCACCTTCTTGCTGCAGGCGGTGACGTCGATCTTGCCGAGGTAGTCCGAGAAACTCGTGAACTTCCCGCGGTCGTCGCGGGCGCGCAGGATCGCCGAGACGACGTTGGTGCCCACGTTGCGCACGGCGGCCAGGCCGAAGCGGATGTCGGTGCCGACGGCGGCGAAGTTGCGCTGCGACTCGTTGACGTCCGGTGGCAGGACGGTGATCCCGAGCTTGCGGCAGTCGGCGAGGTAGATCGCGGCCTTGTCCTTGTCGTCGCCGACGGAGGTGAGCAGACCGGCCATGTACTCGGCCGGGAAGTTCGCCTTGAGGTACGCGGTCCAGAACGACACCAGCCCGTACCCGGCGGCGTGCGACTTGTTGAACGCGTACCCGGCGAACGGGAGGATCGTGTCCCACAGCGCCTTGATGGCCGCCGACGAGAACCCGTTGGCCTTCATGCCGGCCTCGAAACCCTCGAACTCGGCGGCGAGGACCTCGGCCTTCTTCTTGCCCATCGCGCGGCGCAGGATGTCGGCTCGACCGAGCGAGTACCCGGCGACCTTCTGCGCGATCTGCATGATCTGCTCCTGGTAGACGATCAGGCCGTAGGTGTCGGCCAGGATCTCCTTCAGGGGCTCGGCGAGCTCGGGGTGGATGGGCGTGACCTGCTGACGGCCGTTCTTGCGGTCGGCGTAGTCGTTGTGGGCGTTCATGCCCATCGGACCCGGCCGGTACAGCGCCAGCACCGCGACGATGTCCTCGAAGCCGGTGGGCTGCATGCGCTTGAGCAGTTCGCGCATCGCGCCGCCGTCGAGCTGGAACACGCCGAGGGTGTCACCGCGGGCGAGCAGCTCGTAGGTCTTCGGGTCGTCGAGGGGCGCGGCGTCCATGTCGAAGTCGATGCCGCGGTTGGTCTTGATGTTCTCGATCGCGTCACCGATGACGGTGAGGTTCCGCAGACCGAGGAAGTCCATCTTCAGCAGGCCGATGGCCTCACACGACGGGTAGTCCCACCCCGTGATGATCGCGCCGTCCTGCGCGCGCTTCCACACCGGGATGGCGTCGGTGAGCGGCTCCGAGGACATGATGACCGCGCAGGCGTGGACGCCGGCGTTGCGGATCAGACCCTCGAGACCCAGTGCGGTGTCGTAGATCTTCTTGACGTCGGGATCGGTCTCGATGAGACCGCGCACCTCGGAGGCCTCGCCGTAGCGCTCGTGGTCGGGATCGGTGATGCCCTTGACCGAGATGTCCTTGGCCATGATCGGCGGCGGCAGTGCCTTGGTGATGCGGTCGGCGATGGAGAAGCCCGGCTGGCCGAACTGGACGCGGGCCGAGTCCTTGATCGCGGCCTTCGTCTTGATGGTGCCGAAGGTGATGACCTGGGCGACCTTGTCGCTGCCCCACCGCTCCGTCGCATAGCGCACCATGTCGCCGCGACGGCGGTCGTCGAAGTCGATGTCGATGTCGGGCATGGACACGCGCTCGGGGTTGAGGAACCGCTCGAACAGCAGACCGTGCGGGATCGGGTCGATGTTGGTGATGCCCAACGCGTAGGCGACCAGCGACCCGGCGGCCGACCCACGACCCGGGCCCACGCGGATGCCCACCTCCTGCGCGTGGCGGATGAGGTCACCGACGACGAGGAAGTAGGCCGGGAAGCCCATCTGGATGATGACGTCGAGTTCGTAGTCCGCGCGCGACAGGTAGTCGTCGGGCACGGGGCCGTCGGGGAATCGGCGCTTCAGGCCCGACGCGACCTCACGGCGCAGCCAGCTGTCCTGGGTCTCCCCCTCCGGCACCGGGAAGACCGGCATCCGGTCGCGGTGGGCGAACACCTCGGAGTAGTCGCCGATGCGCTCACCGATCTCGACGGTGTTGTCGCACGCGCCGGGGACCACGCCGTCCCAGAGTTCCCGCATCTCCTCGGCGGACTTGAGGTAGTAGCCGTCCCCGTCGAACTTGAACCGCGTCGGGTCCGACAGCGTCTTGCCGGTCTGGATGCACAACAGCGCCTCGTGCGTGACGGCGTCGGTCTTGTGCACGTAGTGACAGTCGTTGGTGACGATCGGCTTGATGCCGAGCTTGCGGCCGATCTCGAGCAGGCCGTCGCGGACGCGGCGCTCGATCTCGAGGCCGTGCTCCATCAGCTCGAGGTAGAAGTTGTCCTTGCCGAAGATGTCCTGCCATTTCGCCGCGGCCTCGAGTGCCTCGCGCTCGTGGCCGAGGCGCAGACGGGTCTGGACCTCACCCGAGGGGCAGCCGGTCGTCGCGATGATCCCCGAGGCATGCGCGGCGATGAGCTCGGCGTCCATGCGCGACCACTTGCCGAGCTGACCCTCGATGGACGCCAGCGACGACAGCTGGAAGAGGTTGCGCAGGCCGGTCGCGTTCTCCGCGACCATCGTCATGTGGGTGTAGGCACCCGAACCGGACACGTCGTCGGACTTCTGGTCCCGGTCACCCCAGAGCACGCGCTTGGTGTCGAAACGGGACGCGGGGGCGATGTACGCCTCGATGCCGATGATCGGCGTGATGTCGTGCTTCTTCGCGACGGTGTAGAACTCGCTGGCGCCGAACATGTTGCCGTGGTCGGTCATGCCGATCGCGGTCATCCCGAGCCGCTTGGCCTCCGCGAACAGCGGCGCGACCTTCGCCGCGCCGTCGAGCATGGAGTACTCGGTGTGGTTGTGCAGATGGACGAACTGACCTGACACTCCACGACCTTCCTGACCTGCATCCCCTGGCGTCCCGACCGGCGGGCGCACTCCCCGACTGCGGGAAGGGACGGCCGACGCGACGCGGATCAGTCTAGGTGGCGGCACCGACGTCCTCGGGGACCGACGCGGTGTGCCCGGCCACCGGAGGCGCGACACGCCCGGCGACGCGCCGGTCAGCGCGCGGGGACGGTCCCGGTGTCGGGCAACGGCGCGGCGCCGACGGTCTGCTCGGGCAGCAGCGGCACCACGGTGAACCGGGCGCCGGCGGCGTCGGCGGGGAGCACCTCGACGGCCCGGACGCGCCGGTCGGCCGCGATCGCGCGGAGCCGCGCGACGGCACCACGGACGACGACGCCGACGACGCACGCGCACCCCGCGGCGAGCCGGGACCCGACCACACCCGACACCGCCTCGCCCCGGGCGCCGTCCTGCGCCACGATCCCGCCGAACCCGGTCCCGTTCATCGCGGAGCCGTCGAGGAGATCGATCGCCAGCGTGCGCGCCGTCGTGAACGATCCGGCATCAGGCGTGACCGGGACTATCGCGACCGGTGTCGCGACGCCGGCGATCGGCACGTGGAGCGCGACCCGCGCAGGCGTCGTCCCCGCGGCGATCGTGCGGGCGACCTCGTCGGTCTCCGCGGCACGCAGCGAGATCAGAGCCCAGCGTGTCCCCGACGCGGTGTCGAGCGAGCGCTGCGACGTCGCGCGATAGTCGTCGACGGTCTCGTCGGGGTCGGGTCCCAGGCGGTCGGTGGCGATGCCCGGAGACCGCGGTGGGTGCGTCGTGCCGAGCCAGTACAGGCCCCCGACCACGACGGCCACCGCCAGGACGAGGACACCGACCGCCCGGGCGGCCCGATCCGCCCCGACAGCCCGGTCAGCCGGCACGCAGGACGTCCAGTGCGTGCTGCAGGTCGTCGGGGTAGGGACTCGTGAACTCGACCATCCGCCCGTCGGCGGGGGTGCGCGAACCCGAGGGCGCGCGCGTGCAGCCACTGGCGCTCGAGGCCGAGCCGGGCGGCGAGGGTGGGGTCGGCGCCGTAGGTCGTGTCGCCGCAGCACGGGTGGTGCAGCGCCGAGAAGTGCACCCGGATCTGGTGGGTGCGGCCGGTCTCGAGGTGGACGTCGAGCAGGCTCGCGGAGGCGAACATCTCGACCGTGTCGTAGTGGGTGACGCTCGGCTTGCCCGCGGTGGTCACCGCGAAGCGCCACTCGCTGCCGGGATGGCGGCCGATCGGGGCGTCGATGGTTCCACTCGACGGGTCGAGGTGCCCCTGCACCAGTGCGTGGTAGCGCTTGTCGACCGTGCGCTCGCGGAACGCGCGTTTGAGGACGGTGTAGGCGCGCTCGGACACCGCGACCACCATCACGCCGGACGTGCCGACGTCGAGCCGGTGCACGATCCCCTGCCGCTCGTGGGCGCCGGACGTCGAGATGCGGTAACCGGCGGCCTCGAGACCGCCGATGACGGTGGGTCCGGTCCACCCGACGGACGCGTGCGCGGCGACACCGACGGGCTTGTCGACGACGACGATGTCGGAGTCGGCATAGAGCACCGACATGTCGTCGACCTCGATCACCGGGTTCTCCGGGGGCCGGGCGGGTTCGGGCAGCGTCACCTCGAGCCAGGTGCCGGCGGCCAGTCGGTGCGACTTGCCCACCGCCGCACCGTCGACGGTCACGTCGCCGGAGTCGGCGAGGGTGGCCACCACCGTCCGCGACAGGCCGAGGATGCGGCTGACGCCAGCGTCGAGGCGCATGCCGTCGATGCCGTCCGGGACCGGCATCGACCGACTGTCACGCATCGGCGGACCGTGTCGACGACCGACCGGACGGGGTGCGGGTGCCGTCGATCTCGACGCCGAACACGGTGAGCGCGACCAGGAGGATCGCCCCGCACACGACAGCCGAGTCGGCGACGTTGAACACCGGCCACCAGCCGATCGACACGAAGTCCACGACGTGGCCGCGCAACGGCCCGGGTGACCGGAAGAAGCGGTCGACGAGGTTGCCGAGGGCGCCGCCGAGCACGAGCCCGAGACCCACCGCCCACCAGGCAGATCGCAGCCGCCCGCTGAACCGGATGATCCCGACGACCACCGCCGCGGCGACGATCGTGAGCACCCAGGTGTAGCCGGTGGCGAACGAGAACGCCGCGCCGGAGTTGCGGACCAGGCGCAGCGTGACGGTGTCGCCGATGATCTGGACGGGCCGCTGCGGGTCGATCGTCGCTACGACCACGATCTTGGTGACCAGGTCGAGGGCGAGGATCACCAGCGCGACGGCGGGCAGGACGGCCAGGATCGCGCGCGACCGGCCCCGGGCGGGCGTCTCGAGCTGATCCCCCGACGCGGCGACCGGTGTGGGTGCGGGGTCGGTCCGGGAGTCGTCGGTCACGCCCTCCATCATCCCTCACCGCCGTCGCTAGCCTGAATCGCGTGCCCGCCCCCGTCCCGTCCCCCGTCCGGAGCGGTGGTCGACGACTGCCCGTGACCGCGGTGTCCCTCGCGGGTGCCGCCCTCCTCACCCTGACCGCCTGCGGGTCCTCCGACGGCCCGGACACCCCCGGGTCGAGCGCGTCGGCCGCACAGGCCGGCTGCGCCACGCAGACGACCGTCGGGGCCACCGGCGCCTCGTTGCTGCCGATCCCCCCGGCCGCCGTCACCCTCGACACCCCGGGCGCGGTTCCGCAGGCAGCGCTGACCGGGACGCCCGACCGGACGTCGGCGCAGCAGGTGTCGTTGCGGGTCGTGTCCTCGTCGACGACCGCCCGTCAGGGCGAGCAGCCGTCCACCGCGACGCAGGACGTCACGCTGCCGCTCACCGCGCGCGTCGCCTGCTCGGACCCGACGGACGTCGAGGTGCAGCTGGGGCGGGCGTCCTCGCCGGACACGGGACTCGCCGGGTCACTGGCCGCTGTCGAGGGCTCGCGTGCCGGGCTCGCCGTCGCGGCGGGGTCCGTCCCGGTGTCGCTGCGGATCCTGCCCGCGCAGGCCGCCGACGACGCTGCACGTTCGGCCGTCGAGCAGACGTTGCTGACGGCGCTGCAGCGGGCCGTCGCGGTCCCGACGCAGCCGGTCGGTGTCGGAGCGCGATGGCGGGCGGTCCGCACGCTCGACGGTGCCGCGACCGTCACGCAGACCACCACGGCCACCCTGCGCGAGCGCACCGGGTCCCGCGTCGTCGTCGACCTCGAGGTCGACGAGGTCCCCGTGGATTCCGTGTTCACCGTCCCTGGCCGCGGCGAGCGCCTGACCATCGGGTCGTACTCGTTCTCGGGCCAGGGCACGATCACCGTCGACCTCGCGCGCGGCCTGCCCGTCGCCGGCACGCTGTCGCTGTCGGGCGGGCGGACGCTGATCGGCGACGACCCCGCCCGGCCGCTCGTCCAGCAGACGTCGCTCGCGGTCACCTGGCAGTAGCGGCAGCTCCCACCCCGCAGACGACTCCGCCCCGTCACCGGGTGGGTGACGGGGCGGAGTCGACGGGGCAGGGGTCAGACGGACTGCGTCGTCAGTTGGCCGCGGGGCACATGGCGCTCTGGACGTTGTTGGCCAGGAGCAGCGGGCACACCGTGGTCTTGGCGAGCTTCCAGCGGCCCTGGTCGTAGACGATCGCCGCGTCGACCGTCTGCTCCGGGACGTTGGGCAGCTTCACCTTCACCTTGACGGTGGCCTGGCCGTTGCCGGTCGCGATGACCGGGGCCTGCAGCTGGTAGGTGATCCCCGGGTTGTCCTCGCGGGCCTTCACGAGCTTGTCGAACAGCTGCGGGTCGGCGGACGAGCCCTGGACGAGCTGGGTCTTCTGCGACGCGGGGACGTTCGGGTCGAGCGCGGTCGTGAGCAGACCGTTCAGCGTCGAGGCGCTCGGCGGCTGCGACGGATCGGTGACCGTGCCACCGCCGTTGTCGGCAACCGAACTCGTCGCCGACGAGGTGGGGCCGTTGTCGGTCGCACCGGTGTCGCTGCCGTCACTGCACGCGGCGGTGAAGGTCAGGGCGGCGACGACCGCGAGACCGGCGGTCAGGATCTTCTGCAGCTTCACGAGGCGGGGGCTCCTTCGTTGTCGGGTGACGTCGTCGTCGTGGGGAGACGGCCGCGACCGGCCGTGATTCCCCCCGGATCGGACACCACTATGCCAAACGGGTCGCGCGACAGGCCGCGGACGGCGCCCGCACCATGTCCGTCACACGTTCTCGGCCGAGTTGACCAGCATCGTGACGACACGGTGAGGTGATCGACCATGAGCGCGCACGCACGGGTCGTCGTCCTGGGCACCGGCGGGACCATCGCGGCGGTGGACGGGCCCGGCGGGGCCGTGCCGCGCGTCGACGTGGGTGACCTCGTCGGCACGCGCGACCCGGCAGTCGAGGCGCGGTCGGTGATGGCCGTCGACTCGTCGGCGATGACCCCCGCGCTGCAGCGTCGCGTGCTCGGGGCCGTCGCGGAGGCACTCGCCGACCCGGACGTCGCCGGCGTGGTGATCACCCACGGCACCGACACCCTCGAGGAGACCGCGATGCTCCTCGATCTCACCCACGCCGATCCCCGGCCCGTCGTGCTCACCGGGGCGCAGCGCCCGGCGTCGGATCCCGACCCCGACGGGCCCACGAACCTCACCGCGGCGATCGCCGTGGCCCGCGACCCGTCCGCCCGGGGCCGGGGCGTACTCGTCGCCCTCGGCGGGTCGGTGCTGCCCGCCCGGGGTGTCGCGAAACGCTCGACGACGGATGTCGACGCCTTCGCCGCGGCCGTCCTGTCCCCCGCGCGCCCGCTGATGCCGCCGGTCGACGCACCCGGGCCCCGGGTCGACCTGCTGGCAGCCCATCCCGGAATGGACGTCGGTCTCGTCGACATCTGCGTCGACCGCGGCGCGGCCGGGCTCGTCGTCGCCGCCTACGGCTCGGGCAACGTCCATCCCGACCTCGCCGACCGGCTACGCGCAGCCGTGCGTGCGGGCGTGCTGGTCGTCGTCACCACCCGCCTGCCCGACGGCCCGGTCGTCGCGACGTACGGCGGCGGGGGCGGTGCGGTCGACCTCACCGCCGCGGGGGTGCTCGTCTCGCCCTGGCTACGGGCCCCGCAGGCGCGCGTCGTCGTCGCCGAGGGCCTCGCCCGTGGCTGGGACGCGCCGCGGATCAGCCCGTTCCTGGATCTGGTCCCGGCACGCTGACGTCGCGGCCACCGACGCCGCGGGTATCCATGCCGAGGTCACGCTCCTGCTCGACGGCACGGCCGTCGGTCGGGTGGTCCGCCGCCGCCTGACCGGTGGTCGCGTCGCGTCCGGTCAGCGCGTCCGGCCAATCGAGGCTGTCGAGCGGATCGCCCACGCGCAGTTCGGGTGTCGACGTCTCGAAGGTGCGGACGGGGCCCACGCCCGATGCCCGGGTCTCGAACCGCACGGTGACCACACCGTGCCCGCTGCCCTGCACCCACCCGTGTCCGAGCTCGCGGTGCACGACGTCGGTCCCGGTCAGCCACGTCACCGACCCGTCGTCGGCGACCGTCCGGCCGGTCATCGTCTGCACCTCGACATCCTGTGGTGCGGAGTCGGTCTCGTCCCCTGCCGCCACGTCCTTGGCCGGGCCGGTGTCCTCGCCCGCCCCGAACAGCTGGAACTGCTCGTCGGCGGTGAGTCCGCTGTAGCCCACGCCGACCAGGCGTACCGGCCCGATGTCCACGGGGTCCAGCGCGAGGCGCTGCGCGGCCGCGACGAGCACCGACAACTCGCTCGTGGCGGGTGTGAACGTCGTCGAGCGGGTGAGCACCGACATGTCCGAGCGCTTCAGCTTGAGCACGACTGTCCGCGCTCCCCGACCGTCGGCGAGCAGTCGGCGGTGGGCCCCGGCGGCGGCGCCCTCGATCGCGGTACGGAGGCGGTCGAGTGCCGTGATGTCCTCGGCGAACGTGGATTCCGCGCTGATCTGCTTCGCCGACGCGCGCTCGGCGACGGGCCGGTCGTCGATCCCCTGGGCGAGCCGGTGCAGCGCCGGCCCGACCGTCGCGCCGAGCACCGACGCGACCTCCACCGGCGACAGGTCGGCCAGGTCCCCGATCGTGTCGATGCCGAGCCGGTGCAGCTTGTCACCCGCGACGGGTCCGATCCCCCACAGCTTCCGCACCGACAGCGGCCGGAGGAACTCCCGGTCCTGCGCCGGGTCGACGACGACCACGCCGTCGGGCTTGGCGAGTCCGGACGCGATCTTCGCGATCTGCTTGCCGCTGCCGGCCCCGATCGACGCAGCCAGGCCGAGTTCGTCGCGGATGCGTCGGCGCACCTCCTCGGCGAACCGCGTCACGGCGTCCGCGTCGGCGCCGGCCAGCGACTCCGGTTCGCCGAACGCCTCGTCGAACGAGAGAGTCTCGATGACCGGGATCGACTCCCGGACCAGGGCGAACACCCGGGCACTGACGACGCGGTAGACCGACCCGCGCGGCGGGACCACCACGGCGCCGGCACCCACGAGACGTCGCGCCTGGTGCATCGGCATCGCCGAGCGGGCGCCGAAACCCCGGGCCTCGTAGCTCGCGCCCGCGACCACCCCGCGGCCACCGACGCCGCCGACGAGGACCGGCCGGCCGCGCAACGTCGGCCGGGTCAGCTGCTCGACGGAGGCGAAGAACGCGTCCATGTCGATGTGCAGGACCCACCGCGCCGCGCGTCGATCGTCGGTGCCTGCCACCCCCGCGACACTATCCGCGCCTCAGACGGCACTCGCCCCCGCCGTCAGCGCGACCACACCGCAGACGGTGAACAGCGTGTAGGCGGTGAGCGCGCTGCCGCGGGTCCCGATCGCGATCTGCCGGACGAGGATCGGCGCGGTCACCGCCAGCAGGAGCGTCCCGCCGATCACCCACCACACGGGCCGCGCGTAGCCCACCCCCATCGCGACGGCGGAGACGCCGGCGAGGGCCCCGACCGTCAGTCGGAGCGCCGCCGGCGGGTCGACTCGCGTCAGCTCGGCGAACCGTCGCCGCCACGACGACAGTCCGAGCATCGCGGCGATACCGGTCATGGCCATCTCGGCGAGGCCGACGGCGACGAACACGCCGACGACGATCGCGCCGACCGTGCTCACGGCCGCGGTGAGACAGGAGACTCGTACAGCGCGAAGACCGGGACGTCGTGCGCGACGGCGAGCAGCTCGTCGTCGCTCGAGGTGTGCGAGACCTTGGCCGGCAGGTAGTTCGCGACCTCCCACCCCCACCGCTTCAGGTACGGCCGCAGCAGGACGGGCTTGTCGACGTCGGCGATCTCGGTCGCGGTGTACGCCACGACGTTCCGTCCGCGACGAATCTCACACGTCCCGGCCGCCCGCAGATTCCGTGACCACTGCGTGTTCCCGCGCGGGGAGATGAGGTACGTCCGCCCGTCGATCGTCATCGGGTTGACCGGGGTGGTGCGGGGCTCGCCGCTGGTGCGTCCGACGACGGTGAGGGTCCGCGCGCCGGCGAGCCCGATGCCGTGATCGGAGAGCCACCGCACGGCGTGGTTGAAGGACGCCTGCATGCGACCGGTGGGCTCGGCGTAATGGGTGACGCTCATGGGGTGCTCCTCATCATCTGGTGGTGTGCGAGAGCACTGCTCTCGCACACGAGTGTGCGCCCGCCGGCGACCGAATGCAAGAGCAGTGCTCTCCGAATGTGCGAGGATGGCGTCATGAGCTCGACGACCCGCGCGGACGCCCGCGCCGAGATGGCCGCCGACGTACTCCGGATCGGCCGGGATCACCTCGTGGCGCATGGGCCGACGGGCCTGTCGCTGCGGGCGGTCGCACGCGATCTGGGCGTCGTGTCGTCGGCGGTCTACCGCTACGTCCGAAGTCGCGACGACCTCCTCACGCTGCTCGTCGTCGACGCGTACACCGAGCTCGCCGACGCCGTCGACACCGCGATCGCCGAGACCGAGGACGCACGATCGCGCATCGTGCGCGCGGCCACCGCGATGCGCTCCTGGGCGATCGCGGAACCAGCACGGTGGGCCCTGCTCTACGGGACACCCGTGGCCGGTTACGAGGCACCCGGCGAGACGACCACCGGGCCGGGCACCCGGGTGATGGCGACGCTCGTCGCGTGTGCCGCGGAGCTGACCCCGGCTCCCGCGCGGCCCGTCTCCGACACCCTGCACACCGACTTCGACCGAATCCGAAGCGAGTTCGGCACCGACATCCCCGACGCGTCGCTGGTGCGCGCACTGTCGCTGTGGTCGGTGATCGTCGGCGCCATCAGTTGCGAGGTGTTCGGCCAGTACGGCCGCGACACCTTCTCCGACACCGGATCACTCTTCGACCTGCAAATCCGGGCGTCCGTCGACGCGGCCTTCCCCGAGTCCGCCTGACGTCGACGGGCGGTGCGGATGCCCGCCACCGGTGCGACGATGGCGATCATGCCGTCGGACGTCCGCCTGCGATCCGGAGCGGTGCCCGTGACCGCCGTCGCCGCGGCGACGGCCGGCGTGCTCCTGCTGTGCGCATCCCGGTACGGCTACCACCGCGACGAGCTGTACTTCCGGATCTGCGCGCAGCATCTGGCCTGGGGATACGTCGATCAACCCCCGGTGGTGCCCGCGCTCGCGCGTGCCGGCATCGCCCTGTTCGGCGACTCCGTGGTCGGGCTGCGTGTCATCCCGGCGCTGATCGCCGCGGGAACCATCCTGGGCGTGGCGCTGCTCGCCCGGGAGCTGTCCTGTGGACCCCCGGCTCGGGTCCTCGCCGCAGCGGCGACCGCGGTCTCCGCCCTGGTGCTCCAGAGCGGCCACCTGCTGTCGACGACGACATTCGACGTCTTCCTGTGGACGGTGATCGCGGTGGTGGCGGCGCGCATCCTGCGGGGCGGTGGGCCCCCGTGGTTCGTGGCGCTCGGGGCCGTCGTCGGGGTGGCGCTGCTGACGAAGTTCACGGTCGCCCTGCTCGTGCTCGCGCTCGGAGCAGCCGTCCTCGTGGTGGGCCCGCGTCGGGTTCTGCGGACCAGGTGGCTCGGGATCGGCGCCGCGACGGCACTCGCCGTCGCCGCCCCCACCCTCGTGTGGCAGGTGACGCACGGTCTGCCGATGCTGTCGGTCGCCTCCGGCATCGGCGGGGCCGACGGTCTCTCGAACCGCCTGCTGTTCGTGCCGATGCAGGTGCTCGTGATCGGGCCGACGCTGGCACCGATCTGCGTCGCCGGCTTCCTCCGGCTGGTGCGCGACCCGGGGATGCGCCACGCGGCGGCCCTCGGCATCGCCTACCCTGTCGCCGCCGCGACGCTGATCATGCTCGGCGGAAAGTTCTACTACGCCTTCGGTCTGCTGCTCGTCCTGGTGGCCGCCGGTGCTCAACCGACCGTCGACTGGATGCGCACCCGGGCTCGCGCGGCCGCAGCGGTCACGGCGATCGTGCTCGCGGGCGCGACCGCGATCCCGTTGATGCTCCCCGTTCTCCCGGCCCGTCTCGCCGGTGTCACCTCGGTCGTGAACCCGGACCAGGGCGAACAGATCGGATGGCCCGATCTGGTCGCGACCGTCGACGGCGTGTGGGAGGGCATCCCCACCGCGGACCGGCCGACGGCCACGATCCTCACCGCCAACTACGGGGAAGCCGGCGCCGTCGACCGATTCGGTCCGGCACTCGATCTCCCGCAGGCGTACTCGGGCCACATGAGCCTGGCCGACCGGGGCCCGCCCCCGGACCCGCACCGCGGGCCGGTGCTGCTGGTGACCGGACGCGACACCCACGGGTTGACCGATCGGCTCCGCCACTGCCGTTCGGCCGCCCGCATCACGAACGCCGCCGGGGTCGACAACACCGAACACGACGGCACCGTGTGGATCTGCGACCCGCCCGCGGCCCCGTGGTCGGCGGTCTGGTCGCGGTTCCGCCGCACGTCGTGACCGACGCGTGCGTCAGACGCGTGTCAGCTCGGCCCGCACCCCGTCGCCCAGATCGATTGCCGCAGAACCCAGTTCGGGGGGTGTGACGACGTCGAGCCGCACCGCGAGCACCTCGCCCGCGATCAGGTCCCGGTGCCGCAGCGCCCACTCGTGCCGCTGCTCGGGCACGCCGAGACGCACCTCGATGCGGTCGGACACGTCGAACCCGGCCGAGCGTCGGGCGTCCTGGAGTTCACGGACGCGGTCCTTCGCCCAGCCCTCGGCCTCGAGCTCCTCGGTGACCGTCGTGTCGAGCACGACGAGGCCGCCGCCCGAGGGCAGTTCGGCCGTCGACTCGGGCTCGACGGCGACGAGCTTGCGGCTGAACTCGCCGTCGACGAGCGCGATCCCGTCGGCGACGACGGTCTCGACGCCGTCGACATCCTGCAGCTCCCAGGTGCCCGACTTCACGGCCTTGATGACGCGCTGGACGTCCTTGCCCAGGCGCGGACCGGCGGCCCGGGCGTTGACCACAACCTCGACCCGACCGAACTCCTCGGCGTCGTCGGCGAGGTGCACCGCCTTGACGTTCATCTCGTCGGCGACGAGGCCCGTGAAGTCGGCGAGGCGCGACGCCGCCGGACCGGCGACGGTGATGGCGGGCAACGGCAGTCGCACGCGCAGCTTGTTGGCCTTGCGCAGGCTCGAGGCGGTCGAGCAGACCCCGCGGACCTCGTCCATCGCACCCACCAGCTCGGTGTCGGCGGGGATCTCGTCGGCGGTGGGCCAGTCGGCGAGGTGCACCGACCGACCACCGGTCAGACCCCGCCACATGGCCTCGGTGACCATCGGCAGCAGAGGCGCGGCCAACCGGCAGGCGACCTCGAGCACGGTGTACAGCGTGTCGAACGCGTCGTCCGCGGGCGCTCCGTCGACGGACTCGCCCTGGCCGGCCCAGAACCGCGGCCGCGAGCGCCGCACGTACCAGTTGGTCAGGGACTCGCACAGCTCCCGGAACGACTCGCACGCACCGGCGATGTCGTAGACGTCGAGCGCCGCGGTCATCTCGTCGCGGGTCGCGGCGAGCTTGGCCAGGATGTAGCGGTCCAGCACCCCGGCCGCGTCGGTCCGCCACGTCGCGGGGCGGTCGGAGTAGAGCGCGAGGAAGCTGTAGGCGTTCCACAGCGGCAGCATCGCCTGACGGACACCCTCGCGGATGCCCTGCTCGGTGACGACCAGGTTGCCGCCCCGCAGGATCGGCGAGGCCATCAGGAACCAACGCATCGCGTCGGCGCCGTCGCGGTCGAAGACCTCGTTGACGTCGGGGTAGTTGCGCTTCGACTTGCTCATCTTCTGCCCGTCGTCGCCGAGCACGATGCCGTGCGCGGCGGCGGTCCGGAACGCCGGCCTGTCGAACAGGGCGGTCGCGAGCACGTGCAGGTTGTAGAACCAGCCGCGTGTCTGCCCGTTGTACTCGACGATGAAGTCACCGGGGTTGCGCGCCGGGACACCCGTGTCCGGGTCGCCGTCGAACCAGTCGGCGTTCTCGAACGGGTAGTGGACCTGCGCGAACGGCATCGACCCGGACTCGAACCAGCAGTCGAGCACCTCGGGGACCCGGCGCATGGTCGAGCGCCCGGACGGGTCGTCGGGGTTGGGCCGGGTGAGCTCGTCGATGTGTGGCCGGTGCAGGTTGGTCGGACGGACGCCGAAGTCGCGCTCGAGCTCGTCGAGCGAGCCGTACACGTCGACACGCGGGTGCTCGGGGTCGTCGGATACCCAGACGGGGATCGGCGCGCCCCAGAAGCGGTTCCGACTGATGTTCCAGTCCTTGGCGCCCTCGAGCCACTTCCCGAACTGCCCGTCGCGGATGTGCGCCGGCGACCAGGTGATCTCCTGGTTCAGTTCCAGCATCCGCTGCTTGATCGGCTGGACCGCCACGAACCACGACGGCACCGCCATGTAGATGAGCGGCTTCCCGGATCGCCAGGAGTGCGGGTAGCTGTGCTCGATCGTCTCGTGCCGCAGGATGCGTCCGGCCGTCTTGAGGTCGGCGATGATGACCGGGTTCGCGTCGAACACCATCTGCCCCTCGTAGGGCGGGACCATCGACGTGAAGCGTCCACCCGGGTCGAGAGGTTGCACCACCTCGATGCCGTTGGCGGTGGCCAGTTCCATGTCCTCCTCACCGAATGCCGGTGCGAGATGGACGATCCCGGTGCCGCTGTCGGTGGTGACGTAGTCACCGAGCAGCGTCCGGTGGGCCCGCGGGTGGCCGACGAAGAAGTCGAACGGCGGGGTGTACGTGGCGTCGGCGAGGTCAGCGCCGACGTGGGTGCCCAGCACCTCCGGGCTGTCGCCCAGCTCGCGCGCGTAGTGGCCGAGGCGGGCGGTGGCGAGCAGGTACTCCTGACCGTCCTCGCCGCGGACATGGCTGTACTCGACCTCGGGGTTCACCGCGATCGCGAGGTTCGACGGCAGTGTCCAGGGCGTCGTGGTCCAGATGAGCGCGTTCACACCGACCAGCGACTCCGGGACACCTCCGGTCAGCGGCATCCGCACGGTCACCGCCGGGTCCTGGCGCATCCGGTAGGCGTCGTCGAGCTTGCTCTCCTGGTTGCTCAGCGGGGTCTGCTCGTACCAGGAGTACGGGAGCACGCGGTACCCCTGGTAGATCAGGCCCTTCTCGTACAGGCGCGAGAACGCCCACATCACCGACTCCATGAAGTCGATGTCGAGGGTCTTGTAGTCGTTGTCGAAGTCGACCCAGCGGGCCTGTCGGGTCACGTAGTCCCGCCATTCCCCGGTGTAGCGCAGCACCGACTCCCGACAGAAGTCGTTGAACGTCGAGACGCCCATCGTCTCGATCTCGGACTTGTCGGTGATGCCGAGCTGCCGTTCGGCCTCGAGTTCGGCGGGCAGACCGTGGGTGTCCCACCCGAAGCGGCGCTCGACCTTCCGGCCGCGCATGGTCTGGTAGCGCGGGATGAGGTCCTTGACGTAGCCGGTGAGGAGGTGGCCGTAGTGCGGCAGCCCGTTCGCGAAGGGGGGACCGTCGTAGAAGACGAACTCCTCGGCGTCCTCGCGGTGCTCGATGGACGCGCGGAAGGTGTCGTCGGCGGCCCAGTAGTCGAGCACTGCCGTCTCGAGGTCCGGGAAGACCGGGGCGCGGGTGCCGGTCCCGACGAGGTCGACGACCGGGTAGACACGTGCGGCGGTACCGACGGCTTCGTCTCCGGTGTGCTCCGGTGCGGTGGACACTGCTTCTCCCTCGTGTCGATCGGACCGCGGGTGCGGTCGTCATGGACACGGGGACGACGACTTCCTCGCCGCGGTACCACCCCCGCTTGCACCGGGATCCGGTGCCTCTCGATGTCGGCACCGTCGAGCGGTGCGACCGCGGCTGTCTCGGGCCGCGCCCGTCCGGGTCTACTGAGGGTGCTCCCGCCGCGGACAGCGGGCCCCGTTCTTCCGGATGCTCCCCGGTGATGGCCGGATCGACGCGAGGCCAGTGTAGGTCAGTGCCCGGACCCGCTCCCAACCGGGATTCGGCCCGCTCAGTCAGGAGTGCCGTGGCGTCCGCGTCGGGCCGGCGGGTCCGGGCGGACGGTCTGGTCGTCGGTGTCGCCCACTGCGTCCTCGTCGACATCCGGCGAGTCGGGCCGCTCGTGGCGACCGTGATGCGCCGACGTCGCGTCGTCGTCTCCGAGCGTCACGACGGCGTCGTCGGCGACCTGCGCGAACTGCTCGGTGGGGGCGTCGTCATCAGGAGAGGACGGGCCGGGTTCCTCCCCCTCCGACGCCGGGCTGTGCCGCCGCCGCCCTGGGAGCGACGGTCGCACGCCCAGGGTGTCGGCGAGGAGCAGCACCGCCCCGAGCACGCAGATGACGATGCACGCCACCGCGAGCCACAGGGTGCCGGTCGCGAGCGCGAGGACGAGCAGGGCGAACCCGACCAGCGTCGCCCCGAGAGCCGACACGAGCACGGGTCAACCTCCGCTCACCGCGGTCCGACGACGGGCCGCCGGTGTCAGTTCGACGGGTTCGCGTAACCGCCCGAGTTGGTGAAGCCGCCGTTGCCGGGATCGGACGAGAAGGCGTCACCACCGCGCGAGTTGTCCACCGGGGCCGCGCTGCCGCGCTGCTGCAGCTCCTCGAGCTGCGACTCCAGGTAGGTCTTGAGGCGGGTGCGGTACTCGCGCTCGAAGGTCTTGAGCTGTTCGATCCGGCCCTCGAGCACCGACCGCTGCTGGTTGATGGTGCCCATGATCTCGGTGTGCTTGCGCTCGGCGTCCGCCTGCAGGGCGTCGGCCTTCTCCTGCGCCTGGCGCGTGGTGGCCTCGGCCCGGGTCTGCGAGTCGGCGAGGATCGCCTCCGAGCGCTGACGCGCGTCGGCGAGCATGGTCTCCGACTTCTGGCGTGCCTCGGAGACCATCGAGTCGGCCCGGCCGCGGGCGTCGGCCAGCAGGGCCTCGGACTCCGTGCGGGCGTTGTTCGTCAGCCGGTCGGCGGTGTCCTGGGCGAGTCCGAGGACCTTGGCCGCACGCACGTGCGCCTCCTCGGTGCTCGCCGGCGCCGTCGCGGGGGCCTCCTGCGCAGCGGGGGCAGCCGGGGCGGCAGCGGCGAAGGCCTGGGTCGGCGCCGCCGGGGCGCTCTCCTCGGTGCGGGCGGGCTGCTGGGCCGCCGCGCCGGACCGTGCCTGCTCGAGGTCGCCCTCGAGCTCGCTGACGCGAGCCTTCAGGTCCGAGTTCTCCTCGAGGAGACGAGCCAGTTCAGCCTCGACGAAGTCCAGGAACTGGTCGACCTCGTCCTCGTTGTAGCCGCGCTTGCCGATCGGCGGTTTGCTGAACGCGACGTTGTGCACATCAGCCGGTGTGAGCCGCATTGTCGGTCCCCTTCAACATCAATCATCGTGTGGACGTGTCGTGGTCTCGGTGCGGGCTGCTCGGGACCGGTCACCTGGGGCGACGGCGTGTCGACACCGCGCATCAGAGTAACTGGCGTCCCATCCTGTCACACGAGAACCGTTCGTCGCACCTCCCTGACGCGACACCGGAGGACCCGGAGTTCGCGCCCGTCAGTGCGGGCGACGGTGTCCCCTGTGTCGACGCACAACGAGTTCACCCAGCCGTCACAGTAACGACCCCGGGGCCGCCGGCACAGGTGTGGGCCGCGAATCGCCCCGGATCAGGGCCCCGGCGACACCAACGCCATGGCCACGAGCACCACGATCATCGTGATCATCAGAGACAGGTCCAGACGCACGGGACCGAGCGGGATCGGCGGCAACACCCTGCGCAACGCCTTGATCGGGGGGTCGGTCGCGGTGAAGACACCCTCGATGACGACCACCGAGGCGCCGGTGGGCCGCCACTCCCGCGCGAACGACCGCACGAGTTCGATCACGAGGCGGCCGAGCAGCAGCAACCAGAAGAGGAAGAGCAGGTAGTAGATGACCTCACGGGCAACCGTCACGCGATCAACTCTGCCTGATTCGCCCGTTCCCCGCCGAACCCCCTGCTAGCTCTGGTTGTAGAAGCCGGTCTCGGCCAGCTTGCGCCGGTCCTCGGCGGAGACGTCGACGTCGGCGGGCGAGAGCAGGAACACCTTCGTCGCGACCTTGTCGAACGCCCCACGCAGCGCGAACGCGAGTCCCGCGGCGAAGTCGACGAGACGCTTCGCGTCCTCGTTGCTCATCTCGACGAGGTCCATGATCACCGGGTTCCCGTCGCGGAAGCGCTCCCCCGATCGTGCGGGCCTCGCTGTAGTCGCGGGGGCGCAGCGTGGTGATCTTGGCCAACGGGCTGCCCTCCTCGAACACACGCTCCACCGAGTCCATCGCGAGTGCGCCGCGGGTCATGCGGGCTCCGCCACCGCGCGCCACACCGCGGGCCCCGAGAGGCTCGAGGCGGCCGCTGCGGCCCAGTCGCTCCATCGACGACCGCTCCAGACCGGACCGCTCCATGGCCGGGACGGGACCACGGACCGAGCCCGCGTAGGCGTAGTCGGGCACGCGGTCGTACTCGTACTCCAGGTCCTCGCCGTACGCGTCGTAGCCGGCGCGGGGGTCGGCGTCGTAACCACGGGCGCGCAGTCGCTCCTCGCGGGCCCAGCGCTCGTCG
>JAQIJH010000048.1:0-40271 GCA_036946345.1 Gordonia paraffinivorans | reverse complement strand
GGCCACGATGGCGAGGTTGCGGAAAACAGTCTTTCGATTCATCACACGTCCCGGTCGGCGCCGGCGCGTCCCTTCGTTGTGGGTACACCTGTTCGGTCAGGCTACCCGTGAACGCCTGACGGACGCCGGGCGTTCCCGCAGGCAGGCTCGGCGGGGTGTGACGCGGCATACGCTGGGCACATGGCGAGGAACATCGCGACCACAGACCGCGTCGAGCTCGACGAACTGCTGGAGTTCGTCCGAACCCGACACCACCTCATCCTCGTGACCACCCGTGCGAACGGGTCGCCGCAGGTCTCGCCGGTGACCGGCGGCGTCGACGACGAGGGGCGCATCGTCATCTCGACCTATCCGGGGCGGGCGAAGACGAAGAACGCGGAGGCCCGGCCGGAGGTGTCGGTGTGCGTGCTCTCCGAGGACTTCGACGGCGCGTGGGTCCAGGTGGACGGGACCGCCGAGGTCCTCCACCAGCCGGACTCGACCGACGGGCTCGTCGAGTACTTCCGGTCGATCTCGGGCGAACACCCCGACTGGGACGAGTACCGCGCGGCCATGGCGACGCAGGACAAGTCACTCATCCGTGTGACGCCCACCCGCTGGGGCCCGATCGCCACCGGCGGCTTCCCCCAGGACGTCGCCGACAAGCTCGACGCCCAGGACTCCTGACCCGCCCCACGGCCCCGACCGTGCAGCAGATCCCGCCGAGCGGGCACGAACTGCCCGTCGAGCGGGCAGGAACCGCGCACCGAGCGGGCAGATCGCGGGGCGCGAGGGGGTGACCGATGAGTGATCTGGCGATCTGCGCGACCTGCTCGGTCCAGTTCGACGTCCCCGTCGACAGCCCTCCGAAGACCTGCCCTGTCTGCGCCGACCCACGGCAGTACGTCGGCGAGGGCGGCCAGCGGTGGACGTCGCTCGACGAACTGCGGCGTGACCACCGATCGGTGACCCGGATGCAGGGCGACTTCCTGGGCGTCGGCGCAGAGCCGACGGTCGGCATCGGACAGCGCGCGCTGCTGGTGCCCTACGGCGAGAGCAATCTCCTGTGGGACTGTGTCGCCCTGCTCGACGACGACCTCGTCGAGGCGATCGAGTCCCGCGGCGGCCTGGCGGGCATCGCGATCTCGCATCCGCACTACTGGTCGACGATGGTCGAGTGGGCCCACCGGTTCGACTGCCCCGTGTACCTGCCACGGGTCGACGAGCGGTGGATCATGCGTCCCGATCCGTCGATCGAGCTGTGGGACGGCGACGTGCTCGCGCTGGACCACGGGTTGTCGGTGCACCGGCTCGGCGGACACTTCCCCGGCGCGTCCGCGCTGCACGTGCCGGCGTCGGGCGGTCGTCGGAGCGCGTTGCTCACCGGCGACCTACCGCTCGCGGCCGCCGACCGCCGCTGGGTCTCGTTCATGTGGAGCTACCCGAACCTGGTCCCGCTGCCCGCAGCCGAGGTCCGTCGCATCGCCGACATCCTCGATGTACTCGATTTCGACGTCCTGCACAGCGCCTTCTGGGACCAGCAGGTCGACGACGCCGGGGATGCCGTCCAGCGGTCGGCCGATCGGTACATCGCTGCCCTGCAGGCGATTCCCGAGGTCTGACGGCGCACTCGGCGGGCAGTTTCGGCACACTCGGCGGGCAGTTTCGGCCCGCTCGGCGGGCAGTTTCGGCACGCTCGGCGGCCCGGGGTCAGGTGGTCGGCCAGCGGTCCGTCGCGCAGAGCTCCGACAGTGGACGTTCGACGGCCCAGCCGGTCTCGACGAGCATGGGTCGCTCGTAGAACGCGTCGACCGGGCCGAGGCACAGGACGGCGATCGGGTCGGCGGCGTCGGGGATCCCCAGCAGCGCAGACAGTTCCGCGGGGTCGAACATCGACACCCACCCCATCCCGTACCCCTCGGCGCGGGCGGCCAGCCACATGTTCTGGATGGCACAGGCGACCGAGGCGAGATCCATCTGGGGCATCGTGCGGCGACCGAAGACGTGCGCGTCCCGGCCGGTGCCCAATGCGACGACGAGCACCTCGGCGCACTCGGTGATGCCCTCCACCTTGAGGCGTCCGAACTCCTCGCCACGGTCACCGAGCGCCGCGGCGGTGCGCACGCGCTCGGCTTCGACGACGTCGCGGATCTGCTGTCGCACAGCTGGGTCGACGATGCGCAGGAACCGCCAGGGCTGCATCAGCCCCACGCTCGGGGCGTGGTGCGCAGCACCCATCACGCGGGCGAGCACGTCCTCGGGGACCTCTCCCCCGGCGAAGTGCCGCGTGTCACGCCGACTCTCGATCGCCCGGTAGACCGCCGCGCGGGCATCCGGGTCGAACGGGTCGCAGGCGCCGGTCACGTGTAGGCGGGCGCGACGCGCGCCCAGGGACGAGCTTGCTCGAGCTGCGCCGCGACGCCGAGCAACGTCGCCTCCGACCCGGGTCGCCCGAACAGGTGGACCGCCATCGGCGTCCCCGAGTCGGGGTGCACACCCATCGGCACCGACATCGCCGGCCAGTGGAGCAGGTTGACCAGCCCGGCGAATGGCGCGTAGCCGATGTTGGCGTACATGTTCGGCAGCCACCCGCGGCGGTTCCACTCCTGAGCGCGGATGGGCGGGCGCGCGAGCATGGGAGTCATCACCAGGTCACTGCCGGCGCGGTCGAGGTACTCCTCGACGCGGGACACGATCGCGGTCCGCTGCTCGTCGCGAACGAGTCCGCGCCGGTTGACCAGGCGACCGATCGCGGTGTGTACCCGGGTGCGTCGTTGCAGTCGGCTCAGATCGCCACCGTGGGTACCGATCTCGTCCGCGTCGGCCGCGGCGCCCCCGACCCAGCGCAGCAGAAGCGGGGCGGGATTGGTCGGGTAGGGCAGCGGTGACGACGTCACCCGGTGGCCGATCTCGGTGAGAGCGCGCGACGCCTCCGTCAGCGCGCCGGCCCAGTGGGGGTCGGTGGACCCGACGGCGAGCGGGAAGTTGTCCGCGACGACGACGCCGACCGGCGCGTGCGTCGTGTCGCGACCGGCGTCGGTGAGGTCCGGGCGGTCGGACATGACCCCGAGCATCAGCGCGGCGTCGGCGACGGTGGTCGCCAGCGGTCCGTTCTCGGACATCCCGTACCAGCCGTTGCCGCCGGTCTGCGGCGGGACGACGCCGGAGCCGGGCTTGATGCCGAACAGGCCGCAGTCGGCGGAGGGGATGCGGATGGACCCGAGACCGTCGTTGCCGTGGGCGATCACGACCTGACCGCTGGCGACGGCGGCGGCCGCCCCGCCCGACGACCCACCCGGGGTGAGCGACGGGTTCCACGGGTTCCGTGTCACCCGGCCCGGGACGTCGGTGGCGCCCCAGAGACACAGTTCGGGCACGGCGGTCAGCCCGACGACCACCGCTCCGGCCGCACGCAGACGCGCCACCATCGCGTGATCCTCGGGCGCGGGGCGGTCCGACGTCGCCTGCGATCCGATTCGCGTGGGCTCGCCCGCGACGGCGACGTTGTCCTTGATCGCGATCGGCACACCGGCGAGCGGCAGCGCGGTGAGATCGCGACCCGCGAGGGCGTCGGCCTCGGACCGGGCGGCGTCGCCGCGCACCCGGACGAAGGCGTTGATCGCTCCGTCGCGCTCGGCGATGCGCGCGAGTGCCGCGTCGACGACCTCGCGCGGCGTCCGACGACCCGCCGCGACGTCCGCGGCGATCTCGACCGCGGTCTCGGTCACTGCTCGTAGACCTGCGGGTTCAACCGGCCGATGTAGGGCATGTCGCGGTAGCGCTCGGCGTAGTCGAGCCCGTACCCGACGACGAACTCGTTCGGGATGTCGAAGCCGACCTCGGCGATGTCGACGTCACGACGGACGGCGTCGGGCTTGCGCAGCAGCGTGCACACCTCGAGCGACCGCGGCTGTCGCGACCGCAGGTTCTTCAGCAGCCACGAGAGGGTGAGCCCGGAGTCGACGATGTCCTCGACGATGAGCACGTCGCGACCGGCGATGTCGCGGTCGAGGTCCTTGAGGATGCGCACCACGCCGGACGACGACGTCGAGGACCCGTAGGAGCTGACCGCCATGAACTCCATCTGCGACGGGATGGGGAGCGCCCGCGCGAAATCCGTCATGAACATGATCGCGCCCTTGAGGACGCCGATCAGCACGAGATCATCGGGGATGTCGGCGTACCGCGCGGCGATCGCATCGGCCAGTTCGGCCGTGCGCTGTCTGATCTGCTCCTCGGAGACGACGACCGCTTCGATGTCGTCGCCGTAGGGATCTCCCGCAACGGCCACCTGTCACGCCTTTCGCCGACCACCTCGCCTGCGAGGACAACCTTGTCACGTCGCCCGGACCGACGGTGTCCCGGGGCGTCGTGGCGATCACGCGACGATTTCGCGCGGATAACGGACCGTTTTCGTCGATTGTTTCCATTTCCGGATTTGGTGACGTTAACATCGTGTGGTCCACACCCGGACGCATGCACGGAATCGACGCGAATAGTGGCGCATGCCAGACATATTCGTGAGATTCGGTGTCGGCTGTACAGCCGACAGTGGGGGGCGGGCGCTGCTCTCGGGAACAGCACCAACCACGAAATGGATCGACCGATGAAGCTCAGAACCGCTCTCGTCTCCGCGGGCGTCTCCCTCGCCTGCGTCGCGGGCGTCGTCACCGGCGCACCCGCGAACGCCGCGCCCGCCGAGAAGATCGACTACAACGCCTCGGTGCAGGGCCAGTCGATCATCTTCTCCACCACCGCGGGCTCGCTGCGGACCGCGAACAACGAGCTGCAGATCGTCGACTCGGCGGGCCGCGTCGCCGTCGCGTACCCGCTGACCTACAAGTTCAACGGTGCCGCGTTGCCGATCCAGGCGTCGGCGAGCGGCCGGACCGCGACCCTCACCCCGCAGCTCCCGGGCAAGGTCCTCGTCGACGCGCCGGCGACGCGTCAGGAGCGCGATCAGCAGGCACTGAACAAGCTCGGGAGCAACATCAGCACGGCGACCGCCATCGGCGGTCTCGTCGGCACGATCATCGGTGCGGCCGTCGGGTGCATCCTGCTCTCCACGCTCCCGCCGGTGCCGATCCTCACCGGCTGTGTGACGGGCGGCAGCATCGGCGCGCTGGGTGGCACCATCATCGCCGGCGGCCCGACCCTGATCGGCAACGTGATCGAGTACTTCCGGGTCATCAACTCCCCGTTCGTCCCGCCGAAGCGCTGACGCGACCGCGGTGACGGTCGCGTCCGACCGTCACCGCGGATCCGCGCGCAGGCGCAGCAGGTCCCCGTCGGCCACCGCGTTCACGCGGACGTCGACGTCGCCGCCCACGGCCACCGTGCCGTGGGCGTCGTCGTCTGCGAGGTCGTCCACCGCGGCGAGCACGGGCCCGGTGATCTCGGTCGCTCCCCCGTCGATCAACCACCGCCGCAGCACCCGTCGCCGGATCGCCCGCGGCAGCGGGGTCAACTCTGCCCGGACCACCGCACCGTCGACGACCACCGTCGCGAGGGCCCGGGCGGCGATCGCGTCGAGCGCGACGAGGTCGTCGCGGACCAGGTCGGCGGTCCGCGCCAGGGCGGGTGTCGCCGCGTCACCGAGCACGGTCGTCAGCACCGGCATGAGCTCGGACCGCACCCGCGACCGGAGGAATCGTGGGTCGTCGTTGTGCGGGTCGGACCAGGGGACGAGCCCGGCCTCGGCGCACGCGGCGACGGTCGTCGCGCGCCGCGTCGTCAGCAGCGGCCGGCCCCACGGGTCGTCCCACCCGACCATGCCGGCGATGGAGCGCGGACCGGATCCGCGGGCCAGACCGAGCAGCACCGTCTCCGCCTGGTCGTCGAGCGTGTGGCCGAGCAGCACGGGGTGCGATCCCCGGGCGCCGTCGAGTGCCGCGTACCGCGCACGTCGCGCCGATGCCTCTGGACCACCCCGACCGTCGACGGTCACCGGGAGCACGCGCGACCGCGCTCCGAGATCGGCAGCCGTCTGCGCCGCCGCGCGCGCGACCTCGCTCGACCCGTCCTGCATCCCGTGGTCGACGACGAGGGCCGTCACCGACAGGCCCGCGTGCCGCGCCCCTACGAGCAGGGCTGTCGAGTCGGGGCCGCCGGACAGCGCCACGCAGACCACGCCGCCGAGCGACTCCCGCGCGACGAACCCCGACACCGCACGACCGATCGCGTCGAGTGCGGCGCCCACGGTCAGAGGACCCGGTCGACCCAGAGCCGGGGGGTGTCGATCTCGGCGGGGCGCGGCAGGGCGTCGGGCTCGGACCAGATCGCGTTGAACCGGGTCATGCCCACGGTCCCGACCACCTCGTCGACGAACGCCTTGCCCCGGATGTACTGCGCGAGTTTGGCGTCCATGCCGATCAATGCGCGCAGCACGCGCTGCAGTGGGTTCTGCTTGCGCTGGCGTCGCTGGTCGAACGCGGAGCGGATCCGCTCCACGGTCGGGACGTGGGTGGGGCCCACGGCGTCCATGACGTGGTCGGCGTGTCCCTCGAGCAGGGTGCCCAACATCATCAGCCGCGTGAAGGCCTCGTACTGCTCGGGCGTCTGCAGCAACTGCATCGCGCCCAGCACGCCCTTCTCCCGAGGAGTGTCCGACCGGAGGACGCCGACGATCCGCGCGGCGAGTTCGGCACCGGACTCGTCGTTCTCGGTGCTGATGGTGGCGATGTTGTCGAGCATGTAGGACCGCAGCCACGGCGTCGCCGAGAACTGCACCCTGTGGGTGACCTCGTGCAGACAGACCCAGAAGCGGAAGTCCGACGGCACCACCTTCAGCGACCGCTCGACGGCGATGATGTTGGGCGTCACCAACATCAGCACGCCGTCGGCGCCGGTGGCGGGGTCCGGCGAGAACGGGTCGTACTGACCGAGGATCGCCCCCGAGAGCAACGCCAGCAGGCCGCCGGCCTGTATCCCGCCGACGCGCCCGGCGATCCCGGGCGAGGTCGACGCCGCACCGCCGCCGAGCATCGCCGACATCGAGCGGGCCGCGGCGTCGATCCACTCGGGGCGGTCGAGCACGGACGCGGCCGGCACGGGCAGCCCGTCGGCGAGACCAGTGGTCTCGCGCACCGGACCCTCGGCCCGCGCCGCGAGGGTCGAGAGTTCCTCGCGGGCGGCGGTCAGGGTGTACTCCGTGGTCCGGGGCCCCGGCCGCGTCAGGCGCCGACCCACCCCGGCCGCCAGCGACCAGTCGATGCGGGCTCCGGGCAGGTCCCGGCTCTCGCCGCTCACCGGCATCCGCAGTCACGCAGTCGGACGGCGACGGCGTCGAGCGCCGGTCGTGCGTCGGCCGGGTTCGTTCCGCTCGACAGCAGCGCGAACGTCAGCACGCGGTTCTGTCGGGTCTGCACGATGCCTGCCAGTCCGCTCACACCTGTCAGTGTGCCGGTCTTGGCCTTCACCCACCCGGCGGCGGTGGCGACCCCGGAGACCGACGAGAAGCGGTCGGACAGCGTGCCGGTGGCGCCGGCGATCGGGAGCATGTCGAGGAGCGGGCGCAGCTTCGGGTTCTGGGTTCCCGCGGCGGCGCGCAGCAGGCCGTCGAGCACACCGGCCGGGATGCGGTCCTGCGTCGACAGACCGTTGGTGTCGCGCAGGGTCACCTGCGACATGTCGAACCCAGCGTCGCGCAGCACCGTGGTGACCGCCGTGGTCGCGCCCGCGAGGCTCGCAGGCAGGTTCTTCGCGCGGGCGACCTCGATCGCCAGGGTCTCTGCGAGGACGTCGTCGGAGTCGACGAGCATGTCGCGCAGGCGGGTCTCCAGCGGCGCCGACGTCACCGACGCGATCACCCGGGCTCCCTGCGGCGCGGTGCCCGTCGTCACCGCGTCGGTCGACAGCCCGAGGTCGCCGGCGAGGTCCCCGCCGGCGGCCAGGGCGGGTGTGGCGCTGCGCGGCGAGTACAGCTGCGTCGGGTCGATGCGGGCGGAGTCGGCCATGAACGCCTGGATCGGCGCGATGCTGCCGCCGGCGATGTCCGCGGTCTCCCACGTCGACGCGAACTCCGGGCCGGTGAACAGGCTCGTGTCGACCGCGATGGAGGAGACCGCGACCCCGGACCGACGGATCTGCGTGGCCAGGTCGGCGATGCGGGGCGCGCTCGAGAAGAAGGTGTCGGTGCCGCCCGGCTGCGCCGACAGTGTCGGGTCGCCCGCACCGACGACGACGATCCGGCCGTTGCCCGCGTCGACGACCCGAGTGGTGAGTGTCGCGTCGAGGGGAAGGGTCAGGAGCGCGGCCGCGGCGGTGAGGATCTTCGTCGTCGACGCCGGGGTCATCGGCGTGCTCGGGTTCACCGACCACAAAGTCTGCCCGGTCACCGCGTCCGACACCTCACCGCTCAGCGAGCCGAGACGGGGATCGCGCGAGACCGACGAGAGTTGCGCTGCCACACCGGCCGCGGTCGGCTCGGGCGCCGTCGACGCGACGGGGACGATCGCCGGGCTCACCGACGCCGGAGCCGGCCGCGCCGGGGCGTTCGCGGCCGCGTCGGTGCCTCCGGAGTCGACCGTGACGGCGACGACGGCGACCACCGCGGCGACGACGATCAGGACGAGGACGGGGATGACGGTCCACCAGACGCTCGCGCGCCGGCCTGCCCGTGCGTTCACTCTGCACTCCTCCGCCCGCCGTGGTCCTGGCGACCAACAGTATCCTCGACCCGATCGCGGCTCGGTCGACGCAACGTCGACCCGCCCGCGCAGACCGTCACAGAGAGCGAGGATGCGAGTCGTGGAGTTCGACGTCACCATCGAGATCCCCAAGGGCCGGCGCAACAAGTACGAGGTCGACCACGAGACGGGCAAGGTCCACCTGGACCGCTACCTCTACACCTCGATGGGCTACCCCGCCGACTACGGCTACATCGACAACACCCTCGGCGAGGACGGCGACCCGCTGGACGCCCTGGTGCTCCTGCCCGAGTCGGTGTACCCCGGCGTCATCGTGAAGGCGCGCATCGTCGCGATGTACACCATGACCGACGAGGCCGGCGGCGACGACAAGCTGCTCGCCGTACCCGCCGGCGACGTCCGCTGGGACCACATCCAGGACGTCGACGACGTCTCGAAGTTCGAGCTCGATGCGATCTCCCACTTCTTCGAGCACTACAAGGACCTCGAGCCCGGCAAGGAGGTCCAGCCCGGCGGCTGGGTCGGCCGCGAGGCCGCGGAGAAGGTCGCCCAGGAGGCCATCGACCGCCTGGCCCAGCAGCCCCACGAGGCGAACGACCCCTCCCGCGGCTGACTCCAGCGCAGCCGACGACACCGGCCCCGATCGCGTATCGCGATCGGGGCCGGTTCTCGTCGTGGGGTCAGGCCTCGTGACGTCCCGGGTGCGACCCGGAGTCGACGGCCTCGTGTCGACCACCGTGATCGGGCGCGACCACCGGCCCGCCCTCGTCTGCGAGAGCGGTGTGCTTCCCGTGGACGGCGGGCGAGTCGACGAGCTCGCCCGAGGTGGTGACGTCGTCGGCGGTGCCCGCGGTCCGGACCTGCGCGCTGTCGGCGCCGGGTGCCGACGTCGGGTCGGGGCCGGTGCCGAGCGCGTCCTCGGCCGCCGCCTGGGTGCCGGAGGTCTTGCGCAGCGGCACCTCCTTCCACGTGAACACGGCGACCAGGGCGATCAGCGACACGATCGAGACGGTGAGGAACACCGAGTCCATCGCCTCGGAGAAGCCCGACTTGATCGGTGCGGCCACGGCGTCGGGGAGCTTCGAGATGACCGAGGTGTCGTTCATGACCGAGCCGGTCGCGCCTCCACCGCCACCCTGTGCGGCCTCGACGAGGCTGCGGCCGAAGCCGGACACCGTCGGGTCGGTGCTCGCTACGGCCTCGCGGACGCCCTGCTGGAACGACTGCGTCGGCGCGGCCTTCTCGAACTGGTCGGCGATGTTCGGGCCCATCAGCGAGAAGAGCACAGAGAAGAACACCGCGACACCCAGGGTGCCGCCGATCTGCCGGAAGAACGTGGCCGAGCTCGTCGAGATGCCCATGTCCTTGGCGGGCAACACGTTCTGCATTGCCAGGGTCAGGGGTTGCATCAGGTTGCCCAGGCCGAACCCGAGGCCGAAGGTCATCAGCATCACGACGTACAACGCGGTGTCCGGGCTGACGTAGTGCAGCAGGAACGTCATGACGGTGATCAGCACGACGCCGATCAGCGTGAAGATCTTGTACCGCCCGGTACGGGAGATCGTCTGGCCCGAGATGATCGACGCACTCATCAGACCGAGCACCATCGGCAGCAACTGGAGGCCGGCGATCGTCGGGCTCGACCCCCGCAGGACCTGGTAGTACTGCGGCAGGATCGAGATCGCACCGAACATCACCATGCCGATGACGATCGAGATCACGATGCCCTGGGCGAAGATGCGGTTCTTGAAGACGCGCAGCGGGATGATCGCGGCCTCGCCCATCGCCTTCTCCACCGCGACGAACAGCGCGACGCCGACGACGCCGATCACGTAGCAGATGATCGAACGCAGTGAGCCCCACCCCCATTCGCGGCCCTGCTCGGCGACGACGAGCAGCGGCACGACGCCGACGGCCAACGCGAGCGCACCCCACCAATCGATGCTGCGGCGCACCCCTTGGATGCGGTCGTAGTTGAGGACACGGAACACCACGACCAACGCGATCAGGCCGATCGGGACGTTCACGAGGAACACCCAGCGCCAGCCGCTGACGAACAGGATGCTGTCCTGGCCGGCGAACAGGCCGCCCAGCACGGGGCCGAGGACGCTCGAGGTGCCGAAGACCGCGAGGAAGTAGCCCTGGTACTTGGCGCGTTCCCGCGGGGCGACGATGTCGCCGATGATCGTGAGCGCCAACGAGAACAAGCCGCCCGCGCCGATGCCCTGCAGGGCGCGGAACCCCGCGAGTTCGTACATCGACGTCGACGTCGAACAGAGCAGGGACCCGACGACGAAGATGGAGATCGCGGCCATGAAGAACGGCTTGCGGCCGTACATGTCCGACAACTTGCCGTAGATCGGCGTCGCCAGCGTCGAGGTGATGAGGTACGCCGTCGTCACCCACGCCTGCAGGGAGTAGCCGTTCAGGTCGTCGGCGATGGTGCGGATCGACGTCGAGACGATCGTCTGGTCGAGGGCGGCGAGGAACATGCCGATCATGAGCCCGCCCATGATCGTCAGGATCTGCCGGTGGGACAGGGCCGCCGGGGTGGACGGCTTGTCCGCGTCCGCGGCGGAGGCGCCGGGGACCGCTGCTGTGCTGTTGCTCATCGTGATGCCTTCTCGCGTCGCTCGGCGGTGAACGGAGCCGCTGTGACGTCGGTCTCGTCGCTGTTCTCTGCGGAGCCAACCGTCGCGGGGTCGTCGTCGATTCCCGCGCGGTCGGCATCCGTCGTGTCGGTGGTGTGGGCGCCGTCGTGCACCCGGGCCGCGAAGTCCTCGACCGCGACGACCACCCGACCCATCAGGCGGGTCAGCTCGGCGACCTCCTCGTTGGTGAAGTCGCCCAGCATCTCGTCGAACACCTGCTTGCGATGCTCGCGGACCGCGTGGACCTGGTCGCGCCCGGAGTCGGTGAGGACGAGGATGGTCGCACGGCCGTCGCGCGGGTCCGCCTCGCGCCGGACGTACCCGAGCCGCACCAGCGCGGCGATGTGCCTGCTGACCGTCGACGGGTCGGCGAGCAGGTGTTCGGCCAGCTCACCGGAGCGCATCGGCTTGTCGGCGAGGGTGAAGAGGCACGAGAACGCGGCCGTCTCCACGATGCCCTCGGACGTCTTGAACTTGGTGACGGCGAGACGCTCGCGGATCCGTCCGTACCGGGACAGAACCCCGAGCAGCTCGTCGACGTGTTCGAGTCTCGTCACTGCTTCCCGCCTCAAATGAGTTTCATCGTGCAACTGCTTGAACGACGCAAGTATGCCGACGGCGGCGCTCACACGCAAACAGCCCCGGCCGCGTACGGCCGGGGCTGTCAGGTCAGCGGGTCAGCAGATGTCGGACAGCGCGTCGAGCAGCCGGTCGATCTCGTCGGCACCCGTCTCGAACCCGAACGATGCACGGACCGCCCCCTGCGGGTGGCCGAGTCGCTCGAGCAGCGGGTGCGCACAGAAGCGCCCGTCGCGGACACCGATCCCCCGGTCCGCGAGATGCTCGGCGACCGCCCGGGGCGTGTGGCCCGCCACGGTGAACGCCGCGATGCCGACGCGATCCAGGTCGTCGCCGGCGAAGACGCGCAGCCGCTCGACGCCGGGCAACGCATCGAGCCCGGCGTCGAGCCGGAGCCGCAGGTCGTGCTCGTGCACGCCGATGCGGTCGAAGCCGATGTCGGTGAGCGCGCGGCAGGCCGCCGCGATCGCGATCGCACCGAGCACGTTGGGCGAGCCGCCCTCGTGCCGGGCCGCGCCGGTGTGCCAGACCACCCTGTTCTCGTCGACGTCGGCGGTCGCTCCACCCCCGGCGAGGTACGGGTCCGCCGCGTCGAGCCAGTCGGAGCGGCCGACGAGCACGCCGGCGCCGAACGGCGCGTACAGCTTGTGGCCGGAGAACACGAGGTGGTCGACACCGGTGCCCGCGAGTGTGATGGCGCGGTGCGGCGCGAGCTGGGCGGCGTCGACGAGGATCCGTGCCCCCGCGTCGTGCGCGATGTCGGCGAGGCGGCCGATCGGGAGCACCTCGCCGGTGACGTTGGACGCGCCGGTCACGGCCAACAGCGCCGCGGGCGCGCGTCGCAGTTCGGTGGCGAGGGCGTCGAGGGTCTCGTCCACGGTGTCGCCGCATCGGACCACGCGACGACCCCGCCGCGTCCAGGGCAGCAGGTTGGCGTGGTGCTCGACGTCGAGGACGACGGTCTCCCCGGGGACCGCGCCGGCCAGGAGGTTGATCGCGTCGGTGGTGTTGCGGGTGAACACGACGCTGTCGTCCGGGCGGGCCCGCACGAACCGGGCCACCTCGGCCCGGGCGTCCTCGTACCGTGCGGTCGTGATCTGGGAGTACCGACCCGCGCCGCGGTGGACGCTGGCGTATTCGGGCAGGACGCGCGTCACCTCGTCGACGACCGCACCGAGCGCCGGCGCACTGGCCGCGTGGTCGAGATTGGCGTACGCGTGGTCGACCGCCCGCGAGGCGACCGAGACGGGTTCGGCGAGCAGGGACATGTTTCCTCCATGGGGTCCGGGGACCACCAGGGGCCCCGCGCTTGCCCGTGTCCGGTGTGGAGACGGGCCGGGTCGTCACCCGGGAGCACCCCACCGCGGTAGGAGGGTTGCCGGTCAGCGAGCCGGGGCTCACGACGCTGACACTCATGACCTGCCCGAGATCATGGGCGAGCGCCCCGACCGGAGTCAACACGGGAGGTGGTTGCGCTCACGATGAGCGCAACCACCGCGCGGGTAGCGTGGACACGTGCTGTTCCACCTCTCCCGGCCGTCACGGACGGTGCGGGCGACGCGCGCCGAGCGGGAGTTCGACCGCTCGTCGGACGCGCTCGCGGCTGCCGCGTCGGGTGTCCCGGTGGTCGGTGCCCTGTCGTTCGCCCCGGACACCCCCGACGCGCTCTACGTTCCGGGTGACCTCGTCGTGGACGACACCACCCGGACCGCGCCACCGTCCGTTCCCGCTGTGCGACTGGTGCGTTCGATCCCGTCTCCCGCCGGCCACCGCGACCGGGTCACCGCCGTCGTCGACCGGATCGCCGCGGGCGCGGCCCGGAAGGTGGTGCTGGCGAGGGCGATCGAGCTCGCTGCCGAGGACCGCGTCGACGTCGAGGCCCTCATCCGATCGTTCGCCGCCGGCAGTCCCGAGGGCAACGCGTTCGCCGTCGACCTGTCCGCGGCGGGTGGCCCCCAGGACGGAGCCGTACTCGTCGGGTCGAGCCCGGAGTCGCTGGTGCGCAAGGACGGCGATCGAGTCCTCTGCCGGCCCTACGCCGGGTCGGCGCCACGCTCGTCGGATCCCGAGATCGATCGCCGCAACGGGCAGGCGCTGCTCGAGTCCGGCAAGGACCACCGCGAGCACCGGTACGTCGTCGATCACATCGCGGACGCGCTCGCGCCGGTCACCCGCGACCTGCACGTGCCCGACGAACCGATCCTGCTCGGCACCGGTGAGATGTGGCACCTGGCGTCCCCGATCGAGGGTGTCCTCGCCGAGAACGACGTCACGGCACTGGATCTCGCGCTCCTGCTGCACCCGACGCCGGCGATCTGCGGGACCCCCACGGACGCTGCCCGGTCGATCATCGGCGAGGTGGAGGGCCCCCGCGGGTTCTATGCGGGCGCCGTCGGCTGGTGTGACGCCGCCGGCGACGGCGAGTGGATGGTCAGCATCCGCTGCGCCGAGGTCGCCGCGGACCGCCGCACGCTGCGGGCGTGGTCGGGCGGCGGCATCGTCGTCGACTCCGATCCGACCGCCGAACTCGACGAGACGACGGCGAAGTTCGCTACCGTCCTGCGGGCCCTCGGCGCCCCGGGACTCCTCGCCGACGAGACCGGCGTCCGGTCAGGTGGCTCCGGGTCCGGTGTGGTGGGCACGGCGTCGTGACCGCCACCAGTTGACCGCGATCACGACCACCGCACACGCGCCCACGACGATGCCGCCGTAGAGCAGCAGTCGGGCACCGACCGCGGCGCCGACGAGGTAGCCGATCATGCCGACCGCGGTCACCCACACGACCCCGCCGACGACGTTCGCGGTCAGGTACTTCTGCACCGGCATCCGCGACATCCCCGCCACGAACGGGGTCAGGGTGCGGACGTACCCCACCCATCGGGCGCCGACGACCGTCGGGATCCCGTTGTTCTGGATGGCATGCGCGACCCGATCCCACCGCTCCTCGCCGATCCTGCGTCCGAGCCGGGACCGCATCATGCGCGGGCCCGACCACCGGCCCAGCGAGAACCCGGTCGCGTCCCCTGCGATCGCCGCGACGCACGCGCCGGTGATCAGCCACCCGATGGAGGTCTCCCCGACCGCGGCCGCGACACCTCCTGCGAGCAGTGCCGTCTCACCGGGGAGGATCAGCCCCAGCAGCGCCGCCGACTCGCAGTAGACCAACGCCCAGACCACCAGATACACGACCCAGGGCGGCGTCGTCTGGATGACGTCGACCAGCCAGTCGATCAGCGACTGCACGCGCCACCCCTCGTCGCTCCCATGCGGCGCGTGCGCGACCTAGAGCGCCCGGTCGAGGTCGGCGAGCAGGTCGTCGACCGCCTCGAGGCCGACCGAGAGCCGGACCACGCTGTCGGACAACCCGATCGCGGCGCGCCCGTCGGGACCCATCGCGCGGTGGGTGGTGGTGGCGGGGTGGGTGATCAACGACTTCGCGTCGCCGAGATTGTTCGAGATGTCGATGACCCGCAGGGCGTCGAGGACCTCGAACGCGCGCTGCTTGCCCGTCACGCCGTCGTGGTCGTTCAGCTCGAACGTCACGACGGTGCCGCCGCCGGACATCTGCGACCGCGCCAGGTCGTACTGCGGGTGCGACTGCAGGAAGGGGTACTTCACCCACTTGACCCGGGGGTCGTCCTCGAGGAACTGCGCGACCCGTAGTGCGGAGGCCACCGACGCCTCCACGCGCAGTCGCAGTGTCTCGAGTCCCTTGAGCAGCGTCCACGCGGAGAACGGGCTCATCGCGGGACCGGTGTGGCGCATCAGCTTCTGCACCGGCTCGTCGATGTACTCCTTCGACCCGAGGACCGCCCCGCCCATGACACGACCCTGGCCGTCGATGTGCTTGGTGCCCGAGTAGACGACGACGTCGGCGCCGAGATCGAAGCTGCGCTGCAACAGCGGCGTCGCGAAGACGTTGTCCAGCACGACCTTCGCACCGGCGGCGTGGGCGAGCTCGGAGACGCGGCGGACGTCGACCAGCGACTGCATCGGGTTCGACGGCGTCTCGAAGAAGACCGCGGTCGTCGGCACCGACAGCGCCTCCTCCCACTGGGCGAGGTCCTCGCCGTCGACGAAGACGGTCTCGACACCCCATCGCGGCAGGATCTCGTTGCACACCACGAAGCAGGACCCGAACAGGCTGCGGGAGGCGACGAGTCGGTCACCCGCGCCGAGAAGCGCACCGAGGGAGACGAACACGGCGGCCATGCCGCTGGCGGTGGCGAAGCACGCCTCGGCACCCTCCAGCAGTCGCAGTCGTTCCTGGAACATCGCGACCGTGGGGTTGCCGTAGCGCGAGTAGACGAAGCGCTCGTCCTCACCGGTGAACGCGCGCTCGGCCGCCGCGGCACTGTCGTAGACGTAGCCCGAGTTGAGGAACATCGCCTCCGACGTCTCGTCGAAGCCCGACCGCATGAGGCCGCCCCGCACACCGATCGTGTCGGGCGCGACGTCGTCGGGCAGCTCGCGCCAGGTGGGGATCACGACTGACGCCAGGGCAGGCCGGCGGCCTTCCACCCCACGGCGCCGCGGTGTCCCTCCGCGTCGAGTCCGCCCTCGAAGCCCTCGGCGATGTTGTAGGCCTTCTGCACGCCGTCGGCCGTGGCGGCCTCGGCGGCCCCGATCGACCGCTGCCCGGAGCGGCAGAGGAAGACGACCGTCTGCTCGTCGGAGACGCCGGCCTCCCGCAGCTGCTCGGTGAACCGCGGGTTGCGCGAGCCGTCGGGGAAGCCGACCCACTCGATGAGGACGGTGCGCTTGCTCAGCGACGACAGGTCGGGGATGCCGACGTAGTTCCACTCCGCCTGGGTGCGCACGTCGACGAGGACGGCGTCGGGGTCCTCGGCGAGGAGGTCCCAGGCCTGCTGCACGGACAGATCACCTGCGTAGGTCACGGTCTCCAGAATCCCACAGGCGGGTGCACATGACTCCGCGGGGATCAGGGCGCGCTGACGCCACACACCTTCCACGTGTCGGCGTCCTTCACCAGCGGCACCGACTGCGTCGTCTGACGGGGGTCCTTCTCGTAGCGCCAGGTCATCGACGCCGTCGCCGAGGTCCCGCTGACGGCGATGTCGGCGATCGTCGTGACCATGATCTTGCCCTTGGAGTCACGGGTCGACTGCGCCGCCGACCGGAACGCCTCGTCGGTGGGGAACGACCCGCCGTCGACCACGCGACTGCAGGTGGCGTCCCGGAACGCCGTGTAGTTGATGGCGTTCTTCGCCGTGTAGTAGTCGTTGATCGCGTGCTGCACGGCGGCGTTGTCGGGCAGTCGGTCGTCGGCGGGCCGCAGCAGCTGCGAGGCGACCACGCCGCCGATGACGAGCAGCACGATCACGACCGCGACGATGAACGGCCAGGCCGCCTTCAGCCCGGGGTCGTCGGGGTCGGGGGCGGGCTGCGCCGAGGTGTCGTTGCTGGTCGCCATGGGCGCGATCGTACGTGGATCGTGCCGGCGGTCCGACGGGTCGGATTTGCCGGGTCAGGCATCGCGATGCCATCCTCGGGGTAAGCGGAGCCTAACCTTGGTGGCTCCCGATCCCGGAGGTTCCTCGATGCATCGTCGCCTGGGCGTGGCCGTCGCCGTAGCAGCACTCGTCGTCGGCGTGGGGGCGTGTTCGGCACCCGACGAGGACACCACCGGCGCGTCGAGTTCCGTCGCGGCCGAGCCCGGCGCGTTCCCGGTGACGATCGACCACGCCTACGGCTCGACGACCATCGACTCCGCCCCGTCGCGGATCGCCACCCTGGGCCCGGGCGACAGCGACATCCTGCTCAAGCTCGGCATCGTCCCGACGACGATGGCCCCGTTCTACGACCCCACCAACCGCTCGGTGGTCACGCCGTGGAACTCCGACCTGCTGAAGGGCAAGAACCCCGAGGTCCTCACCAATGCCACGTCCGACCTCGCGGGCGAGGTGACCAAGGTCCTCGCGTCGAACCCGCAGCTGATCGTCGCCGTGAACAACGCCGTGACGCAGCCCGTCTACGACAACCTCGCCAAGGTCGCCGGGACCGTCGTGCGCGAGAAGCAGTACGAGGACTGGCAGGTTCCGTGGCAGGCCGCGACCGCCGAGGTCGGCAAGGCTGTCGGCAAGCCCGCCGAGACCGCACGGATCATCGCCGACACCGAGAAGCAGTTCACCGACGCGAAGTCCGCCAACCCGCAGCTGGTGGGCCGCAGCAGCGCGGTGGTGATCGGGTCCGACGCCGGGGGCGTCTACATCTACGGTCCGGGCGACGGACGCGGACAGATGCTGACGAACCTCGGCATGACGTTCCCCGCGTCGCTGCAGCCCACCATCACCGACGGGTTCTACGGGTCGATCTCCGACGAGAACCTGAACCTGCTGAACGGCCTCGACAAGCTCGTCGTCGTCGACTACGCCGGCGCCACCGACAAGCTGAAGGCCAACCCGGCCTTCAGCAACCTCGACATCGTCAAGCGCGGCGACGTCGTCTACGTCGATCAGGGTCTCGGCAGCGCGATGTCGGTGCCGACGGTGCTCACCATCCCCTACGTCCTGCAGCGTCTGGTCCCGCAGCTCGCGCGCTGACCTCGGGTAAGACCGCTCACGCAATTGGCCATGTCGTACGGGGCACGCCTACCGTGGAAGGCCGATCGTGTCGACGCCTCTCCCGGCCGAGAAGAAGGTGCACCACCCATGAGTACGCAGGACCGCCCGCTGCGCGTCGCCATCGTCGGCGCCGGACCGGCCGGCATCTACGCCGCCGACGCGCTGATGAAGTCCGACACCGCATCGGAGCGTGGTGTCAGCATCGACCTGTACGAGCGCATGCCCGCCCCGTTCGGCCTCATCCGGTACGGCGTGGCGCCCGACCACCCGCGCATCAAGGGCATCATCACCGCGCTGCACAAGGTCCTCGACAAGCCGCAGGTCCGACTGCTCGGCAACGTCGACTACGGCACCGACATCACCCTCGACGACCTGCGGACGCTCTACGACGCCGTGATCTTCTCCACCGGCGCGACCGACGACCGCCTGATGGACGTCCCCGGTGTCGACCTCGACGGCTCCTACGGCGCCGCGCAGTTCGTCGCCTGGTACGACGGCCACCCCGACTTCCCGCGCACCTGGCCCCTCGAGGCGGAGAAGGTCGCGGTCATCGGCGTCGGCAACGTCGCCCTGGACGTGGCGCGTGTGCTCGCCAAGACCGGCGACGAGCTGCTGCCGACCGAGATCCCGCCGAACGTCTACGAGGGCCTCAAGGCCAACAAGGCCGTCGAGGTGCACGTGTTCGGGCGCCGCGGCCCGGCACAGGCGAAGTTCACCCCGCTCGAGCTCAAGGAGCTCGACCACTCGCCGAACATCGAGGTCATCGTCGACCCCGAGGACATCGACTACGACGAGGGCTCGGCCGTCGCCCGTCGCGGGTCGAAAATCACCGACCAGGTCGCCACGATCATCGAGAACTACGCGATCCGCGAGGTCGGCGACCGACCGCACAAGCTGTTCCTGCACTTCTTCGAGTCCCCGACCGAGATCCTCGGTGAGGACGGCAGGGTCGTCGGACTGCGGACCGAGCGCACACAGCTCGACGGCACGGGCAACGTGAAGCCGACCGGCAAGTTCACCGACTGGGAGGTCGGCGCGGTCTACCGCGCGGTCGGCTACCTGTCGGACAACCTGCCGGCGATCCCGTTCGACGACCAGGCCGGTGTCATCCCGAACGAGTCCGGTCGCATCTTCGACGAGGGCGAGCACCTCACCGGGCTGTACACGACCGGGTGGGTGAAGCGCGGGCCGATCGGCCTCATCGGCCACACCAAGGGCGACGCGAACGAGACCGTCGACTGCATCCTCACCGACATGAGGGACGGCCTGCTCAACGAGCCCTCCTCCCCCGGCGAGGACGACGTCATCGCACTGCTGGAGAGCCGCGACATCCCGTTCACGACCTGGGACGGCTGGTACCGCCTCGACGAGCACGAGCGGAAGCTGGGTGCGGCCGAGGGCCGGGAGCGCGTGAAGGTCGTCGAGCGCGAGGACATGCTCGCCGCCGCCGAGCCCGACAAGGTCCAGCGCTGACCTGACCGCTCCGGTTTCCCGCTCCAGAAGACGAAGGACGCTCCGCCTGCAGGCGGAGCGTCCTCGTGGAGGTGGAGCGTCCACCGACGCGGATCTGTCAGAGCCGGTCGAGGGTGTACCAGTAGCCGTAGTTGTCCAGCAGGTCCTCGCGGTTGTCGGAGATCGCGTAGCCGCTGATCGACGACGGGAAGCAGCCCGGCTGCGTGGTCCTGATCTGCAACGTCTTGCCCGGGGCGAGGCTCGCCGCGAAACGCTTCTGCCCCTGGATCTCCTGCAGGGTGACGTTCCGCATGGTGAACGTGTCGCTGGTGTTCGTCACGGTCATCTGGCGGACGAGCGTCGGGATGAAGTTGGTCTTGTCGCAGAACACGACGCCGGTCAGGCGCAGGTTCGGCGGCGTGGCAGCGCTCGCGGGAGCAGCGGCGACACCCGCGGTGGCGGCGACTGCTGCGGCCGCCAGCGTCCCGGCGGCGGCGCGACGGAGTACCTGTGCACGACGTGACATCTCGAACTCACTTCCTCGTGATCGATCAATGGGGCGGTGTCGGGGGTCACACCGCACTGTCCACTTCATCGCATTCACGTGCCGTTCGTTACCGTCTGTCATCGAATCGTGAAGTAAGGGTATCCTTTCTTTCGATGCTCTCGTCCACCGTCTCGAGGCCCGGGACAGCCCCGCAGCCCGACGTCGACCGCGCGACGCGGGCGCGCAGCCGGCGGTTCCTCGGCCTCGTCGGCGGGGTCGGACTGCTTGTCGTCGCGGCGACGGCGTCGATCGCCATCGGGTCCCGGGCACTCGGGCTCGGCGAGGTCTGGGACGCCCTGTGGTCAGCGCACGGTGCCGCCGACACCGTCGGCATCGTCCGTGACCTGCGTATCCCCCGGACACTGCTCGGCCTGCTCGTCGGGCTCGCGATGGGGGCTGCGGGCGCGTTGACCCAGGCGCACACCCGCAATCCCCTCGCCGACCCCGGCCTCCTGGGCGTCAACGCCGGTGCGGCGTGCGCGGTCGTCGTCGGCGTCTACACCCTCGGCATCACCACGCCCCTGCAGTACATGGGGTTCGGGCTGCTCGGAGCCGTGCTCGCGGCGATCGCCGCGTTCGGCGCGTCGGCCGCGACGAAGGGCGCCTCGCCGATCACCCTCGTGCTCGCCGGGACCGGCCTGTCGGCCCTGCTCCTCGCCATCACCTCCGGCATCGTGCTCGTCGACACCGCGTCCCTCGACGCGTGGCGGTTCTGGAACGTCGGGTCGATCGTGGGGCGCGGCACCGACGTGCTGTGGGCCGCACTGCCTTTCGTCGCGGTCGGTCTGGTGCTGGCGATCGGCAGCGGCTTCTTCCTGAACGTGCTCGGTCTCGGCGACGACATGAGCCGCGCCCTGGGGTCGCGGGTGGTCACCGTCCGGATCGTCGGCATCCTCGCCATCACCCTGCTGTCCGGTGCGGCGACCGCCGCGTGCGGGCCGATCGTGTTCCTCGGCCTCGTCGCGCCCCACCTCGCCCGGGCCGTGGTCGGTGCCGACTACCGCTGGGTCGTGCCGTATTCGGCACTGATCGGCGCGGTGCTGCTGCTCGCGTCCGACGTGATCGGTCGTGTCGTCGCCCGTCCGGGCGAGATCCAGGTGGGCATCGTCCTGGCCGTCGTCGGCGCGCCGATGCTCATCCACCTCGTCCGCGCACGACGGCTGGTGTCGGTGTGACCGCCACCGTCGTCGCCGACGCCTTGACCACGCCGGCCCCGCCCCCGCGGCGCCGACGGGTGCTGCGCTTCGGGCCCGTCGCCCTGCCCGTCCGCCCCCGACTGCTCGTCGCGTCGGTGGTGGCGTCGGTGGCGGCGCTCGTGCTGCTCGTCGTGGGGCTCGGCGTCGGCGACTTCCCGTTGGGCCCGCTCGACTTGCTCCGCATCCTGTTCGGCGGCGGCACGCGGGTGGAGAACGTCGTCGTGTTCGACGTCGGCCTGCCCCGTGCCCTGCTCGCGGTGCTCGTCGGCGCGGGGCTGGGACTGGCCGGCGCACTCACGCAGACCGTCGCCCGCAATCCCCTGGCGACGCCCGACATCCTCGGCATCACCGCGGGAGCCAGTGCCGCCGCGGTCACGGCGATCGCGCTGGGCTCCGGTGCGGGCGCGTGGCTGTCGGACATCGGGATCCCGCTGGCCGCCCTGCTCGGTGGGGTCGTGGGTGCGCTGCTGATGTACGCCCTGGCATGGCGCGGGGGCATCGAGCCCTTCCGACTCGTCCTCGTCGGCGTCGCACTCACCTGGGTGTTCCAGGCCGTCGTGTCCTACGGGCTCACCCGCGCACAGATCAACGACGTCGCCCGCGCGCAACGATGGCTCGTCGGGTCGATCTCTGCCGCGACGTGGTCGTCGGTGATCACCCTCGCGGTGGTCCTCATGCTCGGGATCGTCGTCGTCGCGTGCATCGGACGCGGGTTGGCGATGTTGGCGCTCGGTGACGACCTGTCGCGTGGCCTCGGGGTGCGGGCAGGGCGGGTCGGGGTCCTCGCCCTGGCGGTGGCGGTGGTGGTGTCGGCCGTGACGGTCGCCGCGGCCGGACCGGTCGCGTTCGTCGCGCTGCTCGCACCGCAGATCGCGCTGCGGCTCGCGCGCACGCCCCAGCCGCCACCCGTGCTGTCGGGTCTGCTCGGTGCCGTGCTCGTCTCCGCGGCGGACCTGTTGTGCCGCAGCGTGTTGCCCGGAGGCCTGGCCGTCGGCGTGGTCACCGCCGCCGTCGGCGGACCGTTCCTCGTCTACCTCATGATCGCCGTGTCCCGGAAGGCTTCCGCATGAGTCGTCTGACCGCGCAGGGACTGACCGTCGGCTACGACGACCGCGTCGTCATCGACGGGCTCACCCTCGACATCCCCGACCACGTCGTCACGACGATCGTCGGACCGAACGGCTGCGGCAAATCGACGCTGCTGCGGTCGATCTCGCGTCTGCTGACCCCGCGGTCCGGGGTGGTGCGGCTCGACGGCGACGACATCGCCGGCCGACGTCCCCGCGACCTCGCCCAGGTACTCGGACTCCTCCCCCAGGACCCGATCGCGCCGTCGGGGCTGACGGTCGCCGAACTCGTCGAACGCGGTCGGCACCCGCACCAGCGGTGGTACCGACAGGCCTCACCCGACGACGACGCCGCGGTCGCCGAGGCGATGGCCCTGACCGGTGTCGCCGACCTCGCCGACCGGCCCGTCGAGTCGCTGTCGGGCGGGCAGCGACGACGCGTCTGGATCGCCCTGGTGCTCGCGCAGCAGACCGAGATCCTGCTCCTCGACGAGCCCACGACATTCCTCGACCTCGCGCACGCCGTCGACGTCCTCGACCTCGTGCGCACGCTCAGCGCCGAGCACGGCAAGACCGTCGTCACCGTCCTGCACGACCTCAACCTCGCCGTCCGCTACAGCGACCACATCGTCGTCATGTGCGACGGGGCGGTGCTCGCCCAGGGGAACCCGGACGAGGTCATCACCCCGGAGCTGCTGGAGACGGCATTCGGTCTGCGGTCGATGGTGATCCGCGATCCCGTCACCGACGGGCCGCTCGTCGTGCCGCTCGGTCGCTGACCCGTCCACGATCCGCGGCGGTCGCCGGAGCGGCCCGTCAGAGTGCGATCGCGCCGATCGTCCACGACCCCGCGGCGAACAGTGATGCGGTGAGTTCGATCCCGATCGCGACGAGGGCGGCGCGGGCAGCGGCCACCGCACCCCGTGTCGCCGCGCGGGGATCGCGGCGGGTCACCCATTCCGACGCCGCGGCCCCGACCAGGAACCCCAGCGGGAGACCGACGACGGGCACCACGAAGAAGCCGACGATGCCGACCAGTCCGCCGACGACGATCGTGCGGTCGGCGACACCCGACCGTCGCATGCTCCGACCGGCCACCACGTACTTCAGCCCCATCGCGCCGAGGACGAGCACCGCGGCGACGGCCGCGACGGCCCACGCCGCGCCGCCGGTCACGACGGCCCACACCACGATCGCGCCGAGCACCAGGCTCGGACCGGGCAGCAGGGGCACCACGGTGCCGACCAGCCCGACCGCGATCACCAGCGCGACGAGCAGGTCACCCCACAGCGGCATCTACTTCTCCACGGTCACACCGCGGCCGGTGTCGGTCCGTTCGACGTCGGGGCGGCCGACGTCACGGCCGGTCCGCGACGACTCGGCGACGGGATCGGTGTCGGCGGTGTCCCGATCGGCGTCGTCACGGGCCGCGGCCGCGGTGTCGAACGCGGCGGTCTGCGGCGGGTCCGCCTCCGCCGCCGAACCGTCGCCGCCGGACCCCGTGGGGTTCGAGTCGTCGGTGGGGACGGCGGAGCGCCCGTCGCCGGCGGGCTCGGGACGCACGCTGCGGTCACGGAACCGGTCGGTGCTCGGACCTGTCGACTCGACCAGCGGGGACGGGCCCGGCGCCGACGGACGGTCCCCGACCACCGGCGGCGCGGTGCTCACCGGACGGACCGCCGCGGCACCGTCACGGGCGCGTCGGCGTGCCTCGACGACGTCGTCGGCCGTTGCCACGACGACACCCATCCGGCGCCTCACGTAGCTCTCGGGCTTGCCGAAGAGGCGGATGTCGGTCTCGGGCACGGCGAGGGCAGCGGCGACGTTCTCGAACGCGATCGCCGCCTCGTCCCGGCCGCCGTAGATGACCGCCGACGCACCCGGGCTCGCCAGCGTCACGTCGACGGGCAGCCCGAGCACCGCACGCGCGTGCATCTCGAACTCCGACAGGCGCTGCGTCGCGAGCGTGACCAGCCCGGTGTCGTGCGGGCGCGGGCTGACCTCGCTGAAGTAGACGTCGTCGCCCTTGACGAACATCTCGACGCCGAAGACCCCGCGCCCGCCGAGCCCGCCGTCGCCGAGCGCGGTCACGATGCGGGCCGCGATCGACATCGCCGCCCCGTGCGCGACCGGGCTCATCGCCTGCGGCTGCCAGCTCTCGACGTAGTCGCCTCGCTCCTGCCGGTGGCCGATGGGCGCGCAGAAGTGGGTGGTGAGCCGACCGGTGGCGGGGTCGACAGCCCGCACGGTCAGCAACGTGATCTCGTAGTCGAAGTCGACGAATCCCTCGACGATGACCCGTCCGCCGGCCACGCGGGCGCCGGACGCGGCCGTGTCCCACGCGGACTGGATGTCCTCGGGCCCGCGCAGCATCGACTGCCCCTTGCCCGACGACGACATCGTCGGCTTCACCAGGCACGGGAACCCGACGCGGCGTGTGGCCTCGGTGAGCTGTTCGACGGAGTCGGCGAAGGCATACGCCGACGTCGGCAGGCCGAGCTGCTCGTCGGCGAGTCGTCGGATTCCCTCACGGTTCATCGTCAGTGCGGTCGCGCGGGCGGTCGGGATCACCTCGGTGATGCCACGACGCTCGGCCTCCTCCAGCGCACCTGTCGCGATGGCCTCGATCTCCGGCACGACGTAGTGGGGCCTCTGGTCGAGGATGAGCGCGAGCAGTGCGTCGGGGTCGGTCATGTCCATCACGAAGCCGTGGTGGGCGACCTGATGTCCGGGCGCGTTGTGGTAGCGGTCGACGGCGATCACCTCGACGCCGAGGCGCTGGAAGGCGATCACCACCTCCTTGCCCAACTCCCCGGCACCCAGGAGCATCACGCGCGTCGCCGACGGCGACAGCGGCGTCCCGATGCGGGCGGGTCCCGCCACGGTGCGCCCCGTCGGCGGCGCGGGACGGCCCGCGGGACGAGGGGGCACCGCACGACCGCCGCGCGGGGGCGGACCCGGCGGTACCCCGGGGCCGGGTGGGGCCGGGGCGCCGGCCGGCGGAATCGGGCCGCGCGGCGGGACCGGGCGGCCGACCGGCGGCTCGGCCGGACCGGCAGGTCCTCCGGGGCGCGGTGGCACGGCTCGGCCGACAGGCGCCGGACGGTCCTCGGGTCGCGTCATGGTCTCCTCATCCGATCTGGGCCTCATCCGATCTGGGCGTCGACGTAGCACCAGCGCCAGGACTCTCCGGGCTCGGCGGACCGCATCACCGGGTGGTGCGTGGTCATGTGGTGGGCGGTGGCGTGCCGGCGCGGGCTCGAGTCACAACACCCGATGTACCCGCAGGCGAGGCACTGACGCAGGTGCGCCCAGTGCTGCTCGCCCTCCTCGGCACACCCCTGGCAGAGCCGTTCGGCGTCGACGTCGGCCTCCGACGTGGGCGCATCCCGCAGGTGGGCGCACTGACCGTCGTCGACCGGATCGTCGGCGACGTCGCGGTCGCCGATCAACCGGTGACGGACGGATCTCCTGATCGATCGCACCCGGGCATTGTCCCGCATCCGTCACCGACGCGGCCAACCACCGCTCTGACCGGCCAGAACACATTTCAGTGCGACATACATGTAGGTGTGTGGCACCACAAGATCACGCACGCCGTACGCTGGTATGGCTTGAACAGGTCGATCCGAGAAGCGGGCGATTTGTCCGACAGTCCCCGATGCAGCCTGGAGACCCACGATGAACGACACCACCGGCTTGCGGCTCGACGACCAGCTGTGCTTCGCGCTCTACTCGGCGTCCGCGACCATCGTCCGCGCCTACCGACCGATGCTGGACAGGATCGGCCTCACCTACCCGCAGTTCCTGGTCATGATCGTGCTGTGGGAGGACGACGACATCTCGGTCGGCACCCTCGCCGATCGCCTCGACCTCCCGGCCAACGGCCTCGCCCCCGTCCTCGACCGCCTCGTCAAGGCCGGGCTCGTCGAGCGTCAGCGCGATCCGTCCGACCGCCGCGTGCACCGCATGCGTCTCACCGAGGCCGGCCGCGAACTGCAGCACGAGGGCAGCCGCATCGCCGGCGACGTCTCGTGCAAGACGCGTCTGTCCGACGACGAGGTCGCGGAGCTGCGGGGCGCGCTGCAGCAGCTCGTCATCGCGATGCACGACGACACACCGGCCACCGCCAAGCAGCCCGCGATGAACGGGTCGGGCACGGCGTAACCCGGGCCGGGCCCCGACGGCCGGCTCTCGACCCGCGGCCGGGCTCGGCGCGGCGATATCCTCGTCCCGCCGCCCACCTCGAGCCGAGAGGTCACCGTTGGACGCCTCCCTCATCGCCGTCGCCGGCATCGCGCTCGGCGTCGCGGCGTTGGCGCGACGCTGGCAACTGCCGTCCCCGCTGATCCTGGTCGTGGTCGGCCTGGGGGTCGGGTTCATCCCGCACCTCCCCACGGTCGCCCTCGACCCGGACGTCGTGCTGTTCGTGATCCTGCCGCCGCTGCTCTACTCGGCCGCGCAGGACAGTTCGTATGTGGCGCTGCGCCGCAACGCCCGGGCGATCGGCCTGCTGGCCATCGCGTTGCCGCTGGTGAGCGCGGTGGTCGTCGGGTTCGTGGCCTACTGGTCGCTGCCGCAGCTGCCGCTGGCGGCGGCGTTGGTGCTCGGCGCGGTCGTCGCCCCGCCGGATGCGGTGTCCGCGACGGCGATCGGACGCCGGCTGGGCCTGCCGCGCAAGATCACGACGCTGCTCGGCGGGGAGAGCCTGCTCAACGACGCGACCGCGCTCACCGCGTACCGACTCGCCCTCGGCGCGGCGGTCGGTGCCACGACGACGGCGTGGGGCGGCATCGCCCTGTTCGCGGTCGCGGCGGTCGGCGGGGTCGTCGTCGGCCTGGTCTTCGGGATCGTCGTCTCGCGGATCCGGTTGTGGCTCACCGATCCGCCGATGGAGACGGCGGTGGGCATCGTCATCCCGTTCGCCACGTACTTCGTCGCGGAGGAACTGCACGCCTCCGGTGTGATCGCGGTGGTCGTCGTCGGCCTCTACCTCGGTCAACGGTCCGCGCGCGACGGCTACGCGACCCGGTTGCAGGACAACGCGGTGTGGCGCTCGATCGACGTGATGCTGGAGTCGTTCGTGTTCCTGCTCATCGGTCTGCAGCTGCCGGAGGTGGTCCGCGGACTGCGCGGGCACTCCCTCGGCGCGATCGTGTGGAGTGCGGTGGCGGTGCTGGCGACGGTGATCCTGGTACGCATCCTGTGGATGTACCCGGCCACCTACCTACCCCGCCTGCTGTCCCGACGGGTCCGTGAGCGGGAGTCGCCGCCGACCCCGGCGTCGGTGTTCATCGTGGCGTGGTCGGGCATGCGTGGGGTGGTCAGCCTCGCCGCCGCGTTCGGCATCCCGCTGACCACCGAGGCCGGCGACGCGTTCCCCGCGCGCGACGAGATCATCTTCCTCACCTTCGTCGTCGTGGTCGGGACGCTGCTGCTGCAGGGGTTGTCGCTGCCCTGGCTCATCCGACGTCTCGGGGTGACCGGGGACGAACGCCGCTCAGACCTGCTGTCGCTGGCCGCCGCCCAGGACCGCGCCGGCCGCGCCGCCGGGAAGCGACTCGACGAACTGGCCGCCGAACTGCCCTCCAGCGAGGCCAACGACGACCAGGTGCACGTGCTCCGCCGCTGGCTGAAGTCACGCAAGAACCTCGCGTGGGAAGAACTCGGGCGCGGCGAGGAGGAGATCGGCGAGAGCCCGTCGATGGTGTTCAGTCGCCTGCGCACCGAACTGCTGCAGGTGCAGCGCGAGGTGTTCATCGCCGAACGCGACGCCGGACGCATCGACGACGAGGTGCTGCGGCGCGTGCTGCGCCAACTCGACCTCGCCGAGGGACTGTCCGACCGCGGGACGCGCGGCTCGGCGTCCTGACCGCTCAGCGCGCGGCGTAGACCACCGTCTCCGCGGTCCTTCCGCGCAGCGTCACCGTCTCCTGCTCGGCCCAGTGCTGCGCCTCGTCGAGCGCGGCGTCGACCGCGGCGCCGCTGGCGAGCGGATGGGCGGGGTCCCGCTTGGCCAGCTCGCTCAGGCGTGCCGACTCGTTCACCGCGTCACCGATGACGGTGTACTCGAACCGCTGGATGGCCCCGACGTTGCCGGCGACGACACTGCCGTACCCGACACCGATCCCGGCGGACAGCTCCGGGACCTCGTCGGCGAGCCGTGACGAGATGGCCCGCGCCGCAGCGAGTGCCGCCCCGGCGGAGTCGTCGAGATCGATGGGGGCGCCGAACACCGCGAGCACCGCGTCACCCTCAAACTTGTTGACCAGGCCCTTGCGCTCCTCGACCTCGGTGACGATGACGGCGAAGAACCGGTTGAGGATCGAGACGACCTCCGACGGTTCGCGTTCCGACGCCAATGTCGTCGAGCCGATGACGTCGACGAAGACCACCGCGACCGTCCTCTCGGTGCCGCCGAGTTCGGGATCGCTCGACAGTGCCGCCTCGGCGACGTCACGACCCACGTGACGACCGAAGAGGTCCTGCAGGCGTTCCCGCTCGCGGAGACCCTCGACCATCTCGTTGAAACCGGCCTGCAGCTCACCGAGTTCGGTGTCGTCGAAGATGACGACCGACACGTCGGTGTCACCCCGGCTCACCTTCGACATCCCCGAGGCGACGTTGCGCACCGGCGCGACGACATGGGTCGTGTTCAGCACGGTCAGCAGGACACCGGTGAACAAGGCGGTCGCGACCAGCACGGTGACGCCGACGAAGACGTCGGTCTTGGTGGTCTGTTCCCGGAACAGTCCGAAGGCCGCGACCAGGAACATGCCGACGATCGGGATCCCCGAGCCGACCGACCATGAGATGAACGCCCGCGTGCGCAGCGCTCCCCGGCGGCGACGGGCCGAGCGTGGTGCGGCGGCGATGATCTGTGCGGCGATCGGCCGCAGTGAGAACTCGCTCAGCAGATAGGAGATGGCGCAGACCACCGTGCCGGCCAGCCCGACGACGAAGAAGATCTTCGGGATGAGATTGGGGTCGAGGACGCCGTAGAGGATCGTGAACATGATGACCGCGCCGATCCAGAACGACGCCTGCAACGCAGTCAGCTTCCACGGGATCCACCGCGCCTTGCGCGCCTCCTTGCGTGTCGGCTCCTGATCGCGGATCGCCCATCGCAGCTGTCGGACGATGATCATCGTCCCGAGCAGGGCGCCGAGGACGAGGGCCGCGCCGACGTACACCGGGAGCGCGATGAAGTTCACCCACCAGAACTTCGCGTGGAACACGCTCGGCTCGGGGATCCCGACACTGGAGAGGGCGATGGCGATGACCGCACCGATGGAGTTCGACAGCACGATCGACAGCGTCAACAGCACCTGGATGCGGATGCGCTGCCGACGGCGGCCCTCGTCGACGGACCCGAGGAGGAACGAGCCGTAGTCGTAATCGCGACGCATCAGCCGCACTGGTCACCCACAGCTGTCATGGCCCCCGGTGGGTCCGCGGGCGCCCGTAGGCAACTTACCCGGTCACCCGGTCGCGACCCCTCACTCCCGCGGGATGTCCGTCCGGTGCAGTCGCGTGCCGGTCGCGTCGAACAGCGACACCGACATCCGCCCGCCGAGCCCGTCGATCTCGACCTCACCGAAGTGTTGGAACTCCGGCACCGCCGGCCCGACGTTCGGGGTGCTCGGTGCGTGGACGAACACCTGCTCGATCCCGAAGGTCCGGTCGAGCTTCCCGGCCGGGAACGCGCCGGCGTGCAGCGGCCCGGAGACGAACTCCCAGAACGGTCGGAAGTCGCGGACCGCGGCACGGTCGGGGTGGTAGTGGTTCGCTGCGGTGTAGTGGACATCGGCGGTCAGCCACACCACGTTCCGCACGGTCCGCGTACTGCGGAGGACGCGGGCGAGTTCGGTCTCCCGGCCCAGGGGCGTGCCGTCGTCGCCCTGCGCCACGGCCTCGATCCCCGCCGGATCGCCGTAGGTTGTGTCGGGGACGACGATTCCCAGCGGCAGGTCGTTGGCGACGATCTTCCACACCGCTCGTGAGCGGTTCAGGCCGTCGATGAGCCAGCGCGCCTGGCGGTCGCCGAGGATATGGCCGCCGGACGGCGCGCGGGAGTCGGAGTTGGAGTCCTTGTAGCTGCGCATGTCGAGAACGAAGATGTCGAGCAGCGGTCCGTAGGAGACCTTCCGGTAGACGCGGCCGTCGACGGCGTCGACCGGCGACATCGGTTGCCACTCGTGGAAGGCCTGCAGTGCCCGCGCCGAGAGGACGTCCGCCCGCTTCTCCCGCGTGTAGGCCGGGTTGGCGACGATCTCGCCGGGGAACCAGTTGTTGAGCGTCTCGTGGTCGTCCCACTGAACGAGCTGTGTGGTCGTCGCCGCGAAGCGCCGGTAGTTGGCGTCGGTGAGGTTGTAGGCGTGGTTGCCGCGGAACTCGTCGAGGGATTGCGCGACATCGGATTTCGCAGGGCTGACGCGGTTGCGCCATACCTTTCCGCCGCCGAGGTCCACGGTGTCCTTCATCGGGTTGTCCGCGTAGATCGTGTCCCCGGAGTGCAGGAACAGGTCACTGTGCCGATCGGCGACCGCCGCGAATCCCCGCATGCCGCCGCGGGATTCGTCGATCCCCCATCCCTGGCCCGCGACGTCGCCCGACCACGTCAGGCGGATCGGCGCCGGGAGGACTGGGGCCGTGCGGAAGGTGCCCTCCACGGGTTGCGATCGCGTACCGCGGTCGGATTCGAGGGTGACGCGGTAGTGGACGGTCGACCCGGGCGGCATCCCGGTCACACGCACCCGTCCGGTGCCGTCGGTGGCCGGGGTGAGCACCGGTCCGACGAAGCGACGCGACAGCGCCAGATCCTCCAGCGGCGAGGCCTCGACGATCATGCGGGCGGGTGTGTCGGATCGGGCCCACACCAGTGCACCGTCGGCCCGCGGGTCGCCGGAGGCGATCCCGTGCGTCAGGGTCGGTCGCTCCCGCAGCAGACCCGGCGCGCCGGCCGCACGCGAGGCGACGAGACCCGAGGCCGGCACCAGCAGGCCGGCGGCGGCGGAGGAGGCGAGGAAGCGACGACGGGTGAGGGCCATGCCCTGATCGTCTCGGCCGCAGGCGAACAGGAGGTGACGTCGAGACGAACGGCCACCTCTTCTGTGCGGGCGCGCCGCTCCGGCGGTCATGTGTTCGCAGCGGATGAGCCCGATCGCGGACACCGACGCCGGTCCGTGGCCCGTGGCCACGAACCGGCGGCGGTGTCAACCCGTCACACCAGTGATGCCCGGACCGTCTCGGTGGCCGCGACCACATGCGCGAGCGACTCCCGGACCTCGTCGAGCCCGCGGGTCTTCAGCCCACAGTCCGGGTTGACCCAGAGCCTCTCCGCCGGGACGGCGTTCACCGCGACCCGCAAGGCAGCCGCGATCTCGTCCTGCGTCGGCACCCGCGGTGAGTGGATGTCGTAGACGCCCGGTCCCACGCTGTTGCGGAAACCGATCGCGGTGAGGTCGTCGAGGACCTCCATCTTCGACCGGGCGGCCTCGATCGACGTGACATCGGCGTCGAGGTCCGCGATCGCCGTGATGACCTCCCCGAACTCCGAATAGCAGAGGTGGGTGTGGATCTGGGTCACGTCCGCGACGCCGGACGTCGCCAGCCGGAACGCGTCGACGGCCCACCGCAGATAGGCCCCCTGGTCGGCCGCCCGGAGCGGTAGCAGTTCCCGCAGTGCCGGCTCGTCGACCTGGATGATGCCTATGCCGGCGTCCTGCAGGTCGACGGTCTCGTCCCGGATCGCCAGGGCGATCTGTCTCGCGGTGTCCGCGAGGGGCTGATCGTCGCGGACGAACGACCACGCCAGGATCGTCACCGGGCCGGTGAGCATGCCCTTCACCGGCTTCGCGGTGAGAGCCTGCGCGTACGTCGCCCATCCGACGGTCATCGGGCGGGGGCGCGACACGTCGCCGAAGAGGATCGGCGGGCGGACGCACCGACTCCCGTAGGACTGCACCCAGCCGTTGTCGGTGGCGGCGAACCCGTCGAGTTGCTCGGCGAAGTACTGCACCATGTCGTTGCGCTCGGGTTCGCCGTGGACCAGGACGTCGAGTCCCAGTTCCTCCTGCAGCCGGATCACCGACTCCACCTCGGCACGCATCCGGGCGGAGTACTCGGCCTCGTCGATCTCGCCGGACCGCAGCGCGGCCCGGGCCAGACGGATCTCGGAGGTCTGCGGATAGGACCCGATCGTCGTGGTCGGCAGCAGTGGGAGTCCCAGGCGCGCGTCCTGTTCGCGTCGGCGCTCGTCGGCGGGGGCCGCGAGCGACACCGCTCCCCACGATCTGCTCGACCCGGGCGCGGGTCCGGCGGTCGTGGACCCGCGGGTCGGAGCGGCGCGCGGTGATCGCGGCGGCCGCGGCGGCGAGTTCGTCGGCCACGACCTCGCGCCCCTCCCCCAGCGCACGGGAGAGTGTCACCACCTCGGCGACCTTCTCGTGGCCGAACGCCAGCCACGCTCGCAGGGTCTCGTCGAGACGGTCCTCCGCGGCGACGGTGTACGGGACGTGCAGCAGCGAGCACGAGGTCGACACCGCCACGGTCCGGGCGCTGCCGAGCAGCGTGGCGAGAGTGGCCGACGCACGGTCGAGATCGGTGCGCCAGATGTTGCGACCGTCCACCACCCCCGCGACGAGGAGCTTGTCGGCGAGGCCCGTCGTGGCCACCACGCGATCGGGGTCACCGCGTACGAGATCCACTGCCACACCGTCGATCCCGGTCGCGGCCAGCGCACCCAGAGCGTCACCCAGGTCGCCGAAGTAGCCGGCCACCAGCAGCGCCGGTCGAGCGGCCAGGTCCCCGAGCGGGCCGTAGACGCGGGCCGCCAGAGCTGCCGCGTCGTCGGCGAGATCGGTGGCGAGCGCCGGCTCGTCGATCTGTACCCACTGCGCGCCCGCAGCCTGCAGCCCGCCGAGGAGATCGGCGTAGAGCGGGACGAGTTCGTCGAGGCGGGTGATCGGTGCGTCGGCCCCGCCGACCGCCTTGCTCAGCAGCAGGAAGGTGATCGGACCGACGATCACCGGCCGGGCCGGGACCCCGAGTTCGGCGGCCTCGGCGAACTCGGCCAGGACCTTGTCGGGGTGGAGAGAGAACGTGGTGTCCGGCGAGATCTCCGGGACGATGTAGTGGTAGTTGGTGTCGAACCACTTCGTCATCTCCATCGCCGTCACCGACTGCACACCACGGGCGGCGGCGAAGTAGCGGTCGAGGTCGTCGGCGATGTCGTCGTACCGCGACGGGAGGGCGCCCAGCAGGACGCACGTGTCGAGGACCTGGTCGTAGAACGAGAACGTGTTGACCGGCACGGAGTCGAGTCCGCTGTCGCGAAGTCGGGCCACGTCACTGCGACGCAGCTCGGCGGCGCGGGCCAGCAGCGCCTGACGGTCGGCACGGCCCGCCCAGTACGCCTCGGTGGCACGTTTGAGTTCGCGGTTCGGGCCGATTCGCGGAGCGCCCAGGACGGTGGCGCGGAAATCGTGTGTCACGCGGTCGATGTCGGACATGGGATGTGTTTCCTCCGGGTGTGGAGCGGATGGCCATCGCCCATACCCGACGGCACCCGGAGAAGCGTCGACGTCCGGTCGGGACGACGACACGATCGCCCCACGGCGTCCCCGTCGAGAACGACGGCAGCCGTGCGGCGACCCACCTGTCCGGCCACACGCCCAGTCCACGAGGCGATGAACCGTCCACCGCGGCGCGATGGACACGGCTGGCAGGTCTTCGGACTCGTGGGCGAGCGCGTTCGCGCACCTACTGATCGACGCTTCCCGGGCGCGGGGCCCAGTGCTGTTGCCGACGGTCGTTCCCACTCACCGCTGCGGGACAGTCCCGGATTCCCACCGGGTTCCCTCTCGCGGGGTCGTACCGGTTCCCCGGCGACCCCGCTCGATGTGACGTCGACCGGACACGATCTCCGTGTCCCCTCGTCGTCACAGACCAGCTGCAGCGCCCACCCTACGGGTCCGACGACGACAGCCGTGGCCGCGGCGGTCGCATCGCTCGTCGTGCGGTCAGCGCTTCTCGGGGGCCAGGGCGGCACCGATCGCCGCGAGCGCGGCCAGGGCCGCCGACAACCCCCGGCGGGTGTCGGGGTCGCGGAGGCGTTTGAGCAGACCCACCGGCCCCTCCGGCCGGCCCGCGGCCGCCGCTGTCGCGTCCGAGCGCGCCTGCCGGATGCCGCCGGCCAGGCGTTCGGCCTCGTCGGGGTCGAGATCGGCCAGTCCGCCCGCCAGGGCGACGCCGGCGCGCAGGGTGTCGGCGTCGATCGCGTCGAGCAGGGTGTGCAGCAACGTCGGGTAGGCCCGCGCGCCACCGGCGAGCGCACGGAGCAGGCCGCTCTCGTGCAGGGCGTCGACGAGGTCGTCGAGCGCGTCACGGGCCCCGGTGTCCGGCGGCGTGGGCGGTGTGTAGGCGAGGGAGCGTGCCATGGTGTGGCCTCTCGTCGGGCGGGTCGGGTCAGTGGTGGTCAGGCGCGGGCGTCGCCCGGTTCGGGCTCGGGCGGCAGCACGTAGTCGGGTCGCTCCCACTTCCGGTACGACTCCACCCCGGCCTGCGGCGTCGGGTGTCCGTACCGGTGGTGGTTGCGGGGCAACGGCGGGCCGGTCGGGTGACCCTGGACGTCGCGGGCGCCCATCCGGCCGCGGTCGGCGCCGCGTCGCGAACCACCGCGCACCTCCTGCGGACCGTCGGCCCGCTCGAGGTACACCGCGATCTCCTTGTACGCCGGGGTGTGCGAGTCGGGGTCGACCTCGTTCGACGTCAGCGAGTTGATCTCGGCGGCCTGCATCGGCACCCACAGCTGGTCGTCGGCGACCTCATCCGACAGCAGTACGCGGGCGGTGAGTTCACCGTGCCGCGACACCAGCCGCACCCAGTCACCGGTCGCGAGGCCGCCGTGGGTCTCTCCCGTGCGGCGGTTCATCTCGACGTAGGTGTCGGGGACGATGTGGGTCAGACCGGTCGACCGCAGGGTGAGGTTGCCCTCGTGGAAGTGCTCGAGCACGCGGCCGTTGTTGACGTGCAAGGGGTACGTCTCGTCGGGTTTCTCCACCGGCTCACGGAAATCCAACGGGTACAGGCGCGCCCGGCCGTCGTCGAAGTGGAAGTCGTCGGTGTAGAGCAGCGGCGTGTCGGTGCCGTCGGCGGCGACCGGCCACTGCTGCGAGTCGTAGCCCTCCAGGCGGTCGTAGCGGACCCCGGCGAACAGCGGTGTCAACGCGGCGATCTCGTCCATGATCTCGCTCGGGTGGGTGTAGCCCCACTCGTGTCCCATGTGCCGCGCGATGTCCTGGAGGATCTGCCAGTCCGCCTTGGCCTCCCCGATCGGATCCATCGCCTTGTACAGCCGTTGGATCCGGCGCTCGGTGCTGGTGAACGTGCCGTCCTTCTCCAGTGACGCCGCCGCGGGCAACACCACGTCGGCGAACTCACAGGTCCGGGAGAAGTACAGCTCGGACACGACACAGAACTCGAGGTTCTCCATCGCCTCCTGCACGTAGTGGATGTTCGCGTCGACGAGGGCGAGCTCCTCCCCGATCACGACGAGACCCTTGAGGCGGCCCTCATGGGCTGCGTCGACCATCTCGTGGTTGTCCATGCCGGGCTCGGTGGAGAACTCGCGGCCGTAGGCGCGTTCGAACTTCGCCTTGACCTCGGGATCGTCGATGGGCTGATAGCCGGTGTAGTACGTGTTGATCGTCCCGAAGTCGCTGCAGCCCTGCACGTTGTTGTGGCCGCGCAGCGGATACCCGCCCGTTCCGGGACGCCCGTAGTTGCCGGTGACGAGCAGCAGGTTCGAGATCGCCGTCGACGTGTCGGACCCCATGTGGTGCTGGGTGACGCCCATGGCCCAGAGGGCGACGACCGACTCCGCGGTCGAGACCCGCCGCGCGACGTCCACCAGTGTCGCGGCAGGGATGCCGGTGCGCTCCTCGGCGTAGGCGAGGGTGAACGGCGCCAACGACTCCCGGTACTCCTCGACGCCGTTGACCTTGTCGGCGAGGAAGTCCTCGTCGGCCCACCCCTCGTCGAGAATGTGTCGGGCGACCGCGGACAGCCAGATCAGATCGGTGCCCGGGTTGGGGCGAATGAACACCTCGGCCCGCTTGGCCAGGCCGTGTTCGCGGAGGTCGGCGACGATGTGCTGTTGGCCGTTCAGCTTGTGCGCTCGTCGCAGGCGGGCAGCGATGACCGGGTGCGAGTCGGAGGTGTTGGACCCGACCACCAGTACCAGCGACGCGCGTTCCATGTCGCTGATGGAGCCGGCGTCCCCGCCGTATCCGACCGTGCGCCACAACCCCTGGGTCGCGGGCGCCTGACAGTAGCGGGAACAGTTGTCGGTGTTGTGGGTGCCGAACACCTGCCGCGCGAGCTTCTGCGTCAGGTACGACTCCTCGTTCGTCGCCTTCGACGAGCCGATGACGGCGACGGCGTCCGGACCGTCCCGGTCGATGATCGCGCCCATTCGCTCGGCGATGTGGTCGAGCGCCTCCTCCCACGACACCTCGACGAATCGGTTGCCGCGCCGGACGATCGGCCGCGTGAGGCGGTCGGGGGCGTTGATGTGGTCCCAGCCGAACTTCCCCTTGACGCAGGTGGAGATGGAGTTCGCGGGCCCGTCGTGCTGCGGCTGGATGCGGAGGATCTCGCGGCCTCGGGTCTCGACGTCGAAGCTGCACCCGACACCGCAGTAGGTGCACACGGTCTTCGTCACGTCGGTGACGGCCTGTCGTGCGGTGGCCTCGGCGTCGCTGAGGGCGTACAGCGGCAGGTAGCCGGTGGTCGGTTCGACACCCTTGACGATGTCGATGGCCGGGCCCCGGGTCTCCTCGGGCCACGTGGTGAACAACCCGTGGCGGCCGAGCATCGTCTTCTCCATGAGCGCGTTGCACGGGCACACGGTGACGCAGTGTCCGCAGGAGACACAGGACGATTCGCCCGCCGGCGACCCCCCGTCCCAGAGCACACGCGGGTTGTCGGACTCCCAGTCGATGGACAGCGTCTCGGTCACCTGGACGTCCTGACACGCCTCGACACACCGGCCGCAGAGGATGCACTGGTCGGGGTCGTAGCGATAGAACGGGTGACTGTCGTCGATCTCGTAGGGCTTGGGCCGGAACGGGTTGCGCTCGTGGGTGAGTCCCGCGGCCTCGACGCCCTTCTTCAGCTCGCAGGCGCCGTCGTTGTGGTCGCAGATGGTGCAGTAGAGGACGTGTTTGCGGATCAGCCGCTGCGCCGCCTCTTCCCGCGCCTCCGCGGACACCCCCCTCGGTCCCGATCTCGAGTCCGGCCGTGACGGTGGTCGCGCAGGCGCGGACCATCTCGCCGTCGACCTCGACCATGCAGGTGTCGCAGGTCTGCAACGCGCCGAGCGCCGGGTGGTAGCAGACGCGCGGCCACTTCTGGCCCTGGTCGGCGATGAGGGCCTCGATCGCGGGGCGGTCGGCGACCGCGGGGATCACGCGCCCCGTCGACGACGATCTCGACATCGCGGGGCGGGTCCGCCGCGGCGTCCTGGGACAAACGGCCGGAAGTCGGGGTGCGGACCGGACCTCTCGGACCGCACGGGTGGGTCGGAGGCGTCGGGTACCGCGGACGCGTTCTCGACGTGGGGCGATGAGCTCTTGTCCGGCACGGCTGCTCCCTCGAGCGGGCGCACACACCCCCGACGCGCACGACAACGGCGCGGTCGGGCGGGTGTCACGGCAGGAACCGCGTGGGCTCTGCTCGCCACACGGTGCGGTCGACGGTCGCGGCGACGCCGGGCTGGGGCGTGGGGGCGACCCCCTTCACTGTGTCACGCCGTCACCGACGCCGCAGGCGTCTCCGCGAGGCGGATCGCGCTCGTCGCGCGACGAACCGGGCGAAACCGGCCAGGTCAGAGGATGTCGCGGCGCACGATCGTCTGGTCGCGGCCCGGGCCGACGCCGATGCACGAGATGTGGGCTCCCGACAGCTCTTCCAGACGCAGGACGTAGTCCCGGGCGTTCTTCGGCAGGTCGTCGAAGGTGCGGCAGCCGGAGATGTCCTCCCACCAGCCGGGCATCTCCTCGTAGATCGGCGTCGCGTGGTGGAAGCCGGTCTGCGTCATGGGCATGTCCTCGACGCGCTCGCCGTCGACGTCATAGGCGACGCAGATCGGCACGGTGTCGAGGCTGGACAGGACGTCGAGCTTGGTGAGGAAGTAGTCGGTGATGCCGTTGACGCGCGTGGCGTACCGGGCGATGACCGCGTCGAACCAGCCGCATCGGCGGGCGCGTCCGGTGGTCACGCCGACCTCGCCGCCGGTCTTGGCGAGGTAGGCACCCCCACTCGTCGAACAGCTCGGTCGGGAACGGGCCCGACCCGACGCGGGTGGTGTACGCCTTGAGGATCCCCAGCACCGTGGTGATGCGTGTCGGCCCGATCCCCGAGCCGACCGCCGCGCCGCCCGACGTCGGATTCGACGACGTCACATAGGGATAGGTGCCGTGGTCGACGTCGAGCAGGGTGCCCTGCGACCCCCTCGAGCAGCACGGTCTCGCCGCGCTCGATCGCCTGGTTTAGCAGCAGTCGGGTGTCGGCGATGCGGTGCTTGAAGCCCTCCGCCTGCCCGAGGACCTCCTCGACGACGCGCTCGGACTCCAGCGCACGGCGGTTGTAGATCTTGGTGAGGATCTGGTTCTTGATCTCCAGAGCCGCCTCGACCTTCTGGGTGAGGATCTTCTCGTCGAGGACGTCGGCGACGCGCACACCGACGCGGGCGATCTTGTCCTGGTAGCAGGGGCCGATGCCGCGGCCGGTGGTCCCGATCTTCTTGTTGCCCAGGAAGCGCTCGGTCACCTTGTCGATGGCGACGTGGTACGGCATCAGCAGGTGCGCGTCGGCGGAGAGCAGCAGGCCACTGGTGTCGACGGAACGCTCCTCGAGGCCACCGAGCTCGGTGAGCAGCACCCCGGGATCGACGACGACACCGTTGCCGATGACGTTCTTCACACCGGGCGTGAGGATGCCGGACGGGATGAGGTGCAGCGCGAACTGGTCGCCACTGGGGAGGACGACGGTGTGGCCCGCGTTGTTGCCACCCTGGTAGCGGACCACCCACTGCAACTTCTCGCCGAGGAGGTCGGTGGCCTTGCCTTTGCCCTCGTCCCCCCCACTGCGCGCCGATCAGTACGATCGCAGGCACATCGAGCTCCTTCCGGCACGGGGATCACCCGAACCGTGGGACAACCCTACTGGCTCGGTGCGTCGCCGGTCACACTGACTCGCGGCGGCCGCGCACACGAACGAATCGGAGATGTCGGCCATGACTGCGCCGAGTCCGGCCCGGCCGGCCGTCATCGCGTCGTCGGACGCCACCGTCCCCGCGGCCTTCTCCGACCTCCCGGTCATCCGGACCTCGCTCTCGCGGGACGATCTGCGCGCCTCGGTGGCCAAGGCCGCCGCGCCGCTCGACGTGGTCCGCGTGGTGGTCGTCGGCGGGTCCGAGAACCCCGACGCCGTCCTCGCGGGCGTGGTCTCACGGCTGATGATCGCCGAACGTCTCGACCTCGAGGTCGCCTACGTCGCGCGCCG
>JAQIJH010000047.1:0-34007 GCA_036946345.1 Gordonia paraffinivorans | reverse complement strand
TTGCGGGTCTGCCGGTAGGTGAAGGCGGGCGCGAGCACGTTGCCGCCGGGCATGGTCTGACTGACGGAGTTCGCGGCGAGGACGACGGCGAGCGACTTCATCTGTGACACGCGGACACCGGCCGACCGGAACAGCGCGCGCTGGACCTGCGCGAAGCTGTCCATCGAGAACCCGGACGCCACGATGCACGCCAGCACCCACCACCAGTTCAACGCGCCCATGCTGCGCCAGGCCTCGGTGAGCTTCGGCCACACGAGGACGACCTCGACGGTCAGCACGACGACGACGACGGCGAGCGCGACCCAGCGGACCCACCAGAAACGACGGCGCGTCGGGGCGGCGGGTGTGCCGTCCTCGGCGGCGTCGCCGAACTGGGCCGTCATGAGGCCTCACCCTAGTCATCTCACCGACCGACACCGTTCCACCTGCCCGGGTGGGCCGTTATCCTGTCCCGACCGGGTCGGCTGTGGGGGCGGTCCGGAGGGGGAGGTCCACCGTGTTGTTCCGTCGTCCCGTCGTGGGCGCCACAGCCCTGGCGATGTCCGTCGCACTGACGATCGGGATGGGTGCGGGGTCCGCGCTCGCCGAGACACCGCCGGTCACCGGCGGCACGATCCTGGTGCTGGGCGGCAACAGCAACCCGCAGGGACAGGACATGGAGAAGGAGCTATCGGGCTACTTCTCCGGGGCTCCGGGCACCCCGTACGCGGGCCGCACGTACCGGACGGTCGAATGGCCCGCGCAGACGCCGTTCACCGCCGGGTGGACGGGTCTCACCTACGACCAGTCGCAGCAGGCGGGCGTGTCCGCGCTGGAGTTCGCCGCGACGGGCCCCCACGCACCGCGCGGCCCGCTGCTGGTCGTCGGCTACTCGGCGAGTGCCGGTGTCGTCGTGAAGACTCTCGCGACGTGGCAGCGGATCCGGGACGCGGGGGGCACCGCCCCCTCGCCCACCGACACCACCGCCATCGTCTTCGGCAACCCGAACCGACCGAACGGCGGCATCTTCGCCCGCTTCCCGGGCCTGTACGCCGCGCCGTTCGGGATGACGTTCGACGGGCCGGCGCCGGCCACCGACTACACGGTCCTCGACATCAGCTGGGAGTACGACGGCGTCTCGGACTTCCCCCGCGACCCGTCGAACGGTCTGGCTCTGCTCAACGCGGCCTTCGGATTCCTCGTCCACGGCAGCTACAAGTCGGTGGACCTCGACGACCCGTCGTCGATCGTGCAGGACGTGACCGTCGGCACCACCCGCTACGTCACCGTCCGCGGCGAGTACATCCCGCTGTTGATGCCGCTGAGGCTCCTCGGCGTGCCGACACCGATCCTGGACGCGATGGAACCCGGCCTGCGGGCCCAGATCGAGAAGGCCTACGACAGGTCGGCCGGGCCGGGGACGCCGGTACCCGCCCGCATCGGGCCGGGACAGACGCCGCAGGCGGTCGTCGACCGGTACGTGTCGACGATCGGCCAGGCGAAGCAGGCGGTGCAGTCGGCGAGCCCGCGACACTCGGCGAGCACCACCGCCCCGGCTCCCACGAGCACCACCGTGACGTCGACCCCGGCCACGTCGACCCAGACCACCTCGACCGCGACGACGTCCACGTCGTCGACCGCCCCGTCTACCACCCCGTCGACCACGACACCGTCCACGACGACCCCGATGGCCGCCACAGCGACGACCGCCTCCGCGCACTGAGAGGTCCCGCGGGGGCGAGAGGGCTGCCCCCTGCGGGCTAGGGTTGGCCGGTGAGCGACCGTATGCCCGATCCGTCGGGTCGTGCCGATCGGTTCGCCGTGCACCCGTTGGTCCGGGCCGCGGCCGAGTGGTCGTGGCGTCTGCTGCTCATCGGCGCGGCGGTCTACGCGCTGCTGTGGTTCGGCCACAAGTACGAGGCGGTCGCCGTCCCGATCGCGCTGGCGATCCTGGGGACCGCGTTCCTGGTCCCCGTCGTCGACTGGCTCGACCGCAGGGGTCTGCACCGCGGCGTCGCGGTCGCGCTGACACTGATCGTCGCGATCGGCGTCATCGCCGGGATCCTGTCGTTCGTCGTCCAGCAGTTCATCGACGGTCTGCCCGATCTCACCAACCAGGCGACCTCCACGATCGACTCGGTGAAGCGATGGCTGGTCGACGGCCCGTTCGGACTGGAGCAGAAGCAGCTCGATCACGTCGGCGACGACTTCGTGTCCATGCTGCAGCGCAACCAGAGCGAGATCACCACGGGCGCGATCGCCACCGCGGCCACCGTCACGGAGTTCGCGACGGGCGCTCTGCTGCTGCTCTTCCTGATGATCTTCTTCCTCTACGGGGGCGGACAGATCTGGATGTTCATCACCAAGCTCGTGCCGAGCTCGACGCGCGACCGGGTGCGTGTCGCGGGTCGGGCGGGTTTCGGCACCCTCGTCGGGTACGTGCGGGCGACGGTCGCGGTCGCCGCCGTCGACGCCATCGGCATCGGGGTGGGTCTGGCCATCCTGCAGGTGCCGCTGGCCCTGCCGCTCGCGTCGCTGGTGTTCATCGGCGCGTTCGTCCCGATCGTGGGCGCGCTGGTCACCGGCGCGCTCGCGGTGGTGGTCACCCTCGTCACGCAGGGCTGGATCGCGGCGGTGATCGCGCTGGCCGTCGTCGTCGCGGTGATGCAGATCGAGAGCCATGTGCTGCAGCCGTTCCTGCTGGGTCGCAGCGTGCGGGTGCACCCGGTGGCCGTCGTCATCGGGATCGCCACGGGCATCGTGACGGCCGGGATCATCGGCGGTCTCGTCGCGGTCCCGGTGATCGCGTTCCTGAACACCGCGGTCCGCTCGATCCTCGGGTCCCGACCCGACCCCGACGCCGACCACTCGACCGTCTCGCCCGACAAGCCGATCTGGGACAGCGCCGACCACCCCGGCATCGACGGTCGCCCCGATGAGGACGCCGCCGACCCCGACGAGGACACCGACGGCGGGTACACCGACGGTTCGGACGACGGGGGTCCCCGGACGTCGTGACCGCAGCTCGCGCCGCCGCCACCGCCCGCGACGACGCGGCGGTCGCCGAGCTGTGGCGGGCCGCGCAGGTCTTCCGCGCGCTGACGGTCCTGTACTCGATCGGGTTCGTCGTCGCGGTCCACGACGACCTCGACCATCCCGCGGGCGGTGTGGTCGTCGCGGTGATCGTGGTGGCGTGGTCGCTCGCGTGCGGGTGGGCGTACATCCGTGGCCCCGGACGGACCGTCGGGTGGGTCGTCACCGATCTGGTCGTCGTGTGCGCGCTGATGCTCTCGACCCTGGCTCTCGCGTCGGACGGGTGGCGTGCGGATCACCAGTCGGTCCCGACGACGCTCTGGGCGGCGAACGCGGTGATCTCCGTCGGCATCCAGCTCGGGGCCGTCGGCGGTGGCGCCGCGGCGATCGCGGTGATCGCCTGCAGCACCGTCGCCAAGGGATTCGTCGTCGTCGACCTCGCGCGCAACGCGGCCGTGGTGATCCTGGTGGCGCTCGGCGTGGTCATCGGGCTCGGTGCGAGCGCGCTCCGACGAGCGTCGGCGCGCCTGGAGGAGGCGACGCGCCTCGCGGCGGCGACCGCCGAGCGAGAACGGTTGTCCCGTCAGGTGCACGACGGCGTGCTGCAGGTGCTGGCCCTGATCGCGCGACGCGGACGTGAGATCGGCGGCACGACCGGTGATCTCGCGGACCTCGCGGCCGATCAGGAGCGGGTGCTGCGCGAGTTGCTCGGCCAGGGCGGCGGTCCGCGGGCCGATACCCACCTCGATCTTGCCGAGGCTCTTAGGTCCCGCGCCGACGATCGCGTCACCGTCAGTGCCCCCGCCGAACCGGTGATGGGGGACGCCACACGGGTCACGGAGGTGGTGGCCGCGGTGGACAATGCCCTCGACAACGCGCGCCGGCACGGCGCGGGCCCCGACGGCGTCGCCCCCCGCGTGTTCGTCCTCCTCGAGGACCTCGGCGGGAAGGTGGTGGTCAGTGTGCGGGACGACGGTGTCGGCATCGCGCCGGGACGGCTGCGTGAGGCGGCCGCCCAGGGCCGTCTCGGGATCAGTCAGGCGATCATCGGTCGGATCGAGTCCCTCGACGGGACAGCGCATCTGGAGTCGGCGCCGGGGGACGGCACCGACTGGGAGTTCACCGTCCCCTGGGACGGCGGGGCGCGGCGATGACGACGGTGATGGTCGTAGACGACCACCCGATCTGGCGGGACGGCGTCGCCCGGGACCTCACGGACGAGGGCTTCGAGGTCGTCGCCACCGCCGACGGAATGCGCGCGGCGGTGGCGCGGGCGGCGGCCGTCCGTCCGGACGTCGTGCTCATGGACATGCAACTGCCCGACGGGACCGGCGCGCAGGCGACCGCCGGCGTCGTCGCGGCGTCGCCCGGGACGCGGGTGTTGGTGCTGTCCGCCTCGGCCGAGCGTGCCGACGTCCTCGACGCGGTGAAGGCCGGTGCAAGTGGCTATCTCGTCAAGAGCGCGTCGCGTGCGGAGCTGGTCGACGCGGTCACCGCGACCGCGACAGGGCACGCGGTCTTCACGCCGGGACTGGCCGGTCTGGTCCTCGGTGAGTTCCGGCGCATCGCCGACGGCGCAGCCGAGCCGTCGACCCCGCCGATCACCCAGCGGGAGACCGAGGTGCTGCGCCTGGTGGCGAAGGGTCTCAGCGCCCGGCAGATCGCGAGCCGCCTCGGACTGAGCCACCGGACCGTGGAGAACCACGTGCAGTCGACCCTGCGGAAGCTCCAGCTCGGCAACCGCGTCGAGCTGACCCGCTACGCCATCGAGCACGGGCTCGACGAATGAACCCTCACCCGGAGTAGGTAGTCACACGCATGTCGACGCGGTCGTCGGCGACGACGATCGGCGCATGACAGCCCCGCATCCTCATCCCGCCCATGTGCAGCGCCTCGCGCAGGAGTGCGCGTACCTGGCGCACCGCACGTCGCAGATCGCCGCGGAACTCGCCGCGCTGCAGGCGGCGCCCGTCTCCGCGCCCGCCCCGGTCCCCACACCACCGCTCGCTTCCCACCCCCGTCCGCCGGTCCCACCGCGCCGGTCCTGGCTGAGTCGCGCCGCGGACGACGGACGGCTCGTCGGGACCGTCCTGGCCGTGGCGGGTGTCGCCGTGACCGTCGTCGGTGTGGGCCTACTGCTCGTTCTCGTGGCACAGGCCGGTCTGCTCCGGCCCGAGGTGCGGGTGGCCGCGGGCGCGGCGTTCGCCGCGTGCACGGCTGCGCTCGCCGTCCGGGCCCGCACCCGCGGCGCCGATGTCGGTGCCGTCGCGCTCGCGGCCACCGGCATCGCCACCGCGTACCTCGTCGTCGTGGCGGTGACCAGCCTCTACCACTGGGTGCCTACCGTCGTCGGTCTCGTGCTCGCCGCGGCGGTCGCCGGAGCCGGGGTCGGGTGGGCCCGGACGTGGCGCTCGGAGCGGCTCGCGATCGTCACGGTGACACCGCTGATCGCGGTCGCGCCGCTGGTCGCCGGTGGTGTCGACCTCGCGCTCGCCGGATTCATGGTCGGTATCGCGGTCACCTGCGTCGCAGTGGCCCACCGCACGCCATGGGCATGGCTCCCGGTCGTCGCCGTCACCGGCGCCGCGCTGTGGGTGACCGCCGGGGTGGTCGCGGCGCGACTCGCCGCAGTCGACGTCGACGGGCCCCTGCTCGCCGCCGCGTGTGTGACGACCGCGATGACAGGGCTGTCAGCGGGGTTCTCGTCGGTGACGCGGCGGGTGTCCGCGACGTCGGCCGCACTGTCGTCGGTGATCGGGTGCGTCCCGGCGCTGGTGTGCGGGCTCGCGGTGCAGCGACCGGTGGCCGCGGCGGTGGTCGCGGCCGTCGCTGTGGCGTCGACGGCCCTGGTGGTGCGGGCGAGTGCCGGCACCTCGACGGTCCGGACGACGTGGGCGTGCCTCGCCGCATCCGCGTCGGTGATCGCGATCCCCACGGCGTTCGACGCACCCGTGGCCGTTCCCGCGCTGCTCGCGCTCGCCGCGACGGTGACCGTCGCCGGCCGGGGCGACCGCGTGATCGCCGGTGTCGGAACCGGTCTCGCCGCGATCGGGACGCTCGCCCACCTCGGCTGGTCGGTGCCCGTCGAGTCCCTGCTCACGCCCATCGCGCGGACCGACGGTCAGACGGTGTCCGCCGTGGTCGCGAGCCTGCTGCTGATCGGTGTCGCGGCCGCAGTCGGGGTCGTCCACCGGGCGCGACCCGGTGCACCGATCGCCGCGGGGGTCGTCGCCCTCTACGGCCTCACGGCGACGGTGGTCACCGTCGGGGTCGCGGTGGGAGGCCCGGACGCCGGGTTCCTCGCCGGGCACATGGCCGCGACCGTCGCGTGGGTCGTCGCCGCGTCGGTGGTCCTCGCCCTGGCCGCACGCATGCCGGCCGGTCCGGGCCGGCGCGCACCGATCGCCGCCGCAGTCACGCTGGCCGGCGCAGCCGTCGCGAAGCTGGTCACGTTCGACCTGGCGACGCTCGACGGCGCGTTCCGCGTGGGCGCGTTCGTCGCGGCCGGCCTGGTGCTGCTCGCGGTCGGTGCGCGACAGGCACGGGCGCGGGTCGTCTGAGGAGTCAGTCGCGGTCCGCGTCGCGGCCGGTGCGGCGCCGCAGCAGCTCCTGCACGCTGATCTGGCTCTCACCCTCGCGCTTGTGCCGACGACCGCCGTTGTCGACGACGTCGTCGCGGGGCTCGGGACGTGGCGGGGTCGGGCGCGGCGCGGGCGGCGGGGTGGGACGCGGCGCCGACGGCGGGGTCGGACGGCCGTCGGCGTTCCCGTTCGCACCGGTGCCGTTCCGGTCGGGCGCGGGCTCGTCGCGGATGGCGCTGTTCAGTCGGATGCCACTGTCACCGAGACTCCACCCGCCGGTGTCCGGACGCGACGACCCCGACGACACCGGTCGGCGTCCGACGGGCGATCGCAGCGGGGGCGGTGGACGACGCACCGCGTCGTCCCGAGCAGGAGCGGGTTCCCGCGGGGGCACCGGTCGGGGACCGGAGCGAGGTGCGAGCGGACGCGCATCGGGCGGACCCGCCGGGCGCTGAGGACGGGGATCGGGTCGCGGCGCGCCACGCCGGTCGCCGGCGACCGGTCCGACCCGGGCGGGGTCGGCGCGACGGGGAGCCTCCGGACCCTGGCGGTGAGCATCCGGACCCTGGCGGTGAGCATCCGGACCCTGGCGCGGGGCATCGGTGTCCTCCGGTCGACGCACGGGCCCGCGCACCGGCGGACGGTCACCGCCGGCGGTGGCGAGGGCTGTCGTCGGGACCTGCGAGACGACGGTGCCCGCGTCGCGCTGGGCACCCGGCTTCACGACGCGGCCCGGCTCGTCCTCGAGGATCGTCTCGCCGAGGCCGATCGTGCGCTGCACGGTCTGCATCCACCGCGGCGCCCACCAGCAGTCGTCACCGAGCAGCTTCATGACGGCGGGGACCAGCAGCATGCGGATGACCGTGGCGTCGAGGATGAGCGCCGCGATGATGCCGAACGCGATGTACTTCATCATCACGATCTCGGAGAACCCGAACGCGCCGACGACGACCACGAGGATGGCCGCGGCCGCCGTGATGATGCGCCCGGTGTGCGCGGTGCCGCTGCGGATCGCCTCGGTGGTCGTCGCGCCCTGCTGGCGCGCCTCGACCATGCGGGACAACAGGAACACCTCGTAGTCGGTGGACAGGCCGTAGATGATCGCGATGATCAGCACGAGCACCGCCGACATGAGCGGACCGGGCGTGAAGTTGAAGACTCCGGCCCCGTGACCGTCGATGAAGATCCACGTCAGCACGCCCAGCGTCGATCCCAGACCGAGCGCGGACATCAGCGCGGCCTTGATGGGCAGCACCACCGAGCCGAACTGCAGGAACATCAGCAGGAACGTGACGACGATGAGCAGGACGGCCATCAGGGGGAGGTCGTCGAGCAGGGTGTCGATGGAGTCCTGCGTGAGCGCGGGGGTACCGGCGACGTACATCGTCAGACCCTGAGTGTTGATGCTGCGCAACGCCTTCACCGCGTCCGCCGTGAGATCGCGGTTCACCAGGCCGGCCGACATCTGGATCACACCGGTCGACGTGTTCGGGATCGTCCCGGTGAGCGCGCCCTGGCTGGAGTCCAGGCTGAACTGCTTGGTGAACCCGGGGATCTTGTTCGCCTCGGTCGCGATCTGCTGCAGCTTGGCGCCGTCGGAGCCGCTGTTCTCGTCGTACCGGATGACGAGCTTGATCTCCTCGGTCCGTTGCGTCGGGAAGATGCGGTCGAAGTCCTCCTGGGCGGTGCGGAAGGAGTTGTCCGGAGGCAGGTACTTCTCGGTGATGCCGCCGAACGAGATGTTGCTGAACGGGACGATGAGCACCAGCAGGAGCAGCACCGTGGGGATCGCGGTCTTCAGCGGGTGGCGCATCACCCAGCCGGCGAGGCGGCCCCACGGGCCGTTCTCGATCTCCTTCTTGGGCTTGGTCCGCCGCAGGAACTTGAAGCCGAGCGCGTCGATCCGCGGTCCGAGGATCGCCAGGATGGCCGGGAGCACGGTGATCGACAGCAGTGCGGCGAGGCCGACGGCGCAGATCGCACCGTAGGCGACGGACTTGAGGAAGCCCTGCGGGTAGATGAGCACGCAGGCGAGCGCGGCGATGATGATCGTCGCCGAGAAGACGACGGTCTGTCCGGCCGTCATCACCGTGCGTTTCACCGCCAGCGGTGGTGGATAGCCCTCGGCGAGTTCCTCTCGGAACCGGCTGACGACGAACAGCCCGTAGTCGATGGCGATGCCGAGTCCGATCAGCGAGATGACCGGCTGGGCGAAGAAGTTGACCTCGGTGACCTGTGTCAGACCGTTGAGGATGCCGGTGGCGCCTGCGATGGTGAGGCCGCCGATGATGACCGGCAGCACCGCCGCGACGACGCCGCCGAAGATGAAGAACAGCATCACCGCCACCAGTGGCAGCGCGACGAGTTCGGCGCGGGCGGTGTCCTTCGCGACGCCGTTGGAGATGGCGCTGGCCACCGGTTGCAACCCGGCGAGCTGGAACGTGGTGCCCTGCAGGTCGAACCGTCCGGCGATGTTGTCGAAGAACGGTTCGATCGTCTTGTAGTTGTTCAGGATCGTCGTGTCGTCGTCGCCCTTGACGCCGATCGAGATGAACGCGTGCTGCCGGGACGCGTCGAACGTCTGGGCCCGGATCTGGGTCTGCGCGGCCTGCGCGGCGGCACCGGTCGCCGGGGTGAACGGGTCGATGATGCCCGGGTCGTCGCGATTGACGATGGTCGGATGCGCCGTGATGAGCGCGTCGACGAAGTTCTCGACCTTGGCGCCGAACTGCGCGTTGTCGACGGTGGTGCCGGCGGGCGGGGTGATCAGCAGGACGATGTCGGACTTGTGATCACGGCCGAAGGTGGAGTCGGCGAGCTGCGACCCCTTCACCGACGGGGAGCCGTCGTCGAAGAAGCCGCTCTGGCTGAGGTTCTTCCCGAGCCCCAGTCCGTACAGGCCCAGTCCACCCATCACCACGATCAGGACGGCGATGACGGCGAAGCGCAGCCGGTACACGAAGGTGCCAATGGCTCCGAACACCGCTCACGTCCTCTCTCGTCGGTCGGATCGATCGCACCGATTGTCCCATCGGTGCGCGTCTACCCCTGGTTACGGCCGCTGAGCAGCGCGGACAGCGGTCGGAACGGGGCGAGCCATGCGCCCTCGTCCGGCAGCGAGTCGAGATTGATCCGCGGCAACGGCTCGCGGAAGACCCCCGCGATGTCCTCCAGGTCCAGGAAGGAGACCACCTCGGAGGTGACCGCCCAACTGGCGTGTTCCCGGAACCCCAGCACCGTCACCGGCACACCCTCGGCGGCGACGTCCTCGATCAGGGTACGGAATGCCTGCCCGTCCGCCGAGGCGACGTAGAGGCCGGCGAGCCCGACGGTGTGCCTGCGCAGCTCGATGTGGTCGAGCATGTCGTCGTCGACGTCGGAGTCCTCGGTCAGCTTGGGCTTCGCGAAGACGGCGAACCCGACGTTGCGCAACGCCTCGACCCACGGTCGGACGACCTCGGCGCTGCCCGGCGCGATGTTCGTGAACACCGTGGCCTCGGGTTCGACCTCGGTCACGTCGTCGGGGAGGGTCCGTGAGATCTCCGCGGTCTCGGCCAGCAACCACCTGCCCAGCGCGTCGAACCGGGGGCGGTGGGCCGCGGTCGGACGTCCGCCGAGGATGGCGCCGAGCCCCATGTCGAGGTTCGGCGCGTCCCACACCAGCAGGACCCGACGTGCCGGGCTGGTCCCGGAGATGGTCTGCGCGACGGTGCCGCTCACGAATCGCTCCCTGCGTCGTCGCGCGCCACCCGGGACAGCACGAACTCGGTGACCGAGCGACCCTCACGGTCGGCCCGGCCCTCGAACTTGGTGGTCGGCCGGTCGAGGGAGAACGGGGCGTCGCCTGTGAGCGGGACGAACACGTCCTGTTCGGCGAGCACCTCGGCGATCCACTCGGCGTACTCGGCGTGGTCGGTCGCGATGTGCAGCACCCCGCCGTCGGCCAGCACGCGGGCCAGGAGGTCGATGGTGCCGGGCTGTATCAGCCGCCGCTTGTGGTGGCGGGCCTTCGGCCAGGGGTCGGGGAAGAAGATGCGGACACCGGTCAGCGACGCGGGGTCGAGCATCTCGCGGAGCACGACGACGGCGTCACCGCGGACGATCCGGATGTTGCCGATGTCCCCGCGGGCGATCATCCCGACGAGTTGCGCGAGTCCCGGCTTGTAGACCTCGACGGCCAGCACGTCGAACTGCGGTTCGGCGGCGGCCATCGCGGCGGTCGCGGTGCCGGTGCCGCATCCGATCTCCATGATCAGCGGTGCCTCGCGGCCGAACCAGGCGGGCAGGTCGAGGGGCTCGCCGGCGGTGTCGGCGGAGGCGCTGACCGTGGCGTCGCGGCCGATGATCGGCCACAATGCTTCCCAGTTCTGCTGCTGGGCCGGCGTCAGCGTGCCGCGGCGCGACCGGAAGCTGGTGACCCGCGGGTAGAGGCGGGCGCGCGCCTCGTGGTCGGCGAGTGCGTCGGCACCCGCGGTGCGCGTCGTGCCGGTCTCGGGGTTCTCCACGGGAGACATGGTGTCAGAGAGGGGAGTGGGTGGACCCCGTCCTGCTGTCCGCGGTCGACGAGATCCTGCGTCGTCACCCCGACGAATCCCTTGCCCGACGGGCCCACCGCGTGCTCGACGGTCCGACCCGTGTGGCGGTCCGCGGCCGCGCGGGAAGCGGTCGCGACACCCTCGCCCGCGCCCTGCGGGATCGGCTCGGGGTCGCCCCGATCGTCCCCGGTGACGACCTCGACGACGCGGATGTCTGGTGCCACGCCCTGGTCGGGTGGCCGCGGTCGGAGGACCTCGTGGCGCTGCGCCGCCTCCCGGCCGACCGCACGGTCGTGGTGCTCACGAAGGCCGACACGGTCGGTGACCCCGACGCCGCGCGTGACCGCGCGCGGGAGTGCGCAGCCGTCGTCGGCGTGCCGGTCCATCCGGTGTCGGCGGTGCTCGGATGCGTGGACCTCTCCGCCGACGAGGTGGCGTTCCTGCACGAGATGGTCGAGGCGGGCGAGCCCGTGCCGTCGATGGCGGCCACGTTCGTCGTCGGGGACGGCGACGAACGTCGCCTGCGGACCGGACTGCTGCGTCGGGTGGACCAGTACGGACTGCTGGTCGTCGTCGACGAGATCGCACTGGCCCGGGAGGAGGGTCGCCGACTCGACGACCGCGAGCTGCACCGCCTGCTCGTCGCGGAGAGCGGCTTCGCGGCCCTGCGGCCTGTGCTCGACGCGATGGCACCCGCCGTCGACGCCCACCGTCGCGAGGTGGTGGCCGGACTGCTCGACCGTCTCGCCGCCGCCGGGATCGAGCGCGACCCGATCGAGGCGACGCTGGCGCGGGTGGGTCGATGAGCCGGGTCGTGGTGACCGGTGTGCCCCGGTCCGGGGCGCGGACTCTGGCGCAGGCCGTCGGTGAGGTCGACGTCCTGCTGTCCGCCGTGGCGATGCCGCCCGAGGCCGTCGCGACCCGGGCCGCGACGGTGGGCCTGCTGGTGGTCGAGCCGTCGGCACTCGGCGGTGACGACGACCTGTCCGCGATGCGCGCGCTGCGGTCCGCGGTCGGTCACGTCGCGATCGTCGTGACCAAGGTCGACGCGTTCTGGGACTGGCCCACGGTCGCGCGTGCGACGCGGGCCGTGCTCGACCCGACCGAGGACCTGCCCGTGTTCGCGGTGTCTGCGGCAGCGGCGTTGGCCGGTGCGGTCGACGAGTCCGGGGTCGACGCCCTGGTCGCCTGGATCCGCGAGTGCCTCGCCGAGGGGTCGGTGGCGCCGCGACCCGCGGCGTCCCCGTCCCGCCCGGTGACGGACGAGATCGCCGACCTGCGACGACGGCGCGCGCGGGTCGCGCGGGGCCGGGACCGCGGACGCACGGACCGGCTCGCCGCCGTCCGCAGCGGACTGGCCCGTGTCCGGGCGTCGGCGGTCGGGGACACCGCCGCCGGGCTGCGCGAGATCACCGCCGAGTCCGACGGCGTCGTCGCGCGGATGGGAGCCCGCCACGTCGCCGACCACCGTCGCTGGCTGGCCGACCGCGTGCAGCACCTGCAGGGTGCGGTGCTCGCCGACGTCGACGACGAGCTCGACCGGTTGCGTGCCGCGGTCCTGCTCGGCATCGAGTCGTTCCGACCCGAGCCGAGGGCGCCGGCCTCGCCGATCGTGCTGCGCGATCCGCCCCCTCCCGGCGCTCCGACCGAGGAGGTGGTCGGTGCGCTGCTCGGCGCCGCCTCGGGGTTCGCCGTGGCCCGGTTCCTCGTCGAGCCGTTCGTCGAGGTCGACGTGGTCCGCCAGATCAGCACGCCGCTCGCCCTCGTCGTGGGACTGGCGATCGGGCTGGTCATCACCTCGGTCCGGCGCCGGTCGGCGCTGCGCTCCCGGGTGCGCGCCGCGACCGCCGCGTCGCTCGCGGAGGCCCGGTCGGTGATCGAGCAGGACGTCGCCGTGCGCGTCGCCGACGCCGAGACCGTCGTGACCGGCCGGGTGCTCCGGCACGCGGAGCGCCGTGCGGGTCAGGCCGCGCGGGAGGTGGCCGACATCGACGACCGGATCCGCGCGGTGGCCGGTGGAACCGATCGACGCGTCGGTGCGTCCAACTCTCAGGAGCGCTCCGGCCCACGACGCGAGAGGACATGATGGACGTCCACACCCACCTCGACGGACCCGGCGAGCCCGACGACCCCGGGAACGAGCCCGTGGTCGAGGTCGCCGCGCACGTCACGCCCCTGCCCGACGTCCACGACCATCTGTGGATGGCCGACGGCGACCGGATCTGGGACCTCGGCCCCGCCGAGACCGACACCGACGCCGACGGCGTCGCCGACTCCCTCACCCGCGTCGGGCCCGAGGGGATGACCGTCTACACCGACACCGATCACGACGGGCGCGTCGACGCGATCACCGAGGTCCACGGCGACGGCGCCGTCGAGACCCACCGCCTCGACGGGCACACGGGCGAGTGGGTCCGGACGGACGTGGGGCGCCTGGACTGACCGGTCCGATTCGCCCCTGCGTGTGATCTTCTCACCCGCCTGTGTGGAGGCCCCGCCTGACCGGTAACCTGGACAAACAGACACTGCGGCGTGTCGGCGGATGGGGAGTCCCGCCCGTCGGCCGGTTGACCGCATTGACGGCCACCAGGAGTAGACGAATGACCTCGGCGACCATCCCCGGACTCGATCCCGACAGTGCCCCGACCCAGCACGCGGAGCTTCTCCGCTGGGTGGCCGAGGTCGCCGAACTCACCCAGCCGGACCGCGTCGTGTGGTCCGACGGCAGCGACGCGGAGTGGGACCGCCTCACCGCCGACCTGCAGGCCGCCGGCACCATCACGAAGCTGAACGAGGACAAGAAGCCGAACTCGTTCCTCGCCCACTCCGATCCCGCCGACGTCGCGCGCGTCGAGTCCCGCACCTTCATCTGTTCGCATCGCGAGGAGGACGCGGGCCCGACCAACAACTGGGTCGACCCCGCTGAGATGCGCGCCACGATGACCGAGCTCTACCGCGGCTGCATGCGCGGACGCACGATGTTCGTCATCCCGTTCTGCATGGGCCCGCTCGGTGCCGAGGACCCCAAACTGGGTGTCGAGATCACCGACTCCGAGTACGTCGTGCTGTCGATGCGCGTGATGACCCGAGTCGGGCCGAAGGTCGTCGAGGCGCTCGGTGAGGACCGCTTCTTCGTCAAGGCGCTGCACTCGCTGGGCGCGCCGCTGGAGGAGGGCCAGGCCGACGTGCCGTGGCCCTGCAACTCGACGAAGTACATCACCCACTTTCCCGAGGAGCGCGAGATCTGGTCCTTCGGGTCGGGCTACGGCGGCAACGCCCTGCTCGGCAAGAAGTGTTACTCGCTGCGCATCGCGTCGGCGATGGCCCACGACGAGGGCTGGCTCGCCGAGCACATGCTGATCCTCAAGCTGATCAGCCCCGAGGACAAGGCGTACTACATCGCCGCCGCGTTCCCGAGCGCCTGCGGCAAGACGAACCTGGCGATGATCCAGCCGACCGTCCCGGGGTGGCGTGCCGAGACCCTCGGCGACGACATCGCGTGGATGCGGTTCGGCGAGGACGGCCGCCTGTACGCGGTGAACCCGGAGTTCGGGTTCTTCGGCGTCGCGCCCGGAACCAACTGGTCGTCGAACCCGAACGCCATGAAGACCGTCGAGGCCGGCAACACGATCTACACCAACGTCGCGAAGACCGACGACGGCGACGTGTGGTGGGAGGGACTCGAGGGCGAGCACGACCACCTCATCGACTGGCGCGGTCAGGACTGGACGCCCGACTCCGACGGCCCGGCCGCACACCCGAACTCGCGGTACTGCACCCCGATGAGCCAGTGCCCGATCATGGCGCCGGAGTGGGACGACCCGCAGGGTGTGCCCATCTCGGCCATCCTGTTCGGCGGCCGCCGCAAGACGACCGTCCCGCTGGTCACCGAGGCGCGCGACTGGCAGCACGGTGTCTTCATGGGCGCCACCGTCGGCTCCGAGCAGACCGCGGCCGCCGAGGGCAAGGTCGGGACCGTCCGTCGCGACCCGATGGCGATGCTGCCGTTCCTCGGCTACAACGTCGGCGACTACCTGCAGCACTGGATCGACATCGGCAAGAACGCCGACGAGTCGAAGCTCCCGAAGGTGTTCTACGTCAACTGGTTCCGGCGCGGCGACGACAAGCGCTTCCTGTGGCCGGGGTTCGGCGAGAACAGCCGCGTGCTGAAGTGGATCGTCGAGCGCATCGAGGGCAGTGCGTCCGGTGTCGACACCCCGATCGGCGTGGTCGCCACGCCGGAGGCACTCGACCTCGACGGTCTCGACGTGGACGTGCAGGACGTGGCGGAGTCGCTCGCGGTGAACGTCGACGAGTGGCGCGAGGAGATCCCGTCGATCGAGGAGTGGTTCTCGTTCGTGGGGGACAAGCTCCCCAGCGGCATCGCCGACGAGTTCTCCGCGCTCAAGCAGCGTCTCGGCTGACATACCGGGTCGGTATCGGCGGCGTCACGTTTGACACCGTTCGCGTCGCGCCGTCGATCCTCCATTGGCTAGCATCGGCCACCATGAGTCTGCGCCGTGTCGGCACACCCCTGCTCCGGGTCGGTTCGTTGCTGACGGCGACCGCCGCGGCACTGTCGCTGGGCGTCACCGCCGCACACGCGGACCCGGCCCCGCCGGCGGCGCGCTACGTGTCGACGATGACGGTGCCCGACAACTTCATCCCCGCCCCGGTGCGGTGGGGCGGCATCTCGGGTCTCGACAACATCGGTGGCGGCAACTACGTCGGGATCAGTGACGACCCGGGTCGGTTCGGTCCCGCGCGGTACTTCCAGTTCCGGCTCCCGACCTCGGGCACCGGGATCTTCACCTCCAACACCCCGGTCCTGACCGGAGGCGGCACGGTGCTCGCGCCGAACAACCTCCCGCTGCTGCCCGGTCAGATGGACATGGAGGGCATCCGTCGGCTCGGTCCGAACTACGTCATCAGCAGTGAGGGTGCGCGGCCGTGGATCCGTGTCGTCACCCCGCTGGGCATCTACGTCCGCGACCTGCGGATCCCGTCGGCGTACATCCCCGGTCCCGGCAAGGGGATGGGCGTCAACGACGGCTTCGAGGGTCTCGCCGTCACTCCCGGGGGCACCGTCGCCGCGATGACCGAGGAGGCGTTGCGCCAGGACGGCGGTGCGCCGACCACCACCGCGGGAACGTCATCGCGTCTGGCGGTGTTCGGTCCGCGCGGGACCGCCGAGTACGTCTACAAGACCGACCCGCTCGCGCGGGGTGCGAGCCGCAGTGCGACCAAGGGTGTCTCGGAGATCCTTGCCGTCACCGCCACCGACTTCTACGTCCTCGAGCGCGGCTACGACCCGGCGACCAACCGCAACGACGTGAAGGTCTACCTCGCGACCACGCGGGGTGCGACGCAGGTGGGTGGCAGGTACAAGCTGTCGGGCTCGGAGACGGTGATGCGCAAGCGGCTCATCTTCGACTTCGGCATGCTGCCGCTGCTGCGCTCGGACAACGTCGAGGGCATGGCCTACGGACCGCGCCTGGCCGACGGCCGTCGCACGCTCGTCCTCGTCAGCGACGACAACTTCGCCACCCCGCGCCAGCACACCAAGTTCCACCTGCTCGCGCTGAGCTGACGGGACTCCCCCGTCCGAGGTAGAGAGGCTGAGACGGGGATCACCGCACCTCAGGGACATTTCTCAGGGTCCGCCCGGATGCCGTGACTACGGTGGTCGGGCGACGATGTCAGCCATGCCCCCGAGAGAGCGAGTCCCCATGAGCACCGACGACCGCCCGCGTCACGCCGCGTCGACGGCGACCATCGCCGCCAGGGCCGACGACGTCCGCAAGGTCTACGGCAGCGGTGACACCACCGTGGAGGCCCTCAAGGGTGTCTCGCTGTCGTTCGCGGCCGGCGAGTTCACCGCCATCATGGGTCCGTCGGGATCGGGCAAGTCGACGCTGATGCACTGCCTCGCCGGGCTGGACTCGGTGTCCGGGGGATCGGTCACCATCGGTGACACCGACCTCACGACCCTCGACGACAAGGCGATGACGCGGCTGCGGCGGGACCGGATCGGTTTCGTGTTCCAGTCCTACAACCTGGTGCCGACGCTGACCGCTCGCGAGAACATCACCCTGCCGCTCGACATCGCCGGTCGCACACCGGATCAGGACTGGTTCGACACCGTCACCGAGCGCCTCGGCATCACCGCCCGCCTGGACCACCGTCCCAGCGAGTTGTCGGGTGGACAGCAGCAGCGCGTCGCGTGCGCGCGGGCGCTCGTCGGCCGACCGCAGATCATCTTCGGCGACGAACCGACCGGCAACCTCGACTCGCGGTCGTCGGCCGAGGTCATGGGCATTCTCCGTGCCGCGGTCGACGAGTTCGGGCAGACCGTCGTCATCGTCACCCACGACCCGCGTGCGGCGAGCTGGGCCGACCGGGTCGTGTTCCTCGCCGACGGTCGCATCGTCGAGGAGCTGCGGTCGCCGTCCGCCGACGACGTGTACGCGTTCCTGCGTGATCTCGACGACCCGGCGCGCGGGGCCACGTCCTGATGGCCGCGTCCGCTATGCGGCGGGTGTCCCTGCGGAACCTGGCCGCGCACAAGGTCCGTCTCGTCCTCACCGTCCTGTCGGTGGTGCTCGGCACGTCGTTCGTCGCCGGGTCGATCATCTTCACGGCCACCATCTCGTCGGCCTTCTCCACGATCTTCGACGGCGTCGCCCTCGGCGTCGACACCCGCGTCAGCCCGAAGGAGACGCAGGCCAACGGGGTCCCGAACTCGGTGCTGGACACGCTGAACGCCGACCGACAGAAGCTGGGGATCGCGAAGCTGGTGCCGCGCTACTCCGCGCCGGTCACCATCGCCAAGGCCGACGGCACCGCGCTGCAGACGGGCGGCGCGCCGAGCATCGGCACCGCGTTCCTGCCCGGCTCGGAGTCGTTGTCGCCCACCGACAGCAAGCTGGAGCCCGGTGGACGCGCCCCGCAGGGCACCGGTGAGATCGCCCTGAACCAGTCCGCGGCGACCAAGGCCGGCCTGTCGGTCGGGTCGACCACGAAGCTCGTCGTCAGCCGCGGATCCGGTGCTCCGATGGCGGTGAAGGTCGTCGGCATCCTGGACCTCCCGCAGGACACCGGCGGATACGTCAACGTGCAGATGCAGCAGTCGGTCGCGCGCGACCTGTTCTCCGACGGCTCGCCCGCATACGTGGAAGCGTCTGCGGTGCAGGGGGTCTCGTCGGAGCAGCTGACGCAACGGATCACATCGGTGGTCGGTCCCGACTACTCGGTACAGACCGGAGCGCAGGTCCGTCAGCAGGAGAAGGACCAGGTCAACAAGTTCCTCGACGTCTTCAACTACATCCTGCTCGGGTTCGCGGCGATCGGGCTCGTCGTCGGCACGTTCATCATCTACAACACCTTCTCGATGATCATCGCCCAGCGCGTCCGGGAGTTGGCGCTGCTGAGGGCGATCGGCGCCTCGCGCAGCCAGATCACGAGGTCGGTGTTGCTCGAGGCGTTCGTCGTCGGTGTGTTCGGCGGTGTCGTCGGACTCGGCATCGGGATCGGTCTCGCGGCACTGTTGCGGGCGATCACGTCGTCGAATTCCGGTCTGCCGTCGGCATCCCTGGCCATCACACCGGGCGCGGTGATCGCCTGCATGGCGGTCGGCGTCGTCGTCACGATGGTCAGCGCATACGCGCCGGCCCGGCGCGCCGCGCAGGTGTCGCCCGTCGAGGCGATGCGCGAGAGCCAGACCGACGGTGCGACGTCGCTGCGGCGCCGGACACTGATCGGTGCGCTGCTCGCGGTCGTCGGTGTCGTGCTCATCGGTGTCGGCACCACGGGCCAGGGCGCGCCGTGGGCCGCGACCGTCGGCATCGGTGCGTTCGTGATGATCCTGGCGGTGGTGTTCGCGGCGCCGGCGCTGTCGCGGCCGGCGGTCGGACTGCTGGGTCGCATTCTGGGACGACCGTTCGGGAAGGTCGGGGTGTTGGCCCGCACCAACGCCGTTCGGAATCCGCGACGGACGGCGGCGACGGCGTTCGCGCTCACCCTCGGACTCATCCTCGTCGCGGTCGTCGGCACGTTCGGGTCGAGTCTGAAGGGTTCGATCGACGACACCATCGACAAGAACCTCAGCGCGGATCTCGTCCTCACGACCTCCGACCAGGGATCGCTGCCGACGTCCGTCGTCGCCGCGGCGACGAACTCGCCCGATGTCGCGACCGCGGTTTCCTTCCGGATCGTCGCGGCCAAGGTCGGCGGCGACGCGGTGACCGGCATCTCGCCGGCCGGTGACCTGGCGAAGGTGACGCCGTATGAGATGCGATCGGGCTCGGCGGCCATTCCCGGCGACGGGATGATCGTGTCGCAGAAGACGAGTGACGCGAAGGGGTGGAAGGTCGGGGACACCGTCACCTTCACCGGTTACGACGGCACCGTCGTCCCCGTGCGCGTCACGGGTGTCTTCGCCGACAACCAGGTCCTCGACCCGTGGCAGATGGGATCGGCCGCCTACGAGAAGCTGGTGCCCGCGTCGTACCGGTCCGACCGGTTGATCCTGGTGACCGCCAAAGACGGTGTCTCGGTAAACAAGCTGCGCTCTGATCTCACCTCGGCGACGAAGGACTACCTGACCGTGCAGGTGGAGGATCGCGCGGAGTTCGCCGGGCAGGCGTCGTCGCAGATCGACCAGATGCTCGCCGTCCTCTACGCGATGCTCGGCCTGGCGCTGGTGATCGCGGTGCTCGGCATCATCAACACGTTGGCGCTGTCGGTGATCGAGCGGAAACGTGAGATCGGCATGCTGCGTGCGATCGGGATGGCGCGGGCTCAGGTGCGCAGGACGATCTACATCGAGTCGGTGCTCATCGCGATCTTCGGGGCCGTGCTCGGGGTGATCCTGGGCAGCGGGTTCGGCGTGGCCGTGGTCCGCACGTTCAAGGACCTCGGCATCACCCGTGCCGTGCTGCCGTACTCGCTGATCGGGATCACCCTGGTGGCCGCGGCCGTCGTCGGCGTGATCGCCGCGCTGTGGCCGGCGGTCCGTGCGGCGCGGACCAACCCGCTCGAGGCGATCTCCGACGTCTGACGCGAGTCGTTCCGGCACACTGGAGGCGCCTTGAGCGTCGAGGCGTCGCACCGTGCAGGAGGCCGCCGATGACCGATCGACCCGAGGACCGTCAGCCCGACCGGTCGCGGCCCGACGACGGTCAGTGGCGACCGGTCGACCCGCCGACGGAGGCCGCCGGGCCCTACCAGCCCAACCCGTACCCGCAGCAGAACCCGCCGACGCGTGCGTTCGACCCCTACGCGCAGCCGGACCCGTACGCCCAGCAGCAGCCCTACGGTCAGCAACCGTACGGCGGCGAGCAGGACCCCTACGCGGCGCAGGGGCCGGTCTACGGCGGGCCCGCCTACGGGCCGACGCAGCAGTACCCGGGTGGGCCCGGTGGTCCGCCTCCCGGATACGGGCAGGGGTATGGCGAGTACGCGCCCGCCGGGGGACCGCCCCCGTCGAACGGGGGGTCGTCGCGCACCCTGTGGCTCATCGCCGCGATCGTGGCCTTGGTCCTCGTCGTCGCGCTGGTGGCCGGCTACTTCCTCGTCAGCCGGTCGGACTCGTCCGACGACACCGCGGCCGCCACGTCGAGCACCGCCGAGGTGGCGCCGTCGACCGACAACCTGTCCCCGACCTTCGGCGACCCGTCCACCCCGCAGGACGGCGGTCAGCCGAGCGCGTCCGCCGCACCGGGGCAGGTGCTGTACCAGCTGAGCGGCAACGGTCAGGTGCTCGGCGCGACGTTCGCGTCGGGCACGACGCTGAAGGTGTCTCCGACGCTGATCACCCCGCCGTGGTCGGTCGCCGCGACCGTCGACTCCGACCCGTCACTGACGGCCGTCGTGCTGAGCGGGTCGGTCACGTGCACCATCTCGCGCGACGGGAAGGTGCTGACGACCGCGACATCGTCGACCGGCCTGCTCCGCTGCGCGGTCCCGGCGGGCTGACGGGTCGGGTCAGCGGCCGGATTGTCGCTGCCAGGTGAGCATGCGGGCCAGGTAGCGCGGCAGATGCCGCTGCCGGCCCACCCGGGCGACGTTGCCTCACGGCGGACCCAGTGCGTCACCGCCACTTTGGATGCAGCGTAGGTGGTGACCGGCGCGAGAGGTGCCATCCGCCGCAGGATGCGGATGGCGCCGTCGACATCGCCGGCGGTCAGCCGTCGGGTTGCTGCTCGGGACACGAACGGTGTCGTGGTGCTCGAGTTCGACCCGAACACGACCGCCTTGCCGCGTGTTGTCTGCAGCGCAGGGCACCACGCGGTGAGCAGGTCGGTGACTCCGAGCACGTTGACCTGCGCCACGGTCGCGATCTTCCCGGGCGTCGGGGCCCATGCCTGCCGCCATGACCGCGCCGTCGAGACGGTCTCCTGCGATCCTCAGGACCTCGCGGGCCGCGGCAGCCCGTTCGGTGTCGACAGATCGGCGACGACGTCGGCCTCAGCCCGGTCGACCCCGATCACCTGGTGCCCGTCGGCCCGAAGTCGTCCGACAACTGCCGCACCCATGCCCGACGCGCTCCCGGTCACCGTGTACACACCCATGGTCGATGGACGGTACGCCCGTCAGTGTTGCGCGCCGCACTGTCGGAGCGCGTCGCGACTCACCGCGATCGCAGGACATGTGTAGTGGGTCCAGCCCGCCGAGGAGAACGCATCTCTCGTGTGGTCGACGAAGACCTCGACATCGATTGTTCGTGGCCGCACTCGGTAGTAGGTCGTGATCGGGTCCCCCTCCGTGGTGATCGTGGTCGACCGGAACTCCGCCCCGAGTGATGCTCGCGCACGGTTCAGGCAGTCCATCGCGCTGTCAAGTAGTACGTCGGACGCGGAGGACGCGGCATCTTCCGCCGTCGCCGAACCGCAGGAGGGGAGGGCTGTGCGAGATGTGAACTCCAGCGGAGGCTGCGGCAGGTCGGGGCGGTTGATGGGGCCAGCTGGGTCGACGTCGGAACACGCGAGCAGCGTCATCGCAACGGTGATCACGAGCCCGCTCAGCTGGCTGGTGTCGCGGGACATGAGTCTCGCCATCGCGTCACGATAGTCAATCCCGATCAGAACGGCGGTGGGTCGGCGTCGTCGGCGCGTTCGCATGCGCGGAGGTGCGCGGCGCGCTTTTCGACGCGTCGGGGTGGCGAGTGTGGTTCTGCGGGGGTGGGTTCTGGGGTTTCCCGGGTGGTCCGAGGGCGGGGAAGATGTCGACGGCGGTGTAGGCGTTGCCGAGGAACATGTGCCCGGTCGGGGATTGGAAGAACGCTTCACCGAGGGGTGATTGGTAGTCGCGCCAGCGTTTGTCGAACGTCTTGATGCGGTGGTGGAACCGGCACAGCGGTTTGAGGTTCGTTCTCGAGGTCTTGCCGCCGCTGTCGGGGTCGCGGTGGTGGAACGGGTCTGTGTGGTCGAGGTCGACTGACCAGGCGGGTGCTGAGCAGCCGGGGAATGCGCAGCAGAGTTCGCCGGCGCGGACCAGGGCGTCGAGTTTCCTCGATGGCACGTAGGTCGAGGCGGCGCGGGCTGCCTGGGCGGGGTCGTCGCGGCGGAGGAACTCCCGCTGGGCGTCGGCGAGCAGGGCGCGCATGGTGTCGGCGTCGATGATGCCGCGGCCGTCGAGGTAGCCGGGCTGGTCGTCGAGTCCGAGAAGCGTCGACAGGTTCACCACGATGTGGAAGGTCGGCCGCGCGGGACCGACGGATGCTGCGACCGGTTGCGGTGCGATGGGCTGCGAGGCGGACGGTTCGGCGACCGGTGCAGGCTCCACGGTCGCGTCGATGTCCACGTCAAAGTTCGCGCCGGAATCTGTGTCGATGTCCATTGCAGCTCTGCACGTGTCGCAGCAGCATTCGAGGTGGTCACGTCCGGCGGCGAGGGCGATGAGGGCGTCGGCGCGGCGCTGGGCTCGGGTGCGCGGATCGCTCGAGTGGACAGCGTTCGCCATTGCGGTGAGGCGGGCGTCGATGGCGGCGGCGTCGGTCATCGGTAGCGACGCCGACACCCGGGATGAGCCGGGCTGGAAGCGGTCGGGGCGGATCGTGACGTCGCGGTCGGTGGCGGCGCGTTCTTTGCGGCGCAGCAGCGCGTCGGGGTCGACTGTGGCGACGATGGTGTCGACGAGTGCGACTAGCCGTGCCCTCGACAGGGGTGGCCGGTCGAACAGGGCCTGAGCGATGTGGGTGTCGAGGACCTTCACCAGAGCGGGTCCACCACGAGTTTCGTGCGGGTGCAGATGAGCAGGAACCCGGCCAGATCGATACGCCCGACGGCGAGGGCCTGTCCGGTGAACACCAGCCGGTACCGGGCCACATCTCCGGCGACGATCAGTTCCCGCGCACGGGAGGCCGACACGTTCAGCACCGCCCCGACCTCGGCCGTCGCACGCTCCAGCCCGTCGGGGCCGAACTCGGCGCGGGGGTCTCGGCCGGCGAGATGGTCCATCCCGGCCGCCATCAACTCGTCCGCCGAGCTGCGCTGCCCGGAATCCCGTTCGGCGACCTCGACGAGGAAGTCCTCGCACCGTTCGTCGTGGATCAGGCTCGCGGCGTTCAGCATCCGATAGTCCGCGGAGGCGGCGATCGACCGGCAATGCGACAGGACCTCGACCAGCTCAGTGGCGGAGAGCTTCCCGTCGGCAGCCAACGACGCGACAACACCCGAGGTGTCGAAGGTCGTCGTCTCGCTCATGTGTTCGATTGTACGGACGCCCACCGACAAGAACCAGGGTCGGCAGTGGGACTGTGGACGAATGGTGTCGCGTCGCGCGTCCGTCATCTCGCCCAGGACTGCGCGAACCCTGGATGTGGAGCGCGAACCCTGCAAGCGGAGCGGGAACCCTGCAGGTGGAGCGTCAACCGGTCTTGCGGAACACCACAACGAGGTTGCTGCCCAACAGTTCTCGGAGACCGGGGACGCGCATCACCCACCACAGCCACGACGGCAGGTACCGGGGGAAGGCGCCGACGAGCACCGCCTGCGACGACGGAACAGAACGCGCCCATCGCAGACCGTCGGCCGCGGTGACGCGAAAGAGGCTGGTGCCGAACAAGTTCTTCGGCGGGTGCCCGTGGCGACGGGTGTGCATCCGCGCCGCGCGATGGCCGCCGAGGTAGTGCGTCAGGCCCATCTCGTGACCGCCGAAGGGCCCGTACCAGAGGGTGTAGCTGACGACGGTCGTTCCGCCGGGGCGCGTCACGCGGAGCATCTCGGTGCACATCCGCCAGGGGTCGGGGACGTGCTCGACGACGTTCGAGGAGAACACGACGTCGAACGCGCCGTCCGCGAACGGCAACGCCATCCCCGAGGCGCGGACGGTCGCGCGGTGGGGGAGGCCGGCAGCGTGCAGCTCGGCAGGGTCGGGCTCGGCGGACACATAGTGCGCCCCGCGCGCCGCGAATCCGTCGGCGAAGTAGCCGGGGCCGCCACCGACGTCGAGGACACCCGCCCCCGACAACCCGTCGGGATGCAGGTCGTCGATGAGCTCGACGGAGTCGCGCGCGAGCGCCGAGTAGAAGCGGTCGGGGTCGGGCTGCTCGTACCGGAAGTCGTTCAGCAGCCCCGCTGCGCGCCGGAGCGTCGCCCGACGAGCCAGCCGCGCGAGTCCGGGGGCAACCACACGCCACACCCTAGAGTGGGCGGCGTGCCGCCCGAATCCACCGTCCGCGACGTGCTGCTGCTGTGCTGGCGCGACACCGGGCACCCCCAGGGCGGCGGGAGCGAGCGTTATCTCGAGCGCGTCGGCGCTGAGCTCGCCGACCGCGGCATCCGTGTCACCCTGCGCACCGCCGGCTACCGGGGCGCAGTCCGCGAGGAGATCCGTGACGGCGTCCGCATCTCGCGCGGCGGTGGCCGACTGACCGTCTACCCGCGAGCGCTGGGCGCCATCGCCGCCGGTCGTCTCGGCATCGGCCCGCTGAAGGGAGTCCGGCCCGACGTCGTCGTCGACACGCAGAACGGCATCCCGTTCTTCGCGACGGCCGCATCCCGATCACCCGTCGTCGTCCTCGTCCACCACTGCCACCGGGCACAGTGGCCTGTCGCCGGTCGGGTTCTCGGGACCATCGGCTGGTTCGTCGAGTCGTGGCTGTCGCCGCGGGTGCATCGACGTCACCAGTACCTGACGGTGTCGACGCCGTCGGCCGACGACCTCCTGCTGCTCGGCGTGGACCGCGACCGTGTCGCCGTGGTCCGTGCCGGCGCCGACGACGTGCCCACCGGCACCCGCGCGCACGCCTCGACCGACGGACACCGCCTCTGCGTGGTGTCCCGACTGGTCCCGCACAAGCAGATCGAGGACGCCCTCGCCGTCGTCGCCCGCCTGCGCCACGACATCCCCGACGTCCACCTCGACATCGTCGGCGACGGCTGGTGGGCGCCCAACCTCCGTGCTGTCGCCACCGAGCTCGGCGTCGGTGACCACGTCACCTTCCACGGGTACGTCGACGAGACGACCAAGCACCGCGTGCTCGCGCAGTCGCAGGTCCACCTGATGCCCTCCCGTACCGAGGGGTGGGGTCTGGCCGTCATCGAGGCGGCGCAGCACGGCGTACCGACGATCGGCTACCGCTCGTCGCGCGGCCTGACCGACTCCATCGTCGACGGGGTCACCGGCCTGCTCGTCGAGGGGCCCGACGACCTCGCGGACGCCGCGCGTGACCTCCTGCTCGACGCGGACCGTCGCGATGCGCTGGGGTCGGCCGGCCGCGACCGCGTCGCCGACTACTCCTGGTCCGCGACCGCCGACGCGGTGCTGTCGGTGCTGGGAGCGGCGGCGTCCGGCAGGAGGATCGCCGGCCCCGTGGTGAGGGAGAAGCTGGGCGCGTCCGCCAGCGACAGCGTCGCCTCGTAGGTGCGCTGATAGCCGGTCCTGCAGATCCGCCACCCGTCCGGCGTGCGCCGGTAGGTGTCGTCGTAGAACGCCGCGCCGAACAGCATGAAGTTCATGCTCGCCGCGATCACCCGGTCCTGCAGGTACCAGCGCCCCGTCGCGGTGTCGCCGTCGACGTCGATCTCCGGGTGTCCCGCGTGGTGCTCGGTGATGATGACGTCCGTGCCCAGCGACGACCGCATGAAGTCGACGAGGGTGTCGCGGTCCCCGAAGTCGAGTGACGCGCCATAGGTGCCGGTCACGTCGGGGGTGAGCGTCTCGGCGAACTCGTCCCACCGCTTCGTGTCGAGGGTGCGCAGGTAGCGGTACTTCAGGCGTGTGATCGCCGCGACGTCGTCGGCGACGGAGGGGGTGTTGTCAACGTCGGGCACCCCGCCATTGGACCAGCCGACGCCGTGTCACGGCGGCGATTCCGGCGACGATCGTGACGAGCCAGACGAGGTGCGCGGCCCACATCGTGGTGCGGTCGACGGTGCTCGCGCGCACCACGACGGGATCGGGCACGCGCAGCAGCGTGAGGTCGCGGCCCTCGTGGACACACCGCAGGCCGGTGACAGGCAGCTGCACTGTGCACGCGCCGGGTGCGGGCCGCATGACCACACCCGCTGCCGCGGGCATCGCCTGCTCCTCGACGAGCACCCACCCGACGCCGAGTCGCGCGAGTTGGTCGGCACTGCCGCCGACGGTGACGATGCGATCGGCCCGGGCTGCGCGCGAGTCGGGTGGCGGCGCGTCGACGGTCCGACCGTCGACGACGAGCGCACCCCCGGCCAGCACCGGAACCCGGAGGACGCGGCTCGCGGGATCCAGGGACACGACGCCGTCGGTGAACGCGTACCTGCGATTGGTTCCCGTGGGCACGGTGACGACATCTCCCGACCCGGCGGGGACCTCCTCCGCGACGACGGACCAGTCGGCGGGGTATCGGACCGTTCTCACGTCGCCGCCCACGCCCCAGGCGAGATCGGGAAGTGGGGCGATCACCAGGAGAACCGCAACCGTCGCGGCGGCGCCGCGCGGCACCCACCGACCCACCAGCTGAACCGCGGCAGCAGCTGCCAGCGCGTAGATCGGGACGGCGAGCGTGACGAACTTCGACGTGTCCCGGAGCAGCCCGGCACCCGGGACGGTGTCGACGAGGTGGGCGAGTGCCGATCGGCCGGGGCCGGTGGCGGCGAGCGTGCAGAGCAGAACCGTGCCGACCGCGGTCAGGGACAGCTCCGTCACCAGAGGGATGCGCCGGCGTCGACGGACCAGGACGGGCACCCCCGCGGCGACGACCACCAGCAGGCACGCGGTGGCGACCCCCGCCCACGCGATGGTGCGACTGCCCGGGACAGCGTCGGCGTTCCAGATCCCGCCGAGCCCGGCGAGGGTGACCAGCGTGCCGAGCGCGGGCTCGGCGCGCGCGGCGAACAGGTCGACGGCGTCGCCGTCGGAGGTGGTGGGCGCCGTGGTGAGCAGGGACGCGACCAGCCACGGGAGGTTCGCGATCACCAGCACGACGGCAGAGACGACCGTCGGGCGGACCCGCCGCGCGAGCAGCGTCGGCACCACGACCACCGCGATCGTGACCACCGCGACCAGCAGCCCGCCCGTCGGCGTGAACGCCCCGACTGCGCACCATGCCGCCAGGCGCAGCCACGACCGCGCACCCCCGCGCGTCCGACACTCGAGCCCGGCGAGCGCGACCCAGCACAGAGCCGCGAGTCCCAGCAGCAGACTCCACTGCCCCTGCAGCAGTCGCTCGGCGACCACGGGATTCCAGATCGCGACCGCCACGGCGGCCACCGCGCCCGGCGTGCCCGCGGCGGGGATCAGCCGCTGGGCGAGGCGACCCGCGCCGACCCCGGTGAGGACGAGCGCCAGCGTGAGGAGCCCGACCACCACGAGCCCACCGTCGACGGCGTGCGACAGCACCGCCACCGCCCAGTCCTGGGGCACGGCGCGCGCGGGTAGGTCACCGAGACCGAGCGCGCTGTCGGTGACGTGGCTGCGCGGCGTCGACACCGCGTCGCGATACACGAGGTGTCCGCCGGACCACAGCGGCGCCACGATCGCCGCGGACAGGACGATCGACGCCGCCCATGTCGCGCCGCCGGCGCCCCTGCGGCCCATGGTCGGCGACCCTAGCGCGACCTGCGAGACTCGACCCCGTGACCACCTGGCTGCGACGACGCCCCCGCGCGTCGGCGGCGGCGTCGGGCTCACTGGTCTCATCGGTCGGGCAGGTGGCCGTGGGCTCCATGGTCGCCAACGTCTGCGCCTACTTCGTGCACCTGCCCGCGTCGCGGTGGCTGTCACCGGACCAGTACGGCGAGTTCGCGGTGCTGCTCCAGGCGACTCTCGTGCTCGGGGTCCCGGCCCTCGCGATCCAGGCCGTGACCGCGCGCGAGGTGGTCGCCGGACGGTCGACGCGATCGCTGGTGCGCCTCGGGGCCGTCACGGCCGTGGCCGTCGCGGTCCTCGCGGCGATCGCGGTCTGGCCGTTCATGACGATCGCGCACACGGGAGTCCTCGCGACGGCCGCTGCGTTCACCGTCGCCCCGCTGCTCGTCCTCATCTCCGTCGGGCAGGGGATCCTGCAGGGCCACCAGCACTTCCGTGCCCTCGCCTGGGTCATCGGGCTCGTCGGTGTCGCCCGCACCATGCCGCCGCTCGTGGCGCTCGCGCTCGGGGGGCAGGCGGCGTCGGCGCTCGCGGCGACCATGGTCGGTGCGATCGCGGCCGTCGGTCTCGTCGCGACGCAGGTGCGATCGCTGGTCGTCGACGGCGACGACGGGGGACTGGCCCGGCTGTCGGCGCGGTCGGTGATGCACGCGTCGCAGGTGCAGCTCGTCCTCGTCACGGCCACCTCCGTCGACCTGCTGCTGAGCCGGGTGGTGCTCAGCGAGAACGACTCCGGCGTCTACGCCCTCGGGACAGTGGCGGCGAAGGTCGCCTACTGGTTGCCGCAGGCCGTCGGTCTCGTCGTGTTCCCGCGGCTCGCCGACGCGCAGCGGTCGGCGTCGGCGCTGCGGGGTGCGGTGCTCGTGTTGCTGGGCCTCTCGGCGCTGACGTCGGTCGGCGCGGCGATCGGCGGCCCGCTCGTCCCGATCGTCATCGGCGACGACTACCGACCCGTCGCAGGACTGCTGTGGCTGTTCGCGATCGGCGGTGGCGCGATGGCCGTGCTGCAGGTCGCGCTGCTCGCGGCGATCGCGCGCAGCCGGACCCGCGTGGCGGCCATCCCGTGGGCGGTGCTCGTCGTCGAGGTCGTCGTGATCCTGACGGTCGCGCACTCCGTCGTCGGGCTGGCGACCATCGCGGCGGTCTGCGCCGTGGTGTCCGCCGCGGCGGCGACCGTCGCCACCATGCGTCTGCCCGTCAGACCGGGGTGACCGCCGAGAGCATCGCCAGCTTCTCGTGGCTCGGGCTGCCGGGCGTCGCGGTGTACACCAGCAACGACAGGCCCTGATCGGGGTCGATCAGCGTCTGACAGTTCACCTCGACGATCCCCAGCTCGGGGTGGGCGATCCGCTTCGAGCTGCTGTCCAGGGCGACGTCGACGTCGTGCTGCTTCCACAGCGCCCGGAACTCGGCCGACTCGGAGAGCAGGGCGCGACTGACATCCGCGGGGCGCGACCGGTCACCCTCCACCGCGACCGCACGACGCAGACGTGCCGTGTGCGCGCGGGAGTGGTGGTCGTGGTCGTCCGCCGGGATGTGCGACCGGTGCGGGGGGTCGCTGAACCAGCGGTAGACGACGCTGCGCGCCAGCCCGGTGTGCCGTGTCTCGTCACCCAACAGGGCCGTCGCCGGGCGCGTCTGCACCAGGGTCTCGCCGGCGCTGTTCACCACCATCGCGGGGGTGTCGTCGAGGCGGTCGAGGATGCGCAGCAGTCCCGGCGGCACGTGGTCGCCGCGGGCGACCCGTTGCGGCGCGGCGTGGCCGGCCAGCGCGAACAGGTGATCGCGCTCGGCCAGCGAGAGGTGCAGCGCCCGCGACATCGCGGTGAGCATCTGGTCCGAGGGCTGGGGCCCACGCTGCTGTTCGAGCCGCGAGAGGTAGTCCGTCGACATCCCGGCGAGCATCGCCACCTCCTCGCGGCGCAGCCCCGGCGTCCGACGACGCTCTCCCCGCGGCAGCCCGACGTCCTCCGGCTGCAGCGCCTCCCGCCTGCGGGTCAGGAACTCGGCCAGTCCGGTGCGGTCCACTCCCCACCTCCCTCGTCACGTGTCCGTCCAGCATGGCCGGTGGCGTGTTCGCGTATCCAGGGACCGACGGTCCCCCGATCGACGATGCCTTCCCCGGCCGCGCCGCAGCCGGTCGACTGGTGTCACCGCCGGGACGTCGGGTCCCGGCTCGGATCGAGGAGTTCTGAATGGACATCACCGGACGCACCGTGTTCATCCCCGGGGCCACATCGGGCATCGGCCGCGCGCTGTCGGTGGCCCTGCACGACGCCGGCGCGACCGTGATCGCCGGTGGGCGGCGACAGGCCCTGCTCGACGAACTCGCCACCGAGCACCCGGGCATCGGCACCGTCGTCGTCGACGTCGCCGACCCCGCGTCGATCAGCGCCGCGGCGGCCGACGTGATCGAGCGCTTCCCCGCCACGGACACGCTGATCACCATGGCCGGGTTCGCCGAGCCCGAGGACCTCACCACCGGCGACTTCGTCGACGCGACCGCCCGGATGGTCACCACCAACATCCTCGGCACCGTGCGGCTGATCGGAGCGTTCACCGACCACCTGCGGAGCGTGTCGGGAACGATCATCACGGTGTCATCGGGGCTCGCGTTCACGCCGCTGGCGCCGATGCCGACCTATTCGGCGACGAAGGCGTTCGTCCACTCGTTCACCGACTCGCTGCGACTGCAGTTGCGCGACAGCGGGGTCCGTGTCCGGGAGATCATCCCACCCGCCGTGCAGACGGAGTTCGCGCCGGGGCAGTCGACCGCGGAGTGGGCCATGCCGCTCGACGCGTTCATCGCCGAGACGATGGATCTGCTCGGCAAGGACGACGACGAGATCGTCGTCGACCACGCACGGGCACTGCGTGACTCCGAGGTGAACGGCAACCGAGCAGAACTGATGGATCAGCTGACCCACCTCGGCTGATGAACGACGGGCCTATCGTGGATCGGGTGAGCATCCGCCTCGGTTACCAGATCCCCAATTTCACCTACCCCGGCACGGCGGCCGACATCGGTCCGACCGTCATCGCGCAGGCCCGTGAGGCCGAGGCCAACGGCTTCGACACCGTGCTCGTGATGGACCACTTCTACCAATTGCCCGGAATCGGTGCGCCGGAGGAGCCGATGCTCGAGGCGTACACGCTCCTCGGCGCACTCGCCACGGTGACGTCGACGATCCAGCTGTCGACGCTCGTCACCGGCAACACCTACCGCAACCCGGCGATGCTGGCCAAGACGGTGACCACCCTCGACGTGATGAGCGGTGGGCGTGCGGTGTTGGCCATCGGCGCCGGCTGGTACGAGCTCGAACACCAGCAGATGGGATACGAGTTCGGCACCTTCACCGACCGCTTCGCCCGACTCGAGGAGTCGCTGAGCATCATCGAGCCGATGCTGCGTGGGCGGCACCCTGAGGTCGACGGCAGGTGGTACCAGGCGCATGGCACGCTGAACGAGCCGCGTGTCCGCGACGACCTGCCGATCATGCTCGGCGGTGGCGGCGAGAAGAAGACGTTCGGTCTGGCGGCGCGCTACGCCGACCACCTCAACGTCATCTGCGGCGACGACGAGATCCCCCGCAAGCTCGAGGCGCTGGCCGCCCGCTGCCAGGAGGCCGGCCGTGATCGCGACAGCCTCGAGACCAGCTACCTGGCGTTCGTGATCATCGACGAGAACGGCGACACCGCACGGGATCTGCAGAAGCAGTTCCTCCGCAAGACCGGTGTGGACCTCGACAGCCTCGACGAGGAAGGCCGGTCGGCGGCCACCGCACGGCACTTCGTCGGCACGCCCGACGACGTCGCCGAGCAGATCCAGCGTCGTGTGCTCGACAAGGGGATCGACGGGATCACCGTCAACCTCGTCGCCAACGGCCACATCCCGGGGATCGTGGAGCTCACCGGCAAGACGCTTGCGCCGCTGGTGAAGTGACTCCCGGGATCGAGACCGACGAGGACGAGCGGGTCCGGCGTCTGACCGACGCCGAGGCCCGCGCTCTCGAGCTGTTCGACGCCGTCATCGGCCAGGGTGTCCTGGCGCCCGGAGTGAGCGAGCGTGCGGCGAGCGACGCCGTCCGTGACCTCGCGGCCGACATGCTCGGCGTGGACAGGTTCTGGCACAAGCGGATCGTGCGGGCCGGGCCCAACACGCTCCACCCGTACGCCGACAACCCACCCGACCGGGACATCGCCGCCGACGACATCGTGTTCCTCGACTTCGGTCCGGTCCTCGAGGAGTGGGAGGCCGACGTCGGCCGCACCGTCGTCCTCGGCGACGACCCGCACAAGCACGCACTCGCGGATGCGCTGCAGACCGTGTGGGACGGTGCGCGTGACCATTTCGCCGCCACGCCCGACATCACCGGCGAACAGCTCTACGACCACGTCTTCGGCCTCGCGTCGGACGCGGGCTGGGAGTTCGGCGGCTCGATCGCCGGACATCTCGTCGGGCAGTTCCCCCCACAAGCAGATCTCGGGCGCCGAGATCGACTGTTACATCGCACCGGGGTCCCGTGAGCCCATGCGTCGTCGCGATCGGGCGGGTCTGGCCTGTCACTGGATCCTGGAGGTGCACCTCGTGGACCGCGCCGCGGGCATCGGCGGGTTCACCGAACAACTGCTCGACATCGGCCCGAACGCACGATGATCTGAGATCGGTTCTCTGCGAACGAGATCGGCCGCCGGGGGATCACCCGGCGGCCGATCTCGTCCCACGTCACCGACCGGAGTCGGCGTGTGTCACTTGGTGTTGATGGTGATCTTGGCGATGCCCACCAGCAGGCCGGCCTTCACCGCGTCGGTGTTGAAGGTCTGGTTCAACAGTCCCCGCGGCGGTCGGCGAGATGAGGACCACGAGTGCCCTCGAGCACGGCGGTGCCATCGGCGTTGGTCTGCAACGGCTTCAGGGTGCTGCCGTCGAGGTCGAACACGACCGCCTGGGTGGCCGCGACGGTCCCGTCGACGCTGACGTCGGCCATGAGCTTCGAGGTGCCCGGGTCGATGGTCAGGTTGGTGATGTCGACGGTCTTACCGCCGCCGGTGAGGGAGAACCCGGCGCCCTTGTGGTCGATGATGCCCTGCACGTACGGCTGGATCGATCCGGGTGTGTAGTACGTGACGTTGCCGCCGGTGATCGGGAAGACGAGCGAGCCGTTCTCCAGCTTCGCACCGCCGACCACGCCCGGGGTCAGCTTCAGGGTCGTCAGGGCGCCGGTGAAGCCGGAGTCCAGGGCGACGGCGGTGTCGCGGCCGGTGAGGGCGGGGACGGTGGCCACGGGGGCCGGGGTGCTCTGTGCCGCAGATGATTCCGGGGCCGAGGCCGACGCGGAGGTCGAGGAGCCCGAGGACGAGTCGGTGCTGGAGCACGCGGCGGCGGGGAGGATGGCGACGGCGGCGATCGCTGCGCCGACGACGGCCTTCTTGTACGAGATCTTCATGAGAGTTCTTCCTGACGAGACTGTCTCGCGACAGGTCGCCGCGGACGCCGGCACCTGTGTCCGCTCTTCTCGCGAGGCGACGGTGCCGTCATGTCTTCTTCGGTGCCACCGGCGGTCCGGCTTGGTCGATCGGCGAACCGTCCTGTGCGAACGGTCACAGGCCACCCCGACGACACGGCGGTGGTCGCGTCAGGCCAGAGCACGCAGGATCAGTCGCCAGTAGATCTGGGGGAGTGCGTAGCGGTCGAACGCCCACGTGAGCAGTCGGGGTCTCAGAGGGCTCAGGAACGACGGGAGCGACGACGTCATCCTGCGGGTCCGATCGAACTCGCCCAGGATCGCCCGATGGCGGCTGAGCG
>JAQIJH010000046.1:0-32082 GCA_036946345.1 Gordonia paraffinivorans | reverse complement strand
CCCGTACCCGCCGGCCACCGATGTGGCTGCTGCTCGATGTCGCCCCACTCTAGAACGCCGTCAGCGGTGTCGTGTCGAACGGGCGTGTTCCGTTCACCCGAGCGGGAGACCACCCGGCCGGGTGGGGACACCGGTCTGTCCACATCGCTTCTTTCAAGGATTCTCTTCGAGAGAGAACTTCATGACAGTGGTAGCGGCTGTGCAATCTGTGGACAGAGGCACACCGGTGCAGTTCACGTCGCGCGTCCGGGGTGTGGACCCCATGTGGACGGTCACCGAGGTGATGCCGGGGGGTTGTGCACACGTCGACGTCTGTTCATCACAGTCCACGGGCGGTCCACAGCAGACCGAGGTTATCCACCGAGTTATCCACAGCTGGGGAATCGTCCGACCGGAGGACAGGACAGGGTCCCCGGCACCGGAAAGTGTCGAGTGGGGGTTCAGACATGACCCGTTCCCGGGTCGGGTGAGCGGTCCCGTCAGGGGTGAGAGCGCTGCTTGATGCGCGCGGTGAGCTCCTGGACGTAGTCGTAGACCTTGCGCCGCTCGGCCATCTCCTTGCGGATCTTCTTGTCCGCGTACATGACGGTGGTGTGGTCGCGGTCGAAGGTCTCGCCGATCTTGGGCAGCGAGAGGTCGGTGAGCTCGCGGCAGAGGTACATGGAGATCTGGCGGGCCTGCGCGATGGACCGCGTCTTCCCCGGTCCCCGCAGCTCGTCGACGCTGATGCCGAAGTACTCGGCGGTGATCGCGAGGATCGTGGGCGCGTTGATCTCGACGCTGCCGGTGTCGGGCAGGAGTGCCTGCAGCACGATCTCGGCCAGCGCGAGGTTCAGTTCGGCGCTGTTGAGCGACGCGAACGCGGTGACGCGGATCAGTGCACCCTCGAGTTCGCGGATGTTGCGTTCGATCTTCGAGGCGATGAGCTCGAGGACGTCGTCGGGCACCTGGAGGTTGTCCATCTGCGCCTTCTTGCGCAGGATCGCGATCCGCGTCTCGAGTTCGGGCGGCTGGACGTCGGTGATGAGACCCCACTCGAACCGGGTGCGCAGACGGTCCTCGAGGGTCGCGAGCTGCTTGGGCGGCCGGTCGGAGGAGACGACGATCTGCTTGTTCGCGTTGTGGAGGGTGTTGAAGGTGTGGAAGAACTCCTCCTGGATGCCCTCCTTGCCGACGAGGAACTGGATGTCGTCGACAAGCAGGACGTCCACGTCGCGGTAGCGGCGCTTGAACGCGACGCGGCGGTCGTCGCGCAGCGAGTTGATGAAGTCGTTCGTGAACTCCTCGGTGGAGACGTACTTGACCTTCATCCCCGGGAACAGCCGTTGGGCGTAGTGGCCGGCGGCGTGCAGCAGGTGCGTCTTGCCGAGTCCCGACTCGCCCCAGATGAAGAGCGGGTTGTACGCCCGCGCGGGGGCCTCCGAGATGGCCACCGCCGCGGCGTGCGCGAAGCGGTTCGAGGCCCCGATGACGAAGGTGTCGAAGGTGTACTTCGGGTTGAGGCTGCTCGGGTCGCCCGGACCCGGGTTGAACCAGCTGGACCAGTCGCCGTCGCGACCGTCGGTGGGTGAGAGCGACGGGTCGCGGAGACCGTCGGACCGCGCGGCGTCGAACCGGGAGTCGGCCGGGGTGTCGCGGCGGTCGGCGAACGTGTCGGGCAGGACGTCGAGGCCGTCGACACCGTCGACGACGCGGGGGGCGTCGGGCACCGGGGCGGGCACCGTCGGCGGCTCGGCGTCGGGGTCGATGCGCACGCCGAGGTCGACCTCACGACCGAGGTGGGTGCTCAGCGACGCGCGGATGGGTTCACGGAGGGTGCGCTCGATCTGTTCCTGCACGCGAGCGGAGGGCACCGCGAGCAACGCGAAGCCCTCGACGAGGGTGAGTGGTTGGACGAGGGACAGCCACGCCTTCTGCTGGCGGGTCAGCTCCTCGCCGTCGGCGGTGAGATCCACCAGGACGCGCTGCCACACCTCGGGGAAGGACTCGCGAGGGTAGGAGTCGTGATCGAGCTGATCGCGGTCGGTGCTCACTGAATCCTCCCCGGCCGCCTCGACCTGCGCACGTGCATCCGGGTGCAGATCCTGGTGCTCGACCACGCGCATGCCGTGCGAACGGGTCCCATCGTGGCCCGGTGTCGAGCGATTGTCCACACGGTTATCCACAGCTGTGGACAAGGATGCGGGAACCAGACGACCTGGATCCGACCCTGGTGTCGGCCCGCGTCACGACGCGGACGGCACGGCCGGGGACTCCGTCGTCCGAGAGAAGCTAACAGACACATCCCGGTGGACTCAACAGTTCGCATCACACGGGGCGCCGAAGTGCAACGACCGCGACGCGAGCGGCGTGTCGCGGCGTCTGCGTGTCGGGCCGGAGGGTGCGTCGTCGCTGGTAGTCGGCCCGACAGCGGTTTGACGGTCCCGAATCGGATCAGTAGTCTCGCAGGGTCGCCGAGGTGTGATCGTCTCCGGTGCGTGAACGTCTGTCCACCGGTGCACCCGGGGCCCGCTCACCGCCCGCGATGACGTCGCCGCGGCAGGAGACCACCACCGATCGAGGAGTTCACCCGTGGCCAAGGGAAAGCGCACCTTCCAGCCGAACAACCGCCGTCGTGCCCGTGTCCACGGGTTCCGTCTGCGCATGCGGACCCGTGCGGGTCGCGCCATCGTCAACGGCCGTCGCCGCAAGGGCCGCGCGAGCCTGACCGCCTGAGTTCCGCGGCCCACGGGCTCGCGGACGGCAGCACTGTGCTGGCCCGGCATCAGCGGATCTCACGCAGCTCCGACTTCACCCGCGCACTCCGACGGGGTGTGCGGGTTCGTCGTGCCGACATCCAGGTGCACGCGGCGCGGGTCGACGGTACCGATGTCGTCGCGGTGGACCGTGGCGCCCGGTACGGGTTGATCGTGAGCAAGTCGGTGGGTGACGCGGTCACCCGACACGCGGTCGCGCGCCGGCTCCGGGCGGCGGCCGCCGCTGCCGACGCCGGCGGTGGGCTGGGCGCGGATGCGAGCGGACTCGTGGTGATCCGAGCGCTGCCGGGCGCGGCGCACCGGACCGGGGCGGAACTGACCGACGAACTCGTCGCTGCGATGCGCCTCGCGCGCACCCGCCTCAGCGAGCGGTCGCGGGTCTCCTCGTGACCGCCGTCGCGGCGGTCCCGCGTCGGGCCCTGGTCTGGACGATCGAGCTCTACCGCACCTGGATCTCCCCGACACGCATGCCTGCATGTCGCTTCGAGCCGACCTGCAGCGCGTACGCCGTCGAGGCCATCACGACATGGGGCGCGGTGCGAGGGAGCGGACTCGCCGTCTGGCGTCTGCTCAAGTGCGGCCCGTGGCACGCACCGGGATACGACCCGGTCCCCGAACGACATCCATCGGAGCACTCTTGTGCCAGTGAGGAGCGAGTGACACCGTGCTGAACTTCATCTACTACCCGGTCTCCGGGATCATGTGGGTCTGGCACTGGCTGTTCAGCCATGTCCTGCCCGACTCCCCCGGCGGCAGCGGTGTCGCCTGGGCGCTGTCGGTGGTGTTCCTCGTCTTCACGTTGCGCGCCATCCTGTACAAGCCCTTCGTCAAGCAGGTCCGCACGACGAAGAAGATGCAGGAGATCCAGCCGCAGCTGCAGGCGATCCGGAAGAAGTACGCCAAGGATCGCGTCAAGATGACCGAGGAGATGCAGAAGCTCCAGAAGGAGCACGGCTTCAACCCGCTCCTGGGCTGTCTGCCGATGCTGGCGCAGATCCCGGTGTTCATCGGTCTGTTCCACGTGTTGCGCTCGTTCAACCGGATGGGCACGGGCTTCGGTCAGCTGGGCATGACGGCGGAGCAGACGCGGGCGACGGGCAACTACTTCTTCTCGCCCGAGCTGGTCCAGAACTTCCTCGACGCGCGGTTGTTCGGCGTCCCCCTGTCGGCCGCGGTCTCGCAGCCCAAGACGGAGTGGGTGGCGTTCAGTGCCGACGGTGTCGTCGACTTCACGCGCGCGCACATCATCTATCTCGTCATCCCGCTGGTGATCCTGTCGTCCATCGCGACGCACATGAACTCCCGGGCATCGGTCGCACGTCAGACCGCGGCGGCGCTCGAGAACCCGCAGACCGCGATCATGAACAAGCTCGCGCTCTACGTCTTCCCTCTCGGCATCCTCGTGTCCGGCGCGTTCTTCCCCGTCGCGATCCTCCTGTACTGGGTGAGCAACAACCTCTGGACCTACGCGCAGCAGCACATCGTCTTCGGCCAGATCGCCAAGGAGGAGGAAGCGGCCAAGGTCGCCAAGCAGGAGAAGCTGAAGGCGAACGCGCCGAAGCCGGGCGCCAGACCCGACCGCGTGAAGAAGAAGGCGGCCCCTGCGTCCACCAACGGTGACGCCTCGTCGACCGAGCCCGAGGTCGCGTCCGATGAGCCGGATGTCGTCGACACGCCGTCGCCGGCCACGGGTCGCACGGACCTGACGAAGGGCGGCACCGCGAAGCGCCCCACGGGGGGCGGCGCGCGCAAGAGCGCCGGAGCCTCACCACGTCCCGGCCAGCGTCCGACCGGGACGCAGCAACGTCGCCGTAAACGGCGATGACGCGCGGCGGCCGGTCCATCGGCCGCCCCACCCGGCGTCCCGGGACGCCGCACACAGACCTGCCCACACATGATTGCGAGGTATGACCCATGACGACGGAGACCAGCGACGCCGAGCACGACGTCACCGACGAGACGACAGCGGTCGCCTATGAGGCAGACGCCACCGAGACAGGAGCGGACGCGATGACGTCCGACGCGGTGGAGTCCGACGCCGACGAGTCGGATGCCGACGGTGACGACGACCGTCTCGTCGACGAGGGTGAGATCGCCGGCGACTACCTGGAGCAGCTGCTCGACATCCTCGACTTCGACGGGGACATCGACCTGGACGTCGACGGCGATCGCGCCGTGGTGAGCATCGACGGCGGTCGTGATCTGGTGAAGCTCGTCGGGAACAACGGTGAGGTGCTCGACGCGCTCCAGGAACTGACCCGGCTCGCCGTGCAGCAGTCGACCGGTGACCGGTCGCGTCTGATGCTCGACGTCAGCGGGTGGCGTGCCGGTCGTCGCGAGCGCCTGAGCCGGCTCGGCACCGAGGTCGCGGAGCGCGTGCGCGGTGCCGGTGGTCGGGAAGAGCTCGACCCGATGTCGCCGTTCGAGCGGAAGATCGTCCACGACGCGGTCGCCGCGGTGTCGGGCGTCTACAGCGAGAGCGAGGGCACCGAGCCGCGTCGCCGGGTCGTCGTCATCGCCGAGTGACCTCGTCGTCCACGACCACGTCCTGACCACAGGGCCCCGACCGCTGGGTCGGGGCCCTGTGTCGTGTCGGACCCCCCTCCCCTACCCCACCCAGAACGGAGCATGTTTCACGTGAAACACGACACCGAGTTCGACAGGGACGAGATCGCCTCTGCTGCCTTCGCCGTGTTCGGTGACCGACTGGGCCGCGCGCGGGTGTACCGGGATCTGCTGGCCTCCGCCGGTGTCGAACGGGGGCTGATCGGACCTCGCGAGACCGATCGCCTGTGGGATCGCCACATCCTGAATTGCGGAGTGGTGGCAACCGCACTCCCCGACGGTGCGCGAGTGGTCGACATCGGTAGCGGTGCCGGTCTGCCGGGTATCCCGGTCGCACTCGCCGGTCGCAGTCTGCGGGTGACCCTCGTCGAGCCTCTCGAACGTCGACACGCTTTTCTCCTCGAAGCCGTGGAGGCGATCGGGCTGGACGTGGAGGTCGTGCGGGGGCGCGCCGAAGAGCGCACGGTTGTCGCCGCCGTCGGTGACGCCGACGTGGTGACGTCCCGCGCTGTCGCTCCGCTGGACCGACTGGCGCGGTGGTCTGCCCCGCTCATCAGATCGGGTGGGGAGTTCGTCGCCATCAAAGGGGCGTCGGCGTCGGAGGAGATCGCGACTCATGCGGGCACGGTCGGCAAGCTGGGTCTGACCGCGCTGCGCGTGGAGACGGTCGGGGCGGATACCCTTTCTGTGCCGACGACGATCGTGCGCGCGCGCCGGGTGGACAGACCGGAGAAGCGCCGCCGGACCTCGCGGTGAGCAGCAGCGACGGTCGACGTCGGTCGTTCGGGAACAGCGATGGGGTGCAGCGCACGATGTTGGGCAGGCGCGGTCGAAGGAGTGATGTGGTGGCCGACAGATCTCCGGACGGGATCCCTGCGGCAGGTGATCGAGTGCCTCGTGTCGACAAAAATGTTTCACGTGAAACAGGCCGATACGCGGACACCCCTATAGCCGCCGCGGCGGAGCGGGCGAGTCAGGTTCTCACCCGTGGGCTCTCGGGTCATCTCCCCCACCCGGCCGACACACGCATCATCACCGTCGCCAACCAGAAGGGCGGGGTCGGGAAGACGACCACCGCGGTCAACATCGCCGCCGCGCTGGCTCTGCACGGTCTCGGCGTGCTCGTCATCGATCTGGACCCCCAGGGCAATGCCAGCACCGCACTGGGGATCGACCACCGCAACCCCGACGTCGCGTCGGTGTACGAACTCCTGCTCGGAGAGGTGTCCCTCGACGAGGCGATCGCCCAGTCGACGGCCCACGAGAACCTGGTCTGCGTGCCTGCCACCCTCGACCTCGCCGGCGCGGAGATCGAGCTGGTGTCGATGGTGGCGCGTGAGACCCGCCTGAGGAATGCGCTCGATCCCGAGGTGCTCCGTCGTCGAGGCATCGACTACGTGATCATCGACTGTCCGCCGTCGCTGGGCCTGCTCACCGTCAACGCCATGGTGGCCGCGAAAGAGGTGCTGATCCCGATCCAGTGTGAGTACTACGCACTCGAGGGCGTCGGACAGCTGCTGCAGAACATCGAGCTCGTCTCGGCGCATCTCAACAAGGACCTGTTCGTGTCGACGGTCCTGCTGACGATGTACGACGGACGGACCAAGCTCGCCGATCAGGTGGCGGAGGAGGTCCGTCGGCACTTCGGCGACAAGGTGCTGACGACGATCATCCCCCGCAGCGTGAAGGTGTCGGAGGCACCTGGCTACGGGATGACGATCATCCAGTACGACCCGGGGTCGCGGGGAGCGATGAGCTACCTCGACGCCGGTCGGGAGATCGGCCTCCGTGCGGAGCGGGCCGCCGGGGAGGGACAGACGCGATGACCGACAAGCCGACTCCCACCCGTGCCGCAGGTCAGCGCCGAGGTGGTCTGGGACGCGGACTCGCCGCACTCATCCCGACGGGTCCGGACGAGGGTCCACGCCTGACGTCTGCCGCCGCGGACGTCGTCCTCGGTGACGGTTCGTCGACCGGGCCGACGAGGGACACCACCCGTCCGTCGACCGCGGACCTCGACGAGGCGGGCGCCGTCTACCGCGAGATCCCGCCGACGGAGATCGAGCCGAACCCCCAGCAGCCCCGGACCGCCTTCGACGACGAGGCGCTGGCGGAACTGGTCCACTCCATCCGCGAGTTCGGTCTCATGCAGCCCATCGTGGTGCGCCGACTCCCCCAGCCCCACGGTGACGCGCGCTACCAGCTCGTCATGGGCGAGCGTCGCTGGCGTGCCAGCCAGGAGGCAGGCCTCGAGCGGATCCCCGCGATCGTCCGCGAGACGCAGGACGGCGACATGCTCCGGGATGCGCTCCTGGAGAACATCCACCGGGTGCAGTTGAACCCGCTGGAAGAGGCGGCGGCGTACCAGCAGTTGCTGGAGGAGTTCAGTGTCACGCACGACGAGCTCGCCGCCCGGCTGGGGCGGTCTCGACCCGTCGTCACGAACATGATCCGTCTGCTGAGGCTCCCGATCCCGGTGCAGCGTCGGGTGGCCGCCGGTGTGCTGTCGGCGGGGCACGCCCGGGCTCTCCTGTCCCTCGAGTCGGGCGCCGATGCCCAGGAGGCGCTGGCCGCGCGGATCGTCGCCGAGGGGATGTCGGTCCGGGCGACCGAGGAGGCGGTGACGCTGGCCAACCATGACGGTCCGTCGGCGGCACCGACGCCTCCGCGCCGTCGACCGATGCAGATGCCCGGCCTCCAGGACGTGGCCGAGCGTCTCTCGGATCGCCTCGACACCCGCGTCACGGTGTCGCTCGGCAAGCGGAAGGGCAAGATCGTCGTGGAGTTCGGGTCCGTCGACGATCTCGAACGCATCGTCGACCTGTTGGCCCGGAACGGGAACCAGTGACGTCGTGATCTCGGGTACGCGGGGTCGCGGACGAAACGTCACTGTGACAGCAGAGTGTGCCGGTGACGGGTACCCAGCTCGAAACCGTTGTGCGCCAGCATGGTTGACGGGATCTCCCGCGTGAGCACAGCGATACGTGCGCTCGACCTCGACAAGTTCGAGACCCTCCCCCGTCATGTACGCCGGTGCGTCTTCTGGGAGGTCGATCCGGACGCGATCCCCGATCCCGGCTCGGGTCGGTCGTTCGACTCCGAGTTCGACAAAGAGGCGTGGATCTCGATGGTGATGCTCGACTGGGGTCGGTGCGCACAGGTTGCCGTCGACACCGACACCGGCCGCGTCGTCGGCACCGCCTTCTACGCGCCACCGGGCCGGGTCCCCCGCGCCCGCCTGTTCCCGACGTCCCCGGTGAGCCCGGACGCGGTCCTGCTGACGTCGGTGCGCGTCGACGCCGGCGTGGTCGGGACCGCGCAACGACTCGTCGACGCGGTCCTCGCCGATCTCGTGCAGCGCGGTGTCCGCGCGGTCGAGGCGTTCGGGATCATCCGCTCGTCGGCGGAGGGTGACGCGGCCGCAGAGGCGGTGCGCGAGGACAGCGTGCCCGGTGGGCTGTGTCCGGGCTGCATGGTGGACGCCCACTTCCTGTCCGACTCCGGATTCGAGCTCGTCGCGGCGCACCACCGTTTCCCGCGGTACCGCATCGAGCTCGACGAGGGACTCGGATGGAAGACAGCGGTCGAGAGCGCGCTCGACAAGCTCGTCCTCATGGCGACGATCGACGTCGCCGGGAGAGAGCGGGTCGCGATCCCCAGCCCGGTGGGCTGACACGGGATCGTCGCCCGGATCAGCGGGCGATCTGCTCCGAGGCCAAGAGATCGGCGAAGGTGTACGTGCCCGTGGGACGGTCGTCCTCGCCGAGCAGATAGAGACGCTTGACGGCGACGAGGATGGCGTCGGCGATCGTGTCGCGCACGACGCCGTCGGCGAGCAGCGCGCGATCGTGGGGGCTCGTGATGTACCCGACGTCGACCTGGGCGACGGGCATACGCGTCAAGCGGAGGATGTCCCAGGTGCGTGCGTGAGAACGACAGTCCTGCAACGGTGTCCGCGCCACGATCTCACGCTGGATGTATCCCGACAGCGACTGGCCGATCGTCGACACCGAGCCGTGCGTGTTGCCGAAGTGGAAGCTCGCCACACCGCTCGCGACGGGCGAACGGTAGCGACCGCACCGCAGCGCGATGACCAGGTCCGCGCCGAAGGCGTTTGCCGTCCGGGCGCGGTCGGCGTCCTCGGGATCGGCGTCGGCGGGATGGGAGACGAAGGTCTCCATACCCGCCGCGGCCATCCGTCCCTCCAACCGGTGGGACAGGTCCCAGAGGATCGCGGTCTCCTCGGATGCCGTTGCGGCGTCGACGTTCTCGTCGGGCCGTCCCGTACCCGGGTCGATGACGATGCGCTTGCCCGACAGTCGCGGGCCGGACCGGCGGACGTTCTCCTCGGCGCGGATGGCGTGGGGTGAGCCGCCCGTGACGCGGGTACCGAGGCGTTCCAGCGACCGGAGCGTCTCGGGTCCGCAGATCCCGTCCGGACTCATCCCGTTCTCGGACTGGTAGGTGCACAGCGCCGCGTGGGTGGTCGCGCCGAAGGATCCGTCGACGAGTCCGGTGTAGAAGCCGAGGTTCTGCAGACGGGACTGCAGCGTGGCGACGTCGTCACCGTGCATCGGCGCGGAGAGCCGGAACGCCAGGACGCGGGTGCCCAGCCGGTGGGAGGCCTCCCGCAGGACGCGGAACGTGGCAGGACCGACGATGCCGTCCACGATGAGGCCGCGCTGCTGTTGGAACGCGCGGACAGCGTGGTCGGTGTCGGCGTCGAAGACAGCCGAGGACACGGCGCTGTGCCGACCCGACTCGGAGTCGGTGCGGGGGAGCAACCCCTGGTCAGCCAGGAGAGAACGGATCTCGATGACGGCAGACCCCTGATCTCCCAGGCGGTACAGCGTCATCTCGCACCCTTTCTCGTCGGCCGAACCGTGTGAGTCTCGCAGGTCCACCGGTCTCGGGCCAACATGCCTGGTCCGGTCCGCGCGGTGCGCAGGACCGGACCAGAGTCGGGGTGGGCCCGGGGGGACCCGAGGCGTCAGGCAGACGCGCCGATGACCCCGTCGAGCTCGCGCAGCAGCGCGGCCTTGCCCTTGGCGCCGACGATGGTCTTGGTCGGCTGCCCGTTCTCGAACAGGATCATGGTCGGGATCGACATGATCTTGAAGTCGCGCGCGATGGCGGGGTTGGCGTCGACGTCGAGCTTGGCGACGGTGAGCTTGTCGCTGTTGTCGGCGGCGATCTCCTCGAGCACCGGGGCGACCATCTTGCACGGCCCGCACCAGGTGGCCCAGAAGTCGACGAGGACGGGCTTGTCGGCCCCCAGCACCTCGTTCTGGAACGTGTCGTCGGTGACGGTCACTGTGTTCGCACCCATGGGTGTCTCCTTCATTTGTCGGGTCGTGGTCGGTCGGCCGTACGTTGGCGTGCGGCCGTGGTGGGACAGGTCAGAGCGCTGCGACGGCGGCGTCGGCCGGGACCGCCACCGCGCCGTCGGCCTGGTCGGACAGCCATCGTTCGGCGTCGATGGCGGCACTGCAGCCGGTGCCCGCGGCGGTGATGGCCTGGCGGTACCGGTGGTCGACGAGGTCGCCCGCGGCGAACACACCGTCGACCGAGGTGGCCGTCGTACCGCCCCGGGTCAGCACGTAACCGTCGGGGTCGAGGTCGACCTGGCCGGCGACGAGAGCACTGCGGGGGTCGTGGCCGATGGCGACGAACATGCCGGTCACCTCGAGCGTCGACTCCTCGCCGGTGACGGTGTCGCGCAGGCGGAGACCGGTGACCGAGGTGTCACCGAGGACACCCTCGACGGCGGCGTTGGTGACGAAGCGGATCTTGTCGTTGGCGCGGGCACGCTCGAGCATGATCTTCGACGCGCGGAATTCCTCGCGCCGGTGCACGAGGGTGACGCTGCGGGCGAACTTGGTGAGGAAGGTCGCCTCCTCCATGGCCGAGTCGCCACCACCGATGACAGCGATGTCCTGGTCACGGAAGAAGAACCCGTCACAGGTCGCACACGCGGACACCCCGCGGCCGAGCAGGTCGGCCTCGCCCGGGATGTCGAGATAGCGGGCGGCGGCCCCCATCGCGAGGATCAGGGCGCGGGCACGGTGCACCTCACCGGCGACCTCGACCTCCTTGACGTCACCGGTCGCGCGGATGGCGTCGACGTCCTCCATGCGCAGATCGGCCCCGAAGCGCAGGGCCTGCTCCCGCATCTCGTCCATCAACGCGGGGCCCTGGATACCCGACTGGAAGCCGGGGAAGTTCTCGACCTCGGTGGTGGTCATCAGGGCACCGCCGAACTGCGTCCCTTCGAACACCACGGGCGCCAGCTCGGCGCGCGCCGTGTAGACGGCTGCTGTGTATCCGGCGGGGCCCGATCCGACGATGATGACGTCGTGGATCGTGTCGGTACCCGAGTCGCTCATCGGTCCTCTTCTCTTGCGCGAACGGCTTGTGCAACGTCAGCCTAGGGGCTTCTGTTCCCCGCGCAGCGCACGCGCGATGCGAGCGTGACACATGTCGTCGATGAGGCGTCGTCGCAGGTCATCGCGTCGACGGAGTGACCCCGATCACCTGTCGGGACATCGTCTCGGCGCGACCCGCAGCGCATCCCTCCCCGACGACGAGGGCCTCGAACCGACCGGCGACGCCGGTGGTCAGCAGGACGACGATCCGCGGGTTCCCGTCGAGGACGACGGGCCCCGACCCGACCACGCCGACGGTCGCCGGGACGCCGTTGGCGGAGAGGCACCCGCGCAGGCGTGACCCCGGGTCGTCGGGGCTGCCCAGGCCGGGGTCGGTGCGACCGATCACCGACAGCAGGGCCACGGTGCTCGCGGTCCCGGCGGTGGACCCGGGTGACGGACTCGCGGACTGGTCCGCCCGCACCGTCTCCGACTCGTTCGCCCGCACCGTCTCCGACGGGGGCTGACTGGCCGTGGAGATCGCGATGACGCCGCTGACCACGGCGACCACGACCGCCACCGCGGCCGCGACGAGCAGGCCGCGCCGGCGACGGACGTCACGAGCGACGTCGAGGTCGACGACCCGGGGGTCGTCGGCGGGTCCCGGCGCGGACTGCGGGGGTGCGTCCCCGTCGCGCAGCGAGCGCAGCGTCGCCTCGATGGCGGCCGCGACCGCGGGCGGGGGCTCCATCGGTTCGACGGGCGCGCCCCGTAGGTCGTCGACCGTGGCGTCGAGCGCGGCGAGCACGCGACGGGAGGCGGGGTCCGCCTCGACCCGAGCCCGCACGGCACGGGCCTCGTCCTCCGGCAGCACACCGGCGTGCAGGTCGGCGATGAGGTCGACGGGGACGGTCGGCTGCACCGGACCCGTCGGCTGGTCGCTCACCGGTCTCCTCCGCGTTCGGGGCGCACCGGGTGCGGTGTCCCTCCCCCATCAGACGCCGCCGGGGCCCGATCGGTTCCCACCACGTCCTGCGCATCATCACGGAGGTGGCCGAGCGAGACCGCGAGTTTGGCCCGTCCCCGGGCGCAACGGCTCTTCACGGTGCCCGTCGGGACACCCAGGAGGGCCGCGGCGTCGGCGACGGAGTATCCCTCGACGTCGACCGCGACGACGGCGGCCCGTTGGTCGGCGGGCAGCGTCGCCAGTGCGCCCCCGACCGACAACCTCAGCTCCACGTGCCCGGTGGCGTCGGTGGGGTCGACGACGGTGTCGGCGGTGGTGTCGAGGGGTGCGGTGTCGCGCCGGTGCCGCTCTCGACGTAGTCGGTCGAGGGCGGCGTTGACGACGATGCGGTGCAGCCACGAGCTGACCTTGGCGTCGGACCGGAACCCGTGGGCGCCCCGGTGCGCGCTGAGCAGGGCCTCCTGCAGGGCATCGGCCGCGTCGTCGTCGCTCACGCTGGTCCGCACCGCGACTGCCCACAGGTGCGCCCGGTGCCGGCCGATGAGCTCGGCGAACGCGTCCCGATCGCCGGCGACGTGGGCGGCGAGCAGATCGGCGTCACTGCGCACGTCGTCGCGACCCCCGGCCATGGAGGGAGACTAATGCCCGCTCACAGCGAGATCACAGGTCGGAGCAGCTGCCTGTGGACAGTTCCGCGATGATCTCGGCTGCCGGGCCGGGGCGCGCGCGGCGGTACCCGGTGCCGGCCCACAGTGAGATGCCATGGGGGTCGCCGGATGCCGTCGACGCCCGCCGGAGTGGACCGGTCAGGGCGTTGACCTCCGGGAACTGGGCGGGTGCCTGTGTCGCGAGGTCGTCGTGGAAGCGGTTCCGGAGACCCCGCGCCACACGGCCCGAGAACGCGCGGGTGAGAACGGTGTCGGCGAACGCGGGATCGGTCAGCGCCGCCCGGTACGGGGCGCTCGTGCCGGCCTCGTCGGCCAGCAGCAGCGCCGTCCCCACGCCGACCGCCGTGGCACCCAGGCTCAACAGGTTGCAGACGTCGCGGTTGTCGGCGACTCCGCCGGACGCGACGAGGGGAACGTCGACCGCGGCGCGGACGTCGGCGAGGAGATCGCGCAGCGGTACCGCCGGGGGCTCTGACGCCACGTCGAACGTGGAACGGTGGCCGCCGGCCTCCGGGCCCTGGACCCACACGACGTCCGCGCCCCGGTCCACCGCGGCACGGGCATCGGAGACGGTGGTGACGGTCACGGCCACGGCGCCGTCCCGGGTGTGCACGCGGTCGACGACCTCGGGGCTCGGCAGCCCGAACGTGAAGGACACCCAGGGCACTCGCGCCGCCAGCAGGACGTCGACGGTCTCGTCGTACTCGTCGGTGGTGTGCACGCCCACGGTCCCGGGTGCGACGCCGGGAACCCTGTCCCGCAACAGCTCCCGGTATCGCTCCAGCGCCGCGGCGTCGACGTGGTGATCCGAGGGATCGCCCGGCACGAACAGGTTGGCACCGAACCGGCTGACACCGGCGGCGCGGACGGCGGCCACGGACGCCGCCGTCTGCGCCGGTGTCCGGTACGCCGTCGCGAGGACGCCCATACCGCCCGCGCGGGAGACCGCGACGACGAGGTCGTCGGTGGTCGGTCCGCCCGCCATCGGGGCGCCGATGATCGGGACGGCGAGGTCCGCCAGGGTGATCACGCGTCGGGGCCGCGTCCGCGGAACGTCCCGTCCGGGAACCAGACTCCCGAGCACCCCCGACGATGGGACCCCACCAGGTGGGTGTCCACGACACCCAGGGCCTCCATGAGCGCGAACGCGGTCGTCGGCCCGACGAATCGGAACCCTCGGCGGCGCAACTCCTTCGACAGCGCGGTCGACTCGGCCGACACGGTCGGCACCTCGGACATGGTGCGTGGCGTCGGCGTGGTCTCCGGACGGAACGACCAGATGAGCTCCTCCAGTCCCCCGTCGTCCCGAAGGTCCTGGGTCGCCCGGGCGTTGCCGACCGTCGCCTCGATCTTGGCGCGGTTGCGCACGATCCGGGCGTCACCCATCAAGCGCTCGACGTCGTCGGTGGTGAAACGGGCGACTGTGTCGACATCGAAGTCGCGGAACACCTCTCGGAACGCGGGGCGCTTGCGCAGGATCGTCGCCCACGACAGGCCCGACTGGAACCCCTCCAGGCTGAGACGCGCGAAGTACGCGTTCTCGCCGTGGACGAGGCAGCCCCACTCGGTGTCGTAGTAGTCCTGCATCAGGCCCGGCTGCGCGGCCCAGATCGGCCGTGCGCGACCGTCGTCCCCGACGACCAGCTCCCCGTCCGTCATCGACGGCTCAGGTGGTCATCGAGATCTGGCTGATGACACCCTGGTACCCGCGTCCCACCTGAGGCAGCTCGGTGAGCCACACCAGGATGTAGGCGCTCTCCCGCGGCTGGTCGACGGTGACGGTGGTGGTCGGTTGCCCGACTGTCATCGCGGCGACGGGAACGGTCGAGTCGAACCCGGCGTCGGCCGACGGCGCTGTCCGGATCTGCAGGGACACACCGGGATCCGGGGTGCGGACTGTCACCGTGCGGACGGCCGCGGGGTTCTGCAGCGCGATCATGAGACCGAGGCCGGGCTTGAGGTTTCCGAACCGCGGCCCACCCCGGTACAGGTCGGTCCGCCACGGCGGGTCCTGCCCGGTGATGACATTGCCGACGTTGGTCGACGAGTCCGGGGTCTGCCGCGAGTAGTCGACGACCGTCACCGACCGCAGAGGGACCGCAGCCGCCGCGGCGGCCGGCGCGGGTGCACCCGACGGGGCCGCTGTCTCCGACGACGTGATGATCGAGTTGATGTCGGTCGGCGACTGGTCGGGGCCGACGGCGTCCGACAGCCAGACGACGAGCGCGACGATCACCAACAGGATCAGCAGGGCCGCGCCCGCGGACACGGCCAGCACGCGCTTCGACCGGGATGACATGTCCCGCAGCGAGAACCGGCTCCCCGCGGCACCCGGCGCGAGGTTGCTCGTCGGGGTGGGGCGGGCGCCGTCGGGCCCGATCACGGGCATGAGGTCGGTCTTCTGGTCGACCACGGTGGCCTGGTCGAGGACGTGCTGGATGGTCGCCGCGGTACGGATCCCGCTGTTGCCCTCGAGCGCCCGCGCGGCGACCGCCGAGATCTCGAACGGCACGTCGGGTCGCTGTGCCCGCGGTTCCGCGGGTCCGCCGGCAGCCGACGGGACCGCCGGTTCGAGGCCACCGATCGGCTCGTCGACGGTGTCGGTCGTCGCGTTCTTCGTGACGTCCTCGGGGTCGAGGGGCCAGTGCGCGAGGAGCAACGCGTAGAGCACCGCCCCGAGCCCGCGGACGTCGGTCGACTTGTCGTCACCGGCCAGCGTGCCCGGGAAGGCCAGCACCGCGTTGCCCTCCCGCGAGATCCGGATGCGGTCGGGGTGATCGATGGACAGGGAACTGCCTGTGCGATGGGCGGATTCGGCGGCCGCCGCCAACGCCCGGACGGCGCGCGCGGCACCGACCGGCGAGGGGTTCGTGCGGGCGACCTCGGCCAGCGACGACCCGGTCACCCACTCCGACACGACGATCCCGCCCGACGAGCCCCGCACGACGTCGAGGACGCGGGCGATGCCCGGCGCGTTCACCCGACCGAGCCGCAGGGTGCGCGACAGCACCGCCTGCGGGCCCTCGCCCCGCGACCCGACGGCCTCGCCGGGCGGTGGGGAGGGCGCGGTCTGGTCCGCGTCGACGAAGGTCAGCGCGACGTCGCGGTCGAGGTTGATGTCCCGCGCGCGCCAGAACCGCAACCCTCGTGTGCCGCCGTGCTCCGACAGCAGGCGATAGCGACCACCGGCGACGGCTGCCCCGGGGACGAGTCGCGGACCCCGGCGTGGTGCACCGACAGGCGCATCACCGACGAGGGGTTCGGCGGGCGGGGCCGGAGGTGTCGTGTCCGAGGGGGTCTCGGCGGGGGCGTCGGGGGTGCGCGCGCTGCCGTCGGGACGCAGCGCCGACAGTCGGGGATCGGTGTGGACGGCCCCGGGCAGATCGTGCAGGCCACCGCCGTCGGACGGGGCCGGGTCGGGCCGGGAACCGGGCACGTCCACCCCCGGACGGTCGACGCCGGGGCGACCCGAGTCGCTGCCCTCTCCCACGAAACCCACTCCTCTCCGCCGGTAGCGCATGTCCGGCGGTGTGCCGCCCGGGCGGAGCGGACCACCGCCGGGTCTCTGGCCGACGGCGCCGCCGGTGTAGTCCGAATATGCCTGCCACCGCGACGTGCCGCTGTCGAAACGTCGCATGACCTGGACCTGGCCAGAATACGGTGTCGACTCGTCGCCGGTGATCCGCGGGAACGCCACCGTCATCTCCGCGACGGACTCCGTGGGCGGCTGGGCGCGGGGCGCCACCGCCAGGATGACCCGCCCGAGCATGCGCCGGACCGCGACGCTCACCGCGACGACGTCGGGGATGCGCAGCAGCACCAGCGCGGAGTAGACCAACCCGAGCGACACGATCGCGGTCAACGCGAGGTATCCGAGCGACGCGAGCTTCCCGTGGTCGTCGGACAGTCGGTCGAGCCCGGACACCCGGGTGATCCCCCACACGACGCCGCAGCCGACGATCGAGGCGGCGAGCGTCGCCACCGTCGTGCGGGCGACGTTCGTCATGCGCATCGTGCCGAGGCGGTGACGAAGGAGGAAGTGGCCGACGATCGCGCCGACGAGGTAGCCCAGGCCGTTGGAGAACGCCAGCCACCGCACGATGGTGTGGCCGTCGTCGAAGAGCACCGGCCCGAGATAGGACGAGGCGACCTTGACCACCGTGATGCCGACCGCGATGAGCGTCGGCGTCCACGCGTCCTGCCGGGCGTAGAAGACGCGCAGCTGCACCAGGGTCATCGAGTACGGGATGATCGTGAACGCGCCGAAGCTGAGGACCATGCCCAGCTGGTCGGCGGCGTCGAGGTCGAACTTGCCGACGTCGAAGATCGCGATCGCGATGGCCGGCCCGAAGAACGTCATGAACGCGATCACCGGGACCAGCGCGACCATGGTCAGCCGCGTGGACAGCGAGAGGTCGTCGACCACGGAGTGGGTGTCGTTCGCCGCGGCGTTCCGTGACAGTCGGGGCATGATCGCGGTCAGGATCGTGACGCCGAGCACGCCGTAGGGCAGCTGCAGCAACTGCCAGTGGGTGGCGTAGACGCTGACGCCGGACGAGTCCGCGCCCGACGCGATGCGGTAGGTGATGAAGAAGCCGACCTGCAGGACCGCGACGTAGAGCACGATCGCGCCGGCCATCTTCCCGAACGTCCGCAGGCGGTCGTCGAGACCCCACCGCAACCGCAGGCGGACCCCGGCGCGTCGGAGCGCGGGCAGCAGGATGAACGCCTGCACCACCACGCCCAGCGTGGTCCCGAGTCCCAGGACGAGCAGTTTCGTGTCGCCCATGCGGACCGGGTTCAGCGAGATGTCACCGGGGACCAGGTAATAGGCGACGAGCGTCGCGATCTGGACGACGTTGTTCCACACCGGCGCCCAGGCACCGGGCCGGAACGCGCCCTTCATGTTGAGGATCGCGATGAACAGCGCCGACATCCCGTAGAACAGCACCTCGGGCAGCAACAGGTACGCCAGGGCGGTGGCCAGCGGGCGGTTGACCTCGCCGTCGCCGAGGTTGAGATAGGTCAGCAGCGGAGCGGCGACGAGCGCGGCCACCGTAGCTGTGCCGAGCATGGTCAGGGCGAGGGTGAAGATGCGGTTGATGAACCCCTCGCCGCCGTCGGCGTCCTCGCCCTCGGCCCGGACGAGCACCGGGATGACGATCGCGGTGAGGACCGCGCCCAGGACCACCTCGGCGACGATGCTGGGCAACACGTAGGCGGCCTGGAAGGCCGACGCGACAGCGGGGCCGAGCATCGCCAGGACCAACACGGTGCGCACGAAGCCGGTGATGCGGCTGGTCAGGGTGGCGAAGGCGATGGACCCGCTGGTCCGCAGGACGCTCTCGTCGGACGGCTGGTCCCGGGCCACCGGAGGCGTCGGGTCGACGACGTCGTCCATGGTCTCGGTCTGCGCGGCCACGGCGACGGCCGCGGCCGGGCGTCGTGACATCGGTCCCGACGACTGGGCCCCCGACCGTCGCGGGGTCGGGCCGGAACCCGGCGGCGGCCCGGTCGGCGCCAGTCGTCGGCCCCGGCTCGTCGGTGCGTCGGTGGCCGGCGGGATGCGCTGTGGACGCGCCCGGCGGTTGTGCGGGGGCACAGGTCCCTGCGGGCCCTCGGGTGTCGTCACCGCCTGTCCCCCTCGGTCGGGACGTCCCCGCTGTGCAGGTAGCGACTCTCGGCCATCAGGCGCTCCCGCTCGTCGGGTTCGGGCCGGTCGAGGTCGGCCGGGGTCGGGTTGGCCGCGGAACCGATGCCAGAGCCGACGACCTGCCAGCAACACCAGCAGGACGCCCGCGCAGATGGTGATGATGAACAGCGGCTTCCCATAGGCGTTGGAATGTACTGACAGGTCGATCGCGGTCCCGACGGCGACGTTGCTGGAGGTGACCAACGCGATGTTCACGGTCATCGACGCCGACGACTTCGCCTGCGTCGGGATCTGGATCTGGCGGGTGCCCCGCGGCGGGATCTCGACCACCCCGACGTCACCGATGTCGAGGTCCTGCGGGGCGGCTGTGTCGAGGCGGACACGAATCGACAGCGGGAGGTCGTTGCGGACCACCAGGAGCAGCGGCGACCGTTCCGAGGCCAGCGTGTACCGCCCACCGGGATCGAGGATGGCCACGGCGTCGCGCATCCGGTCGACGGTGAGGTCGACGGCGTGCAGGCGTGTCCGTGCGGCCTGGGTCACCGTTCGCCGGTCGGCGGTCGAGTCCACCGGCGCCGACCGCATCGCGCGCACCAGGTCCTCGGCGAGGGGTGCGACGTAGGTCCGCGGTGACATGGCGACGTCGTTGCCCGCGACCATCGACGCCTCGAGGGCGAACAGCGTCCCCGCCGTGCGGGCGATCGACGACGTGGTGTCGGGGTCGAGGGTCGTGAGGCCGACCGTGGTGTCGGGTGGGATCCGCAGCGAGGCAGGCGTTCCCGCGGACGGCAGTCCGGACACGACGTCCTGCAGCGGCTCGGGTGTCGCGAGACCCGCCCGGAACACGGCGTCGACGATGCCGAGGACCGCCGTCGCGTCGTCGGCGGACGCGGACCACACGGCGGGCGGTGAGATCACCTCGCTGCGGCCGGTGGTGGGGTCGTCGGGGTTGCCGCCGATCCGCACGGTGTCGGTGTCGGTGGTGGGGGCGAGCGCGGCGTAGGCGATGGCACCGACGGCCGCGCCCCGGCGAGCGACGGGCGACTCGGTACCGAGGTCGAACCGTTGGTCGACCGGTGTGATCGCCGGTGTCGCCGGCGCCGTGCCCATCGCGCCGAGGGCCGTGGTGACCGCGGGGTCGAACGTCTGCACCCCCGTCGCGCCGACGCGGGTAGCGGCCGTCGGCGGTCGGCAGGGTCCGGTCGAGCGCCGAGGAGCCGAGCAACACCGACGACGACCCGGTGCCGGAGACCAACCGCGCCCCGGCGTCGGAGACGGTGCCCGACGTCGGGATGACCATCCCGCGGACGCTGCGGACGCCGAGGACCGAGTCGACGATGTCGGCGGGCGTCTGCAACCCGGTGCGTGTGAGGGCGGGATCGGCCGCCCGGGCGAGGGTGTCGAGGTCGACCTGCGCGAACGGCAGGGCCACAGTGCAGACCCGCTCGGCGACCTGCCGGAGGTCGCCGAGATAGTCGGCGGCGTCGGAGGCGCCGGTCCCCTCGCGGGTGGCCGACCGCGGGTCGGCGGGATTCGTGGAGACGACGTAGCCACGGGACATGGCCTGCAGGGTGACCAGCAGGTCCGGGTCGACGGCGAGACAGACGCTCCGGGTGACCGGCGAGGCGGGGTCGCCGGTGGCGGCGTCGAGCGCGTCGAGGAGACCGCGCAGCCGGCCTCCCGGACGGACCGAGGTCGCGAGGTCGTCGCCGACGAGACGCACCGGCTCGGACCCCCCGCCGGTGATCCCGGGTGCGAGCTGTCCGGGCGCGGCGAGCGGCCACAGCAGCGTCGTGCGGGCCGGGGTGGACGTCACCGGGCCCACCGGCGTCGACGGGGTCCGGGTCGCGTCGGCCGGGACCGCCAGGACGGGCAGCAGGGTGCGGGTGTCGTCGAGACGTGCGGCCGAGCCGTAGTCGGGCGTGCCGTTGAGGTTGACCAGCAGCGGGTAGACCCCGGGACGGTCGATGCCCAGGCCCGGTCTCCCGGAGCCGCCGGCCAGCGGCACGGTGACGGAGAAGTCGGCGCGCGATCCCGGTCGCAGCGTGCCCGCCACGGCGGTGAACGGCGTCGTCGTCTCGTACTGGGCGGGGTCGAGGGTGAGGGATGTCCGGGCGTCTGCACCCGACGACACCGACTCGCCGCGCTGGAGACGCACGACGAGGTCGCGGACGTCGCGGTCACCGACGTTGGTGAGCGTCCCGGTCACCGTGACGGTGGCCGGGCTCGACGCGGTCACCGTCGACGGGGTCACAGACCGCAGCGACAGGTCGACGAACTGGGCCGCCTCGGGGAAGCGGGTGGTCTGTCCGGGCGAGGTCCCCGCCGGTGCCGCCGACACCACACCCGGCGCGAGGAGCGCGATCACCGCCGCGACGGCGGCGACGAGGACGCGGCGCACCGCCGGTGCGCAGTGGTCCGTCATCCGCCGTCGGTGTCCCGGCGCGGGGTCTCGGTCCCGTCCCGTCCGGACCCGTCGCGCTTGCGTCGACGCCGCGGACGGTGGGCCCGGGGCGGCTCGTTGCGACGCTGGTTGCGGGCCGCGGCGGCCTTCTCGTAGTCGTTCGGCTCGGTGCGCAGCGAGTCGGCCTCGGATCGGGCCAGGCGTTCGGGGTCGTCGGCGAGGTCGTCGATCACCTGAGCCGCCGCCCGGGCCAGCCGACGCTCGTCGGAGTAGGTGAGGCGGTGGGGCAGCTCCGACAGCGGGACCCAGGCCACCTCGGCGACCTCGTAGTCGGCGTCCGACAGCTCGCCGCCCGTGGACCGCATGAGGTAGTGGTGCACCGTCTTGTGGATCCGCTTGCCCTCGCTGACGAACCAGTAGTCGATCTTGCCGAGCGGGGCGACGACGTTGCCCTCGATCCCGGTCTCCTCCGCGACCTCGCGCACCGCGGTCTGCTCGGCCGTCTCGCCGGTCTCGATGTGCCCCTTCGGCAGTGACCACATCATCCGGCCGCGGCGGTCGACGCGACCGATGAGGGCGGCGCACCGGTCGTCGGTGGGGCCGTCGATGCCGGAGACGACGAGCCCGCCCGCGGACGTCTCGCGCACGGTCCGCAGTCGGGGGGCGTTCTTGTCCGCGCCGTCCTGTGCCGGGCCCCGCTCGGCGCCGGACCGCCGGGACCGGTTGCGGGGGCCGCCGTCGCGGCCGGACCGGGTGCCGCCCGACCGTGTCGGGCGGCTCAACGCGCTCACGTCGGACGGGGTCACCGGTCGGCCCGGCGTGGCCGCTCCCCCCGTCGGGGACGGCGGGGGTGACGACGACCGCGGCGTCGTCGGGCGCGCCCTCGGCGATCCCGGGTTCGGCGTCGGCAGGGCGTGGGCCTCCCCGGCGACGGCCGCGGCGCGGGCGTCGCGGGCGGGCCGCCTCGCCGGCGGGTCCGGAGCGCGTCGGGGTGGGGTCGGTGCCGTCGCGGTCGGCGCGGGTGGTGTCACCGTCGGTGGCGGCCTGGGCGCGACCGCGTCCGCCGCGTCGCCGACCACGACGTCGCCGCGACCGCCCGGAGGGCTCGCGGCCGCCGACGTCCGCCGAGGCGGGGTCGGGGTCGTGGGGTTCGGCTGACACCCCCTGATGCTAGCGGGCAGGTCACCTCCTGTTCGGGAAGCGTCGGGAGGGCGCAGGCGTGCTCGGGAGGGGTCTCCGGGTGGGTAGGCTGCTGCGTCGTGACGGGATCGGCCACGGGGGCATCGGAGGACCGCCGCACCCGCCTGTTGGCCGGTGCCGCGGTGGCGCTGCGGACCCTGTCGGACGTCCTCGACCCCCTCGCCGACCGCTTCGCCGACGCCGGCTTCGAGCTGTATCTCGTGGGCGGGTCGGTACGCGACGCCGTCCTCGGCCGTCTCGGCACCGACCTCGACCTGACCACCGACGCCCGCCCCGACGCGGTCCAGTCGTTGCTGCGCGGGTGGGCCGACGCGGTGTGGGACACCGGGATCGCCTTCGGCACGGTGAGCGCCGCGCGCGCCGGCCAGCACATCGAGATCACGACCTTCCGCGCCGACACCTACGACCAGGTGACGCGCAACCCGATCGTCGAGTTCGGCGACACCCTGGACGGGGATCTCGTCCGACGCGACTTCCGTATGAACGCGATGGCCGTCCGTCTCGGGCCGGGCGGGCACCAGGAGTTCCTCGACCCGCTCGGCGGCCTCGACGACCTGCTGGCCGGGGTGATCGACACCCCCTCGGAGCCGTCGGTGTCCTTCACCGACGACCCGCTGCGGATGCTGCGCGCCGTGCGGTTCGTCGCCCAGCTCGGTTTCACGCCGTCCGAGCGGGTGGCGTCCGCCATCGTCACGATGGCCGACTCCATCGGGCGCATCACCGCCGAACGGGTCGCCGCCGAGCTCGACAAGATGATCCTGGGCGAACACGCCGTCGACGGGGTCGTCGCGCTCACCGACACCGGCCTCGCCGACCGCGTCCTCCCGGAGATCCCCGGCATGAAGCTCGCCATCGACGAGCACCACCAGCACAAGGACGTCTACTGGCACTCGCTGACGGTGCTGCAGCAGGCGATGGACCTCGAGGACGGCGACCCCGACCTCGTGCTGCGCTGGGCCGCGCTGCTGCACGACATCGGCAAGCCCGCCACCCGGCGGCACGAACCCGACGGGGGCGTCAGCTTCCACCACCACGAGGTCGTCGGGGCGAAGATGGTGCGCAAGCGGATGCGGGCGCTCAAGTACCCGAAGGCCGTCGTCGAGGACGTCGCGACCCTGGTCTTCCTGCACCTCCGCTTCCACGGTTACGACGAGGGACGGTGGACCGACTCGGCCGTCCGCCGCTACGTCACGGACGCGGGCCCGCTGCTCCCCCGCCTGCACAAGCTCGTCCGGGCCGACTGCACCACCCGCAACCGACGTCGGGCGGCGCGGCTGCAGCGGACCTACGACGACCTCGAACGACGGATCGCGGAACTCACCGCGGCCGAGGACCTCGCCCGCGTCCGCCCCGACCTCGACGGCAACGCGATCATGGAGCTCCTCGGCCTTCCCCCGGGGCCACTGGTCGGGCGCGCGTGGCGCCACCTCAAGGAACTGCGCCTCGACTCCGGTCCTCTCGACCGGGACGACGCCGAACGCGCGCTGACGGAGTGGTGGTCGCGACAGCCCGAGAACCCGGACGCGACGGACACGACGCCCTGACCTGCACCGCATGCCGTTATCGAACCGTGACCACTGCTGTCGGCCGGGTCCCTTGCGTGACGTTCTCTGGACCGCGCCGTGACATGCCGTTACTGTGGGTACCAGGTCGAGCAGCGGCCCCCGTCCACGGTCCCGGGCAGAGGGACTCTTACACAACCCGGAACGTGCAGCTAGAGCGCCTCCGGGAGACATGGGCGGGAGAGCACATGCACCCCACACTTCACCGCACTGCCCGTCGGGCACTCAGGGTTCCCGCGACGCGTGCGGTCCATCGTCGACAGATCACCGTCCTTGAGCCGGTGGTCGCCCTGTTAGCAGGTGACGACCATTTCCACTGATTCGCAACCCGTCAGCAAGAAGGCACCCCGCATCGACGTCGACAACCGCCCTCCCGCCGAGGAGGACTCCTTCGTCGGTGCTCTCGAGGTCGGCATGCAGTTCGCGCCGATCCGGCGCCTGCGTGACCGTGTCCTCGCCGGCGCGGAGCTCCAGGTCCGGGGCCCGCGGGGATCGGCCCTGCGGTCGGCGGAGGCCCTGCGCCACGCCGCCCGTCTCATGCAGCAGGAACGCTCGCTCGACCGGCACAAGTTCGCCTTCGCCCGGTCCGAGCGCGCCCAGGCGACAGCCGCCCGCCTGCCCCTGCTCGTCTCCGTCGACCTCGACTCGATTGACGCCGTGGACCAGCCGGTCGGCGCCGAGCGCCTCGCGGTGTCGGTCCGGCCCGACGAGGTGCTGCACAGTCCCCACAGCACGATGACGAAGGTGGCGGCCGCGCGCCGGGCCGGACACGTCATCTGCGTCGACGGCCTCGGGGTGAGCGAGTACGCGGTGACGCTGCTCGCCCTCATCGAGCCCGACGTCATCATCACCGGCCCGGAGCTGCTGTCGCGGACCACCGAGCCGAACATGGCACGCCTCGCGCACGCCCTGGCCGCCCACGTGGAGCGCAGCCACGCGGTCGTCATCGCCGAGGGCATCGACAGCGAGGAGCGGCTGATGGCCGCCCAGACCATCGGTGCCGCCTACGGGATGGGCACCCTCTTCCCGCCTGTCGACGACCCCGCGCGGATCCTCGTCGGCGACCTCGACCCGCTCCCGGACGTGCCGGTGTGGGCCACGCCCGACCCGGGTCTGCTCACGCCGTACCAGATCGGCACCGCCACCCACACGCCGCGACGCGGCACGAAGCGGTTGCTCATCGAGATGAGCAAGTCGTTGGAGGCGCAGGCGTCGGCGGCCGGCAGCGCCGTCGTGGTGCTGGGGACGTTCCAGCACGCACGGCACTTCACCGCCCTGACCGCCGACCGCTGGCGCGACCTGTCCGACCGCGCCGGCCTCGCCGGTGTGTACGGGGTGGGTCTGGCCAACATGATCGACGGCAACGTGCAGCACGCGCCGCTCGAGGAGGGCGATCCGCTCGTCGACGAGTGGAACGTCGCGGTCCTGGGACCGCACTTCTGCGCGCTTCTCTCGGCGCGGGACCTCTACGTCGAGGCCGATGACATGGATCGCACCTTCGACTTCATCCAGTCGTACGACCGGGTGACGGTCACGCAGGCCGTCCACTCGATCCTCACGAGGTTCACCGTCGACTGATGGGTGATCAGCTCCCCCAGGACGATCCGCACCGCCGGCCGGAGGGTGTCGACGACGCGACGGTGGAGGCGGTCGGGAAGATGACCGAGGCGCTCGAGTGCGTCGAGCGCGTCCGCGGCCATCTCTTCGAACTGCACCAGCTGTCGGGTCACGCCGATCTCGCGTTCGGCGAGGCGGCGGACCTGCTCGAGAAGGCCGGTCACACCGGGATCGCCGACGACGTCCGGCGAGAGGTCGTGGGCCTCAACACCTTCCCCGGGCGCTGGTCGTTCCAGCTCGTCGAGGAGTACGACGACAACTACTACTCGACCGTGCGGGCCGCCGAGAAGCGGGTGCGCGACGAGCTGCTCGACGGGCGTCGCCACGTCTTCGAGTCGGAGATGAAGGAGAGTCGGCGCACCCACGGCCGACCCGGTCACGAGTCACGCCCGGACTGAGCCGGCCCGCCGGCGTCGGTCAGTTCATCAGGTCGCGCTGCCGCGCCGGGTGATCGGCCTCGACGAGTTGGCGTGCCACGTCGGCGACGCGGATGTTGGTGTCCTGCGACAACTTCCGGATGAGTTCCCAGGCGGCGACGGCGTCGACGTCGAACCGTTCCATCACGATGCCCTTGGCCTGACCGATGACGTCGCGGCTCGCCAGGGCGCTGGTGAACTGTTCCCCCCGGCGCGAGGTGTGCAGCGCCAGGGACGCGTGGGTGGCGACGGCGAGCGCGATCTCCTGGTCGTCGGCGGAGAACGCCTGCGGCGCAGAGGCGTACAGGTTGAGTGCGCCCATCGCGGTCTCGCCGCGGTAGAGCTGGAAGGCGAGGATCGACCGCACCGGTGTCTCGTCGAGCACACGACGGGCGAAGCGCGGCCAGCGGCCGTCGGCGGCGATGTCGTCGACGAGGACCTTGTGGTCGGCCCAGGCGGCCTCCAGACAGGGTCCCTGACGGAGCTCGTGCTGCAGCTCGTCGAGGCGTGCGGCGACCGGGTCGGTCGGCGAGACGGACGTCAGTGTCCCGTTGTCCACCAGCGTGATGCCCGCGAAGTCGGCGGCCTCGACGTACTCGACCGCACTGTCGGTGACCGACGACAGCAGGGTCGACTCGCCCGACAGCTCACCGTGCTCGTACAGCTGCCGCGCCAGCGCGGCGAGCTGCGCTCCGGTGGTCTTGTCGCCTGCGCTCATACATCGTCCTCGGTTGACAGGGAAGGGTCTCTGGATAGTATCGACTCCACGGCCTGAAGCCCTCGGGTGCTGTTCAGCACGACCGACGGGCGGAGGCCCCGATGTCCTCGAATCCTGCTGTCGACAGCTCTTCTGAGCATTCGTCGACCCCGCGTACCACCACCGACTCCGGGGCACCGGCGCCCAGCGACGAGCACTCGCTGACCGTCGGACCGGGCGGTCCGATCGTCCTGCACGACCACTACCTCATCGAGCAGATGGCGCAGTTCAACCGTGAACGCATCCCGGAGCGCCAACCGCACGCCAAGGGCAGCGGTGCGTTCGGCGTCTTCGAGACGACCTCGGATGTCTCCGAGTTCACCTGCGCCGCAGTGTTTTCCCCCGGCGAACAGACCGAGGTGCTGGCCCGGTTCTCCACCGTCGCCGGCGAGCGTGGGAGTCCGGACACCTGGCGTGACCCGCGGGGGTTCGCGCTGAAGTTCTACACCCGCGAGGGCAACTACGACATGGTCGGCAACAACACGCCGGTCTTCTTCATCAAGGACCCGATGAAGTTCCAGCACTTCATCCGGTCGCAGAAGCGCCGCGCCGACAACAACCTCCGCGACCACGACATGCAGTGGGACTTCTGGACCCTGTCACCGGAGTCCGCCCACCAGGTCACGTGGTTGATGGGTGACCGCGGGATCCCGCGCACGTGGCGACACATGAACGGGTATTCGTCGCACACGTACCTGTGGGAGAACGCGCACGGGGTCAAGCACTGGGTCAAGTACCACTTCGTCTCCGACCAGGGGATCGAGTGCTTCACGCAGCACGAGGCCGACCAGATGGCCTCCGCCGACACGGATTACCACACGCGTGACCTGTTCGAGTCGATCGACTCCGGCGACCACCCGTCGTGGACGCTCAAGGTGCAGCTGATGCCGTACGACGACGCCACCGCGTACCGGTTCAACCCGTTCGACCTCACCAAGGTGTGGCCGCACGCCGACTACCCGCTCCGAGAGGTCGGCCGGCTCACGCTGAACCGCAACCCCTCCGACCACCACACCGAGATCGAGCAGGCCGCGTTCGAGCCCAACAGCCTCGTGCCGGGCATCGGGCTCAGCCCGGACCGCATGTTGCTGGCGCGGTCGTTCGCCTACTCCGATGCCCATCGGTACCGGATCGGTGCGAACTATAAGCAGGTCCCGGTGAACGCCCCGACGGTGCCGACCCACAGCTACTCGAAGGACGGCGCGATGCGGGTGCAGCCCGTGCGTGATCCCGTGTACGCGCCGAACTCCTATGGCGGACCGCATTCCGACCCCCCGCCCGGGCTGGACCCGGGGTGGGCGGCCGACGGTGCGATCGTCCGCAGTGCCTACGTCGACCACCCGGCCGACGACGACTTCGGGCAGGCGGCGACGCTCGTCCGCGAGGTGATGGACGACGACGCCCGGGAGCGACTGGTCGACAACGTCGTCGGCCATCTGCTCAACGGGGTGTCCGCGCCGGTGCTCGAGCGTGCGCTCGAGTACTGGCGTCGGATCGACGCGGGCGTCGGGCAGGCCATCGCCGACGGCGTCGCGGAGAAGTCCGACCAGGACGACCCCAAGGCCGCCGAACAGGACAACCCCGCGCGCGAGTCGATGCGCGCACGGGCGTGACCCGCATCCGGGCGGTCCTGTTCGACATCGACGGGACCCTCGTCGACTCCGTCTACGACCACGTCACCGCCTGGTGGTCGGCGTTTCGCCGGAACGGACTCTCGGTGCCGCACAGTGAGATCCACGCACGGATCGGCAAGGACGGGTCGTTGCTCGTCACCGAACTCGTCGAGATCGCCGGCGGCGACCGCGACGACGAGGACCTCACCTCGGCCCTCTCGTCGGCCCACGACGAGCTCTACGGCGAACGAGTCGACGGACTGACCGTGCTGCCCGGCGCGCGAGAGCTGGTGCGCGCCAGCAAGGATCGGGGGTTCACCGTGGTCCTCGCGACGTCGGCGCCGGAGCACGAGCTCCGGGCGCTGCGGGCGTTGCTCGACGTCGACGACCTCGTCGACGCGGTGACGTCGTCGGAGGACGTGGAGACCGCCAAGCCGGACGGGACCGTCGTGGACATCGCCCTCGGCCGCGCGCGGGTGCCCGCGTCCGCGGCGGTCATGATCGGCGACGCGACGTGGGACTTCCTCGCCGCGACCCCCGTTGGGGGTCCGGGGGATCGGACTGGGCTCCGGCGGCATCGGTGCCGCCGAGCTGCGCGAGGCCGGCGCGGACGAGACCTACCGCGACGCGCTCGACCTGCTCGAGCACTCGCCGCTCTATGCGTGACGCGATGCCGGGCGCGCTGCGCGACCGATCGCCCATCCGTGCGGTCGCAGTGGTGATCCCGGTGCACGACGAGGCCGACGAACTCGCCGGTGCGCTCGCCGCGGTGGCGGACGCGGCGGCGGAGCTCGACGTCCCCGTCCGGGTCACCGTCGTGCTCGATGCGTGTTCCGACGCCTCCGCGTCGATCCCCGGACCCGATGTCGACGTCGTCGCCGTCGACGTCCGCAGTGTCGGCGCCGCGCGTCGCGCCGGGTTCGCCCGGCACCGCGCGACCGACGACGTGTGGTTCGCGACCACCGACGCCGACTCGAGGGTGCCCCGCGACTGGTTGCAGCGTCACCTGTGGCTCGCGGCCGCCGGTGTCGACGCGGTGGTGGGGACGGTGGTGGCCCGGGACTGGGCGCAATGGCCGGTCGACGCCGGGCGACTGTTCGACGCCGACTACCGCGGGCAGCAACCGCGGGGACGTCACGGGCACGTCCACGGCGCGAACATCGGCGTGCGCGGCTCGGCCTACGCGCGGGTCGGCGGCTTCACCGCCGTGCGGTCCGACGAGGACGTCGCGCTGGTCGCCGCCCTCGACGGCGCCGGATGCACCATCGCGTGGGACACCGAGGCGCCGGTCGCGACCTCCACACGCCGTGTCGGCAGGGCGCCCGCCGGGTTCGCGGGCGCGCTGGCGGAGATCATCGACCTCCCGGGCACGGCATGATCGCCTGGGTGAGCGACGGTGCGGCCGCGCCCGCGAACGCCGACGCGGTGACGCGGGCACAAGGGCTCGTCGGTGGTCTGCGACTGCCCGCCCCCGGTTCCGGGCGCACGCGAGAACGCCTCGACACCCTCGCCGACCTCGCTCGCGACGACATACCCATGGGCCGTCTCGTCGAGGCGCACGTCGACGCCGAGCAGATCCTCGCCGACCTCGGTGTCGGTGCACCGGGGCCCGACGAGCTCTGGGGAGTGTGGGCGTCCGAGGCGCCCGGCGCGCGGGTGTCCGCCTCGCAGCGCGACGGGCGGTGGTTCCTCGACGGCGTGAAGGGCTGGTGCTCGGGTGCCGTCGGGTGCACACATGCACTCGTGACCGCGTGGGTCGACGACGAGCGTGCGCTCTTCGCCGTCGACCTGGCCCGGGAGGGAGTGGGTTCGGAGGGCCCCGACCCGTGGTACTCCGCGGGCATGGCAGCGACCGTCACCCGACCCGTCCGATTCGACGACACCCCGGCCCGCCGTGTCGGCAGTGGTGGGGACTACTTCGGGCGTCCCGGGTTCTGGCACGGAGCCGTCGGGGTGGCCGCGTGCTGGTTCGGTGGCGCCCGTGCCGTGGGCGAGCGGGTCCTGCGGACCCGTCGGGACGATCCCGTCACCCGCGCCCACGTCGGTGCGGTCGACACGGCGTTGTGGGCGGGTCACGCCGCGCTGGTCGCGGCGGCGGCCGTGGTCGACCGTGACCCGACGGACCTCGCGGCCGCGCACATCACCGCGCTGCGCACCCGCGCGGTGATCGAGGGTGTCGCGACGACGGTGCTCGACCGCGCGGGGCGGGCGCTCGGGCCGGGGCCGATGGTCGCGGAACCGGACCACGTCGCCGCCGTCGCCGACCTCACCGTCTACATCCGCCAGTCCCACGCCGACCACGACCTCGCCGCGCTCGGCGACCTGGTCGCCGAGCAGGGCGGCCGACGGTGAACGGCGGGAGTGTCGGCAACGGCGCGGTCCCCGCGTTCCGCGGAACCGATCCGGGCGTGACGTCGGCGCAGCGCTGGCGGGAGTGGATGGCGGACCGGTCGTTCCCGGTGCTGGGCGACGACCACCCCGCACGGACATCGTCGGTACGGATGCTGGTGGTGGCGGCGCACCCGGACGACGAGGTGCTCGGCGCCGGCGGCCTGATGGCCCGGACGATCCGGGACGGCGGGCAGGTCACCGTCCTGTGCCTGTCCGACGGAGCCGCGTCGCATCCGGGGTCGCCGACCGTCACGCCCGAGGAGCTCGGTCGGCGTCGACGGGCCGAACTCGTCGACGCCCTGGACGCCCTCGGTGTCGCACACGTGCAGCACCGATCCCTGCCGGACGGCGCGTTGGCCGACCACGCCGAGGACATGGTGGCCGAGATCGACGAGGCGATCGCGACCTTCGGTGGTCACGACGTCGTCGTCGGTGTGTGGCGGGGCGACCGGCACCCGGACCACGCGGCGGTCGGGTGGGCCGCGGCGACCGCGGCGGCGGGCGCCGGCAGCGTCTACCTGGAGTACCCGGTGTGGATGTGGCACTGGGCCTCCCCCGACGACGTCTCGGTGCCGTGGTCGCGCGCCCGGGTGCTGTCGTTGCCGGAGGAGGTGGTCGCGGCGAAACGCACCGCGGTGGCGCGGTTCGTCAGTCAGATCGAGGACCTGTCCGACGATCCGGCCGATCGCGCGATCCTGCCGCCCGCCCTCCTGGACCGGCTCGTCACCGACACCGAGCTGTTCTTCACGTGACCGACCCCGCCTACTTCGACGCGATGTACGCCGCCGGGGACGACCCGTGGGGCTTCGATCATCTCTGGTACGAGCAGCGGAAACGTGATCTGACCGTCGCCCTGCTGCCCAGCCGTCGGTACGAGCACGTCCTCGAGGTGGGGTCGTCGACCGGCGTGCTGAGCGCGGCACTGCTCGACCGGTGTGCGCGTCTGACGTGCGTGGAGTTGCACCCACGCGCCGTCGACGTGGCGCGTCGGCGGCTCGCGGCGGCCGGTGATCGTGTGCGGGTCGAGGTCGGCGACATCCGGCGGTGGCGCTCGACCGAACCCCACGACCTCGTCGTCGTGAGCGAGGTCCTCTACTACCTCGACGACGACGACCTCGCGTCGGTCACGGGATGGTCACGCGACCTGC
>JAQIJH010000045.1:0-49396 GCA_036946345.1 Gordonia paraffinivorans | reverse complement strand
GACACTCCGAACGCAGCAGTGGAGGTCACGCGTGCCGATAATGTGCTGACCGCACCGCCCATCGGCGACCCGGCACCGGACGAGAGAGACGAAGGCGAGGACGCGGCGATGGCGGACATCACGGGCGGAGGCGACAGGACCGTCGCCGTGGTCGGGTCGGGGGTCTCGGGCCTCACCGCCGCCCACATCCTCGCGCGGTCGTCGCGGGTGACGGTGTTCGAGGCCGACGACCGCCTCGGCGGTCACGCGCACACCCACCGGGTGCCGGGCCCCGACGGCCGCGACATCGCGGTCGACACCGGCTTCATCGTGCACAACGAGGAGACCTACCCGCTGCTGCGGCGACTCTTCGGTGAGCTCGGCGTCGCCACCCAGCCGACCGAGATGAGCATGAGCATCCGCGACGCGGCGGGCGGCTTCGAGTACGCGGGCGGCCGCGGTGCGGGTGGGATCCTCGCGCAGCCGTGGCGCCTCGCCGACCCCCGTTTCTCGGGATGCTGCTCGGTGTCAAGCGCTTCCACCGCATCGCGGCACGGTTCCTCGAGGAGACCGACGACAGCGATCTCACGACGTTCGGTGAGTTCCTCGCCCGGAACCGCTTCGGGGAGTTCTTCCGGCGGCACTACGCGGTACCGCTCGTGTCGTGTGTGTGGTCGTCGGGCAGCGAGACGGCGATGGACTACCCCGCGCGGTACCTGTTCGCGTTCCTCCGCAACCACGGGATGTTGTCGGTGACGGGTTCGCCCCAGTGGTACACGGTGACCGGCGGGTCGCACGAGTACGTCCGGCGTCTCGCCGATCGTCTCGACGACGTGCGCACGTCGAGTCCGGTCACCCGGATCAGCCGTACCGACCCGGAGGCCGGCGGCGGCGTGCTGATCACCGACGGCCACGGTGCACAGCACCGCTTCGACGCCGTCGTGATCGCGACCCACCCCGATCAGGCCCTCTCGATGCTCGCCGACCCGTCGCCCGAGGAGAAGTCGGTCCTGTCGGCGTTCCGGTACTCGCCGAACGAGGCGGTGCTGCACACCGACGTGAGCCTGCTGCCGCGGACGCCGCGCGCCCGCGCGTCGTGGAACTACCTGGTGCCCGGCGACGTCGGCACATCCGACGAGCCGCCCGTCGTCACCTACTGGATGAACCGTCTGCAGGATCTGCCCGGGCAGACGGACTACCTCGTCACCCTCAACGCGACCGAGCGCATCGACCCGGACTCCGTCATCGCGGTCATGGACTACGCCCACCCGGTCTACACCCCGGGTGCGGTTGCCGCGCAACGGGATCTGCCGCAGATCGCCACGGACACGACCGTGTACGCCGGCGCCTACCACGGCTGGGGCTTCCACGAGGACGGCTGCCGATCGGGTGTGGCCGCTGCTGAACGTCTCGGGGCGCGCTGGTGACCACCCACCCCGTGCTGCCCCGACTGCCGGCGCTGGTCGTCGGCGAAGTGGCCCACGAGCGACGGTCGCCGGTACGACACCGTTTCTCCCACCGGGCCTACCAGTGGCTCATCGATCTCGACGACCCGCCGCGGCCGCCGTCGGTCCTGCGCCCCTTCGCCCGGTTCCACGCCGCCGACCACCTCGGTCACGACGACGGTGGGGGAGCGGCGAGCATCCGCGCGAACGTCGAACGGTTCCTCGCCGCGCAGGGGGTGCATCTCCCCACCGGCTCGCGCATCGTCATGCTCGCCAACGCTCGCGTGCTGGGTTACGTGTTCGACCCGCTGTCGGTGTTCTGGTGCCTGCACCCGGACGGCTCCGTGATCTGTCTCGTCGCCGAGGTGCACAACACCTACGGGGAGCGCACCGCGTACCTGCTGCACCCCGACTCCCACGGGACCGCGGTGACCGACAAGACGTTCTACGTGTCACCGTTCAACGACGTCTCCGGGACGTACCGGATGCGGTTCGTCCTGCGCGACGACGCCGTCGCGGTGTCCATCCGACTCGACCGTGACGGCCACGCCCCGTTCCATGCGTCCTTCACCGGCGCACCCCGGCCCGCGACGGCACGCCGCCTGCTGCGCGCCGTCATCACCATGCCCCTCATGCCGCAGCGCGCCCGCACCCTCATCACGGTGCACGGCGTCTGGCTGTGGCTCCGCCGACTGCCGGTCGTCCCCCGACCGGCACACACCCCAGCCCAGGAGATCCAGAGATGACCGGACTCGCCGACCCCTTCGCCGTTCGCCGCCCGCTGCTCGCGGGCACCTGGGTCAAGGTGCCCATCGCGCGGTGGTTGATGGACTACGCGATCGGCAAGGCGCCGGTCCTCGTCCGCTTCCCCGACGGCAGCGTCCGCGGGGCGGGTGGACCCGACAGCCAGGTCCTGGAGATCGTGCGGCCCAAGGCGTTCTACGACCGCATCAGCCACAACCCGAAGATCGGTCTGGGCGAGGCGTACATGGCGGGTGACTGGCGCGCCGCGCCCGGAAGCGACCTCGGGGCCGCGCTCACGCCGTTCGCCGAGCGGATGACATCGCTGGTGCCCGAACCGATCTGGAAGCTGCGCGCCGTCGTCGACAAGAGCATCCCGTCCGCGACGAAGAACTCCCGCGAGGGCTCGCGGCGCAACATCGGCGCGCACTACGACCTGTCCAACGAGATGTTCGCCTCCTTCCTCGACCCGACGATGTCCTACAGCGCCGCCAAGTTCGACGAGTCACGGCCCTTCGAGGGGCAGGACCTCGAGGCGGCACAGCTGCGGAAGATCGACGCGGTCCTCGACATGGCCCGCGTCGGCTCGGGGACCCGTGTCCTCGAGATCGGCAGCGGCTGGGGCGCTCTCGCGATCCGCGCCGCGCAGCGCGGTGCCCAGGTCACCACGATCACGCTGTCCACCGAGCAGCTCGGGCTGGCGCAGGAGCGCATCGCCGCGGCGGGCCTCACCGACCGCATCGACATCCGGTTGCAGGACTACCGCGACGTCACCGGGCAGTTCGACGCGATCGTCAGCGTCGAGATGATCGAGGCCGTCGGCGAGGAGTACTGGCCCACCTACTTCGCGGCGATCGACTCGCTGCTGGCACCGGGCGGCACCGTCGCCATCCAGGCGATCCTGATGGACCACTCACGGATGCTCGCCACCCGTCGCTCGTTCGGCTGGATCCAGAAGTACATCTTCCCCGGCGGACTGATCCCGTCGCTGCAGGCGATCGACGAGACCCTCGCGGCCCACACCGGACTGGTGCGGAGCGACAGCAGCGACCTCGGTCAGCACTACGCCGAGACCCTGCGTCGGTGGCGGCACCGGTTCATCGCGTCGTGGGAGTCGGCCGGCGCCGTGCACAGCGGTTTCGACGAGACGTTCCGGCGGATGTGGGAGTACTACCTCGCCTACTGCGAGGCCGGGTTCGCGTCGGGCTACCTGCAGGTCAGCCAGCTGCAGTTCACCCGCCGCTGAACCGACCCGCCGCTCACGCGCCGAGCGTGCCGAAACCCACCGCCGAGCGTGCCGAAACCTGCCGCCGCGCTCGGCGGCTGCGGTCGGGGCGTCGGAGGGCGTCGATAGTCTGTCCGCATGTCCAGCGACGTCGTGACCGTGCCCCTGCAGCTGCGGTGGGGGGACATGGACGTGAACGCCCACGTCAACAACGTCGCCATCGCCCGGTTGTTCGAGGAATCGCGCGTCCGGGCGTCGCATCGACTGCTGGCGCGTGACGCGTTCGGCAGCGACGGCCGTGTCCTGCTCGAGGGTGGACTCGTCGTCGTCCGGCAGGAGGTCGAGTTCCTGGCGACCATGCCGTACTCCGAGGACGGCGTGACGTGTTCGGTGTGGCTCAGTCGGGTCGGGCGCACATCCTTCGACTTCGCCGCGCGTCTGGCCGGTCTCGACGGAACCGCGTACGCGCAGGCGGAGACCACCCTCGTGCGCGTGGACGGCTCAGGCCGTCCCGAGGCGCTCCCCGACGACGTCGTCGCCGCGATGGCCGGCCGCCTCCGGGAGCCACTGCCGCTGCGCAGTCGGTCGGGTGCCCGGGCCTGACCGTGTTCACGCTGCACCGATCGCCCCGCACCGACGTCCTGGCGGACGCACTGGCGGGAATCCTCGTGCAGCCTCTTCCGGACCCGTTCGCCGCGGAGGTGGTGGCGGTGCCCGCGAAGGGTGTCGAACGCTGGCTGGCGCAGCGCCTGGCGCTCACCCTCGGCGCGACGCCGGGTTCCGGGGACGGCGTGGCCGCCAACATCGACTTCCGGTCGGCGTCCGACCTCGTCGACGGTGTGCTGGCCGGTGTCCGGGGGCATCGCATGGTCGACGACCCGTGGGCGACGGCGCGGGTCCGATGGCACCTCCTCGACGTCGTCGACGACTGTGCGCGCCTGCCCGAGTGCGCTGTCCTCGCCCGGCATCTCGGCGTCGACGGCACCGCCGTGGACGTCCACCGGGCGGGCCGTCGGTGGGCGACCGCCGGCCACCTCGCGCGTCTCTTCCGCGCCTACGCCGCGTCGCGTCCCGCCATGCTCGCCGCCTGGACTCGGGGCGACGACGTCGACGGCATCGCCGACGAGGACGGGTCACCGCGCCCGGTCGACGACGACCTGCTGTGGCAGCCGGTGGTGTGGCGTGCGCTGCGGGACCGGATCGGCACCCCGTCGCCGGCCGAGGTGCTCGACGACCTGTGCGCCCGCATCCGGGAGGACCCCACCTCCGTCGACCTTCCGGCGCGTGTCGCGCTGTTCGGTCCGACCCGACTGACCACCCAGCAGCTCGCCGTGCTGTCGGCGGTGGCCGCGCACCGGGACGTGCACGTCTTCCTACCGCACCCGTCCGACGCGCTGTGGCGGTCGGAGGCCGCCGGGGGGACCGTCCGTCGGAGCGACCTGCGGCGCGCACTCTCCCCCACACCCGTTGGTGGCCAGTCTCTCTCGCGAGGTCCGGGAGACGCGTCACCGCCTCGGGGCTGTCGTCGACGCCGACGTGCACCACCCACTGCCGTCGCCACGTCCCACGACCCTGCTCGGTCTGTTGCAATCCGGCATCGAGGCCGACGAACCCCCGCGACCGGGCACGGCCGTCGCCGACGGCACCGTGACCGTCCACGCCTGCCACGGGCCGGCCCGGCAGGTCGAGGTCGCCCGCGACGTCATCGTGCGCATGTTCGCCGACGACCCCACCCTGACCCCGCGCGACGTCGTGGTGATGTGTCCCGACATCGAGCTGTTCGCACCGCTCGTCGCCGCGTCCTTCGGCCAGGACGCCACCACGCACCCGGCGCACCAGCTGCGGGTCCGGCTCGCCGACCGCGGGCTCACGGCCACCAACGCCGTGCTCGACACCGTCGTCGCCGTCCACACGCTGGCGGGATCACGCATCACCGCCGGCGACGTCGCCGACCTCGCGGCCCGTGAACCCGTCGCGCGCCGTTTCGGTCTCGACGACGACGCGTCGGAGCGCATCGACGACTGGCTCGTGCGTGCCGGTGTCCGCTGGGGGCTCGGGGAGCCGCAACGCAGGGCGTTCGGGCTCGCAGGGTTCCCGCAGAACACGATGGAGACCGGCATCGACCGCCTGGCACTCGGTGTGGCCGCCGACGAGCTCGACGGCTGGATCGACCGCGCCCTGCCGCTGGCCGACATCGAGAGCGCCGACGTCGATCTCGTCGGCCGCTTCGTCGATCTCGTCGACCGCCTCGAGCGTTGCGTCGACGACCTGTCGGGGGTCCACACCGCCGACGAGTGGCGCGACGCTTTGGTCCGGGTCGTCACCGACCTCACCGAGAGCGACCGGACCCAGGCGTGGCAGACCGCCCGCGCGATCGCCGAGATCGACGCGGCGTTCGACCACGGGGGTCCACTCACCCTGCGCCGCGCCGACGTGACCGCCCTGCTCGACGAGATGGTCGCCGCGCGACCGACCCGCTCCAACTTCCGCACCGGGGAACTCACGGTCTGCTCGATGGTCCCCATGCGGTCGGTCCCGCATCGTGCCGTCGTGCTCCTCGGTCTCGACGACGACACCTACCCGCGGGCGACACGCGCCGACGGAGACGACGTCCTGGGCCGCGACCCCGTCGTCGGGGAGCGGGATCCGCGGGCCGAGGACCGTCAGCTGCTGATGGACACCATCATGTCGGCCACCGATCGGCTGGCCGTCTGCTTCACCGGGACCGACCCGGTGTCCGGCCTGCGACGGCCGCCCTCGGTGCCGGTGAGCGAACTCCTCGACACCCTGGTCACCCTCACCGGTGCCGACGGCACCGACGCGGTCGTGCAGCGACACCCCCTCCACGCGTTCGATCCCGCGTCGTTCGCCACCGACGGCCCCGATCCAGCCGCGGGCGGGCCCACACCCCACCCGTTCTCGTACGACACGGTCGCTCTCGCCGGTGCGCGAGCACTGCTCGGGCCGTCGGCGGGCACGCTCGGGTTCGACCGCACCCCGATCCCGCCGACGGACGAGATGACGCACGACGACATCGATCTCGGCGATCTCGTCGCCTTCCTCGAGCACCCCACCCGCGGGTTCCTCCGGCAACGTCTCCACACCGGCGTCCCCGAGGCCGACGACGTCCTGCCCGATGCGATGTCCGCCGACCTCGACTCCCTCGAGCGGTGGGGGATCGGCGACCGCATCCTGTCGCGCCGACTCGACGGCGTCGACCTCACGACCCTGCGGAACATCGAGCTGCGGCGAGGGATGCTGCCACCCTTCGACTTCGGCCTGCGTGCCCTCGACGAGATCGTCGACGTCGTCGACCGCATCGTCGGTGCGGCCGGGCCCGAGGCCCTCACGCCGCGGGTCACCGTCGACGTCGACGTTCTGCTGCCCGACGGTCGACGTGTCACCGGCACCGTCGACTCGCTGCGTCACACCGACGCCGGACTGCGCGCGGTCACCGCGTCGTTCTCGCGACTGTCGGCCAAGCGCCGCGTCGCGGTGTGGGCGACCCTGCTGGCGACCGCCGCGTCGACGCCCGGGATCGTCGGTGCGCGGACCGTCGGCCGGGGTCGGGGAACCGCGATCGCCGTCGCCGATCTCACCGTGCCCGCCGACCCGGTCGCGCTCCTCGCCGACCTCGTCGCACTGCGCGATCGGGGCCTGCAGGAGCCGTTGCCGGCGCCCGTGTCGGCGACCGCGACGTATGCGGAACGACGCGGGCGCGGCGTCGACCACGATCCCGCGCTCGAGGCCGCCCGCGCCGACTACGAGGGCAGGTACGGCGAGCACACCGATCGCTTCGAGCAGTTCGTCTTCCCCGGTGGGTTCGACGAGATCGTCGCGTCCGACACCGACCTGCGTGACATCGCCGCACGCATCTGGCAACCGCTCACCGCACACGAGACGACGACGTCGCGATGAGCGACCGCACGCACCACGAGGCGCGTCCGTTCACCCTCGCCGACCCCCTGCCGACCGGCACCACGGTTCTCGAGGCGTCGGCGGGAACGGGGAAGACCCACGCCATCGTCGCTCTCGCCGCCCGCTACATCGCCGAGGGTGTCCCGGTGGAGTCGTTGCTGCTGGTGACGTTCAGCCGACTCGCCACCGCCGAGCTGCGCGAACGGACGCGGGAGCGGTTGCGGTCACTCGCCGTCGGTCTCGCGGACCCGTCGGCGTCCGACGACGAACTCGTCGCGATCGTCGCGGCGGTGGACCCGCCCGAGTTGGGGCGCCGTCGTGAACGGATCGCCGCCGCCCTCTCGGACTTCGACGCCGCGACGGTGAGCACCACGCACACCTTCTGTTCCCGCATGCTCGACGCGCTCGGCGTCGCCGGTGACCGCGAGGAGGGTCTGACGCTGGTCGAGGAGGTCGACGATCTCGTGAACGAGGTCGCCGGCGACGTACACCTCAAATGGTTCGCGAACACCGCGCCGCCGTTCCCCGCCGACACCGCCCGCACCATCGCGCGTGCCGCGGTCCGTCAGGCCGCGGCGCGCATCGTCCCCGACGACGCCGCAGACGACACCCCCGAGGCGCACCGGGTCCGCTTCGTCGAGACGGTCCGCCGGGAGGTGCGCCGCCGCAAGCGGATGAGCCGGATCCGCGACTACGACGAGCTGCAGTCCCTGCTGCGCGACGTCGTGTGCGACCCGGTGCACGGCGAGGCCGCCTGTGTGCGGATCCGTCGCCACTTCCGGGCCGTGCTCGTCGACGAGTTCCAGGACACCGACCCCGTGCAGTGGGAGATCCTCCGCCGCTGCTTCCACGGGCACGTCACCCTGACGCTCGTCGGCGACCCGAAACAGTCGATCTACAAGTTCCGTGGCGCTGAGGTGCTGGCCTACCTCGACGCCTCCCGCGTCGCCGACCAGAACCGCCGCCTCACGACGAACTGGCGCACCGACGCCCCCCTCGTGTCCGCACTCGACCACCTCTACGGGGGCGCCCAGCTCGGGCACCCCGACATCGTCGTGCACGGCGTCGAGGCCCGACACGGCGCCCGCATCGACGGCCTGCCGCCGCTGCGCCTGAAGGTGGTGCGGCGGAGCGGTCACGGCCCGCAGGACTCACGGTCCGGGCTGCCGAAGCTCGACGCCCTCCGCCGATCCGTGGTGACCGACGTCGCCGACGACATCGCCGCCCTTCTCGCGGACCCCCCGACGCTGTCGACGCCCGACGGGGAGCGCCCGGTGCGCCCCTCCGACATCGCCGTCCTGGTGCGCACGCGCAAGGTGATCGAGCCGCTGCAGACAGCGCTGCGCGGCCACGGCGTCGCGTCCGTGGTCGGCGCCGGGGTCAGCGTCTTCTCCACCGACGCCGCGCGTGACTGGTTCCACCTCCTCCGGGCGCTCGAGCAGCCGACGCGCGCCGACCGGGTGGCCCTCGCCGCGCTCACGCCGCTGTTGGGGTGGTCGCCGGCCGACGTCGCCGCCGCCGACGGACCCCCGGACGCGGCGTCCGATCTGGTCGCCGACCTCGCCGAGACCGTGGAACGGTCGGGGTTCGCCGCGATGGTGGAGCGACTGACGCTGCGCCGCGACCTCTACGCCCGCGTGCTGTCGACCCACGACGGCGAACGCGCGATGACCGACCACCTCCACCTGGCCTCGCTGTGCCACCGCCACATGGTCACCGAGCGCGCCGGACTCCCCGGTCTGGTGCGCTGGTTCTCCGAACGGAGGGAGGACCCGACCGTGGGCGACCAGGCCGAGCAGAGCCGTCGGCTCGACCGTGACGCGCACGCCGTGACGATCATGACCGTCCACGGCAGCAAGGGGCTGGAGTTCCCGATCGTGCACGTGCCGTTCGGGTGGGACTCGGCGAGGATGCCGTCCCCCCAGACGCTGGAGTTCCACGACGACGACAACCGGCGGGTCCTGGACGTCGGCGGCCCCGACGCGCCCGGGTACCCGGGGCGCAGGGCCGCCGCCGAGGCCGAGGACGCGGGGGAGGAGCTCCGCCTGTTCTACGTGGCCGTGACCCGGGCGCGCTGCGCGGTGACGCTGTGGTGGGCGCCGGGGTCGTCGGCGAGACAGTCGCCGTTGCACCGGCTCCTGTTCGCGCGGCCGCAGCGGGCTGTGACCGGTCCCGACCCCGCTCCGTCGGCGCCGATCCCGACCGACAGCGAGGCGGTCGACCGTCTCACCGCGTGGGCCGGGCGGTCGACGGTCCCCATCGTCGTGTCCCAGGGCGCATCCGGGTCGTCGGAGACCGTCGTCGCCGACGACACCACGACCGACCGGCGCGTCACGCTGCGGGCCGCCCACCTCGACCGCTCCATCGACGCCGGCTGGCGCCGTACCTCGTACACGGCCCTGGTCGCCGCCGCCCACGACGCGGCGCCCGGGGGTCGCCTCCGAGCCGGACCCGCTGACCGTCGAGGACGAGCCGACCGAGGCGGCGACGGACGCCGACGACGGCCCGACGGCCGACACGGACCGTGCAGCAGTCGATCTCGTGCTGCCGTCCCCGATGAACGGTCTACCGTTCGGCGCGGCGTTCGGGACCCTCGTGCACGCGGTCCTCGAGACCGTCGACGTGGACGCACCCGACCTGCGCGCAGAGCTCGCACGCTGCGCCGCACCGGCGGTCGCCGCGTCCGGCCTTGCACTCGATCTCGACCACCTCGTCGAGGCGCTGCTCGCGGTGCTCACCACCCCACTGCACCTCGAGGGCGTCCCCGACCTCCGACTCGTCGACGTCCCCTCGCGGCGGCGTCTCGCCGAGGTCGACTTCGAGTTCCCGCTGTCGGCGGACGGGGGCGCCGTCGAGGCGATCGCGCGCCTGATGGAACATCATCTGCCGCAGGACGACCCGATGCGGGCCTACGCCCCGGTGCTGCGAGAGCTCGGCGACCCCGAGCTGCGTGGCTTTCTCACCGGCAGCATCGACGGCGTCCTCGGTGTCGCCGACGGCGCGGACGTGCGCTACCTCGTCGTCGACTACAAGACCAACCGCATGGGTCCAGGTGACCTGTCTGCCCTCGACTACGACCACCAGTCGATGACCGCGGAGATGATCCGCTCCCACTACCCGCTGCAGGCGATGCTCTACGCGGTGGCGCTGTACCGCTACCTGCGATGGCGGTTGTCCGACGCGCAGGCGCAGCTGCGCCTCGGCCCGGTGCTCTACCTCTTCGTGCGGGGGATGGCCGGCCCCGAGACGCCGCCGGGGATCGGCGTCGTGCGGTGGGATCTGCCCGGCGACCTCGTCGTCGCACTGTCGGACCTGTTGGGAGGTCGCGCGTGACCACCGAGGCGACCCGATCGCCGGAGATCGCGAGCGATCTTGTGACCGCGTTCGCCGATGCCGGGATGATCGGCGTCGCCGACGTCCAGGTCGCCCGGCGACTCGTCCGGCTCGTCGGCGGGGTGGGCGAACCGCTGGCGCTGCTCGTGGCGCTGACCATCCGCGCCCTCCGTGCCGGGTCGGTCTGCGTCGACCTCGCCCGACTGCGCGACATCCCACCCGACCGCGACGCCCCCGAGGGTGTCGAGATCGCCGATCTGCCCTGGCCGGAGGCGGATCCGCTGCTCGACGCCCTGCGCTCGTCCGCGCTGGCGGTCGCAGGTCCCGGCGGTCTCGCACCGATGCAGATCGCGCGCACCGCCGACGGGTCCGTCCTCGTCTACCTCGACAAGTACTTCCGGCAGGAGGCCCGCGTCCGCGCGGTGCTCGCCGACCGTGCCGCGAACCCGCCGATCGTCGACGAGGTGGCCGTCGACGCCGCGGTGCGCGCACTCTTCCCCGACGACGGGGACGAGCCCGACCTGCAGGCGGTCGCCGCCCGCGCCGCGGCGACCCACCGGACGACGGTGCTCGCCGGTGGTCCGGGCACCGGGAAGACCCACACGGTCGCCCGGATCATCGCGCTCCTCGAGGGCGTCGACGGACCGGGACTGCGGGTGGGACTGTGCGCCCCGACAGGTCGTGCCGCCGCCGCGCTGCAGGCCGCGGTGAGCGGCCAGTCCGATCTGCAGCTCCCCCCGGTCCGCGCGGTGACGATCAACCGACTGCTCGGACCGCTTCCCGGCGGGCGCCGGTTCCGACACTCCGCCGCCCACCGCCTGCCCTACGACGTCGTCGTCGTCGACGAGGCGTCGATGGTGTCGCTGACGATGATGTTCCGACTACTCGACGCGCTGCGACCGTCGACCCGTCTGATCCTGGTGGGCGACCCCGATCAGCTGGCCTCGGTCGACGCCGGGGCCGTCCTGGCCGACCTCGTGCACAGTGTGGGCGACGGTGACACCGGGACGTCCGGGGCCGTCGTGTCGCTCCGACGGCGTCGTCGTTTCGGCGGCGACATCGGTGCCCTCGCCGACGCGGTCCGCGTCGGCGACGCCGACGCCGTGGTCGACCGTCTGTCCGACACGGGTGACGACGCCGCACACGGTGTGCGGCTCGTCGCCGACACCGACGACGGCACCGCCGACGTCCTGGCCGCGACGAGCCGGTGGGTGCGAGCGATGACCGCCGCGGCCCAGGCGGGCGACGCGGCTGGTGCTCTCGCCGCGCTCGACAGCCATCGTGTGCTGTGCGCGCACCGCCGGGGTCCGGCGGGCGTCGCGCACTGGCAGACCGTGGTCGGGCGCGCCGCCGGTGTCGACGACCACCCCGGACGTCCGTGGCACGCGGGCCGTCCGGTCCTGCTCACCGAGACCGACCGGCGTGCCGGTCTGTACAACGGCGACACCGGTGTCGTCGTGACGGTCGACGGCGAGCCGCAGGTCGCGTTCCCCGGCGTCGACCCGGGCGACGCGCCGCGGCTCGTCCGGCCCCGCGCCCTGCGGGGTGTCGTGTCGGCCTACGCGACCACGATCCACCGCAGTCAGGGCAGTCAGTACGCCACGGTCACCGTCGTCATCCCGCCGGGCCGCTCAGCGTTGCTGACCCGGGAACTGCTCTACACCGCGATCACCCGGGCCACCGACGCGGTGACGCTGGTGGGGACCGCCGACGACCTGCGGGCAGGGGTCGAGCGGAAGGTGCTGCGCGCCAGCGGACTGCGGACAACACTGACGCCGATCGACGAGTCGACGGCGGGAACGACGCTGACGCCGATGCCCTAGTCGGGCAGCAGGGGGCAGCCGCCGGGCACCAGGTCGCGTCGCAGGTAGTACTCGACGCGCAGGAGCCGCCGTCGGGTCTCCTCGTCCAGCGCGAGGAGCGCCTTGAGCGCGGTGCTGCGATCGAGTTCGGTGCGGTGCTCGTTGATGGCGGTCCACTTGCGGTCCACCCAGTCACCGACGTCGACCGCGACGTCGATGTCCTCGTCGGGTGTCCCGGCGGGTGGTGCGTCGGGATCCGCGGAACCGATGCGCAGTCGGATGGCGGCCATCGTCGAGGTGGGGACGGTCGTGAGATACGCCGACCGCACCTGCCAGGCCGGCCCGGCGTCGGGGTAGATCGACGACGTCGCGGCGGCGTCGACGGCCGCGAGGGCGATGCGGTTGGTGTGGATGTGGTCGGGGTGGCCGTACACGCCGTAGGCGTCGTAGGTGACCACCACATCCGGCCGGTGGGCGCGGATGGCCGCGGTCACCTGCATGACCTCGACGTCGAAATCCGCGTCGCACAGCCGTGCCGCGCCGGGTGCGGAGTCGGGGAAACCGCGGTCGGCGTACCCGAGCGCCGTCGCGGGTGGTGCCCCGAGGACCGAGAGGGCCCGTTGCAACTCCGCGTGTCGCTTCGTTCCCTCGGCCCACGTGCAGCACACCGTGGACAGGGTGAGTCCGGCGTCCGCGAGACGCGCGATGGTGCCGCCCGTCCACAGCGACTCGTCGTCGGGGTGGGCGTGGACGAACATCACGGACCCTGGCGGCACGGTCCTCCTCACATCCGGCGGATGCATCCCTGCGGGACGGTCACCCTCAGCGTAGGGGGACGCGGTCCGCGGCTCTCCCGCGCCGGGCGTCAGTGGGCGAAGTGCTTGCGGTGGGGGAGGTGCCCGGTGGTGTGGGCCGTGTGGAGGCCGTCGACGACGGTGCGCAGGTTGTCGGCGAGATGGCGGGCCATGTCGCCCGAGAAGCCCTCCCGCACCACGATGCGCAGGACGGCGACGTCGCTCGCGTCGTCGGGCATCGTGTACGCGGGCACCTGCCACCCGAAGGTCGCGAGCCCCCGGGACACGTCGAACACGCTGAACCCGACGTCGGCTGCCGTCGTGAAGGTCAGCACCGGGATGCCGCTGCCGTCGGTGACGACGTCGAACACGTCCATGTCGCCGATCTCCCGGGACAGCCACTGTGCGGTGTCCGCGAGCGTCTGCATGATCTCCCGGTAGCCCTCGCGGCCGAGGCGCAGGAAGTTGTAGTACTGCCCGACGACCTGGTTGCCCGGCCGGGAGAAGTTCAGCGTGAAGGTCGGCATGTCCCCGCCCAGGTAGTTGACGTGGAACACCAGGTCCTCGGGGAGATCCTCGTGGGTCCGCCACACCGCGAACCCGATGCCGGGGTAGGTCAGCCCGTACTTGTGCCCGCTGGCGTTGATGGACTTCACCCGCGGCAGCCGGAAATCCCACTCCAGGTCGGGGTCGAGGAAGGGGACGACGAACCCGCCGCTGGCCGCGTCGACGTGGACGGGGACGTCCGGGCCGCCGGACGAGGCCAGCGCGTCCAGAGCCGCGACGATGTCGGCGACGGGTTCGAGCTCGCCGGTGTAGGTGGTGCCCAGGATCGCGACGACACCGATGGTGTTCTCGTCGACCGCCTCGGTCACCTGCTCGGGGGTGATGACGTAGCGGCCCCGCTCCACCGGGAGGTATTTCGCCTCCACGTCGAAGTAGCGGCAGAACTTCTCCCACACGACCTGGACGTTGGACCCGAGGACGAGGTTCGGCGCGCCCGTGCCGCGTCCGGTGGCCCGCCATCGCCACTTCAACGCCAGGCCCGCGAGCATCACCGCCTCGCTGGAACCGATGGTGGTCACGCCGGTGGCGCTCGCGGGGTCGGACGGGTCGAGGTCGGGGGCGTTGAACAGGTCCGCGACCATCGAGACGCAGCGCGACTCGATCGCCGACGTCGCCGGGTACTCGTCCTTGTCGATCATGTTCTTGTCGAACGTCTCGGCCATCAGCTTCTCGGCCTGCGGGTCCATCCACGTCGTCACGAACGTCGCGAGGTTCATCCGGGACGCACCGTCGAACATCATCTCGTCGTGGATGAAGCGATAGGCCGCGTCGGGGTCCATCGAGGACTCCGGCATCCGGAGCGCGGGGATGCGCTCGCGGGACAGGCGTCCGGTGTAGGCGGGGGCGAGGTGTGTGTCGGCGGTGCTGTCGGAACGCGACGTGTCGGTCATGGCGTCTCCACGGTCTCGGTCGAACCCTCGAGTCCGTACGGTGCCTCCGTCGCGGACTCCTCGGACACCGGCTTACACGATGATCGGGGGTCTGCGGGGTCGGTCCAGGTGAGGTCGGACGGATCGGTAAAATCCCTGCGCCGGACCGGATGTTCGGTCCGCACGGGCAACAGGGGTGCCGGCAGCCGCCGGCCGAGGTGACACAGGAGACCGCAGTCGTGAACGCTCCCGTCGAAGAACGCGAATTCCAGGCCGAGACCCGCCAGCTGTTGGACCTGATGGTCCACTCGGTCTACTCGAACAAGGACAGCTTCCTGCGGGAGCTCGTCTCCAACGCCTCGGACGCCCTCGACAAGCTGCGGCTCGCGGCGTTCCAGGACAAGGATCTCGAGGTCGACACCTCCGACCTCCACATCACGATCGAGCGCGACGTCGAGAACCGTCGGCTCACGATCCGCGACAACGGCATCGGCATGTCCCGCGAGGACGTCGTCGGATTGATCGGCACCCTCGCCCGCTCGGGCACGGCCGAGCTGCGCGCCAGGCTCGCCGAGGCGAAGGACGCCGCCGCGTCGTCGGATCTCATCGGCCAGTTCGGCATCGGCTTCTACTCGACGTTCATGGTCGCCGACACCGTCACGCTGGTGACGCGCAAGGCGGGCGAGTCCGAAGGCACCCGGTGGCGGTCGTCGGGGGAGGGCACCTACACCATCGAGACGGTCGAGGACGCGCCGCAGGGCACCGCGGTCACCCTGGACCTCAAGCCCGTCGACACCGACGACCACCTGTACGACTACGCCTCCGACAGCAAGATCCGCGAGCTGGTGAAGCGCTACTCGGACTTCATCGCCTGGCCGATCCGGATGGACGTCGAGCGCACCGAGACGGTCGAGGCCGACGGCGACGAGGAAGCGGAACCGACCGAGAAGACGGTCGTCGAGACCCAGACGCTCAACTCCATGAAGGCGCTGTGGGCGCGTCCGAAGGACGAGGTCGACGCCGAGGAGTACACGCAGTTCTACCGGCACGTCAGCCACGCCTGGGACGAGCCGCTCGAGACCATCGCGCTGCGCGCCGAGGGGACCTTCGAGTACCAGGCGCTGCTGTTCATCCCCAGCCAGGCGCCGTTCGACCTGTTCATGCGCGAGCGCTCGCACGGCATCCACCTCTACGTCAAGCGCGTCTTCATCATGGACGACTGCGAGGAACTCATCCCCGAGTACCTGCGCTTCGTCAAGGGTGTCGTCGACGCGGCGGACCTGTCGCTCAACGTCTCCCGCGAGATCCTGCAGCAGGACAGGCAGATCCGCGCGATCCGTCGTCGCCTCACCAAGAAGGTGCTGTCGACCATCAAGGACATCCGCAGCGAACGTCCCGACGACTACACGACGCTGTGGAACCAGTTCGGACGGGCGATCAAGGAAGGCCTCATCGCCGACACCGACAACCGCGACGCGATCCTGCGCATCTCGGCGTTCGAGTCCACCCACGATTCCGAGACGGCGACCTCGCTCGAGGACTACGTCGCCCGCATGAAGCCCAATCAGACCGAGATCTACTACATCACCGGCGAGTCGCGGTCGGCGATGGAGAACTCGCCGCACATGGAGGCGTTTCGCGCCCGGGGCATCGAGGTGCTCCTGCTCGGAGACCCCGTCGACGAGGTGTGGACCGGCAACGTCCCGGACTTCGACGGCAAGCCGCTGCGCTCCATCGCCAAGGGCGAGGTCGACCTCGACGACGACGAGGGCAGGACGCAGGAGGAGAAGGACGCGGCGGAGAAGGAGCGTGCCGAGAAGGAGGAGCAGTTCTCCGACCTGACGTCGTGGCTGACGGAGACGCTGTCCGAGAACGTCTCACAGACGCGACTGTCGACGCGCCTCACGGACTCGCCCGCGTGCCTGGTCGGTGACACGTTCAGCTTCTCGCCCCAGTTGGAGAAGCTGTATCGCGCATCCGGCCAGTTCCTCCCGCCGTCGAAGCGGATCCTCGAGCTCAACCCGGACCACCCGCTGGTCACCGCGCTGCGCGACGCGCGCGCCGAGAAGGAGGACGACGAGTCCCTCGCCGACACCGCACGTCTGCTCTACGGGATGGCGGTGATCGCCGAGGGCGGCGAACTCGACGACCCGGCGCACTTCGCCAAGCTGCTCGCCACCCGCCTCACGGCCACGGTCTGACCGGGGCCGGGGGACGACGATCGTGGGATACCCGCTGCTCGGAGCACCGGACGCCGCCAACACCGCCTGGGTGATGACCAGTGCCGCACTGGTTCTCGTCATGACCCCGGCGCTGGCGTTCTTCTACGGCGGGATGGTGCGCGCCAAGTCCGTGCTGAACATGATGATGATGTGCCTGTCGGCCGTCGGGATCGTGTGGGTCCTCTGGGTGGTGTTCGGCTACTCGGCGACCTTCGGCGACGACATCGGCGGGGTGATCGGCGACCCGACGCAGTTCGCCGGCCTGCGCGGGCTGGTCACGGGCACATACCTCGCGGCCGACGGTGCGACGGTGTCGATCCCGCTGGTCGGCACCATCCCGGCGGTCGTGTTCGTCATGTTCCAGGCCGGCTTCGCCATGGTCACCGTCGCGTTGATCGCCGGTGCGGTGGCCGATCGCATGAAGTACACGGCGTGGCTGGCGTTCGCCGCCCTGTGGGCGACGCTCGTCTACTTCCCGGTCGCGCACTGGGTGTTCGCCCTGGACGGCCTGGCGTCGACCCACGGTGGTTGGATCGCCAACCACCTGAAGGCGATCGACTTCGCCGGCGGCACCGCGGTCGAGGTCAACTCGGGCGCCTCGGCGTTGGCGCTGGCGATCGTCGTCGGGAAGCGTCGCGGCTGGCCCCGTGACCCCATGCGGCCGCACAACCTGCCCGCCGTGATGCTCGGCGCCGGGCTGCTCTGGCTCGGGTGGTTCGGCTTCAACGCCGGGTCCGCGCTGGCGGCCGACGGCACGGCCGCGGTCGCTCTCGTCAACACGCTCGGCGCCGGCGCGGTGTCGCTGCTCAGCTGGCTGGTGGTCGAGAAGATCCGTCACGGCAAGCCCACCTCTTTCGGTGCCGCGTCCGGTGTCGTCGCGGGTCTGGTGGCCATCACGCCGTCGTGCTCGTCGGTCACGCCCATCGGTGCGATCTTCATCGGTCTCGCGGCGGGCGCGATCAGCTCGCTGGCCATCGAGCTCAAATACCGCCTCGGCTACGACGACTCGCTCGACGTCGTCGGTGTGCACCTCGTCGCCGGCGTCGTCGGCACCGTCATGATCGGGCTGGTCGCGAGTGCGTCCGCACCGGCCGGTGTCGACGGCCTCCTGTACGGCGGCGGTGTCGACCAGTTGTGGCGTCAGATGGTCGCCGTGCTCGCCGTCGGCCTGTACGCCACCGTCGTCACCACGGTCATCGCGGTGGCCCTCAAGCGCACGATCGGTGTGCGCGCGGACCCGCAGGACGAGCTCGACGGGATCGACGACGCCGAGCACGCCGAGACGGCCTACGACCTCCTCATGACGCGCGGCGGACGTCGCGAGCTGTAGTACGTCCGCACGGTTCAGGGCGACGCGGCGGGAACGCCGCGATGAACACCGAGTGACCGATCCGCGGTCTCAAATCGTCAGCGCCGCTTACGGTTACGGTTTGACCGGTTTCGTGATCGAGAACGCCATCCGTTCACAGGAAACCGGCAGGCATGTCACCGAAACACGGGCTGTCGTTCACCTGGTGTTCGCCTGACTCGATGACGATTCTGCCGATCGACAACAGCGCAGCGAGCCCCGTGGTCGCGCTGTCGGTTCCGTTCATGTCACGAACACACGCCCCGCTCGGGGGCGGGCAGAGCATCCGAAAGAGGATCAGATGAGCAAGAACTCCACCGCGCTCCGGCGAGCCGGCACGCTGGGGACGATGGCCGTGATCGGCGCCACCGCCGTCGGTCTCGTGTCGCAGGGCGCCGCGAACGCCGACACCTTCGTCCGGCTGCCCGGCGGGAGCATCTCCGGTGATGACGGGATCGTCCTCAGCCGCAGCAACGAGTTCGCCCAGATCTCGCCCTCGCTGGCGGCCAACGGTGCCGGTCGCACCGCGTGGGTCTCGGCCGACATCAAGCTGGTCGCGCCGAACCTCAAGGACAAGAAGGCCGGACCGAACCGCGGTGCGCAGAACGAGAGCACCTCGACCTCGGGCACCCTCGGCACCAACTCCACCGAGACCAACGGCGCGGCCGCCACGCTGTCGACCGGGTACATCGTCGGCTGCCAGGTCGCGGTCGGGAACCTGAGCCTCGGTGGCGGGCTCTCGGTGAACAACATCGGTGCGGCGCTGCCGACGGCGACCCTGAACGGGTCGTTCTCGCTGCCGCTCACCCCGGGCGCGGTGTCCTTCGTGATCGTCAACTCGAAGAACATCGAGAAGAAGGGCACGTACTACATCTCCTACGACCGCGCCCAGCTGCAGGTCCAGGGATGCGGCGGCTACGCCCAGGCCCGCTCGTTCTCGGTCGTCGAGACCACGGGCTCGGACCAGCAGAAGGTCACCCTGTACGGCAAGCCGTTCTCCATCGGCTGACCCCACCATCCACGATCCGCAGAGACACAAGGAAACGATGAACATGTCCCAGAAGGTTTCTCGCCGCGCACTCGGGGTCGCCGGCACCAGCGCAGCCCTGGCCGCCGCGGCCGCGCTGCTCGCGCAGGGGTCGGCCAACGCCGACGTCTTCGTGAAGCTGCCCAACCAGGTCCAGAGCACCACCCTGCAGGACGGCACCGCGATCACGATCGCCCGCACGGGCGAGACCGCGACCATCGCGCCGTCGCTCGGTGGCACCCCGCTGCACCGTGCGGCGCAGGTGTCCGCCCGCTACCAGGTGACCTCCAGCAAGAAGGCAAAGATCCGCATCCAGGCCGGCTACATCGTGGGCTGCCAGGTGAACATCGCGGGTCTCACCAGCGGCATCACCGGGACCACCACCGAGAATCTCGCCGGCACCAGCACCGCCACGGGTGCCGGAACGACGCAGGCGCTGTCGCTCGGACCGGGTCAGGCCACGCAGTACTTCATCAACCAGGTGGAGAAGGCCGACGACTTCGGCAGCCAGCAGTACACGAACAACGTGGACTACGAGGGCACCAAGCTGAAGCTGAGCTACACCGGCTCGCAGCTGCAGCTCACCGGCTGCGCCGGGTACGCCCAGGCCCGCTCGATCGCCGTGGTGCGTGTCCGCACCTCGAACGTCGACAAGCAGGTCACGTTCTACGGCAAGCCCTTCAGCATCGGCTGATCAAAGCCGACGCACACCTCGGTGCCCCCGTCCGTTCGGACGGGGGGCACCGTCGTGTCAGCGGGGGAGCAGGTCGGCGGGGATGATCTGCAGCGAGCTGGCCTCACCCGGCGCGCTCCCGGTCACGACCACGGTGCCCGTCGTGGGATCGGCGGACACCGAGTTCGGTTGCTGCACCGTGGGAATCGACCCGCGGACGCGGGGGCGGGACGGGTCGCTCATGTCGATCACCTGCAGTGTGTTCGTGGCCGTCGACGTCACGAACAGCGTCTTCGTCGACGCCTGCCACCCCAGACCGTACGGCTTTGCTCCGGTGGGGATCCGTGCCACGTCGACGACCTGCGGGGTGATGCGCTCGACGAGCACCGCGCCGCCGTCGGTGTCAGCGAATGCCACGAGGCCGTCGCTCATGGCCTGGGCATGGGTGAGTCGGACGCCGATCTGCTTGTGGGCCACCTCGGTTCGTGTGGAGCCGTCGTAGACGTACACACCGTTGCCCTGGACGTCGGCCATCGCCGCGTAGCGGCCGACGGCCGCGACACCGCCCGGCTGCGGCGGCGGGGCCGGCAACGATGCGACGACCTTGCCGTCCCGGATGAACAGGGCGCCGCCACCGTGCTCGTTCGTCCCGACGTACGTCCCGTCGGAGGTCAGGACCACGTCGTGGGGCAGGTTGCCGACGTTGCGCGCGATCGGTCCGAACCGGCCGTCGAAGGTCATCGTGGTGACGATGTCGGCGGTCTCGAGCGGCAGGATGACCGGGCCGTCGGGGCCCGCGAGCTCGAGGTGCCGTGGAGCGCCCTGCGTGGGCACCGTGCGGATCAGGCGTCGGGCGGCCACGTCGACCAACGCGATGCCGTCGGGCCTCCGGACACCGACCGCCGCGATGCCCGAGGTCCCGATCTGGACGCCCTCGGGCTCGTTCCCGACCTCGATGACGGTCCCGACCGGCCGCGTGGTCGGTGCGGGCGCGACGGCGGGTTCGGCGGCGACCGGCGTCGAGGACGCGCTGGATCGGGCGGGGGACCCGCCCCCGTCGGATCCGCAGCCGCCGACGAGTCCGACGCAGGTCAGGACGGCGAGGGAATGCATGGCAGCCGTGCGGGTCTTGGAAGGCATGACCCCAGTGTGCCGATTCGCGGCACACCGTGGAGCCGACCAGGAGGATCGACAGTGACCATCTCGCCGACAGGGTTTCACCACGTCCGGATCACCGTGCGCGACATCGAGCGGTCACGGAAGTTCTACGACGACGTCTTCGGCTTCGACGTCGCCTACGAACTGCCCGCGGATGCCGACGAGGCGACCCGGGAGCAGCTGTGGTTCCTGTTCGGCGGGGTGATCTACCAGTTCGCGGGTGGACTGTTCGGACTGCGGCCGGTCGGCGACGACTCGTTCGACGAGAACCGTACGGGCCTCGACCATCTGAGTTTCGCGCTCGCCTCCGCCGACGATCTCGAGGCAGCGGTCGCGACGCTCGACCGTCTCGGGATCGAGCACGGTGGGATCAAGGACGCCGGTGGGATCTCGATCCTCGAGTTCCGCGACCCCGACAACGTCGCGCTGGAGCTGACCGCACCGCCGAAGGGCTGACCCCCGAGGGGCTGACCCCGTACGCCGTCTGTTGGGCATCAGGAACCATCTGTTGAGCACCAGGAACGATCGGTTGGGCGGTCGCAGGTAGCTCGACGTCCCAACCGCCCAACAGACGGTTCCAACCGCCCAACAGACGGTTCCAACCGCCCAACAGACGGTTCCAACCGCCCAACAGGCGGTTCCAATCGCCCAACAGACGGCGGTCAGCGGGGGCGGATGCCGCCGTAGATCCCGCGGTCGACGATCCACGGCCGCAGCACGTGGTCGACCACCGGCCGCGGGACGCTGACGCCGATCCCGGTCGGGGTGAACACCTCCAGGCCTGTCGACTGCGGGCCCAACACCGAGCCCCACCGTCTGGCGCGGGGTCGGTATCGGCGCAGGCAACGGCCGGCGAGGTCGGCACGGACGTTGCGTGCGACGAGGCGGTCGGCGCGATTGCGGGCCGAGCCGCGCAGGGGATCGGTGGCCGCGACGTCACCGACCGCGAACGTGTGCCGCAGGCCCGGAACGCGCAACGTCTCGTCCACGCGGACGAACCCGCGCCCGTCGAGGACATCCCCCGGCAGCCACTCGGTGTGCGGGACGGCGCGGCCGATCGCCCAGACGACGGCGTCGGCAGCGACTGCGTCCTGGCCGGTGGTCCACTCCACGACACCCGGTCCGACGTCGGCCCGGTCGGCACCGGGCGGCACAGCCGCCCGGTGGTCGGGGTGCAGTCCGACGCCCAGATCCGCCAACCGGCGGCCCACCGTGCTCCACGTCCGCGGATGGTGGTCGCGCAGCGGGCGCTCCCCGGGGAAGTACAGGTCGACGTGAGCGTTCGGCACCCGGGCTGCCACCCCGGCGGCCGCGGCGACGGCCGCTGCGCCGCCGCCGATCACGGCGACGCGTCGCGCTGAGCGGATCGCGTCGTGGTGGGTCCGCAGGCGGGCGTCCACGGTCGCGGTGTCGACGACGTCGGGAGATCGCCAGAACCCGTTGGTGACGCCGGTCGCGATCACCATCGCGTCCCACCGTCGTTCGCTCTCGCCCTCGTCGGTGACCACCGTCGCCGTCTGCGTCTCGCCGTCGACGCCCGACACCCGCCCACGCACGATCTCGACGGCGTCGAGGCGGCGGTACCGCCGATGGTCCACCCAGTAGTCCCGCGACCATAGGTCCGGGTCGGACAGGCGCAGGCCGAGTTCCTGACCGCTGACGAGTCCCGGCGTCGTGGACACGCCGACGACGTCGACGTGGCGCGCGAGGTGCATGGCGGTCAGCGTCCCGACGTCTCCCATCCCCGCCACGAGGACGGTCGGGCGGGTCACCGCCCGACCGCTGCCCGTGGGGGCCGGGGCACGAACCGCGAGACCCTGTGCACGACGTCGGCGTAGGACGGTCGGGACGCGAGGCTGCGCTCCTCCATCATGGGGATGCTGGCGCCCAGGAACATCGCGAGCATCGCGGCCGCCCCGATCCACGACCACCACGCGTCCCCGGGTGCGACCGCGACACCGACCAGGAAGAGGCCGGCCCAGAAGCCGAACTCGCCGAAGTAGTTCGGGTGCCGCGACCAGGCCCACAGCCCGCGGTCCATGGTCTGCCCGGGCTGCTTGACCGCGACGAACGAGCGCATCTGGTGGTCGGCGGCCCATTCGAGCGCGACAGCCGCCAGGGTCACCACGGCCGCGAGCACCACCGCCCACGGCGCCGCGACCGGCCGGTGCGTCACCGCGAGGTAGGCGGGGACGCACCCCAGGAACACCTGCCCGGTGGGGATCAGGTGGATGGCGACGAGGTCGACGACCGCCTCGAACCGGCCGGCGCGTCCGCGCAGCATCGGATACCGCCAGTCCTCGTGGTGCAGACCCGGGAACCCGACAGCCCAGTTCGCCGTCAGACGCACGGCCCACACCGTCACGACGACGGTCACCACCCACGCCGTCGCGTCTCCGGCACCGACGTCCGAGCGCCACCACCAGTACGCGACGAGCAGGGGAGGGATGACGCTCCAGTAGGCGTCGTAGAAGCTCGAGTTGCCGTGCGCACGACTGAACCCGAACACGACGACGGTCGCGAGGACGTCCGCGATCGCCGCGTCCCACAGTGCCGACGAGGTCTGCGGACCGAGCCACAGCCACACCGCTGCGACACCGATCGCCACCACGTAGGCGACTGCGACCCGGACGAACGATGCGCGCCTGCTCATGAAGCGATGGTGCCCCATTCGAGACCACCGGTATCGCAATTCGCCGTCTCGCGTCGCCTCGTCGTGATTGTCTGATCCGGGACGAGAGGCAGGTCGGCACATGACAGGGCGAGTCGGGACGCACACGGTGCTGGGGCGGGAGGTGGCGTCCCCGGTCGAGATCCGGCACGCGACGGCCTTCACCGCGATGGTCTCGGTCGACGCCGCGGCCGTGGGCCGTCTGCTCGCGCCCACCGGTCTGCGGCCGGTGTCCTGGCGGCCGGGCCGCGCCGCGTGTGCCCTCGTGTTCGTCGACTACGTCGACGGCGACCTGGGTCCGTACAACGAGTTCGGGGTGTGTTTCCTGGTCCACCATCACCGCCCGGGCGTCGGCGCCACGGGCATGCGTGCGGTGCTGCGGGGGGAGGTGTGCGCCTACATCCACCGCCTGCCCGTCGACGGGGACTTCACCCTGGCCGCCGGTCGCGGGATCTGGGGTTTCCCGAAGACCCTCGCCGACTTCGACTGCCGACACCGCTCGGTCCGGCCGCACGGCTCGGTGCGCGCCGACGGTCACGACATCGTCGACCTGCGGCTCGCACGCGGACTGTCCGTCCCCGATTCCTCGTCGTCGACGACACTGACCGCGTACTCGTCTCTCGACGGCACGCTGCGCGCGACACCGTGGACGATGCGCGCGGAATCGGTGCGGACCCGGCCGGGCGGCGCCCGGATCACGCTGGGGGACCACGTGTTCGCCGACGAGCTCCGCGGGCTCGACATCGGCGCCACCCTGATGTCGTCGTCGATCGGGCACCTGTCGATGACGTTCGGTGACGCCGAGGTGGTCGACCCACCCGGGCACTAGGGTGCGGGGCATGATCGCTGCGCACGTCGCCGACTCCCACGACGTCATCCGCGTGCGTGGTGCGCGTGTCAACAACCTGCGCGAGGTCGACCTCGACCTCCCGAAGCGCCGTCTGACGGTGTTCACCGGCGTGTCCGGCTCGGGCAAGAGTTCACTGGTCTTCGGCACCATCGCCGCGGAGTCGCAGCGGATGATCAACGAGACCTACAGCGCGTTCGTGCAGGGGTTCATGCCCTCCCTGGCCCGCCCGGACGTCGACCTGCTGGAGAACCTGACGACGGCCATCATCGTCGACCAGGAGCGCATGGGCGCCAACATCCGGTCCACGGTCGGCACCGCCACCGACGCGAACGCACTGCTGCGCATCCTGTTCAGTCGGCTCGGTGAACCGCATGTCGGTTCGCCGCAGGCGTTCTCGTTCAACGTCGCCTCCGTCAGCGGTGCGGGTGCGGTCACGGTCGAGAAGGCCGGTCGCACGGTCAAGCAGCGTGCGTCGTTCGAGATCACCGGTGGCATGTGCCCCCGGTGCGAGGGCCGCGGCTCGGTGTCCGACTTCGACCTCACCGCGCTCTACGACGACGCGAAGTCGTTGTCGGAGGGAGCGTTGACGATCCCCGGCTACACCATGGACGGCTGGTACGGCCGGATCTTCCGCGGCTGCGGCTTCTTCGACCCCGACAAGCCCATCGCCCGGTTCACGAAGCGGGAACTGGACGCGCTGCTGTACAAGGAGCCGACGCGCATCAAGGTCGAGGGCATCAACGTCACCTACGAGGGTCTGATCCCGAAGATCCAGAAGTCGATGCTGAGCAAGGACCGCGAGGCGATGCAGCCGCACATCCGCGCGTTCGTCGACCGCGCCATCACCTTCGACACCTGCCCCGACTGCGACGGCACCCGGCTGTCCGCGCTCGCCCGATCGTCGCTCGTCCGGGGACGGAGCATCGCGGACGTGTGCGCGATGCAGATCAGCGATCTGGCGGCGTGGGTGGCCGAGCTGGACGAACCGTCGGTGGCGCCCCTGCTGACGACGCTGCGGCAGACGCTCGACTCCTTCGTCGACATCGGCCTGGGCTACCTGTCACTGGACCGCCCCGCGGGCACCCTGTCGGGGGGAGAGGCGCAGCGCACCAAACTGATCCGCCATCTCGGGTCGTCGCTCACCGACATCACCTACGTGTTCGACGAGCCGACGGTCGGTCTGCACCCGCACGACATCGCGCGCATGAACGACCTGCTGCTCGCGTTGCGGGACAAGGGCAACACCGTCCTCGTCGTCGAGCACAAGCCGGAGGCGATCGCCATCGCCGACCATGTCGTCGACCTCGGGCCTCGCGCGGGCACCGAGGGAGGGCAGATCGTGTTCGAGGGGTCCGTCGAGGAGCTGCGTGCCGCAGACACTCTCACCGGGCGACATCTCGACGACCGCGCGACCCTGCGACCCGAGGTCCGGACGCCCACCGGCGCCATCGAGGTGCGGGGCGCGTCGACGCACAACCTGAAGGCCGTCGACGTCGACATCCCGCTGGGGGTGCTGGTCGTCATCACCGGCGTCGCCGGGTCGGGCAAGAGTTCACTGATCTCCGGGTCGGTCGCGACCCGTGACGACGTCGTGTGGATCGACCAGACCGCGATCAAGGGCTCGCGCCGGAGCAATCCCGCCACCTACACGGGTCTGCTCGAACCGATCCGGAAGGCGTTCGCCAAGGCGAACGGCGTGAAACCTGCGCTGTTCTCACCGAACTCGGACGGGGCCTGCCCGAACTGCTCGGGTGCGGGCGTCGTCTACTCCGACCTCGCGATGATGGCGGGCGTCGCCACCGTCTGCGAGGTGTGCGAGGGCCGCCGGTTCCTGGCCGAGGTCCTCGAGCTCACCTTCGCCGGTCGCGACATCAGCGAGGTGCTCGCCATGTCGGTCGCCCAGGCGCGGGCGTTCTTCGCCGACGGCGACTCCGCCGTGCCCGCCGCGTCGAGGATCCTCACCCGGCTCGACGAGGTGGGCCTCGGCTACGTCCGCCTCGGGCAACCGTTGACGACCCTGTCGGGGGGAGAGCGACAGCGGCTGAAGCTGGCATCGCAGATGGGCGACAGGGGCGACGTCTACGTCCTCGACGAACCGACGACGGGTCTGCACCTCGCCGATGTCGAGCAACTGCTCGGGCTGCTCGACCGCCTCGTCGACGGCGGGAAGAGCGTCGTCGTCATCGAGCACCACCAGGCGGTGATGGCGCACGCCGACTGGATCGTCGACCTCGGGCCCGGCGCCGGGCACGACGGTGGCCGGGTCGTCTTCGAGGGCACCCCCGCCGATCTCGTCGCCGACCGGTCGACCCTGACCGGCCGACACCTGGCCGACTACGTCGGCGGCTGACGGCCGGGCGGGGCGGCGCGCAGGTGCGCCCGCTCACCCTGCTTGCCGAACAGGCTCAGGAACTCCACGGCGCGACCGTCGGCCGACCCGAACCAGTGGGGGAGTCGGGTGTCGAACTCCGCGGCCTCGCCGGCACCGAGCACGATGTCGTGCTCGCCCAGCACCAGTCGCAGACGTCCGTCGAGGACATACAGCCACTCGTAGCCGGTGTGGGTACGGGGATTCGGCTCGGTCGAGGGGTCCGACGGGTCCAGGACCACCTTGAACGCCTGGATGCCGCCCGGCCGTCGGGTGAGCGGGAGGACGGTCCGATCGCCGGCGCGGGTCGCCCTCAACGTGACCCGTGGGTCGCCGGTGAAAGGGGCGTCGACCAACTCGTCGAGCGTCACACCGTAGAGACGTGCCAGCGGCAGCAACAGCTCGAGGCTCGCCCGGCGCCCGCCCGACTCCAGTCGTGACAGCGTGCTCCGCGAGATCCCGGTCTGCGTCGACACCTCCTCGAGTGTCAGTTCGCGGTGCTGACGCAGCTCACGCAGACGGGGTCCCGCCGCGGCGATCGCCTGATCGGTCTCGTCGTCCATGCCGTCGAGTGTGCCATAACCGGGAAGCACGTTGCCATAACGACGAACACCGCGAATCATGGTCGGCATCGCCCCACGGGGTCACACGAGCGAGAGGAGTGCGAGATGGACACGGACGTCGTCGATGTCGTGGTGATCGGCGGCGGGGCCGCCGGGTTGAACGGGGCGCTGATGCTGGCGCGATCGCGGCGATCGGTGCTGGTCGTCGACGCCGGGGACCCGCGCAACGCCCCGGCCGACGGTGTGCACGGACTCATCGGTCGCGAGGGCGTCTCGCCGGGGGATCTCGTGGCACAGGGTCGCCGCGAGGTGGCCGGTTACGGCGGGCGCGTCCTCGACGGTCGGGTCGTAGAGCTCGCGGGGGACGTCATCGCCGGGTTCATCGCGCATCTCGCAGACGGCTCGACCGTCGCCGCGCGGCGGGTCCTCGTCGCCACCGGCCTCACCGATGTCCTGCCGCGCATCCCGGGTATGGCGCAGCTGTGGGGGGTCGACGTCCTGCACTGCCCCTACTGCCACGGATGGGAGGTGCGCGATCGCGCGATCGGCATCGTCGCGAGCGGACCGGCGTCTCTGCACCACGCGCTGCTGTTCCGACAGCTCAGTGACGACGTCGTCTACCTCGTCCAGCACACCGAGCTCGACGACGGTGCGCGCGAACAGCTCTCGGCACGGGGGATCCGGGTCGTCGGCGGGTCGGTGAGCGCACTCGAGATCGCCGACGGGCGGCTGTCGGGCGTGCGTCTCGACGACGGGACCGTCGTCGCCCGGGACGCGGTCGCGGTTGCCCCGCGGATGGAGGCGCGTGTCGCGTTCGCCGCCGGGGTGGGCCTCGTGACGTCGGATCACCCCATGGGCGTCGGGACCCACGTCGCCGCGAGCCCGACGGGTGCCACCGATGTCCCCGGAATCTGGGTGGCGGGCAACGCGGGGGATCTCATGGCGCAGGTGGGTGCGTCCGCGGCACAGGGCGCGATGGCCGGGGCGCACATCAACGCCGACCTCGTCGCCGAGGACACAGCGCGCGCCGTGGCCGCACTCCGCGAGGCCGTCGTCAGCTGATCGCGTCGAGTGTCGCCCGGACGATGCTGTCGGTGTCGATGCCGTGGTGGCGGTAGGTGTCGTCGAGTGCGCCGGCCTGGCCGAAGCTCGCGACCCCGAGCGCGCGCAGCCGGACCCGGTTGATCGTGGCCAGGAACGCCAGGGTGTGGGGATGCCCGTCGAGGACGGTCACCATCGGGGCGGCGCGGTCGGCCGGGAAGACGCTGTCCAGGATCCAGGTCGGCGCGTCATGCCGCCCCTCGCGGGCCTGCGTCGCCGCGAACAGCAGGCCAGGACTCGTCACGCAGACCACGTCGGCGTCGATCTCCAGGTCCTGCAGCCGTTCCGCGGCCCGCACGGCCTCGGTCGCCATCGCGCCCATGGTCACGATGGTCGCCACGGGGGCCCGGGCGGTGCGCAGCCGGTAGGCACCGGCGACGACCTGCCGACGTCGGCGCTCGCGGGCGGCCGGGTCGTCGGGGACGGCGGCGAGCTGCTGCTCGACCGGGCGGGTGGACAACCGCAGGTAGGCCGAGCGGCCGTCGGGGCGTCCGAGGTGGGCGAGGCAGTCGAGCAGGATCCACTGCACCTCGATCGCGAACGCGGGTTCATAGGTGATGCACCCGGGTTGTTCGAGACCGACCGACGGAGTCGTGATCGACTGGTGTGCACCGCCTTCGGAGGCGAGGCTCACCCCCGACGGTGTGCCGACGAGGATCGACTGGCCGCCGGCGTAGACCCCGAACGACCACGGCTCGAGCGCGCGTTCGACGAACGGGTCGTAGAGGACGCCGATCGGGAGCAGCGGTTGACCCCACCGGCTCCACGTGGCGCCGAGTTCGCCGAGGAGTCCGACGAGGTTGGTCTCGGCGATGCCCAGTTCCATGTGCTGCCCGGTCGGCCGTTCGCGCCAGTGCATGATCGTGTCGGCGTCGTCGGCGAACCAGTCGCGGCGTTCGGCCGCCGACCACACGCCGACCTTGTTCAACCACCCGGCCAGGTTGGTCGTCGAGCTGACGTCGGGACTGACCGTCACGACGCGCTCCGCGATCTCGGGTGCCTCGCGGGACAGGTCGAGCAGCACACGACCGAGGGCGGCCTGGGTGGTCGACGTCGCCGACGGCGTCCGGTCGACATCCCGGGGCACCTCGAGGCGGGGCAGGGGCGGGACCGGAGGTCGTTCGAGGCGACGCGCCGTCTCCGCACAGATCCGACCCTCGGGGGAGTCGGGATCGAACCGCCGCCAGGGGTTCTCGGCGTCCTCGCCGAGTGTCGCCGCGAGGTCGGCGAATTGTTCGACGCCGAGCAGCGACGAGTGGTTCTGCGGGTGGCCCTGGATCGGCAGACCGAACCCCTTGACGGTGTAGGCCAGGATGACCGTCGGTCGGTGGTCGTCGATGCGGGCGTAGGCATCGCGCAACGCGTCGATGTCGTGCCCGCCGAGGTTCGCGACGGCGGCGACGAGCGCGTCGTCGTCGAGGTCGGCGACCACCTGGGCGACGGTGCCGGCGTCGGGGCCGTCCCCCGGGAGCCGGTCGCGCAGTTCGGCTCCGGTGCACCGCAGCAGCCGTTGGTATTCCGGATTCGGCATGTCGAGGATGCGGCGTCGTAGCGCGTCGCCGCCGGGGCGAGCGAAGAGTCGCTCGAGCGTCTTGCCGAACGCGACGGTGAGCACCTGCCAGCCCGCCGCGGCGAACATGTCGGCGAGCTTGCGGGCCGCGATGTTCGGCACCACCCTGTCCAGCGACTGCCGGTTCATGTCGACGATCCAGACGATCTCCCCGAGTTCGGCCACGGACGGGTCGAGGATCGCCTCCCACACGGCGCCCTCGTCGAGCTCGGCGTCGCCGACCAGCGAGTACTGCCGCCCGGTACCCGTCGTGCCGAAGGAGGTGTCGACGTAGCGACGGGCGATCGCTCCCCACAGGGGTGCGGTCGCCCCGATCCCCACCGACCCGGTCGAGTAGTCGACGCGGTCGGGGTCCTTGGACCGGCTCGGGTACGACTGCAGGCCGCCGTACTCGCGCAGGGTCGGCAACCAGCGCTCGTCGAGGTCGCCGAGCAGGAAGTTGACGGCGTGCAACACCGGAGAGGCATGGGGCTTGACCGACACCCGATCACCCGACTGCAACTGCCCGAACCACAGCGACGTCATGATGTGGACCATCGACGCGCACGACGCCTGGTGCCCGCCGACCTTCAGACCGCTCGGATTCGGACGAACCCGGTTGGCGTGGTGGATCATCGTCGTCGACGTCCACAGGACACGCTTCGCGATCGACTCGAGATGCGCGGTGTCGTCCCCGATGTCCGGGCTGCCCTCCGTGAGGTCCGTGCTCATGCCGCCCAGGCTACGGACCGCGTCCGGCCCGGACCGGGGATCAGCCGACCTCAGGCACGTCGATCGGCACGATCGCGCAGGTCTCGGTCGGTGCGGTCGGCGAAGCCCTCGGGGAGGTCGCCCGGGGCGACGGAGATCACCGACTCGTCGTCCACGCCGACGTGCTCGAACAGGGTGATGTACGCGAACTCCGGGACGACATAGACCGGGTACGTCGGACCCTCGTCGCGGAAGCGCCGCATCTCGTCGAGATGGTCGTTCTGGAACAGCACGGTCTTCGACCCGTCGTCCTCGACCCACTTCGGGAAGAAGATGGTGCCGTGCAGCCTGCGCTTGCCGGGGAGCACGTTCACGACGACCGAGGTCCCGGTGGGCTCGTTCCACGACACCTTGTAGACGTCGTCGTCGAGGGCGACGAGATCGACCGCCTGATCCTTCACCCAGCGCCCACCCACCATGCCGGTGTGGATGCGATAGTCGATCGTCGTGGCGTTCTTGACGTACATCTCGTACTGCCAGCCGTTGGCGTAGGTGTAGATGAACCTGTGGCCGACGATGCCGTCGAGGTTCTGCGGCGGTACGGGATGGGCGACGGACGTGGTGATCGAGGACATGCAATCATTTTGCCACAAAACTATTAGCGGAGGTAGGGACAGTGACCGACGCCGACGACGCGGTCCGGCTGGGCCGGATGACGGGCCCACTGCGGCGGGCGGTCCTCCGAGCGGTACGCATGGCCGCGGACCTGCCCGACCTGCCCGAGGCTCAGATCGAGGTCCTGCGCGTGCTGGCCGCGGGATCCCCGCTCACCTCCGGTGATCTCGCTGCGCGGCTCCACCTGGCTCGTCCGACGACGAGCAACCTCGTCACCACGATGGGGCGGCAAGGACTCGTCGAGCGGGACCACGTCGGGGACGACCTGCGTCGCGTCGTCATCCGCCCGACAGCGCGGGCGCTCGACCTCCTCGCGCGCTACGACCGGACCAGTCACCAGCTGCTCGCGCAGGCGCTGGACACCCTCGACGACGATGCGCGCCGGGCGGTCGTCGCGGCCCTGCCCGCGCTGGAGCAGCTGACCGCCGCGCTCACCGCCATGTCGCCGCCCACCGTCGCGCGCGATCACTCGGCGTCGTGGATCAGGCCAGCAGACGCCACAACCCGATCACACCGACCACGACGATGACCGCGCGCAGCGCGGTCGGCGACAGGCGACGCCCGTAGCGTGCACCCAGGGCACCGCCGACCAGTGAGCCGACGGCGATCAGTCCGGCTGCCGCCCAGCTGATCCGGTCGTACGCGACCACCGTGAACGCCACGGCGGCGACCACGTTGACGACCAGCGACAGCAGGTTCTTCGCCGCGTTCATCCGCTGCATCGACTCGGGGAGGATCACGCCCATCGCGGCCATCAGCAGGATGCCCTGCGCCGCGGTGAAATAACCGCCGTAGACGCCGACCGCGAAGGTGGCGACGGTGAGCACCACCGTCCGGGTCCGGGTGATGTGGCCCGCCGCGAGGGCGGCACCGTCGGACCGTGATCGCACCCAGCCCTGGATCCGCGGCTGGAGGACGAGCAACACCAGCGCGGCGACCAGCAGGACGGGGACGACGGCCTCGAACACCGACGGCGGCAGGTGCAGCAGCAGCCACGCGCCGATCAGCGCACCCACGAACGACGCCGGCGCCTGCCACGCGAGACGCCTGCCCTGCCCGCGGAGTTCGCGACGATAGCCCCACGTTCCCGACACGCCGCCGGCCACCAGTCCGATCGCGTTGGACATGGTCGCGATCTGCGGCGGATACCCGAACGCGACGAGCGTCGGGAAGGTCACCAGGGTGCCCGACCCGACGACGGCGTTGATGGCGCCGGCGCCGATCCCGGCGACGAGGACGACGACGGCTTCGACGGCGGACACCCGCCTGACGCTACGTGCCGGCCGTGGCGTGGATCGCAGCCGCGTCGGCGTCGACGTCCTGCCCGATGGGGTCCCATCGGATGAGGGCGAGGGCGACGAGAGCCACGATCGGGGCGACGACGATCGCCCCGATGGTGAACCGCTGACCGTTCGCCGCGGTGAGGACGGGGAACGCGTAGGCCCCGACGATCCCGCCGACGCGGGTGACCGCCTGGGTGTACCCGCCGGCGGTCCCGCGGACGTCGGTGGGGTAGGAGAGCGTGCCCATCGCCGTACCGGCGTAACCGGGCCCGAGGTTGTGCAGGAAGTAGAACGCAGCGATCAAGACGGCCGCGACCCCGGATGCGAGGACCCCGTACAGCCCGGCGATGAGCGCGAGAGCGGTTGCCGTACCCACGAACCCGACCATCGCGATGACGCGGATCCCGGTGCGCTGGACGACCCGCGTGCAGGCGTAGGCGCCGATCGCGCCGACGACGTTGACCGCGGCGGAGACGGCGAGCACCGCGGCGAGATGGTTCGCACCGAACAGCTGCGTGAGGATCGTCGGCGTGTACAGCGAGATGGCGTAGAACTCCACGGCCTGCGTCACGACGAGGACGCTGACGAGCAGGGTGCGACGACCGAACGGCGACCGGAAGAGTGCGATCACGTCGCCCGGACGTGTGGCCCGCGGCTTCGGCGCACGCTGGGCGTCGTCGGTGACGACGACGCGCACGTCGTCGAGGACGTATGTCTTCTGCAGGATCTCGACGGACTCGCCGACCGATCCGTGCCGTGCCACCCACATGGGGCTCTCCACCGAGGCGAAGTACCGCAGGCTCAGGACGATCAGTGCCGGCACCGCGCCCAGGCCGATCGCCCATCGCCACAACCCCTGCTCGACCCCCAGCGCGTGGATGCCGAGCGCGACCACGAACACGACCGCGGACGCCCCCGTCGACATGACCTGGGCGAAGTTCACGTTGCGGCCCTTGGTAGCCAGGGCGCTCACCTCGGCGATGAAGGCGAGCGCGACCGGGACGTCGAGGCCGACGCCGAGCCCCATGAGGAAGCGGAACGCCACGAAGCTCTCGACGTTCGGCGCGAGACCTGCTGCCGCCGCGGCGACCACGAGCAGCACGAGGTCGAGGATCATCATCCGGTACCGCCCGACGCGGTCGGTGAGCCAACCGCCGACCAGCCCACCGATGAGCGCGCCGACGAGCACCGACGCGCTGACGAACGGGAGGCTGTCGAGCCCCCAGTTGCCGGTACCGAGGTCGAAGTCCTGGCGGATCTGTTGCGCGCCGAGTCCGAAGCTGCCGAGGTCCCAGCCGTCGACGAAGATGCTGCCCAGGGCGACCGCCAGCATGAGCCTCGGGCGGCGGGGGGTGAGTCGGCCGGAGTTGACCACCGCGATCACATCGCCGGGGGACGAGATCGTCAGGGTCGTCGGAGCGTCGCGAGACGTGGTCATCCGGAGAAGGCTACGACGGGTGCGTGCCGGGTCAACCGTGCCGTCGGTGTCGGAGGAGGATCTCCTGCCAGTCACGTGGGACGCGATCGCGGGGGCCGGGCGCGGTCTGATCCGTCGGGTGCGAGTGCGGCGGGGCGAGTTCCGGCCCGGTGACCATCGCGTCCGTCGCGTAGTCGTAGAACCAGTCCTCGCCCGGTTCGAAACTCTGCACCACCGGGTGTCCCGAATGCCGCGCGTGGGCGGTCGCGTGCGCGCCCAGCGAGTCGTCACAGCAGCCGACGTGTCCGCACTGGGCGCAGCGGCGCAGATGGAACCACCAGCCGTTCGCGGACTCGCAGTCGGCGCAGCCGTCCCCGCTCGGTGGGCGGGACGTGTCGATACCGGTCGTGTCGCTCATCGGACCTCCGAACCTCCTCGTGACGCCGCGTGGTGCAGCGCCTTCATCGTGTCGACCACGGCGTCGACGGGACCCTCGACCACGAGCCCGGGTGCGATCGTCGTGATGGGCAACGACGCCACCGGCGACGCCGGCGCCCCCCATTCGCCGAGCCACCCCGTCAGTTGGGCCGACGACACCGCGTAGACGATCCGCCCGAGTCCCACCCACGCGTGCGCCGCGGCGCACATCGGGCAGTGCTCACCCGAGGTGTACGTCGTCGTCGCCCGGCGGTCCCCGGGGTCGAGATTGCCGACGGCCCAGAGCGCGATGGCCAGCTCCGGGTGTCGGGTCGCGTCGCCGCCACCCACCCGGTTGCGATCCTCGAACAGCGTGCGCCCCGAGGAGTCGACCAGCACGGACCCGAACGGCTCGTCTCCGGCCTCGACGGCCTCCCGGGCCAGCTCGACGCAGCGGCCGATGTGGACGATGTCGTCGTCGGAGATCGCCATCCCCGCAGCGTAGATCGCCGCGGGCCGCGCGGTCGGCAGACGGGGTTGCCTGTCATTCAAGTGATTGCTTGAATGAAGCGATGAGCTCCACCGACGCCCTCGATCTGGTCTATGCGGCGCTGGCCGACCCGACCCGACGGGACATCGTGATCCGGTTGAGCCGCGGCGACGCCACGGTCACGGAACTCGCAGAGCCCCATGACCTGACGTTCCAGGCGATCTCGCAGCACATCAAGGTGTTGGAGGCGGGTGGGCTCGTGAGCCGGAGTCGTGTCGGGCGGACCCGACCTTGCCACCTCGAGGCGACACCCCTGGGCGAGGCGATCTCGTGGCTCGAGGACGCACGGCAGGTGTGGACCGAGCGCCTCGATCGCCTCGAGACGTATCTGGACGCATCGCAGGGAGAACGCGATGTCTGACGACGAGCTGGTCATCGTCCGCACCATCCGGGCGCCGGTGGAGGTTGTGTTCGACTGCATGACGTCGGCCGAGCACCTGTCGCATTTCTGGGGCCCCATGGGCACCTCGACGCCGCGGGACGGCATCGTGGTCGAGCCCTGGGCGGGTGGCAGGTTCGAGACACGCATCGTCGGCGACCGGGACGGGTCGGTCCACCACATGCGGGCGGTCTTCGAGTCGGTGGATCGCCCGACGGGAATGACGTGGCGGGAGACGGGGTCGGGGATGGTCTGCACCGCGTCCTTCCGTGCCCTCGACGTCGATCGGACGGAGATGACCGTGACCCAGCGCCACGTCCCGGAGGCGGGACGCACTCGCGACGCGCAGCAGGGCTTCCTGAGCTCGCTCGATCGCTTCGACGACCATCTCGACCGCATCCTGCGGGGAGGCGGGCGATGATCGCGGAGCGGGATGTCGACGACTGCTACCAGACCCTCGCAGACGTGCTTCGCGACGCCGACGCCGCGGTGTGGGATGCGCGGTCGCTGTGCGAGCGGTGGCGCGTCCGGGAGGTCGTGGCGCACATGACGATGCCGGCACGGATGAGCGCGGAGGACTACGCCAGGGAGATGGCCTCTGCGCGCGGTGATTTCACCGTGATGTCGGATGCGGTGGCGTCTCGGGACGGGGCACTCCCGGTCGCGCGGCTGATCGACGACCTGCGATCGCGGGCCCTCGCGCAGTGGCGGCCGCCGGGGGGAGGGCTCGTCGGGGCACTCCACCACGCGGTGGTCCACAGCGTCGACATCACGCTGCCGGTCGGTGCGTCGCGGTGCTTCGGCGACGAGACGGCCGCGATGGTGCTCGACGGCCTCACCGCGGGAGGTGTCGCGACGGTGTTCGGGGTCGATCTGACGGCGACGCGGCTGCACGCCGTCGACATCGACTGGACCTGGGGGCAGGGCGACGTCCTCTCCGCCCCGGCGGATGAGTTGATCGCGATCCTCGCCGGACGGGATGTCACCGCGGGGAGGTCATGAACGCTCAGGGCTGTGACCGTCGGCGTCGCGGGGTCTGTCTAGATCATCGCGTCGACGAGCCCGGCGAGCGCGGTCCGCGTGGGCTCCAGCGACGCGAGGATCGCGTCCGGCGTCCGGACACGGTGTTCGGGCGCGGCCACGGCCAGGGCACCCCTCAGGCTGCCGTCGCCGGAGAGTACCGGGACGGCGATGCACCCGAATCCCGGTATCAGCGCACCGATCTGGGTCGCCGGGCCGATCGGCTGCGACTCGTGCGCCGAGTCGTGTGCCAGGAGCAGCCGCCCCACGGCCGACACGCGGTGGTCGCGCAGGATGCGCCCGGCGTCGGAGAGGGGGTAGTCGGGGTCGATGTCCATCGGTGTGATGCGGGCCCGAGGAGTGCCGACACGGAGGTAGCCGAACAGGTGCACCCCGAATCGCATCCCCGACCGCGCCTCGTCGAGCACCGCGCGCACCCGGTCCGGGACCGTCGCCGCAGCGGCGGTCCCGATCAACCTGTCCACCTTCCGGCCGAGCGCGAACCCGCCGAGATCCGGTGTGCGCACCAGGTACTCCTCCTGCGCGAGGAGGTTGACCAACCGGTAGGTGGTCGACCGGGGGAGACCGAGACTCCGGGCGAGCTCGTTCGCGCTGACGCCGGGACCGCTCGCCGCGACCTCCTCGATGAGCTCGAGCGCCGAGATCACCGAGCGGGAGGCACCGTCACCCCCGAAGCCGCTCACCGCGCCGCGCGGTCGGCGTGACCGCTCCACAGGTCGGCGCGGGTGGGTGTGTCGTGGACGCCGATGCGCGCGAGACGCTCCGGTCGCCGGCGGCGCAGGACGACGTAGACCGCGGTCGCCGCCACGAACCAGATCAGCGCGCCGATCGCTCCCATCCCCCAGTCGGAGTCGACGATCGCCCCGACGAACACGACACCGACGAACCCGAACGAGACCGCGGCCCCGGCGGCGACGACGACGGTCGGTGCGCGCAGCTCACCGAGGCGGTACAGGAAGAACGGCGCCGCGACACTGACGATCACGTACGAGGCGATGAACCCGATGACCGGGGCGGCGGCGAGTGAGCCGACCATGGGGCGCAGGCCGGCGCCGCACGCTGCGACCGTGACGGGGACGGCCACGATCACCGCCATCGCGAGCGCGATCGCCGCCGCGGGGGTCTTGAACCGGACGTGCGTGCTGCCGATCTCCGCCGGCAGCAACCCTTCCCGCGACAGCGACAGGAGCAGCCGGGCGAGTGCGGTGACGCACGCGAGCGTGCACGCCAGGAACGACGCGACCACACCGAGATCGACGATCGGTGCGAGCCACCCGTCGGCTACACGCCCAACCAGGATGTCGAGATTGCCGTCGCCCGTGGACCCCGACACCCGCGCCACGTCCTGGGCCACCGCGACGACGAGGACGACGACGGCACCGAAGATCAGCGACCCCCGTATCGCCGACGGCACCGACCGAAGCGGGGCGCGCGCCTCCACCGACAACGACGCCGCGCTCTCGAAGCCGATCAGCGCGCAGGTGGCGAGCGCGACACCGGTGGCGAAGTCGGCGAGTCCGGACGGCGCCGCGGCGAGCGTCGACAGGTCGATGCCGCCCCGGACCGTCGTCATCACCGTGACCGCGACGGCCAGCAGGATCGTCACGGCGACCAGTTCGACGACGAGGCTCACACGGGCTGACGCGCGGATTCCGCGCAGCAGGACGACGGTGCTCGCGGCCCCGATGACGACGATCGTCGCCACCACGACGGCTGTCGGAGGCCGGTCGACCCCCACCACCCGGAGCAGGTAGACGGCCGACTCGGTGAGCGTGAACATGGCGAGCGCGCCGTAGCCGAGGATCATCGCCGCCGCGGTCGCGAAGCCCGCAGCCGGTCCGAGTCCCTTCGCCGCGTATGTGTAGAGAGCACCGGGCGCGGCGAGACGGGACGCGAACTCGGTCAGCACTCGGGAGACGAGTCCGGCGAGCAGCACCGCGACGACGATGCTGCCGACGAGTGCGGCGCCCGACTCGGCGATCAGCAGGGGGACTGTCGCCCCTGCCGCGCACGGCGCCATCACCGACACGGATTGTGCGGTGACCTCGGCGCGTCCGAGTGACCGTCGGTCGAGGCCGGCGAGACGACTCCGCGCACCCCACGGGACCGACTCGTGGGGGTGCGCGGACGGGACGATCGCCATGGCGCCGCACGCTAGAGACGCCCGGTTTCGGTGGTGTTACCCGGCGGTGTGCTGGCCGTGTCGGGCGGTGGGACGGCCCGCCGCCCGGCGTCCCGCAGCCTGTGCACACGCGTTACGCGCGGGCAACGGCACCGCCTCGGGGCCCCGCGAGGGTTGTCGGCACACGGGTCGCATCCACCGCGACCACCGACACCGGGGAGTACCACCGATGGCCACCGAGTTCGCGCCTCCCGGCGCACCTGTCCCCGTAGCCGGGGCGTCCAGTCCCGCATCCACACAGTCCGGCGCCCTCCGCGGGTCGTTGGGCGTCGGGTCGATCGTCTTCATGGTCGTCGCGGCGGCCGCACCACTCACCGTGGTCGGCGGCGCTGTCCCGATCGCGATCCTGCTCGGGAACGGCGCAGGCGTCCCGATGATGTTCCTGGTGTCGGCGATCGTGCTGCTCCTCTTCTCGGTCGGGCTGAGCACCATGGCGCGCTTCGTCCCCAAGCCCGGCGCCTTCTTCACCTACGTCGGCTACGGCCTCGGGCGTCCGATGGGGTTGGGCACCGCGCATCTGGCGCTGCTCACGTACACGCTCATCCAGGCCGCGGTCTACGGCTACCTGGGCGGCGCCCTGCAGAGTTCGATCATCGATCTCGGCGGACCGTCCATCCCGTGGTGGGTGTGGAGCCTCGCCGTCGTCGCCGTCACCGGGTGGCTCGGGTACCGCGACATCGAGCTGAGCAGCAAGGTGCTCGGCATCCTGCTCGCCGCGGAGGTCGGCATCGTCCTGCTGCTCGACATCGCCGTGGTCATCAAGGGCGGCGACTCGGGCCTGGGTGCCGAGTCGTTCACGCCGAACCAGTTCCTCTCCGGCTCACCGGGTATCGGACTGATGTTCGCGGTCGCCGGCTTCATCGGCTTCGAGGCCACCGCGATCTTCCGCACCGAGGCGCGCGACCCCGATCGCACCATCCCACGCGCCACCTACGCCGCGGTCGCGATCATCGGCGTCTTCTACACGCTGTCGTCGTGGTCGCTCGTCGAGGCGTGGGGCGTCGACAAGGTGGTCTCCGCGGCCGCCGCCGACCCCGCCGGGATGATCATGGCCACCGCCCGGACCTACCTCGGCGAGTGGGCCGACGTGACGGTCCACGTGCTGCTGCTGACGAGCCTGTTCGCTTGCATCCTGAGCTTCCACAACGTGATCACCCGCTACCAGCACTCGATGGCGTCGGCGACCGCGATGCCGAAGCGGTTCGCCGCGGTCCACGACCGACATCGCTCGCCCCACGTGTCGTCGCTCGTGCAGACCGCGACCGCCGCCGTGCTGGTCGCCGTGTTCGCGGCCTGCCGGCTCGACCCCGAGCTGCAGGTGTTCGCCTGGTTCTCCGGGATCGCGACGCTCGGCATCGTCGTCCTGATGGCCCTGACCTGCCTCGCCGTCCTCGTCTACTTCCGACGCAACCCGTCGACCGTCGGGGCGTGGCAGTCGCTGATCTCACCGGTGCTCGGACTCGTGGGCCTCATCGCGATCCTCGTGATCGTGGTGACCAACTTCGCGACCCTCATCGGCGGATCCTCCACTCTCGCAGACATCTTCATCGCCCTGGTGGTGCTCGCCGTCGTGATCGGCGTCGTCCAGGCCCGCATCATCGCCCGACGCAACCCCGCCGCCTACGACACCCTCACCGACTCCATCTCGCTCTGACCCCCGAGCCCGAACGGAAGACATTCCCCATGACGACATTCGACACCCCTCCCACCACCGTGACGCGGGTGGTCGGGAGCCTCACCGCCGACGAGATCCGCACCACTCGGTCAGCTCTCGCCGACGCGGGCGCCCTGACGGCGACGACACGATTCGTCTACGTCGGCCTCGACGAACCCGACAAGACCGATGTCCTGGCCTTCCAGGCCGGCGAGGCGGCGGCACCGGCCCGCACCGCGCGGGCGTTGCTGCTCGACATCGCCACCGGGGACACCAGCGACGCCCTCGTCGACCTCGAGGCCGGGACGGTCACGGCGCGCGTGATCGACGCGGCCGTCGGTCAGGTCCCCATCCTCGACGAGGAGTTCGAGATCGTCGGGCAGTTCCTGTCCACCGAGCCGCGCTGGATCGCGGCGCTCGAGGCCCGCGGCATCGATCCGGCGACGACCGTCGCGGTCCCGTTGTCCGCGGGCACCTACGACCTGCCCGGTGAGGCGGGCCGGCGCATGGTCCGGTCGTTCGCGTTCGTCATGGACCACCCCAAGGACCACCCGTGGGCACACCCGGTAGACGGCCTCTGCGCCTACGTCGACATCATCGCCCGTGAACTGGTCGATCTCATCGACTACCGCGTCTACGACGTCCCGCGTGAGTCCGGCAACTTCGACGACCCCGCGGTCGCCGGCCCGCCGTTGGAGGGCCTCAAGCCCATCGAGATCACCCAACCCGAGGGTCCCAGCTTCACCGTCGACGGTGAGCACATCGAATGGGCGAACTGGAAGCTCGACATCTCCTTCGACGCGCGCGAAGGCCTCGTCCTGCGGCAGCTCAGCTACCTCGACCGTCCGGTGATGTACCGCGGGTCGATCAACGAGATGGTGGTGCCCTACGGGGATCCGTCACCGAACCGTTTCTGGCAGAACTATTTCGACACCGGTGAATACGTGTACGGCCGGTACACCAACTCGCTGACGCTCGGCTGCGACTGTCTCGGGGAGATCCACTACTTCGACGCCGTCCTCGCGGACGAGCAGGGCAGCCCGCGGGTCATCGAGAACGCGATCTGCATGCACGAGGAGGACTACGGAACGCTGTGGAAGCACAGCGACATCTTCACCGGGTCCAGCGAGGTCCGACGCCAGCGCCGCCTGGTCATCAGCTTCTTCACCACCGTCGGCAACTACGACTACGGGTTCTACTGGTACCTCTACCTCGACGGGACGATCGAACTCGAGGCCAAGCTCACCGGCGTCGCGTTCACCGCCGCCTATCCGCCTGAGGGATCCCCGTATCAGAGCCACGTCGCCCCCGGGCTCGGGCTGCCCTACCACCAGCACCTGTTCAACGCGCGCCTCGACATGACCGTCGACGGTGTCGCGAACGCGGTCGACGAGATCGACGCCGTGACCGTCCCGGTCGGCGACGACAACCCGTGGGGCAATGCGTTCACCCTGAGCACCACCAGGATCGGGTCCGAGCGGGACGGGGTTCGTCGCGCGAACGCCGAGGTGGGTCGCACCTGGCACATCGCGAGCACCGAGAAGACGAACCGGATGGGTGCGCCGACGAGTTACGCCCTGCACGCCCAGCAGTCGCCCACGCTGCTTGCCGACCCGTCGTCCTCGATCGCCAAGCGCGCGCCGTTCACCACGAACCAGGTCTGGGTGACGCGGTACGACGTCCACCAACGCTATGCCGCGGGCGATTTCGTCAACCAGAGCGACGGGTCACAGGGAGTCGTCGGGTACATGGCCGCCGACCGGCCGCTCGACGGCGAGGACCTCGTCGTGTGGCACACCTTCGGACTCACCCACTTCCCGCGGGCGGAGGACTGGCCGGTGATGCCGACCGACTACGCCGGGTTCACCTTGAAGCCCTACAACTTCTTCGACGCCAACCCGGTGATGAACGTCCCGCCGTCGACCGCTGCTCACTGTGACCACGGTTGCTCGTGACCCCGGCCCGGTGCGGACCGTGCACGGTCTGCACCGGATCGGTGGTGGAGTCGCGGCGGTGCTGGCTGTCGCCGCTGCGGTGGTCCACGTCGCCATGGTGACGACCGCACCCAGTGCGGTGCACCTCGCGCTGCTCGTCCCGGCCGTCGGGTGCGTGTGGTGCGGGGTCGGGCTGCTGTGGTCCCCGGGCCTGGCCGGGTGGGTCACGACGGCGGTGTCCGAGGCGGCGATGCTGTGTGCTCACCTCGCGATGGCGGGTTCGCCGGGAGGCCACGCCGGACACGGGATGGTGATGCCGTCCGGGTCGTCGGGTTCGGCGTTGATGTCGACGTCGATGGCGATCGCGTCCGCCGGTCTGGTGCTGGCGGTGGCCGCGGTCTGGGCGCTCACCCCGACGGTGCGAGGGCCGAGAGCAGTTGCAGCATCTCGTGGGAGCGCGAACCCGGCGTCGCGGTGTACACGAGCAGGTAGTGGGACTGCGCCGGGTCGATGAGGGTCTGGCACGAGAGTTCGAGCGGGCCCAGCTGTGGGTGGACGAGGTTCTTCACGTCGCGGGGGCGGACACCGACCTCGTGACGTTCCCACACCGCCCGGAACTCCGCACTCTCGTCGAGAAGGAGGTCGGCGAGATCCGCACCGCGGGAGGGCCGCCCGCGCATCGCGATGTTCTCGCGGAGTCCTGAGGCGAACATGCGGGACAGGAACTCGTGTTCCTCCTCGGCGTAGAACGCGCGTGTCGCCGGGTCGGTGAACCAGCGGTAGCCGAGGCTCCGCGACGGTCCGGAGTGGCGGGTGAGGTCCCCGGTGAGAGCGACGCCGAGCGGGCTCTGTCGCAGCGTCTCACCGAGTTCGGTGACGATCTCCGCGGGGGTGTCATCGAGACGGTCGAGGATGCGCAGCAGTCCGGGTCCGATGTGGTCGCCGGACGCGCCCGTCGACGGCGGGCGGTGGCCGGCGAGTCGGAACAGGTGGTCGCGCTCGGCCATCGACAGGTGCAGTCCCTGGGCGATGGCGGCGACCATCTGCTCCGAGGGGTTCGGTCCGGTACCGCGTTCGAGCCGCGCGTAGTAGTCGGTGGACATGTGACACAGCGCCGCCACCTCCTCGCGCCGCAGTCCGTCCGTCCGGCGGCGCGGGCCGCGGGGAAGTCCCACGTCCTCGGGCTGGAGGGCGAGCCGGCGACGGCGGAGGAACTCGGCCACCCCGGCGCGGTCGATCACAGTGAGGCCTTGTCGATCATGACGACGATTCTCGCCCGCCGACGTCCGTGTGAGCCACGCCTTGTCGATCCACCCCTCGTCGGTCCACCCCTGGCGGGTGGGGTGGATCGGCGGGTCCTGGATCCGTCCTGTGCTCCGGGTCAGGGTGGGAGGACACCACCTCGAAGGAGCACCCGATGGCACGCACAGTCGACATCACCGTCCCGAATCTCACCGGCCGCCGCGCCGTGCTGACAGGGGGCAGCGACGGCATCGGGGTGCACATCGCGTCCCGGTTGGCCGCCGCGGGAGCGGATCTCGTCCTGCCTGTCCGCAACGAGGAGAAGGGCCGCGCCGCCGTCGAGCGCATCCGGGCGCAGTCGCCGGCCGCGCACGTCACGCTCCGTGAGCTCGATCTGTCGTCGCTGTCGTCGGTGGCGCGGTTCACCGCATCGCTCCGGGACGAGGGCACGCCCGTCGACATCCTGATCGACAACGCGGGACTCATGACCCCGCCGTCGCGACAGGAGACGGCCGACGGCTTCGAGGTCCAGTTCGGCACCAACCACCTCGGTCACGTCGCACTGATCGCCGGACTGATGCCGCTGCTGCGCGCGGGTCGCGCGCGCGTGGTGTCGCAGATCAGCGTGGCGGCGAACCGGGGGTCGATCAACTGGTCGGACCTGAACTGGGAGCAGTCCTACGACGGGATGGCTGCCTACAGTCAGTCGAAGATCGCCATGGGCCTGTTCGCCGTCGAGCTCGGTCGCCGCAGCGAGGCGTCCGGGTGGGGGATCACGAGCGTCCTGTCGCACCCGGGCGTCGCACCGACGAGCCTGTTGTCGGCGCGGCCGGAGGTGGGTCGCGACGACGACACACGATCGGTCCGCCTCATCCGCTGGCTGTCGGCCCGCGGACTGGTGGTCGGTACCCCGGAGACGGCGGCGCTGCCGGCGGTGCTCGCGGCGACCGACGCCGACGCGGCCAACGGGACCTTCTACGGGCCGACGGGCCTGGGCCATCTCGGTGGCGCTCCAGGCACTCAGAAGCTGTACTCGCGTCTGCAGTCCGCGGCCGACGCCGCGCGCGTGTGGGACGAGTCGCAGCGCCTCGTCGACGTCCGGTTCCCGTCCGCCGCGGACGCGTGAGGCACCCGGCGCAGAATTCTCAGGTTTGTTGCTCCCCGGGTGGAAATACCTGGTGACGCCTGCTGTTGAACATGTGGTCCAGATCACACGCGCAGGAGGTTCGCGTCATGGCCGTCACGATGAGTTTTCACGCCCCGCATCTACACCACAAGCAGCAGATGAGCGCCGCCCGGATGCGACGCGCGCGGTTGCGACGCGCGGCTGTCTGGGGGCAGGTCGGGTGGGCAGCGTTCATGCTGGGGTCCGCCGCACTGGCGCTGGGGTTGGCCGGCCTCGCGACCGGGCTCACCGTCCCCGGGATCGTCGCACTCGCCGTGTGGGTCGTGGCCTACGGCGTCGTCATCTACTCCATCCGTGCTCGCGCGATGGCCAAGGGCGACCGGACCCTGCAGGAACACATCGCCCGGATCAAGCGGCAGCACTACCGGCAGTACTACCCGGCGACCTCGACGACCACGTCGAGTGGCCGGGAGCCCTATCGCAAGCCGTGCTCGCTGTTGACCCCCGGCGCCGACTAGCCGACCAGCCGACCATCGGACCCGGGGCCGCCGGCCCCATGCCGGATGGCCCGGAACACATCGACCGGGTGAGGGACGCGGGACGTGCCGTCCTGGTCGGGCACCGCGACCGCACGCAGGTAGTCGCGTACCGGGCCCCGCAGGTCCGGGGTCAGCCGTGCCTGCACGGCGAAGTCCAACACCTCGTCGGAGGTGGTCAGCAGGTCGACCAGGGCGTCCAGGGTGACGGCTTCCTCGAGGATGATGCCGGCGTCGGCGAATGCCCCGCCGACATCCGCGCTGAACCACTGCGGGTGGTTCTCCTGCTGCGGCGCCAGCACGTCGACGAGGGAGTTCAGCGCGGCCTTGGGTGCAGTGAGTACCCACAGCTCACCGCCCGGTCGGAGCAACGCCAGGGCTGCGCGTAGGGCCGTGCCGACGTCGGCGACGTAGTACATCGAGTGGACGAAGACCACGACGTCGAACAGTTCGACGACGGCGGCGTCCGCGAACGCCGCGATGTGCACATCCACGCTCAGCTCCGGCGCGCCGAGTGCCGACATCCGCTCCGCGAACAGCGCGGCACTGCCCTCCCACGGCTCGACCCCGACGTACCGCACCGGACGCCCCGGCGCCGCGGAGATCAGGCCACCGGCGAGTCGCGCGTCGAGCGAACCGTCACCACACCCGACCGACAGGATCGACAGGGGGCGATCTCCCATCTCCGCGAGGCGCTCGGCGAGATGGTCGGCGATGAGACCGCGCTGATCGGACAGCGATTCGAAGGCTGCGTGGTCGCGGGCGTAGGAGGCGGGCTCGAGAGCGGGGAGTGGCACCGCACCCCTCCGAGCAGCGCGGAGTTCGTCCAGGAGATCGACGGCGACCTCGAATGGCTCAGGCGTGACTAAGCTCGTCATTGCACCGAGTGAACCACGACACAACGATCGCCGAGGCCAGGACGGTTCGGCGAGGAATCGAGAGCCGGTTGAGCGCCGAGGACACAGCCGAGAGGAGTCTCGCGCACTGGAGCGAAGCGGGCCGATCGGAGATGGAGGCGTTCTACGCCCTCGCCACCGAGGACTACCGGCAACTGGCGGCGGCCGCCGACTGGCCGCGACTGCTCGCCGACCGCGCGCACGAGGGGTGGTCGCTGCTCGACGTGGCCTGCGGGAGCGGCAAGTTCCCCACCGCCCTGCGGCGCCACACCGACCTCTCCGCGGTGCTCGACGTCGCCTACGACCTGCTCGACCCGTCGGACTTCTCCGTGGCCGAGGCCCGTGCCGCGCTGGGGCCGCCGTTCGTGGCACGCAACGAACTCGTGACGACGCTGCAGGACCTCCCCGCGCAGTACGCCGACTACGACGTCGTGTGGGCGACCCACGCCCTCTACGCGTTGCCCCCGGCCGAACTGGACGCGGCCGCGAGGCGTCTCGTCGCCGCACTCGCCCCCGGCGGTCTCGGCCTTGTCGCGCAGGCGACCGCCGCGTCGCACTATCTCGCGTTCTACGACGCCTTCCGGGCGGGCGTCCGCGAGGCGACGCCGTACACGAGCGCCGAGCAGGTACGCGACGCGCTGACCGGCGCGGGGGCCGACGTCCGCGACCAGCGCATCACCTACACGACCGGGACATCCGATCGTGCTGTTGCCGAGGGCTTCCTGCAACGCTGCGCCTTCGACGACACCGTGTCGCTGGAGGAGATGGAGTCGGCGCCCGTCCTGGGCGACTACCTGGCGTCCTGCCGCGACGCGTCCGGCACCTACACCTTCTCCCACGAGGCGGCCCTGCTGTGGTTCTGAGCGAACCGACGACGAACGACCGACTGCCCGAGGAGAACCGGGGCGGAGGCATCGACCAGGACTGGGCCGGCGACGACCAGGACTGGTGGGACTGGTACGTGACCCTCGCCTCCAACGACGCGGTCCCGACTGACCTCGTCGACGGTCCGGGCCTGCCCGACGTCGACCCGGCGAGCGACGAACAGGTCGAGCGCGAGCTCGCCGAGCCCTACGACCTCGACCCCGCCGTGGCCGAGACGTTCGCCCGCGAGGCGTTCGTCCGGCTCCCCGGTGTCCTGTCGCCCGCCGTCGTCCGCCGACTCGCCGAGCGCCTCGAGGAACTCCTGCGCGCGGAGCACGGGGACGACGTCGCGGGCAGGTTCACCGCGCTCGAACAGATGTGGCTCCACGACGACCTCATGCGTGCCGTCGCGCTGTCTCCACGGATCGGGGGACTCGCGGCGTCACTGTTGGGCGAGCCCGCGGTGCGGCTCTACCACGACAACGCGCTGTCGAAGGAGTCCGGCTGCGGCCGCACGCCGTGGCATCACGACGCCGAACACTTCCCGCTGCAGACCACCCAGGCGGTGACCGCGTGGATCCCGATGTCGGCGATCCCCGGTCGCATGGGTCCGCTGTCGTTCGCGCGCGGACGCGACGTGCTGGCGGAGGTGTCCGACCTCGAGTTCGACAAGGTCGGCACCTCGTACGACGAGGCCGTCGCGCGCCGTTTCGTCGAGCGTGACGTCGCGGTCGATGCGAGTCCGTTCGCGGTGGGCGACGTGTCGTTCCACTCCGCGTTGTGCTTCCACACGGCCGGCCCGAACAGGACGACGCAACCGCGCCGGGCTCTGGCCACAACGTATTTCGCCGACGGCGCGCGGGTGGTGGACTCGCCGACGCTGATCAGCGGGACATGGCGGGAGTTCCTGCCGGGCGTCGAGCCCGGTGGTCTCGCCGTCTCCGACCTCAACCCGGTGGTCGGCTCGGCGTGACGCTCGGTCCGCGGACGGTCAGACGTCGGCGGGCACGGTGGCGGTGAACGCCACGACGACCTCGTCGACGACCTTCATCGCGCCGAGCAGCTGCGAGTAGGGCTTCACGTCGAAGTCGGACTGCCGCACCACGGATTCCATCGACAGGCGTCGCTTCCCGTCGTCGTCCTCGACCGACAGGTCGACGGCGTGGGCGCGTGTGACGCCGTGGATCTCCAGGGTCCCGTCCAGTCGGAGGCCGGACTCCGTGCTGTCGACGGTGTCGGCGCGGAAGACGATGTACGGGTGTCGTTTCGCGTCCAGGGTCTTGAGCGCGTTCGACCGGGCGACCATCTTCTCGGGGCCGAGAAGCGGGGTGACGCCGCCCTCGCCGTGCACGACGTCGAGGGAGTCCACCTCGGCGGTGAGTTCGACGGCCGTCGGGCGGTCTCCGTCCCGGTCGACGACCGCGCGCCAGCGGGTCACCACGATGGTCAGGCGGTGTCCCATCGTGGCGGCCTTGCCGGTCACGTCGGTGCGGATCTCGAGAAGTGCGTCGTCGGACGGTGTGAGGGTCCAGCGCGGATCGGCCATGCCGCCACGCTACGTGCGGAGCGGATTGCGACGGTGCCTGCGGGCGCGGGTCAGCCGTCCAGCACCGGGCGCAGGTCCCTCAGCAAGTCGTCGAGGTGCCGCCGGACGAGGGCGACGAGGTCGCCGCCGTCGGCGCGAGCCCACTCCGCGAACCCGGAGTAGTAGGCACGGGTACCGATGTCGGCCAGGACGCCGGCGACGCCGTCCTCGACCCGTTCGGCGAGGGCAGCGGCCAGTGCCGAGCTGATGGCCGATCGCTTGAACGCCGCACGCTCCTGCAGTTCCGGGCTGGTGGCGGTGATGGCCTCGGCGCGCCGGCCGATCTCGCGCTGCTCCGCGACGTGGTCCTTGGCGAGTGCGTCGAGCCCGATCCGCAACGCCTCGAGCGGGTGCGCCTGTGGGGGTGCGCCTCGGACCGCGGCGTCGGCGGTCGCGACCGAGGCGGCCTGCCCCTGGAACAGGATCTCGCGCTTGTCGGCGAACTGTCGGAACAGGGTCGTCTTGGTGAGACCCGCGCGCTCGGCGATCTGGGCGGCAGTGGTCGCGTCGTAGCCCTGTTCGGCGAACAGGTCCAGCGCAGCGTGCAGCAACCTGCCGCGTGCGTCGGGCTCCCATCGTGCCATGGCGACACACTACGTGATGACACTCGGTCACATCAGCATGTACGGTCGATGTTACCGAGTCACATCACGTGGTCGGGTCCGCCGTATGAGCGGCGGTGGAGTGCAGTCGAGAGGAAT
>JAQIJH010000044.1:0-41974 GCA_036946345.1 Gordonia paraffinivorans | reverse complement strand
CGAGCCCGAGGTCGCCGAGTACGACGTCTGGGCGCTGACCGAGCGGGTCGCCTACGACAAGACCGCCTACGGCTCGATCGTGAACTGCATCGCCGCCGGGCGTGAGAACGCCCGCGGCGCACGTGAGGTCACGTCGAGCGAGATGTGGGAGTGCCTGAACACGACCTACAACGGGCTGTCCGACGCCGAACGAGCCGCCCGCAAGCTCGGTCCGTACGAGTTCCTCGCCTACGTCAAGAACCGCGCCGCGATGTTCGCCGGTCTCGCCGACGCGACGCTCAGTCACGACGACGGCTACCGGTTCCTGCTTCTCGGTCGGTCCGTCGAACGCGTCGACATGACGATCCGGATGCTGCTGTCCCGCGCGGGGGACCGGTCGGGGTCACCGACCTGGGTGACGGTGCTGCGGTCGGCCGGCGCCCACGACACCTACCTGCGCACCTATCGCGGTGCCCTCGACGCGCCGCGGGTCGTCGAGTTCATGTTGCTCGACAGGCTGTTCCCGCGGTCGGTGTTCCACGCGATCACCCTCGCGGAGCAGTGTCTCGGCGACCTCGACAACCGTCCCAACAGCCGCGTCGGCGCACGTGCCGAGGCGCAGCGACTCCTCGGTCGGGCACGCAGCAGCCTGGAGTTCATGCAGCCCGGTGTGCTGCTCGACGAGCTGCAGGAGCGACTGCTGGCCCTGCAGCAGACCTGTCGCGACGTGAACGAGGCCGTCACACAACAGTATTTCCACGTCACGCCGTACGTGGCCTGGGCCGATGTCCGGGCGAGCGCGGGCGAAGACCACTTCATCGAGGAGAGTGAACTGTGAGCTGGCGGATGCGGGTCGTCCATTCCACGGGGTTCGCCTACAACGCACCCGTCACCTCGTCGTACAACGAGGCCCGACTCACCCCGCGCAGCGACGCGCGCCAGAACGTCATCGTCAACCGCGTCGAGACGGTGCCGGCGACCCGGTCGTACCGCTACAACCGACTACTGGGGCACCGCGGTGACCGCGTTCGACCTGCACGCCCCGCACGAGGAGCTCGAGGTGTCCGGGTCGTCGGTGGTGGAGACCGAACCCGGTGAACGGCCCGACGCCGCAGACCAACTCGACTGGGACGACCTGACGAGCGCCTACGTGCTCGACCGCTACGACGAGTACCTGGTCCCCACCGACTACGCGCCGCGCAACCGCCAGTTGGCCGCGCAGGCGAGGAGGCTCGCGAAGGGCCTGGACCCGGAGGCGGCCGTCGAGGCGGTGTGCTCCTGGGTGCACTCGGAGATGGAGTACGTGCCCGGGACCACCGGCGTCCACACCACGGCGGTCGACGCCTGGGGCGAGCGCAAGGGCGTGTGCCAGGACTACGCGCACCTCACCCTGCTGATGTTGCGCGCGTTGACGATCCCCGCCCGCTACGTGTCGGGCTACCTGCACCCGAGTCGCGCGGCGGAGATCGACGAGACCGTCGAGGGGCAGAGCCACGCGTGGGTGGAGGCCTGGACCGGTGGATGGTGGGGGTACGACCCCACCAACGACGTCGCCATCAACGAGCAGCACGTGTCGGTCGGCATCGGTCGCGACTACTCGGATGTCCCGCCGCTCAAGGGGATCTACACCGGTGGCGGCGCCACCGACCTCGACGTGGTCGTGGAGATCACGCGCCTGGCGTAGGGCTCAGGGGCTCAGGGGCGCAAGGGGTTCAGGACCAGCCGTACTCGCCGCGCAGTCGCTGGGCGACGGCGTCGAAGCGTCCGCGGTCGAGGATGGCGCCCTCGCGGCGTATGCCCTGTTCGGGGACGTCGAGGACACGGTCGAGGCGGACATAGCTCGCCTTGTGGCCGCCGTCCCACGGTCCTGATCCGATGGCGGTCCAGTTCGCGTCGTCGGCGCGGTGGGCCTGGCTGGACAGCATCAGTCCGAGCAGGCGGTCGTGGTCGCGTCCGACGACGAGCACCGGCCGGTCCTTGCCCTGGCTCGCGTCCTCCTCGAACGTCACCCAGGTCCAGACGATCTCGCCGGGGTCGGCGGCCCCGTCGAGCTGCGGCGCGTACTCGATGTGTCGGGCCGCGTCGGCGGTGGGGCGCGAGGTGTCGGTGACGGGACGGCCCGGCGTCGGCGCGGTCGCCTGTGTTGCCGTGCCGCCGCCGATACGCGAGGACAGCGCCTCCCGCCCCTTGTCGATCGCCCCCGACCGCTGGAGTTCGCGGTAGACGCGGGGTCCGTACTGCTGGGCCAGGCGCAGGGCCGTCTTCCATGCGGGCATGGGCCCGAATCTAGTCCGGCGTCGTCGGGGGTCGACCACCGAGGAGGTGGCCGAGGACGGCGTCGACAGCGCGGTCGACGGCAGGGGAGCGGTCGGGCCTGAGGTCGTGACCGGTCTTCTCGATCTCGACGAGCCGCACCGGCCCGGCGACCAGTTCGAGGGCCTCGGTGATCTCGGCGGTGGTGGCGAACGGATCGGAGGAGCCGTGCACCACGACGACGGGGCAGGTGATGCCGGGCAGGTGCTCGGTGCGGGCGCGGTCGGGCTTGCCCGGCGGGTGCAGCGGATACGACGTCAACAGCAGGCCGTCGGCGACCTCGGGGTTCTCGGCGACCACCATCGACGCCTGTCGACCGCCGTAGGACTGCCCGCCGACGAGCAGCGGGACGTCCCCGACGACCTCGCGCAGGAGGGCGCACGCGGCCACGATGCCGTCGCGGTCGGCCGCGGCGGTCGACGGGCTCGGCGGTCCCTTCGGACGTCGCTGCCGGTAGGGGAGATCGATGCGGGCGACCGCCACGTCCTGCCCGACCAGCGCGTCGGCGAGCCGTCGCAGCAGCGGCGCGTCACGGTTCGACCCGGCACCATGGGTGAGGACCAGACCTGCGGTGGCCGACCCGCCGGGACGCTGCAGCACGCCGTCGACGCCGTTGCCACGGAACGGGGTGGGCGCCGCTGCGGTCATGTCCGGGCACGGTACCGGCCCGTGCGAAACTTGCAGGTGACCGACCACGAGGAGTGAGTTCGATTCCCAGCTTCGCCGACACGACGTTCACCGATCCGTCCCGGATCCGGAACTTCTGCATCATCGCCCACATCGACCACGGCAAGTCGACCCTGGCCGACCGGATGCTGCAGCTCACCGGCGTCGTCGAGGAACGTGCGATGCGGGCGCAGTACCTCGACCGGATGGACATCGAGCGCGAGCGCGGCATCACGATCAAGGCGCAGAACGTCCGGCTGCCGTGGCAGGTGACCGCCGACGGGGAGACCACCGACTACGTGATGCACCTCATCGACACCCCCGGTCACGTCGACTTCACCTACGAGGTGTCCCGTGCGCTCGAGGCCTGCGAGGGTGCGGTGCTGCTCGTCGACGCCGCGCAGGGCATCGAGGCGCAGACGCTGGCGAACCTCTACCTGGCCATGGAGAACGACCTGGCCATCATCCCGGTGCTCAACAAGATCGACCTGCCCGCCGCAGACCCCGACCGGTACGCCGCCGAGATCGCCCACATCGTCGGGTGCGAGCCCGACGACGTCCTGCGCGTGTCCGGCAAGACGGGTGTCGGGGTGGGGGAGTTGCTCGACGAGGTCGTGCGCGTGATCCCGGCCCCTGTCGGCGACGCCGACGCGCCGGCCCGGGCGATGATCTTCGACTCCGTCTACGACACCTACCGCGGCGTCGTCACCTACGTCCGGGTCGTCGACGGCAAGCTCACGCCGCGCGAGAAGATCGAGATGATGTCGACCGGGACGACCCACGAGCTGCTCGAGGTCGGCATCGTCTCGCCGGAGCCGAAGGCCAGCGTGGGGCTCGGCGTCGGCGAGGTCGGCTACCTCATCACCGGCGTCAAGGACGTGCGTCAGTCGAAGGTCGGTGACACCGTCACCTCAGCGCGAGGCGGTGCGACCCAGGCGCTCACGGGCTACCGCGAGCCGCGGCCCATGGTCTACTCGGGGCTCTACCCGGTCGACGGTTCCGACTACCCGGACCTGCGCGAGGCCCTGGAGAAGTTGCAGCTCAACGATGCTGCTCTCACGTGGGAACCCGAGACGTCCGTCGCGCTCGGCTTCGGGTTCCGGTGTGGCTTCCTGGGGCTGCTCCACATGGAGATCACCCGCGAACGCCTCCAACGCGAGTTCGGACTCGACCTCATCTCCACGGCGCCGAACGTCGTCTACCGGCTGGTCGGCGAGGACGGACGCGAACAGGTCGTCACGAACCCGTCGGATTGGCCGGACGGCAAGCCGCAGGCCATCTTCGAGCCGATCGTGAAGACGACGGTGATCGCGCCGAGCGAGTTCGTGGGCACCATCATGGAGCTCTGCCAGTCGCGGCGCGGGGAGCTCGGCGGCATGGATTACCTCTCGGAGACGCGGGTCGAGCTGCGCTACACGATGCCGATGGCCGAGATCATCTTCGACTTCTTCGACTCGCTGAAGTCGCGGACCCGCGGCTACGCCAGCCTCGACTACGAGGAGGCCGGCGAGCAGGAGGCCGCGTTGGTCAAGGTCGACATCCTCCTGCAGGGCGAGGCCGTCGACGCGTTCAGCGCCATCGTGCACAAGGACTCGGCGTTCGCCTACGGCAACAAGATGACGACGAAGCTCAAGGAGCTCATCCCGCGCCAGCAGTTCGAGGTGCCGGTGCAGGCGGCGATCGGCTCGAAGATCATCGCCCGCGAGAACATCCGCGCCATCCGCAAGGACGTGCTCGCCAAGTGCTACGGCGGTGACATCAGCCGCAAGCGGAAGCTGCTGGAGAAGCAGAAGGAGGGCAAGAAGCGGATGAAGACCATCGGCCGTGTCGACGTCCCGCAGGAGGCGTTCGTCGCCGCGCTGTCGGCCGACGCCCCCGCGGACAAGGCGAAAGGCAAGTAGCCGTGGCCAACCCGGCGCTGGCACACAGCACCTTGCCGCACGGTCTGCCGGACTTCGCGGCCGTCTCCGATGACGATCTGCTGCCCGCCTTCACCGAGGCGATGGCGACCCACCTGGCGGAGGTCGAGTTCATCGCCAAGGATCCGGCGACGCCGACGTTCGCGAACACCGTCGAGGCGTTGGAGCGGTCGGGCCAGGACCTCGCGCGGGTGGCCGGCATCTTCTTCACCGTCGTCGGCGCCGACAGCACGCCCGAGCGCAACCGCATCGCCACCGAGCTCGCGCCGAGGCTGTCGGATCACGGCAACACCATCGCGCTCGACCCGCGACTGTTCGCCAAGATCTCCGACCTGCACGCCCGTCGCCACCAACTGGCCCTCGACGAGCCGTCACTGCGACTGCTGGACAAGCGGTTCCGTGAGGCGGTGCGCGCGGGTGCCGGTCTCGACGAGGACGGGCAACGGCAGATGCGCGAGATCTCGTCGCGACTGTCGGTCCTGACGACCACGTTCTCCCAGCATGTCCTCGACGGCAGCAACGACGCGGCGGTGCACGTGGTCGACGAGGCGGCGCTCGCCGGGCTGTCGCCGGCATCGGTCGCGGCCGCGGCCGACGCCGCCCGCGAGGCCGGGCACGACGACGGCTACCTGCTGTCGATCGAGCTCCCGACGAGCCAGTCGGTGCTCACGTCCCTCACCGATCCCGCCACGCGCGCAGCGGTGTTCGACGCGGCGACCACCCGCGGTGCGCGCGGCGGCGAGTACGACACGAGGGCCATCGTCGTCGAGATCGTCTCGCTGCGTGCCCGTCGTGCACGGTTGCTCGGCTACCGCGACCACGCCGAGTTCGAGATCGCCGAGCAGACCGCACCCGACGCCGAGGCCGTCGAGGCCGTGCTCCGGGATCTCGTCACGGCGGCGATGCGCGCGGGCGGTCGGGAGCTGACGCGTCTGCGGGCGCTGGCCGGCGAGGAGGTCGGACCGGCGGACCTGACCTGGTGGCTCGCCCAGGAGCGGCGTCGGACCTCCGCGGTGTCCCTCGACGACTTCTCCGACTTCTGTTCCCTGGACACGGTTCTCACCGACGGGTCTTCTACGCGGCGGGTCAGCTCTACGGACTCCGCTTCGTCGAGCGCGGTGACCTCGCCGGGTATCACCCGGATGTGCGGGTGTGGGAGGTGTTCGACGGAGCGGGTGTGTCGATCGGCCTCTACCTCGGGGACTTCTTCGCGCGCCGCAGCAAGCGCGGCGGGGCGTGGATGAACAACGTCGTTGACCAGTCCCAGTTGCTCGGCAACCAGCCGATCGTGGTGAACGTCTGCAACTTCACCAAGCCACGTCCCGGCGAGCCGTGCCTGCTCGACTTCGACCAGCTGACGACGCTGTTCCACGAGTTCGGCCACGCCCTCCACGGGTTGTTGTCGTCGGTCCGGTACCCGTCGCAGTCGGGTACCGCGGTGCCGCGGGACTTCGTGGAGTTCCCGTCGCAGGTCAACGAGATGTGGGCGCTGCACCCGGGCGTGTTGTCGCACTACGCCCGTCATCACCGCACCGGTGAGCCGATCCCGGCGGAGCTGGCCGACGCCGCCCGGGCCGCCACCGCCACCGAGACCGCGCACAGCACCATCGAGTACCTGGCCGCGGCCGTGCTCGACCTGGCGTGGCACCGGGTGACCGTGGAGGACGTCGAGGCCGGGACGGTCGACGACGTGGAGGCGTTCGAGGCGCGGGCACTCGCGGAGGCGGGCGTGGGGTCGGAGCTGATCCCGCCGCGGTATCGCAGCACGTACTTCAACCACGTCTTCGGCGGTGGGTACGCGGCCGGGTACTACAGCTACATCTGGTCGGAGATCCTCGACGCCGAGACCGAACTCTGGTTCCTCGACCGCGGCGGGCTCAGCAGTGCGGCGGGGCGGGCGTTCGCCGAGGCGACCCTCTCCCGGGGCGACAGCGTCGACCCGATCGCGGCACATCAGGAACTGCTCGGGCGGCCGGCGCGGATCGAGCCGCTGTTGACCCGGCGCGGACTCGCCGACACAGCGGCGTGACCACCACCTCCACGCGCGCCGACCTGACGCGCTACGCGCTGCTCAGCATCGTCGCGTCGATCGTCGTCATCGTGATGAAGGTGGTCGCGTGGCGCGTGTCGGGGTCCGTCGGATTGCTGTCGGACGCAGCGGAATCCACGGTCAACGTCGTCGCGGCCATCGGCGCCTTCGTCGCGCTGCGGGTGGCGTCGCGACCGGCCGACTCCGACCACAACTTCGGCCACACCAAGGCCGAGTACTTCTCGGCCGTCTTCGAGGGCGTGATGATCGTCGTGGCGTCGGCGTTCATCATCGTGACGGCGGTCGACCGGCTGCTGAACCCCAGCGGTCTCGAGTCGGTCGGCCTCGGTCTCGCGATATCGGTTGCGGCGACGGTGATCAACGCCGGCGTCGGCCTGGTGCTGATCCGCGCGGGGCGTGCACACCGGTCGCTGACCCTCGAGGCCGACGGCAAGCACCTCATGACCGACGTGTGGACGACGGCCGGCGTCGTGATCGGTGTCCTGCTGGTCGCGCTCACGGGCTGGCTGCCCCTCGACCCGCTGATCGCCATCGCTGTCGCGATCAACATCCTGTTCGTCGGTGGACGCCTGGTGTGGCAGTCGGGTGCCGGTCTCATGGACACCGCACTGCCCGACGACGATCGGTCGGCACTGGACGCCGTGCTCGATCGGTGGCGTGCCGACGACGTGGACTTCCACGACGTCCGTACCCGGGAAGCCGGCCACGAGCGGTTCCTGCAGCTGCACATGCTCGTCCCGGGCGAGTGGTCGGTGCAGCGCGGACACGACCTCGTCGAGCGGGTGGAACGCGATCTCGTCGAGACCCTCGACCACCTCCACGTCACCATCCACCTCGAGCCGATCGGCGACCCCCGCGCCTACGAGTCCTGGCGCCTCGATTGATCTCCGGCGGCCGCTGACCCGTCTGTTGGGCAGTTGGAACCGTCTGTTGGGCGGTTGGGACCGTTTGTTGGGCGGTTGGGACAGATGTGCGTGCGTGCCCCGGTGGAACCGAATGGCGGTCGGCTGCGTCCGATCGACGTGGGCTATCCCGAGATCTCGTCGTCAGACGTCCCTGACCACCTCGCGCGTACCGACCGTCGATCGCGAGACCTTCGCCGTGACATGGTCAGGCTCCACCGAGGTGTTTACGCCGATCCACGGGTCGCGCTGAACGAGACGGACCGTATCCGGGCCGCATACCTGAGCGCCGGACCTGGATCCGTGATCGCCGGGCGCAGCGCGCAATTCCTTCATGGTGTCGCCTACCCCGACGTGGACGGCGACGTCGAGATCATCCGGGACCTCCGAGGCCAGGGGCGACGGCGACCCGGCATCCGCATCATGCGGACCGACCAGCTGAGTGCGGACGACATCGTCGAGATCGCCGGGATGCCCGTGACGAGTGCGGTTCGCACGGCCTTCGACCTCGGTCGTCGTCGACCGGACTGGTTGGCTCTGGGACATCTGGACGACATGGCGCGCACCACTGCACTCGACACTCGTGCGCTCTGGGACTACACGCGCGACCACACCCACACCGGCGGGATCCGACAGCTGCGTGAGCTCGTCGGCCTGATCGACGCGGGCGCCGAGTCGCCGGGCGAGAGCTGGACCCGACTGATCATGCACCGACATGAGTTGCCGCGGCCCGAGAGCCAGATCGAGGTGTTCGACGAGTTCGGCGAGCTGATCGGCCGTTTCGATCTCGGGTACCGCCGGTACAAGGTCGGTGTCGACTACGACGGTGTCGAGTTCCACTCGAGCGCCGAGCAGCGTTCGCACGACGCCCGCCGCGACCGTGGCGTTCGCCGTCGCGGATGGATCCCGTTGCGGACGAGCGCCGCGGCGATCGCCGAGAATCAGTTCGCCGAGTTGGCGAAGATCGAACGTGCACTCGCCTCACGCGGATGGCGACGATGAGGTCGCCAAACGCCCAACAGACGGTCCCGACTGCCCAACAGACGGTTCCAAACGCCCAACAGGCGGTTCCAAACGCCCAACAGACGGGTCAGGTGTTGGCGGGGATGAAGCCACCTCCGTGGACGTGGGCCTCCTCGGCGCGGATCACATGCATGACCGCGTTGATGAGCGCCAGGTGGGTGAACGCCTGGGGGAAGTTGCCGAGGTGGCGACCGGTCCGGTGGTCGATCTCCTCGGCGTACAGCTTGAGCGGGCTCGAGTAGCTGAGCAGCCGCTCGCAGAGGTGCTTGGCGCGGGTGAGCTCACCGATCTCGACGAGCGCGGACACCAGCCAGAACGAGCAGATCGTGAACGTGCCCTCCTCCCCGGACAACCCGTCGTCGGTCTCCTCGACGCGGTACCGGAGGACGAGGCCGTTCTCGGTCAGCTCGTCGGCGATCGCGAGGACGGTGTTGCGCACCCGGTCGTCGTCGGGCGGCAGGAAACGCAACAGCGGCACCAACAACAACGAGGCGTCGAGCGCATCGCTGCCGTAGCGCTGGGTGAAGACACCGCGCTCGTTCACCCCGTGGGTGAGGATGTCCTCCTTGATCTCGTCGGCCTTCTCGGCCCACGTCTTCGCGTACGACTTCTCGCCGTGCATCGTGGCGAGGCGGGCGCCGCGGTCGAGGGCGATCCAGCACATCACCTTCGACGAGGTGAAGTGCTGCGGCTCCCCGCGGACCTCCCAGATCCCGCGATCGGGCTTGTACCAGTGCTTGACCGCCTCCTCGACCTGCGCCTTCAGCACCGGCCACAGTGTCTCGGAGATGGTGTCCGTCGACTTGGTGTTCAGGTACACCGAGTCGAGCATCGTGCCCCAGATGTCGTGCTGCGACTGGTTGTACGCGCCGTTGCCGATGCGGACGGGCCGCGCACCGTCGTAGCCCGACAGGTGCAGCAGCTCCTCCTCCTCCAGTTCGCGCTCACCACCCACGCCGTACATCACCTGCAGCGGATGGTGTTCGCCGTTCGTCACACCGGACACGTCGGCGATGAACGAGAAGAAGTCGTCGGCCTCGCGGTCGAGCCCGAGCGTGTACAGACCCCACAGGGCGAAGGTGGAGTCCCGCACCCAGGCGTACCGGTAGTCCCAGTTGCGTTCCCCGCCGGGCGTCTCCGGCAACGACGTGGTCGCCGCTGCGAGCAGGGCGCCGGTCGGGGAGTAGGTGAGGCCCTTGAGCGTCAACGCGCTGCGCTGCAGGTGGCTGCGCCACGGGTGGTCGGGGAAGGCGCCGATGTTGATCCACTGCCGCCACGACTCGGCCGTCGCCCACATCTTCTGGGCGGCCTCCTCCCACGACTGCGGCGCCGGGTACGACGACCAGCTGAGCGCGATGAAACGGTCGTCGCCCTCGGTGAGGCGACTGCGCGCCCGGGCCTCACGTCCCTCGAGTCCGAGCTTGAAGTTGGTGGTGAGCTTGAGCGTCGGTGCGGGATGGGTCGTGCCCGAGGCCGTCGCGATCGCCTCGGAGTAGGCCGGCCCGGAGTACTCCCACGTGGTCGTGCCGCGGTGGTAGTCGAACGCCGGCTCGCAGCTGACCGCGACCTCGACGGTGCCGCTGACGCAGCGGACCGTGCGCAGCAGGATGTGCTCGGCGTCCCAGTCGGTGGGGGTGCGCTTGTGGGTGCGGGAGCGACGGTCGTTGTCGTGCCACGGGCCCATGACGAGCGCGTCGCGCACGATGATCCAGCCGGTGTCGGTCTGCCACGTCGTCTCGACCATCAGGCTGCCCGGCAGATAGCGGCGGTCGACGGGGACGTTGACGCCGTAGGGCGCGAGCTTGAAATGTCCTGCGCTGCGGTCGAGGACGGCGCCGAAGATGCTGGGCGAGTCCGGGCGCGGCACGCACATCCACTCCACCGACCCGTTGCGGGCGATGAGGCAGTTCGTCTCGCAGTCGGAGAGGAACGCGTAGTCGTCGATCGGGGGGAAGACGTTGCGGGTCGCCGTGGCCGGGGTGAAGGAGCTGGCGTCCGCCAGCGCGCCCGACCCGCCGTGGATAGCCGCACTCTCCTCGGCCACGCCGACGGCGGGCGGGGAGGGGACGGGGGTGCCGGCGGCGGCTTCCGGCGATCCGGCGTGACCGGAGGCGGTTGTCATCGGTCCATCATGGCGAGCGCGGGGGACCTTCGCACGCGAACCGGGCGCGCCGGGCGGGTCGCGGTACCGCCTTGCGCTCAGGGTGATTTTAAGTCCGCGCGCTAGGGTTGCCGGGTGAACGGGATCCGGACGTGGTGGGACGGTGTGGAGGCCTGGCTGACCGGGCTGTCCTTCCTCCCGCAGCTGCTCGTCACGCTGGCCGTCCTCATCCCGGCCGCCATCGGCGCGGCCCTCCTGATCAACCTGCTGGTCAGCGTCGTGCTCGGTCTGGTGGGCCGTCGGGGCGACGTCGTCGACACCGCCGCCGGGGAGCGCTGACATGGTCCGGTCGCGGGTCACCATCGCGCTCATCGCCCTGATCGTGCTGGTCGTCGTGGCCTGGCTGATCACGCTCTGACGCCCGTCGCGCGGGACGTCACGGCAGTTCAGGGCAGTGATCGCGGCTGATAACCTCCGCCTTGTGACCGATTCGGTGAGCCCGCGCAGCACGCTGGCCCTCGCCCTCTTCGCGGTGGACCACCACTGCGTCTCCGACGTGCACTGTCGCTGACCCCGCGACCACCGCAGCGCTCGCCCGCGTGGTCCCGTCGCCGCCCGGCCGTCCGTTTCGTCCCTGTCCGAGAGGTCCGTGTGTCCCCCTCCCGTCGCCGCCGCCGGTCGACCCGCCCCCGCGGCGTGGCCGCCGTGCTGGTCGCCGTCGTGGTCGCGATGGTGACTGCGGCATGTGGCGCCGGCTCCACCGACGTCCCCGGCGGACGCGACATCTCGAGCGGGTCGCACCACCTGAACCTGGTGGCCTACGCGACGCCCAAGCCGGGCTTCGACGCGATCATCCCGGCGTTCCGGGACACGCGGGTCGGTGGCGACATCGGTTTCTCGCAGTCGTACGGCGCCTCGGGTGACCAGTCGCGCAAGGTCGCGCGCCGCGTCCCCGCGGACGTCGTGAACTTCTCCGTCGAACCCGACATCACCCGCCTCGTCACCGCCGGTGTGGTCGACGAGGACTGGAAGAAGCAGTACCCCAACAACAGCACGCCCTTCGGCTCCGTCGTCGCGCTCGTCGTCCGGCAGGGCAACCCGAAGAACATCCGCGACTGGGACGACCTGCTCCGCCCGGGCATCGAGGTCGTCACCCCCAACCCGGGCAGCTCCGGGTCGGCGAAGTGGAATCTGCTCGCGCCGTTCGCGGCGAAGAGCAACGGCGGGGTCGACGAGAAAGCCGGTCTGGACTACATCCGGCAGCTCGTCTCGGGGCACATCCGCGTCAACCCGAAGTCCGGCCGGGAGGCGACGACGAGCTTCGAACAGGGGCAGGGCGACGTCCTCATCAGCTACGAGAACGAGGCGATCATGTTGTCGCGCAAGAACGGGAGCCTCCCTCCCTCGCAGCGCACCGACTACGTCATCCCCCCGCAGACGTTCAAGATCGAGAACCCGGTCGCGATCGTGTCGACCAGCACGGAGAAGGACTCGGCGCGTGCGTTCCTCGACTTCCTGTTCAGCGACGAGGGCCAGCGGATCTGGGCCCGCCAGGGATTCCGGCCGGTGGCGCCCTCGGTGATAGCGGCGACGGCGGGTGACTTCCCCGGACGCATCGACAGGCTCTGGACGATCTCCGATCTGGGCAAGGTCCTCGGGCAGCGCGTCGCGGAGAGGAAGGGCGGCGAGGCGCCCACGGGGTGGAAGGCCGTCGACTCGGAGCTCTTCGGCACCTCCGGTGCCATCAGCAAGATCTACGACGCGGGAGGCAAGTCGTGACCGCGATCGAGGTCGACGCACCCGCGGGACCCACCCGCCGCGCCCGCCGACGCATCGGGGCCACGCCGCTGGGCGTCGGCGTGGCCGGACTGTGGCTCAGCGTCATCGTCCTGCTGCCGCTGGCGGCGATCACGGCGAAGTCGTTCGACGACGGCTGGAGTGGTTTCGTCGACGCGATCACCGCGGAGGCCGCGGTCGGCGCGATCCGGGTGACCGTGATCGTCTCGATCGTCGTCGCGGTGATCAACGTCGTCATGGGCACCGTCATCGCATGGGTCCTGGTCCGCGACGACTTCCCGGGCAAGGGGGTCGTCAACGCGCTGATCGACCTGCCGTTCGCCCTGCCGACCATCGTCGCGAGCCTGGTGCTGCTGTCGCTGTACGGGCCGAACAGCCCGATCGACATCCAGTTCAACGCCACGAAACCCGCGCTCGTGGTGGCGCTCGCGTTCGTGACCCTGCCGTTCGTGGTTCGTCAGGTGCAGCCGGTGCTCATCGAGATCGACCGCGAGGTCGAGGAGGCCGCCGCGTCGCTCGGAGCGTCCAACTGGACCATCTGGTGGCGGATCATCGTGCCCTCGCTCGCCCCCGCGATCCTCACCGGCGCCGGACTGGCGTTCACACGCGCGATCGGGGAGTTCGGATCGGTCGTCCTGATCGGCGGCAACGTGCCGAACGACACCCAGGTCGCCTCGCAGTACATCCAGCAACAGTTAGAGGTCGACGCCCCCGTCGACGCCTCCGCCGTGTCGGTGGTGCTGCTGCTCATCGCGTTCGTGGTCCTGCTGGTCCTGCGTGTCGTCGGTCGACGCAACGCCCGCCGCGAGGGGGCCGACTCGTGAAGGTCTCCCCGACGGCACGGTACGGGCTGCGCACCGTCGCGTTGCTCTACCTGTTCGTGCTGTTGGTGGTGCCGCTGGCGCTGATCTTCTGGCGTTCGTTCGAACACGGCATCGTGCAGTTCTGGGACTGGATCACGACCCCGGCCGCGATCGCGGCCCTGCAGCTGAGCCTGCTGATCGTCGTGATCGTCGTCCCGCTCAACGTCGTGTTCGGCATCGCGACCGCGATCGCCCTCGTGCGCGGCAGGTTCCCCGGTCGCGGCATCGTGCAGGCCGTCATCGACCTCCCGTTCGCGGTCTCACCGGTCGTGGTGGGCGTCTCGCTCGTCCTGCTGTGGGGGTACGGCGGGTGGTTCGGCGGGATCGAGTCGCTGGGGTTCCGCGTCATCTTCGGCCTGCCCGGCATGGTGCTCGCCACCGTCTTCGTCACGCTGCCGTTCGTCGTCCGCGAGGTGGAACCGGTGCTCCGCGAGATCGGCACCGAGCAGGAGGAGGCCGCGGCCACCTTGGGCGCCGGCGGATGGGCGACGTTCCGCCGCATCACCCTGCCCGCGATCCGCTGGGGACTCACCTACGGCATCATCCTCACGGTCGCACGGAGCCTGGGGGAGTACGGCGCGGTCATCATCGTGTCGTCGGGCTATCCCGGTATCTCCCAGACCCTCACGCTGCTGGTGTCCTCGCGCTACACCGACGACTACAACGAGTACGGCGCCTACGCGGCGGCCACGCTGCTGATGCTGATCGCGATCGCGGTCCTCGTCGCGATGACCCTCATCGAACGACGTGGTTCGACCGGTCGCCTCGCCCGCGCAACGCGCCGCACCTCCACCGACGAGCCGGCACCCGACGCCGGTACCGCACCCCCGCCCGATCCGTCCGGCCTCGCCGCCGACGACAAGGAGTACGCACGATGACGATCTCGGTGGCCAACGCCCAGAAGCGCTACGGCGACTTCGCCGCTCTGGACGACGTCTCGCTGGACATACCGAAGGGCTCGCTGACGGCGCTGCTCGGGCCGTCGGGGTCGGGCAAGTCGACATTGCTGCGCGCGATCGCCGGACTCGACGAACTGGACTCCGGCACGGTCACGATCAACGGTCAGGACGTGACCCGCCTGTCGCCGCAGCGACGCGACATCGGGTTCGTCTTCCAGCACTACGCGGCCTTCAAGCACATGACGGTCCGCGAGAACGTCGCGTTCGGACTGAAGATCCGCAAGCGGCCCAAGGCCGAGGTCGCGCGCAAGGTCGACGAGTTGCTCGAGGTGGTCGGGCTCGCGGGCTTCCAGACCCGGTACCCCGCACAGCTCTCCGGCGGACAGCGACAGCGCATGGCGCTGGCGCGGGCGCTCGCCGTCGACCCGGAGGTGTTGCTCCTCGACGAGCCGTTCGGCGCGCTCGACGCCAAGGTCCGCGAGGACCTGCGACGGTGGCTGCGTCGGCTGCACGACGAGGTGCACGTCACGACGGTGCTCGTCACCCACGACCAGCAGGAGGCGCTCGACGTCGCCGACCGCATCGCGGTGCTGAACAAGGGGCAGATCGAGCAGGTCGGCAGTCCCGACGACCTCTACGACCGCCCGGCCAACGAGTTCGTCATGTCCTTCCTCGGGTCGGTCGCGCGGCTGAACGGGAACCTGGTGCGGCCGCACGACATCCGTCTGGGCCGGACCCCGGACCTGGCCCTGCAGGGAGCCGACGAGGAGGGCGCGGAGAACGGCGTCTTCAAGGCGACGGTGGTCCGGGTGGTCCACCTCGGTTTCGAGGTGCGGGTGGAGTTGACCAACGCCGCCACCGGCGACGACTTCCACGCGCAGATCACACGCGGTGACGCCGCCGCCCTCACGCTGTCGGAGGGCGACGACGTCTACGTGCGGGCCACACGCGTGCCGGCCGTCGCCGGCTGACGGGAGCGGCTCCGGCCGGCGCGGGACGGGCCACGCTCAGCCGAAGGGGAGCCCGCCGAACGGGGAGTCCCCACCGAAGGGTGAGCTGCCGCCGAAGGGCGACTGCTGCTGCTCCTGCTGACGCGCGGGAACCGTCGTCGTCGCGGTGTCCTTCGCGGTGCCGAGGGTGACCGTCACGGTCTTGCTCGAGCCGCCCGACTGGACGGTCAGCGGGACCGACTGTCCGGGTTGCTGCTTGAGTACCTGGGCCATCAGGTCCGCGTAGTTGCCGATCGCGACGCCGTTCACCTTGGTGATGACGTCACCGCGGGCGATCCCGGCCTTCGCCGCGGCGCCGCCCTCGGTGACCCCGGTGACCTGCGCACCGGCGACCGACGTCGAGCTGTCGGAGCCCGAGAGCGACCCGGAGACACCGAGTATCGGCTTCGTGGCCGAGCCGTCCTGCATGAGCTGGTCGGCGACACGGCGCGCGGTGTCGACGGGGATCGCGAAACCGAGGCCGAACGCCTGCACACCGCCCTGGGACGCCTGGCCGGTGTCGACGGCGGAGTTGACGCCCACGACCTGTCCCTGCAGGTTCACCAGCGGGCCACCGGAGTTCCCGGGGTTGATGGGGGTGTCGGTCTGCAGACCGTTGTAGACGGCCACCGACTGGCCGCTGTCGTCGGCCGCGGTGACGGTGCGGCTCAGGTTCGACACGATACCGGATGTCACAGTGTTGGACAGGTTCTCGGGGCTCCCGACGGCGACGACCTGCTGGCCGACCTGCACACCGGAGGACTGTCCCAGCACGGCCGGGGTCAGGTTCGACACGCCGTCGACCTTCACGACGGCGAGGTCGTAGGACGGTGCGACGCCGCGCACGCTCGCCGAGTGCGTCGATCCGTCGGGCAGCGTCACCTGGATCCGACCGCCCTGACCGACCCCGGACACCACATGGTTGTTGGTGAGGACGTACCCGTCGCGGGTCAGGATGATCCCGCTGCCGACGGCCTCACCCGACTGCCCGGTGACGGTGAGGTCGGCCGTCGACTTCGATGCCACCTGTGCGGCGTAGGGGATGGACCCCGGCGACGCCGAGGTGACGGTCGCCGACGCGGGCTGCGCGGTCAGCGCCGCCGGTGCCGAGGACGAGGTGTGATCGTAGAGCGCGACGCCTCCGGCACCGAGTCCGCCACCGAGCAGTCCGGCCGCGACGACGGCCACCACGATGGGGGCCGTCCGCCGCCGCAGTGGCGCGGGTGCGCCGGTGTGCCCGGTGGGGGCGTGCGTCGCCCAGCCCGTGTCGGCGGCGTACGGCGGGGGCGCCTGATGAGCCCCCCAGTACGCGTGCGGCTCGTACCGGCCGTGGTCCGGCTCCTGGTGTGCACCGAATCCGGCGGTGGGTGTGGTGTCGCGGTCCCGCGCGGTGGAGGGGTCGTCGTGCTGTCCATGCGGTGTCTGGTCCATGAGGACACCTTCGGCCGCTCACCTGAGAGGGTGCGGAGAATCTCCTCCCGATCCCCTGAGCCTTCTCAGAGAGTTGTCCGCGAGTCGGACGCGGCCGCGGCCAGAGCCTCGACGATGCGTGTGTGCACCACGTCGACGACCGCCGGATGGGCACCGAGTGGGCCGGCCATCCGCCAGGGCCGGTCGGCGTCGTCGAGGATTCGTTCGACCCGGTCGGTCAGGGTCCCGGCCGAGAGGAACCAGGGCGCGACGAGCACCCTGCGTGCCCCGACTGCGCGCAGACGGCCGTCGGCGGCGTGGACGGTGTCGGAGCGGGTCGCGAAAGCGACCTCGACCGGGACGTCGATCCCGCGGCGGGCCAGCACCGCGGCGAGTTCGCCACCCCGGCGACGGGTCTCGGCGTCGGCGTCGGCGTCGCTGGACCCGACTGCGCACATCAGCACGCCGTCGCCCGTAACGAGACCTGCGTCGACCGCTCGATCGGCGAGTGCCTCGGTCAGCCGGGGATCGGCGAGCACGGGCGCGTGCACCATGCGCACGTCCGCGCGAGCGGACTCACGCACCAGCGCGGGCAGGTCGACCCGGTTGTGGAACGCGTCGCCGAGCAGGAGGGGCACGACCGCGACGTCACCGGACACCCGGGCGAGGACGTAGGGGACCGACGGCTCGTCGAGGTCGAGGTAGGCGATCTCGACCGGGATCGTCGGCGCCACCCGTGCGACCGCGTCCCGCAGCCGTCGCGCCGTGGCGGCGAACCGCGGGTCGCGGCTGCCGTGGGCGACGAGGACGGCGGCGGTCATAGGGCTCAGACGAGGGCGGACAGTCGCAGTCGGGCCAGGGCGTCGCCGACGAGCCCCGCGGCGAGGGTGTTGCCGCCCTGCGGGTCGATGAGCAGGAAGCTGCCGGTCTCCCGGTTGACCTGGTAGTCGTCTGCGGCGACCGGCTCGGCGGTCTGCACCGACACACGGCCGATCTGGTTGAGCGACAACGAGTCCGGCGCGTCCTGCACGCGCAGGTCCTGCTCGTCGAACACGGCGTCGATCCCGCCGACGATGGCCGGGGTGGTGCGGGTCCCGTGCTTGAGCAGCAGGCGCGCACCCGGCTGCAGCGGCTTGTCGCCCAGCCAGCACAGCGTCGCGGTGAACGCCGAAGTCGGCTCCGGTGCATCGGCGACCGCGGCGATCAGGTCGCCGCGGGAGACGTCGAGGTCGTCGGCCAGCAGCACGGTGACGCTGCGGCCCGTGTGCGCGGACTGCAGCGCGCCGTCCGCGGTGTCGATACCCGTCACCGTGGTGCGCTGACCCGACGGGAGGACGACGATGTCGTCGCCGACGTGGATCTCGCCGGCGGCGACCTGTCCCGCGTAGCCGCGGTAGTCCGGGTGCTCGGTCGTCCGCGGGCGGATGACGTACTGCACGGGGAAGCGCGCCCCCACGGGTGCGCGGTCGACCTCGTTGGGCACCGACTCGAGGTGTTCGATCAGGGTGGGTCCGTCGTAGAACGCGGTCTCCGACGACCGTCCGGCGATGTTGTCGCCGCGCAGCGCCGAGACGGGGATCGCCTGCACGTGTTCGTCGTCCCAGCCCAGGGCATGGGTCAGTTCGGCGAACTCGCCGCGGATGCGCGCGAAGGTGGACTCCGGGTCGTCGACGAGGTCGATCTTGTTGACCGCCAGCACGAGTCGGCCCACACCCAGCAACGCCATCACCGCGGCGTGCCGACGGGTCTGGGTGACGATGCCGTTGCGCGCGTCGACCAGCAGGATCACCAGCTGCGCCGTCGACGCGCCCGACACCGTGTTGCGGGTGTACTGCACGTGCCCGGGGGTGTCGGCGAGGACGAAGCTGCGGCGGGGGGTCGCGAAGTAGCGGTAGGCGACGTCGATCGTGATGCCCTGCTCCCGCTCGGCGCGCAGACCGTCGACGAGCAGGGAGAGGTCCGGCGTGTCGAGACCACGGTCGACCGACGCGCGGGTCACGGCGTCGATCTGGTCGGCCAGAACCGATTTCGTGTCGAACAGCAGTCGGCCGACGAGAGTCGACTTGCCGTCGTCCACGCTGCCGGCGGTGGCGATGCGCAGCAGGTCGCTCATCAGAAGTAGCCCTCTCGCTTGCGGTCCTCCATGGCGGCCTCGGACACACGGTCGTCGCCGCGGGTGGCACCGCGTTCGGTGAGACGCGACGCCGCGACCTCGGCGAGGACGGCCTCGTTGTCGGCGGCGTCGGAGAGCACCGCGCCGGTGGTGGAGCCGTCACCGACGGTGCGGTACCGCACCGAGAGCCGTTGCAGCTCTTCGCCGTCGCGCGGTCCGCCCCACGGGCCGGGGGTCATCCACATGCCGTCGCGCTGGTAGACCTCGCGCTCGTGCGCGTAGTAGATCGGCGGCAGAAGCACCTGCTCGCGGGCGATGTACCGCCACACGTCGAGCTCGGTCCAGTTCGACAGGGGGAACACGCGCACGTGCTCACCGGCGGCGTGGCGACCGTTGTAGAGGTTCCACAGCTCAGGGCGCTGGCGCTTGGGGTCCCACTGTCCGAAGGCGTTGCGCAGCGAGAAGATCCGCTCCTTCGCGCGGGAGCGCTCCTCGTCGCGTCGACCGCCCCCGAAGACCGCGTCGAAGCGGTTCTCGGTGATGGCGTCGAGCAGCGGCACCGTCTGCAGCGGGTTGCGGACACCGTCGGGGCGCTCGACCAGGCGACCGTCGGCGAGGTAGTCCTCCACCTTGGCGACGTGCAGCCGCAGACCGTGCCGCGCGACGACCTCGTCGCGGAAGGCGAGCACCTCGGGCAGGTTGTGTCCGGTGTCGACGTGCAGCAGCGCGAAGGGGACCGGCGCCGGCCAGAAGGCCTTGATCGCGAGGTGCAGCAGCACCGTCGAGTCCTTGCCGCCGGAGAACAGGACGACCGGACGGTCGAACTCGCCCGCGACCTCGCGGATGATGTGGATGCCCTCGCTCTCGAGCGCGTCCAACGTGTCGTAGCGGTCGTGGTCGCGGTGTGTCGACGGCAGCGTGCTCACCTCGGCGTCGGGAATCGTCATGCGTGCAGCCCACATTCGGTCTTGGCGCGGCCGGCCCACCGGCCGCTGCGGGGATCGGAGCCCGGAGCGGGCTTGGCGGTGCACGGCTCGCACCCGATGGAGGGGTATCCCTCGTCGACGAGGGGGTTCACCAGCACGCCCCGGCTGTCGATGTAGTCCTGCATCTGCTCGTCGGTCCACGCCGCGATCGGGTTGATCTTCACCAGGCCGAACGTCTCGTCGAACGAGATCAGCGGAGCGTTCGCCCGGGTGGGCGACTCCACGCGACGGATGCCGGTGACCCAGGCGCTGTACCCCGCCAGCGTCCGCTGCAGCGGCACGACCTTGCGCAGGCGGCAGCACTCGGCAGGGTCGGAGGCGAACAGGTTGCGTCCCACCAACTCGTCCTGCTGGGCGACCGAGTGCTCCGGGGTGACGTTCACGATGTCGACGTCGTAGACCTGTTCCACCGCGTCGCGCGTCCCGAGCGTCTCCGCGAAGTGGTAGCCGGTGTCGAGGAACAGGACCTTCACCTTGCCGCCGCCGATCGTGTCGCGATCGATGCTGTCGACGGCGAGGTCGACCAGGGCGGCGTCCTGCATGTTGGACGCCACGACGAAATCGGGTCCGAAGGTCTCCGCGGTCCACCGCAGCAGGGTGCGGGGATCGGCGTCGGGGCCGAGCTCGGCGGCGCCCTGCACGGCCAGGTCCCGTAGGTGTGCCTCGACGCGAACAGCGGTGCTCATCGCAGATCCTCCTCGTCGGCGCGGACCGCCCACTGGGCGAACCGCTCTCCCTCGTCGCGGTGCTTGACGAAGTTTCGCACCACGCGATCGATGTAGTCCCCGAGTTCGCCGGTCGTGACCTTGTGCTGACGGAGCTTGCGGCCGAACCCGGCGTCCTGACCGAGGCTTCCGCCCAGGTGCACCTGGAACCCCTCGACGTGGTCGCCGTTCTCGTCCTCGATCAGCTGACCCTTGAACCCGATGTCGGCGATCTGGGCGCGGGCGCACGAGTTCGGGCAGCCGTTGATGTTCACCGTGATCGGGACGTCGAGCTGCGCGTCGATGTCGGCGAGACGTTCCTCAAGCTCCGGCACCAGCGCCTGGCTGCGCTTGCGGGTCTCGGTGAACGAGAGCTTGCAGAACTCGATGCCCGAGCAGGCGATCAGGTTGCGGCGCCAGCGCGAGGGCCGCCCATCGAGCCCGTGCGGACGCAGGTCGTCGATGAGGGTGTCCACGGCGTCGTCGGGGACGTCGAGGACGACCAGCTTCTGGTACGGCGTGAAGCGGATGCGGTCGGACCCGGCACGGGCGGCGGCGTCGGCGACGGCCTGCAGCGTGGTGCCGGAGACGCGGCCGGCGATCGCGGCGAACCCGACGGCGTTGAGGCCGTTCTGCAGCCGCTGCACACCGACGTGGTCCCGGGGTGCCGCGAGGGGCTCGGGTGCGGGGCCGTCGACCAGCGGGCGCTTCAGGTACTCCTCCTCGAGCACCTGGCGGAACTTCTCGATGCCCCAGTCCTTGAGCAGGTACTTCAGGCGGGCCTTCGCGCGCAGGCGGCGGTAGCCGTAGTCGCGGAAGAGGCTGACGACGGCCTCCCACACGTCGGGCACCTCGTCCAGCGGGATCCACGCACCGACGCGCTGGGCGAGCATCGGGTTGGTCGACAGTCCGCCGCCGACCCACAGGTCGAGGCCCGGCCCGTGCTCGGGGTGCACGACGCCGACGAAGGCGATGTCGTTCACCTCGTGGGCGACGTCCTGCAGACCGGAGACCGCGGTCTTGAACTTGCGCGGCAGGTTCGAGTAGGTCGGGTCGCCGACGTAGCGACGCACGATCTCGTCGATCGCGGGGGTCGGGTCGAGAACCTCGTCGACCGCCTCGCCGGCGAGCGGCGAACCGAGCACGACGCGGGGGCAGTCGCCGCACGCCTCGGTGGTCTTCAACCCGACCGCCTCGAGGCGCTGCCAGATCGTGGGGACGTTTTCGATGCGGATCCAGTGGTACTGGACGTTCTCGCGGTCGGACAGGTCGGCGGTGTCGCGGGCGAACTCGGTGGAGATCTCGCCGATGGTCCGCAGCTGCTCGGCCGTCAGCGCGCCCGCGTCGCAGCGGACCCGCATCATGAAGTGGCTGTCCTCGAGGATGTCGATGTTCTCGTCGCCGGTCCACGTGCCGTCGTAGCCCTGCGCGCGCTGGGTGTAGAGGCCCCACCACCGCAGTCGACCGCGCAGGTCCTGCTTGTCGATGGAGTCGAACCCGCGGTGCGCGTAGATGTTCTCGACGCGCGCACGCACGTTGAGCGGGTTGTCGTCCTTCTTCACCTGCTCGTTGGGGTTCAGTGGTTCGCGGTAGCCGAGCTTCCACTGGCCCTCGGCGCGGCGCTTGATCGGGCGGGGTCGGCGGGCGCGGGGCGCGGCGGCGTTCTCGGCGTCGGTGGACGACGTCATGGTCGATGCTCCTGGGGCAGTCGGCGCGCGCGGAGGGCACGCAGCCGGGAGAAGGCGATACCGGGTGGGACGCTCATCGGTCGGTCCAGAGGGGTCGTCGAGGACGACGGGGACGAACGAGCGGTCAGGGTCGACAGAACGCGCTGCACACGCGCTTGAGGTCGATGTGGCGACGTTCGGCCAGCCACACCCCGGGTGAGATCACGTCGACCATGGTGCCACGGGCCTCCTCGACGGGTCTACTTGGGCCTATTTGGGATCAGGGTGAGCGGAATCACGCCTGACGCTGCTCAACGCCGACGGCGGGACCCGCATTCCCCGCCGCGGGGGACCACGGCGGGGAGGTCGACAATGGGGACATGACCTCTGTCGTCCCGTCGGCGCCCGACACGCCGACCCTGCAGGTGGGTCCGGTGGACCCCGCGACGCCGCTGGGGCTGTACGTGCACGTCCCGTTCTGCGCCACACGGTGCGGGTACTGCGACTTCAACACCTACACACCGGGTGAGCTCGGCACGTCGTCGTCCCCGTCGTCGTGGCTCGCCGCGGTCCGCACCGAGCTCCGGCTCGCCGCCGCCGCCCTGGACCCGGCCCGGCCGGTGTCGACGGTGTTCGTCGGCGGCGGCACGCCCTCGCTCCTGGGGGCCGACGGCCTCGCGCAGGTGATGGACGCGGTCCGCACGTCGTTCGCCCTCGCCGACGACGCGGAGGTCACGACGGAGTCGAACCCGGAGAGCACGTCCCCGGCGTTCTTCGACGGCCTGCTCGCCGCGGGGTTCACGCGGGTGTCGCTGGGCATGCAGTCCGCCGCGCCGCATGTGTTGGCCACCCTCGACCGCGTGCACAGTCCCGGCCGCGCGGTGCAGGCCGCGCGTGAGGCGCGGGCCGCGGGGTTCGCGCACGTGAACCTCGACGTCATCTACGGCACGCCCGGCGAGCGTGCGTCGGACATGGACGCCACCCTCGACGCCGTGCTCTCGGCCGGGGTCGACCACGTCTCGGCCTACGCCCTCATCGTCGAGGACGGCACGGCGCTGGCCCGTCGCGTGCGGCGGGGGGAGATCCCCGCCCCCGACGACGACGTGCTCGCCGACCGGTACGAGGCGATCGACGCGCGACTGTCCGCCGCCGGCCTCGGGTGGTACGAGGTGTCGAACTGGGCCCGCGCCGACGACCCCTCGGCGCGGTGCCGACACAACATCGGCTATTGGGACTCCGCCGACTGGTGGGGTGTCGGTCCGGGGTCGCACTCCCACGTCGCGGGGGTGCGGTTCGCGACGGTGAAGCACCCGGCGCGCCACGCCGCCGCGCTCGCCGAGGGTGTCCTGCCGCTGGCCACGGTCGAGACGCTCACCGACGACGAACGCCACACCGAGCGGGTCATGCTCGCTGTCCGACGTAGGGAGGGCATCGCGCGCGCCGACCTGCGGCCCGCGGAGGTCGCGGTCGCCGACCGCCTGGCCGCCGACGGTCTCACCGGGTGGCGCGACGATCGGGTGGTTCTGTCCAACCGTGGACGTCTGCTCGCGGACGCGGTGGTGCGGGAGCTGCTGGTCGCGGGGTGATCGGAGCCGTGTCCTCGGCATCACCCGTGGCCCCGCCGGTGCCGGGGCCGCCGCCCGGGGCGGGTGCCTCGGGGTGCAGGGCGTCGAGGTCGAGCAGGCGCGCGTGGATGACGTGCCGGTTGCGCAGCGCGGAGCGGACCGCCCGGTGCAGCCCGTCCTCGAGGTACATCTCGCCGTGCCAGCGCACGACGTGGGCGAACAGGTCGCCGTAGAAGGTCGAGTCCTCCGACAGCAGCTTGTCGAGGGCGAGCGCGGTGGTGACCGTGGTGAGCTGGTCGAGGCGGAACTGTCGGGGCGGGATCTTCGCCCAGTCGCGGGTGGTCAGTCCGTGGTCGCGGTAGGGCTTGCCGTTGCGCACACCCTTGAAGATCACCGATCTCCTCCTTCGCCCCGACGGTGCCGGACGGAGGTCGCCCCGCCCGGTGTCACCCGCGCCACGGTAGCGATGCGGGCGGCGGCGCGCGGCGTGTCCGCGTCCGGCGGCGGGGGTGCAACGGGTGCGCTCAACTCCCGTCCATCTGCCCGTAAACTGGGAGGCCGCGCCCCGACACGGCGATCGGGGCACCAGCCGGACGCGGACGGAGGTGTGTCGCCCATGTCGAGTACGGACGAACGACGGTTCGAGGTGTTGCGCGCGATCGTCACCGACTACGTCGCGACGCAGGAGCCGATCGGGTCGAAGGCGCTCGTCGACCGCCACCAGCTCGGGGTGTCGAGCGCGACGATCCGCAACGACATGGCCGTGCTGGAGGCGGAGGGGTACATCGCCCAGCCGCACACCAGCTCGGGCCGCGTCCCCACGGACAAGGGCTACCGCCTCTTCGTGGACCGCATCTCCGAGATCAAACCGCTCTCGTCGGTGGAACGCCGCGCGATCCTCAGCTTCCTCGACTCCGGCGTCGACCTCGACGACGTGCTCCGCCGCTCGGTGCGCCTGCTCGCCCAGCTGACCCGCCAGGTCGCGATCATCCAGTACCCGGTGCTCTCGTCCGCGACGGTGCGTCACCTCGAGGTCGTGTCGCTCAGCCCGTCGCGACTGCTGCTCGTCGTCATCACCGACACCGGCCGCGTCGAGCAACGCATGGTCGACCTCGGTGAGCCCCGCGACGAGAACGACATCGCGCGGTTGCGGGACATGTTCTCCGCCGCGCTGCACGGACGCCGGCTCGAGGTGGCGTCGAACGCCGTCGCCGAGCTCGCGACCGACGCCCCCGAGGACATCCGCCCGGCCGTCATCCGCGTCGCCACCGTCCTCGTCGACACCCTCGTCGAGCGCACCGACGACCGCCTCGTGCTGGGCGGGACGTCGAACCTGGCGCGGGCGGCAGCCGACTTCACACCGGTCCAGGGCTCGATGGACTCGGTGCTCGAGGCGCTCGAGGAGCAGGTCGTCGTGCTCAAGCTGCTCGCCGCGGCGGGCATGCCCGGCCAGGTGACCGTGCAGATCGGTGAGGAGACGAACACCGAGAACCTGCGCGGCGCCTCCGTCGTGTCCACCGGGTACGGTGCCTCGGGCACCGTGTTCGGCGGCCTGGGGGTCCTGGGGCCCACGCGGATGGACTACCCGGGGACGATCGCGTCGGTCGCCGCCGTTGCCCGATATGTCGGTGAGGTGCTGGCCGAGCGCTGAGCGCGCCGCGCATCGCCGACCACCCACCGTTCTCCTGAGATCGACCGAGTGAAGGACATGGCTTCCACCGTGGCACGTGACTACTACGGCACCCTGGGCATCGCGCCGGGTGCCTCCGACGCGGAGATCAAGCGGGCCTACCGCAAGCTGGCCCGGGAACTCCACCCCGACGTCAACCCCGACGACCAGGCGCAGCAACGCTTCGCCGAGGTGTCGACGGCCTACGAGGTCCTCTCGGACCCCGAGAAGCGCCGCATCGTCGACGCCGGCGGCGACCCGCTGGCCACCGCCGGTTCCGGTGGCGGGTTCGGTGGGTTCGGCGGCGGTGGACTCGGCGACGTGTTCGAGGCGTTCTTCGGGTCCGGCGTTGGTGGCGGCGGTCGGCAGCCGCGGGGGCGCGTGCAGCCGGGTTCCGACGCCCTCCTGCGGATGCAGCTCGACCTCGACGAGTGCGCGAAGGGTGTCTCCAAGGAGGTCACCGTCGACACCGCGGTGCTCTGCGACGTCTGTCACGGTCAGGGTGGGAACGAGGGCAGCAAGCCCGTCACCTGTGACATCTGCAAGGGCGCCGGCGAGATCCAGTCCGTGCAGCGCTCGTTCCTCGGCCAGGTGATGACCTCGCGTCCGTGCAACACCTGCAACGGCACCGGCCAGGTGATCCCCGACCCGTGCCGCAAGTGCGCGGGCGACGGGCGTGTCCGGTCGCGTCGGACCCTGACCGTCAAGATCCCCGCCGGCGTCGGCGAGGGCATGCGGGTGCGCCTGCAGGGCCAGGGCGAGGTCGGCCCCGGTGGCGGCCCGGCCGGCGACCTCTACGTCGAGGTCATCCAGAAGCCGCACGAGGTCTTCATGCGCGACGGCGACGACCTGCACTGCACCGTGCGGGTGCCCATGGTCGACGCCGCTCTCGGCGCCTCGCTGGAGATCGACACCGTCCTCGACGGCCGTGCGACGGTCACGGTCGACCCCGGCACACAGCCCGGACAGGTCGTGACGATCAGGGGACAGGGGATGCCGCACCTGCACACCGGTGTGCGCGGGACGCTGCACGTCCATCTCGACGTCGTCGTCCCGACGCGCCTCGACCACAAGCAGACCGACCGGCTCAAGGCCTACAAGGCCGTCGCCACCGGCGAGCGCCTCGAGCTCGTGGACTCGCAGTCGGCGACCACCGGCGGGCTGTTCTCGCGTCTGCGCAACGCGTTCGCCGGACGCTGATCCCGACGCCGTGACGCCGCCGCTGTTCTGGGTCGACGAGGTGCCCGGGGTGGACGCGCTCGCCGACCTGTCCGGCACCGAGGGCCACCACGCGGTGACGGTCACCCGGATCGTCGCGGGGGACCGGATCACCGTGTCCGACGGCGACGGCACGATCGCCGACGCCGACGTCGAGGTGACTCTCGCCAAGGACCGGCTGCGCTACCGCGTGGTGGCGCGTCGTGTCGTCGCGGCGCCGCGGCCGTCGGTGACCCTGGTGCAGGCGCTGCCCAAGTCCGACCGTTCCGAGCTGACCGTCGAACTGGCGACGGAGGCGGGCGTCGACCGCATCGTGGCGTGGCAGAGCGCCCGGTGCGTCACCCGGTGGGTCGGGTCACGGGCGGAGAAGGGCATCCGCAAGTGGACGTCCACCGCGGCCACCGCCGCGAAGCAGAGCCGCCGTCCGCGGATCCCCGTCGTCGAGGGGCCGGTCGGCACCCCCGGGGTGCGGGAGATCGTGGCGGAGGCCGTCGCCGCGCGCGGTGTGGCCGTCGTGCTGCACGAGTCCGCGACCCTCCCTCTGGCGCAGGTCCCGCTCCACGAGGCGACGTCGGTGGTGATGGTCGTCGGTCCCGAGGGCGGCGTCGACCCCGGGGAGCTCGACGACCTGCGGGCGCTCGGCGCGCACGTGGTGCGGCTGGGTCCGGAGGTGCTGCGCACGTCGACGGCAGCGGCCGTGGCACTCGGCGCGATCGGGGTCCGCACCGACCGTTGGTCGGGTCGCTGAGATCACCACGACGACATAGGCTCCCGGCGATGAACGGATCGCAGCGGTGACCACGCGCGTCAAGGTGCCCTACGGGCCCGGGGACTCCCAGTTCGGCCACCTCTACATCCCGACACCGCCGCGGCCCGACGCCGACGGTGTGCTCCCACCGGTCCGGGTCGTGGTCATCGTGCACGGCGGTTACTGGTCGACCGAGTTCGGGTTGATGGTCCAGACCCCCGTGGCCAAGGACCTCGCCGACCGCGGCGTGATCGTGTGGAACGTCGAGTACCGGCGCGCAGGGGAGCCCGGGGGCGGATGGCCGCAGTCGGGTTACGACGTGACCAACGCGCTGCTCGCCCTCGACGGGCCGGTCCGGGATGCGGTGCCCCGCGAGATGCTCGCCGTCGTCGAGCGCGACGTCGCGGTGGTCGCGCACTCGGCCGGCGGCCAGCTCGCGCTGTGGGCGGTCGCCCGCATCGGCGCCCGGACGCGGTTCCTCACCATCTCGACGGTGGTCGCGCAAGCTCCGGCCTCGGACCTGGTGCTCGTCGGACAACGCGGTCACGAGCGTCTCGCGACGTTCATGGGGGGCGACTACGTGGCCACACCGCACCGCTACCGCGACGCCTCGCCCGCCCACCTCCCACCGTTCCCGGCCCACGTCGTGGTGATCAGCGGCGACGCGGACGTCGCGGTGCCCCCGGAACTCAGTGCCGCCTACGTCGACGCGGTGACCGCGCGGGGACAGTCCGCCGAGCTCGTCCGCGTCCCCGGCGAGGGGCACGAGGCGTTCCTGGACCCGACGAGCCGGGTCCACCGCGAGACCCTGCGCCGGCTCGGCGTCTGACCGACGACTCCGCTCGGCGCGTCCGACCTGCGACGACGGACCGGAAACGCGGTCGATCCCGGCGCGCCTGCACGGGTAGACTCGTCGATGTGCGCACTCGTCGACCCCGCCGGGTGTGGGAGATCTGACGAGGAGCGACTGCCTTAGTGACCGACGCCATCACCGCTGGCCGTGACCAGCGGGCGGAATCCAGCATGGAGGTGTCGCCGGACGTCGTCGTGGGCCTGCTCGGTACCGGCGACCGCAACCTACGGGCCCTCGAGGAACTGCTCACCGCGGACGTGCACGTGCGCGGCAACCGGGTCACCCTCACCGGTGCACCCGCCGACGTCGCCCTCGCCGAACGCGTTCTGGCCGAGCTCATCTCGATCGTCCGGCACGGGACCACCCTGACCCCGGACCTCGTGCGCCACAGCGTGACGATGATGTCCGACGGCTCCGGGGCGTCGCCCGCGGACGTGCTGAGCCTGGACATCATCTCGCGGCGCGGCAAGACGATCCGTCCCAAGACGCTCAACCAGAAGCGCTACGTCGACGCCATCGACACCAACACGATCGTGTTCGGCATGGGTCCCGCCGGTACCGGCAAGACCTACCTCGCCATGGCCAAGGCGGTCCAGGCGCTGCAGTCGAAGTCGGTCAGCCGCATCATCCTGACCCGACCGGCGGTCGAGGCGGGGGAGCGGCTCGGGTTCCTGCCCGGCACGCTGAACGACAAGATCGACCCGTATCTGCGGCCGCTGCACGACGCGCTGCACGACATGATGGACCCCGACGCGATCCCGAAGCTGATGGCGGCGGGCGTGATCGAGGTAGCACCCCTGGCGTACATGCGCGGCCGCACGCTCAACGACGCGTTCATCATCCTCGACGAGGCGCAGAACACGACCGGCGAGCAGATGAAGATGTTCCTGACCCGCCTCGGTTTCGGGTCGAAGGTCGTCGTCACCGGTGACGTCACCCAGGTCGACCTGCCCGGCGGCGCGGAGAGCGGGCTGCGGACGGCCGCGCGCATCCTCGACGGCATCGACGACATCCACTTCGCCACGTTGACCAGCTCGGACGTGGTGCGCCACCGGCTCGTCGCCGACATCGTCGACGCGTACGGCCGGTTCGAGGAGTCGCAGGACATCGCGCGCGGCGGCAACCGTGCCGCGCGCCGCGCCGGCCCCGTCGGCCGCCGTTCGTGATCGGTGGCCCGGTCGTGATCGGATGGACGCCATGAGCATCGAGATCTCCAACGAGTCGGGCGTCGACGTCGACGAGGAGATGCTGGTCGCGGTGGCCGGGTTCGCGCTGGGGGCGATGGACGTCCACCCCGGGGCCGAACTGTCGATGGTCCTCGTCGACGACGAGACCATGGCCGAGCTGCACCTGCGGTGGATGGACCTCCCCGGCCCGACCGACGTCATGAGCTTCCCGATGGACGAGCTGACCCCCGGCGGCCGTCCCGACGCACCCGACCCCGGGCCGGCGATGCTCGGCGACATCGTGCTGTGCCCGTCGTTCGCCGCCACACAGGCCGCGACGGCCGAGCACTCCGTCGACCACGAGTTGGTCGTCCTCACCGTGCACGGCGTGCTGCACCTGCTCGGCTACGACCACGCCGAGCCGGACGAGGAGAAGGAGATGTTCGGGCTGCAGGGTCGGATCGTCGAGGACTGGTACGTCGCCCGCCGCGACGACGACCGGCGTCGGCGCCAGGAGGCCCGCGACTCCACACTGCTCGACCGGATCGGGTTCACGTCGGGCGACGCCCGTCGGGAGCGCTGACACCGTGGTCGTCACCGACATCTGGCTGATCGTCGTCGCGATCGCCCTGGTCCCGCTGGGCGGACTCTTCGCCGCCATGGACACCGCCCTGCTCACCGTCTCCGTCGCCCGCGTCGACGACATGATCCGCGAGGACCGCCCCGGCTCGACCCGGCTGCGGCGCATCCTCGTCGACCGCGCGACCTACGTCGGTCTCACGACCTTGCTGCGCATCGTGTGCGAGATCGCGGCGACCGCCGTCGTCGCCGTCGTGCTGTTCGACGCCCTCTCGCCCGCCTACACGGTCCTGGTGACCGTCGCCGTCATGGCGATCGTCAGCTACGTCGTCGTCGGGGTCGGTCCCCGGACACTGGGCCGCCAGCACGCCTACTCGATCGCCCTCGCGTCGGCGGCGGTGCTGCAGGCCCTCGGGTTCCTCATACGGCCCATCACCCGGCTCCTCATCCTGCTGGGCAACGCGATCACACCGGGCAAGGGCTTCCGCAACGGTCCGTTCGCGACCGAGGTGGAGCTCCGGGAACTGGTCGACATGGCCGAGGCGCGGGGCGTCGTCGACGCCGGGGAACGCCGGATGATCCAGTCCGTCTTCGACCTCGGCGACACGTCCGCCCGCGAGGTCATGGTGCCGCGTCCGGAGATGATCTGGATCGAGTCGGACAAGACCCCGGCGCAGGCGATGAGCCTCGCCGTGCGCTCGGGCCACTCGCGCATCCCCGTCATCGGCGAGAACCCCGACGATGTCCTCGGCATCGTCTACCTGAAAGACCTCGCGGAACACGTCGTCTCGTCGCGGTGGTCCGACGAGAGTGTCCGCGTGGCCGACGTGATGCGCCCCGCCGAGTTCATCCCCGACTCGAAGCCGCTCGACAAGGTGTTGTCGGACATGCAGCGGCTGCGCAACCACATGGCGATGCTCGTCGACGAGTACGGCGGCATCGCCGGGCTGGTCACCATCGAGGACGTCCTCGAGGAGATCGTGGGCGAGATCAACGACGAGTACGACACCGACGAGGTCCCGCCCGTCGACGACCTCGGCGACGACCGCATCCGTGTGTCCACGCGGCTGCCCGTCGAGGACCTCGGTGAGCTGTTCGGGGTCGAGATCGACGACGACGAGGTCGACACGGTCGGCGGTCTCATCGCACTCGAACTCGGTCGTGTCCCGTTGCCCGGGGCGAGGATCGAGACGCACGGACTGGAACTGGTGGCCGAGGGCGGACCGAACCGGCAGGGGCGTCTGCGGATCACCTCCGCGGTGGTCCGTCGCGTCGCCGCTCCGGAGGACGACACCGACGACGACACGCGGTCGTCCGAGGACCACGCCGACGCGGCGGGCCGCGCATGAGCGACGAGTCCCCGGCGGGCGGGCCCGAGTTCCGGTCCGGGTTCGTCTGCTTCGTCGGGCGCCCGAACACCGGCAAGTCGACGCTGACCAACGCGCTGGTCGGCGAGAAGATCGCCATCACGTCGAACCGCCCGCAGACCACGCGCCACACCATCCGGGGCATCGTGAACCGGCCCGACGCGCAGCTCGTGCTCGTCGACACCCCCGGTCTGCACCGGCCCCGGACGCTGCTCGGGCAGCGCCTCAACGACCTGGTGCGTGACACCTACTCCGAGGTCGACGTCATCGGGGTGTGCATCCCCGCCGACGAACCCATCGGACCGGGTGACCGGTGGATCGTCGACCAGGTGACCCGGATGTCTCCGCGCACACCACTTCTCGGTGTGGTCACGAAGATCGACCGCGTCACCCCCGACAAGGTCGCCGAGCAGCTGATGGCGCTGTCGCGGCTTCTCGGCCCCGAGCGTGACGTCGTGCCCGTGTCGGCGAAGTCGGGGAAGCAGCTCGACGTGCTGTCCGACCTCCTGGTCTCGATGATGGAGCCGGGTCCGGCGTTCTACCCCGACGGGGAGCTCACCGACGAGCCCGAACAGGTGCTCATGGCGGAGTTCATCCGCGAGGCCGCGCTCGAGGGCGTCCGCGACGAACTGCCGCATTCCCTCGCCGTGGTGATCGAGGAGGTCATCGACAGACCCGGGCGGAGCCCGGAATCGTCCTCGACAGACCGTCCCGAGGACGCGCCGCCGATGGTGGACGTGCACGCGATCCTCTACGTCGAGCGCGACAGCCAGAAGGGGATCGTCATCGGCCACAAGGGGGCTCGGCTCAAGGAGGTCGGCACCGCCGCGCGGACGCAGATCGAGAAGCTGCTCGGCACGAAGGTCTACCTCGACCTGCACGTGAAGGTGGCCAAGGACTGGCAGCGTGACCCGCGCCAGCTCCGCCGGATGGGGTTCTGAGTGGGCCGCCACGAGTCCGAGGACGAGGGCACCTCGCGGGACGCGGTCCTGCACCTGATCTCCACGCCACGGTTCTGGATCGCGCCGATCGCCGCCGTCCTCGCCGTGATGTCGCTGCTGGCCGCCATGTACATGGGCGCGATCGTCGACACCGAGAAGAACCTGCACGGGTTCTCGATCGACCTGGTGAACGACGACGCCGGCGCGTCCCAGGGCGACGACGCCCCCCGCGCGGAGTTCGGGAAGCAGGTCGCCGAGGGGATCGTCGCGGGCACGAAGGGCACGGGCATCGACGTCCGTGTCACCGACCGGGGTGAGGCCCTGGACCGGTTGGGCTCGGCGCAGTCCTACGGCGCCATCGTCATCCCGGCCGACTTCTCCCAGCAGGCCATCGATCTCGCCGGATCGGTGATCGGCCGCGACACGCCGACCCCGCCGACGATCCAGGTGCTCACCAACCGGCGGTCCGGGACGTTCGCGTCGTCGATCACCACCACCGCGATCGACCGGATCAAAGCGCAGGTCAACGAACAGTTCGGCAAGCAGTTGACCCAGACCGTGCAGCAGCGGTTGTCGCAGAACAGGATCCCGTTCCCGGGCCTGGCCGCCTATGCCTTCTCCGCGCCGGTCGTGTTCGACGTCGTCGACGCCGACCCGCTGCCCGGCGGGGCGGCGAACGGCCTGTCGGCCTTCTACTTCACGATCCTGCTCGTGCTGGCCGGGTTCACCGGTGCGCTGATCGTGCACTCCCTCGTCGACGGGATGCTGGGGTTCATCCCCATCGAGATCGGGCCGCGGTTCCGACTGCGGCCGCGGCTGCCGATCTCGCGCCGCGGCACGCTCGTCGCAAAGTGGTGGATCATGTTCGTCATCGCCATGCTGCAGTCGGCGCTGTACGTCGGGGTCTGTGCGGCGGTCGGGATGGACGACCCGGCGCCGTTCACGCTGTGGATGTACTCGACGCTCGCGATCACCACGGTGGGCGTGACGGCGTCGTCGGTGATGGCCCTGTTCGGGACGCCCGGCATGATCGTCAACCTGATCTTCTTCGTCATCCTGGGGCTGCCGTCGTCGGGTGGCGCGGTGCCGCTGGAGGCCAGCCCGCGGGTGTTCGGCTGGCTCGCGGAGGTCGAGCCCATGCGGCAGATCTATCTGGGCGTCCGCTCGATCCTGTACTTCGGCGGCGACTTCCGCGCCGGTCTCGGCCACTCGCTGGTGGCCACGGGCATCGGGCTCGTCGTCGGTCTGCTGCTGGGATCGTTCGCGGCCCGGCTCTACGACGGGAAGGGCTGGCGTCGCGAGCCGGAGTCCCCGACCCCGGCCGTGTCTCGGCGAGATGCCGAGACGGCGGTGGCAGACTGACCCGGTGAGGGTCTATCGGGACGAGGCGGTGGTGGTCCGGCAGCACAAGCTGGGCGAGGCCGACCGCATCGTGACCCTGCTGACCAAGCACAACGGCCTGGTCCGGGCGGTCGCGAAGGGTGTGCGCCGCACCCGCTCGAAGTTCGGGGCCCGGCTCGAACCGTTCGCCCACGTCGACGTGATGCTGCACCCGGGCCGCAACCTCGACATCGTCACCCAGGTCCACAGTCTCGACGCGTTCGCCGCGCCCATCGTCGCCGATTACGGCCGCTACACCAGCGCCTGCGCGATCCTCGAGACCGCCGAGCGTCTCGCCGGTGAGGAGCGGGCACCCGTCGACCGGTTGCACTCGCTGACCGTCGGGGCCCTGCGGGCCGTCGCCGACGGTCGCCGCCCCCGCGACTACGTCCTCGACGCGTTCCTGTTGCGCGCGATGGACTTCGCCGGGTGGATGCCCGCACTCGACCACTGTGCGCGCTGCGACGCGCCCGGACCGCACCGTGCGTTCCACGTCGCCGCCGGGGGAGCGGTGTGTCTGCACTGCCGGCCCCAGGGGTCGGCGACGCCGGCGCCCGGTGTCCTCGAGCTCATGGACGACCTGCACCGGGGTCGGTGGGAGCACACCGAGGGTGTCGCGGCCACCGTGCGTCGCCAGACCAGCGGACTGACCGCCGCGCACCTGCAGTGGCATCTCGAACGACAGTTGCGCACCCTGCCGTTGATCGAACGCGAGGCGCCGCACCGCGCCGGGAAGGACGACAGCGATGGCGGTCCGACGCCGATCCGCGAAGCAGTCGGCTGACTCGACCCCACGGGTGGTCCGTCCGCCGACCCCCCACCCGTCGGGCGCCCGCCCGCCCGCGTTGCCGCCGGAGCTCATCCCGCGGCACGTCGCGCTGGTGATGGACGGCAACGGCCGCTGGGCCACCGATCGCGGGTTGCCCCGCACCGAGGGCCACAAGCGCGGTGAGGCCGTCCTGATGGACGCGGTCGAAGGCTGCATCGAGCTGGGCGTCACGTGGTTGTCGGCGTACGCGTTCTCCACCGAGAACTGGTCGCGCAGCCCCGAGGAGGTCCGCTTTCTCATGGGCTTCAACCGCGACGTCATCCGCCGCCGCCGCGACGAGATGCACGAGCTCGGTGTGCGGGTGCGCTGGGCCGGACGCCGACCCCGCCTGTGGCGCAGCGTGATCAAGGAGCTCGAGGTCGCCGAGGAGATGACGAGGGACAACACCGTCATGAACCTGACCATGTGCGTCAACTACGGCGGTCGGGCCGAGATCGCCGACGCCGTCCGCGACATCGCGCGTCGGGTCGCCGCCGGCGAGCTGGACCCCGAACGCATCACCGAGGAGACCGTGGCCCGCCACCTCGACGAACCCGACATGCCCGACGTCGACCTCTTCCTGCGTCCGTCCGGCGAGCAGCGGACCTCCAACTTCCTGCTGTGGCAGTCGGCGTACGCGGAGATGGTCTACCAGGAGAAGCTGTTCCCCGACTTCGACCGCCGCGACCTGTGGGCCGCCTGCGTCGAGTACGCCTCGCGTGACCGTCGTTTCGGCGGCGTCGACCTGTCCCGGCCGGCGACGTGACCGGGTCCGGGGCAGCGGAGCTGCTCGACCGCGTCGCGGGTCTCCTCGCGGCATCGTCGGAGGTGCTCCGCGGCGACGACGGTGTGTCGGCCACGGTCTCCTTCGACGGCACGCGCGCTGCGCTGCAGGCGATGTCGCTGGCCGACGGTCTCGACGTGCTGTCGCTGACGCAGGTGTTGGCCTGGGACCTGCCCAACACCGAGGCGCTCCGCGACGACATCGACCGCCTGGCGGGAGAGACCAGTTTCGGGAGCATCAAACGATCGTCGGTCGACGGGGTGACGACGGACGTGCTGCAGAACTACACGTTCCCCGCGGGCGGTCTCGACGACTCCGCGCTGATCACCATGGTGACGCTCGTGTTGTCGATCGGTGCCGACCTGTCGCGCCGTCTCACCGACTGACTACCGGCACTGCGCCTCAGGCGCGGGAGCAGTCGGCGCAGGTACCGAACACCTCGACGGTGTGGCTGATGTCGCGGAAGCCGAACCGGTCGGCGACGTCGCGCGCCCAGTCCTCGACGGCGTCGGCCTGCACCTCGACCGCGGTGCCGCAGTCGCGGCACACGAGGTGGTGGTGGTGGTCGGTGGAGCAGCGCCGGAACCGCGCCTCGCCGGAGTCCGTCCGCAACACGTCGACCTCGCCGGCGTCGGCGAGGGCCTGCAGGTTGCGGTAGACGGTGGTCAGGCCGATCGACTGGCCGTCGGCGCGCAGCGCGTCGTGCAGTTCCTGGGCCGATCGGAACTCGTCGACGGTGCCCAGCAGCTCGGCGATCGCATGGCGTTGTCGCGTCGACCGCACACCCGGGGTGGTCGGCGCGGTGTCACGGGTCACGAGCGGTTCTCGCGGGCGTGGGCGACCGCGTCGGTGACGATGTGCGCGAGGTGGTCGTCGACGAGCCGGTAGAGGATCTCGCGTCCGGTGCGCTGCCCGACGACGACGCCGGCGGACTTCAGCACCCGCAGGTGTTGGCTGACGAGCGGTTGGGTCACGCCGAGTGCGCCGACGAGCTCGTGGACGCACTGCTCGCGGTCGAGCAGGGCGAGGACGATCGCGATGCGGACCGGGGCGGCCAGAGCGCGCAGCAGTTCACCCGCGCCCTCCAACGTCGAGGTGTCGGGCCGGGTCGCGGCCTCGCCTCCGCTGGTCGCGGGTTCGGTCGGTTCGTGCTCGACCCCGACGGTCGGTTCAGCCATGCAGTCCACGCTCCTTATCGGAAACGATTCTCATATGCACCACAGGGCATGTCAAGCCGGCGCGGTCGTCGTGGGCGGCGTCCGAGACGGTGTCCCGACGCGACTACGCTGGTCGGGTTCACCCACCCTCGATCCCATGGAGTGCTGTCCACCGTGGCCGGACCAAGCAATCGCGTCGACGCCGTCGTCAACCTCTGCAAGCGGAGGGGACTGGTGTACCCGTGCGGCGAGATCTACGGCGGCACCAAGTCGGCGTGGGACTACGGGCCGCTCGGTGTCGAGCTCAAGGACAACATCAAGCGGCAGTGGTGGCGGAGCATGGTCACCAGCCGCGACGACGTCGTCGGCCTCGACTCGTCGGTGATCCTGCCGCGACAGGTGTGGGAGGCGTCGGGTCACGTCGAGGTCTTCTCGGATCCCCTGGTGGAGTCCCTGCACACCCACAAGCGGTACCGCGCCGACCACCTCATCGAGGCCTACGAGCTCAAGCACGGCCACCCGCCGGAGAACGGGCTGGCCGACATCAACGACCCGGAGACGGGCCAGCCCGGCAGCTGGACCGAGCCGCGGGCGTTCAGCGGTCTGATGAAGACCTACCTCGGTCCGGTCGACGATGAGGAGGGGCTGCACTACCTCCGCCCGGAGACCGCGCAGGGCATCTTCGTCAACTTCAAGAACGTGATGACCACCGCGCGCAAGAAGCCGCCGTTCGGCATCGCGCAGATCGGCAAGAGCTTCCGCAACGAGATCACGCCGGGCAACTTCATCTTCCGCACCCGCGAGTTCGAGCAGATGGAGATGGAGTTCTTCGTCAAGCCGGGCGAGGACGAGACGTGGCACCAGTACTGGATCGACCACCGGCTCGCCTGGTACGTCGACCTCGGCGTCGACCCGGACAACCTGCGCCTCTATGAGCACGCGCAGGAGAAGCTGTCGCACTACTCCAAGCGCACCGTCGACGTGGAGTACAAGTTCGGTTTCTCGGGCAACCCCTGGGGTGAGCTCGAGGGTGTCGCCAACCGGACCGACTTCGACCTCTCGACGCACAGCAAGCACTCCGGGGAGGACCTGTCGTTCTTCGACCAGGCCTCCGGCGAGCGCTACACCCCGTTCGTCATCGAACCGGCGGCCGGTCTGACGCGCTCGCTGATGGCGTTCCTCGTCGACGCGCTGACGGAGGAGGAGGTGCCGAACGCGAAGGGCGGCACCGACACCCGCACGGTTCTCGCGCTCGACCGCCGCCTCGCGCCGGTGAAGGTCGCGGTGCTGCCGCTCTCGCGCAACGAGCAGTTGTCGCCGAAGGCACGCGACCTCGCCGCCGAGCTGCGCAAGTACTGGAACGTCGACTTCGACGACGCCCAGGGCATCGGCAAGCGCTACCGCCGACAGGACGAGATCGGCACACCGTTCTGCGTCACCGTCGACTTCGACACCCTCGACGACCAGGCCGTCACCATCCGTGAGCGCGACACCATGGGTCAGCAACGCGTGGCGCTCGACCAGGTGGCGGGCTACCTCGCGGGTCAGCTGCTCGGCGCCTGACGCGTCACGGGTGTCCGCACACCCCGGACGTCTGGGATAGTCGAGGCCTGCAGATGAGTCGTGTGAGTGTGGAGAGTGGTGAGTGTGGTGAGTGGTGACGGGCCCGTGTCGGGCACGGTGGTTCATTACGACCCGAATCGTGGATTCGGTTTCCTGGCGCCGGAGTCGGGTGGCGCGGACGTGTTCGTGCACATCAACGACCTGGACGTCGACGAGTCGGCCCTGAAGCCCGGCGCGCGCGTCGAGTTCGAGGTCGAGGACACCGACCGCGGGTCCAAGGCGGTCAACGTGTCGGTCACCGGTGCCGCGCCGGCGGCGTCGTCGAGCGGCGGCCGCGACCGTCGCGACGACCACCGCGAGCGTCCGCAGCGCGATCGCGGCGACCACCGCGATCGTGACCGTCGTCCCCGCCCCGCGCGTGGTGGCGACGGCCCGAGTGACGCGGCCGGCCTCAGCGACGAGCTCACCGAGCTGCTGCTGGACGCCTCCGGCACGCTCACCGCGTCGCAGATCATCGCGATCCGCCGCCGCGTCGTCGACTTCGCCGTGGCGCGGGGATGGGTGACCGACTGACCTCGGACGCGGGTGCCGCGCCGGTCGTCTACGACGGGCATGCCCGCGCCCGCATGGTCGACGAGGCGCCGAAGTCGTCGATCCTGTCGGGCACCCACAGTGACGACCGTGGTGACTTCTCGCGGGATCGTGCGCGGGTGCTGCACTGCGCCGCACTGCGACGCCTCGCCGACAAGACGCAGGTGGTGGGTCCCCGCGAGGGCGACACCCCGCGCACCCGTCTGACCCACTCGCTCGAGGTGGGCCAGATCGGGCGGGGGATCGCGTCGGGTCTCGGGTGCGACCCCGACCTCGTCGAGCTGGCCGGTCTCGCGCACGACATCGGCCACCCACCGTACGGCCACAACGGGGAAAGAGCGCTCGACGAGGTCGCGTCGGGGATCGGTGGCTTCGAGGGCAACGCGCAGAACCTGCGGATCCTCACCCGCCTCGAACCGAAGGTGCTCGCATCCGACGGTCGCAGCGTCGGGCTGAACCTCACGCGCGCCTCGCTGGACGCGACGCTGAAGTATCCGTGGACCCGCCCGGCGGCGGGCCGGAAGTTCGGTGCCTACGCCGACGACGCGCACGTGCTCGCCTGGATACGCGACGGTGTGGACGGGCACGCGCGGTGTCTCGAGGCGCAGGTCATGGACTGGTCCGACGACGTCGCCTACTCGGTGCACGACGTCGAGGACGGGGTGATCGCCGGTCGTATCGACCTGCGGACGCTCGCCGACCCGTCGGATCAGGCGGCGCTCGCGGAGATCGGCGTCCGGGAGTTCGACGGGCTCGACGCCGACGCCCTCGCCGAGGCGGCGGGGCGGCTGGCCGCGCTCGACGTCGTGGCCGACGCCGTCGGCTACGACGGGACCCTGCGGGGCTCCGTGGCGCTGAAGCGCCTGACGAGTGAGCTGGTCGGTCGGTTCGCGTCGGCCGCGATCGCCGAGACACGTCGGGCCTGGGGTGACGCCCCGGTCGACCGTCGTGCGGCCGCGCTGTCGATCCCGCCGCTGGTCGCGGCCGAGGTCGCCGTGCTGAAGACCATCGCGCTGCAGTTCATCTTCTCCGACCAGCGGCATCGAGCCCACCAGGAGCGGCAGCGTGACCGGATCCACCGTGTCGCGGACTGGCTCGGACATGCCGCGCCCGGCGGACTCGACCCGCTGTTGGTCCCGGAGTGGGAGAACGCTCCCGACGACGCCGCCCGGCTGCGCGTCGTCGTCGACCAGATCGCGTCGATGACCGAGGGTCGCCTCGAACGCACCGACCGCCAGAACTCGGGGGCCCAGGCCCACCTCGGGTGAGCGTGCACTGCTCAGAACGGTGGCGGGTCGGCGGCGTCGGCGCGGTCGACTGCGTTGATGTGTGCCACCCGGGCGATGGCTCGTCTGACCGCCAATGTTGTTCTTGCCGGGTGGTTCTCGGGTTTCCCGGGTGGTCCGAGGGCGGGGAAGATGTCGACGGCGGTGTAGGCGTTGCCCAGGAACATGTGCCCGGTGGGGATTGGAAGAACGCCTCCCCGAGCGGTGTTTGGTAGTCCCGCCAGCGTTTGTCGAAGGTTTTGATGCGGTGGTGGAACCGGCACAGGGGTTTCAGGTTGGAGCGGGTGGTCTTCCCGCCGGCTCCCGGGTCGCGGTGGTCGAACGGGTCGGTGTGGTCGAGGTCGACTGTCCAGGCGGGTGCTGAGCAGCCGGGGAAGGTGCAGCAGAGTTCGCCGGCGCGGACGAGTGCGTCGAGTCTCTTGCTCGGCACGTAGGTGGAGGCGGCGCGGGCTGCGGTGGCGGGGTCGTCGCGGCGGAGGAACTCCCGCTGGGCGTCGGCGAGCAGGGCGCGCATGGTGTCGGCGTCGATGATCCCGCGGCCGTCGAGATAGCCGGGCTGGTCGTCGAGTCCGAGCAGCGTCGACAGGTTGACCACGATGTGGAAGTAGGGCCTGGTCGGACCGACAGCCGGGGCGGCCGGGACCGGGTCGACGGCTTCCTCTCGCGGCAGGGTGCAGGTGTCGCAGCCGCAGTCCAGATGGTCGCGTCCGGCGGCCAGCGCTATGAGTGCGTCGGCGCGGCGCTGCGCGCGAGTGCGCGGATCACCGGAATGGACCGAGGTGGCCATGGCGGTGAGGCGGGCGTCGATGGCGGCGGCGTCGGTCATCGGTAGCGACGCCGACACCCGCGACGCACCGGGCTGGAACCGATCGGGGCGGATGGTGACATCACGGTCGGGCCGCCGCGCGTTCCTTGCGGCGCAGCAGCGCGTCGGGGTCGACCGTGGCGACGATGGTGTCGACGAGTGCGACCAGCCGGGCGCGGGACAGCGGTGGCCGGTCGAACAGGGCTTGGGCGATGTGGGTGTCGAGGATCTCACCAGGTCGGGATCGACGACCAGCTTCGTGCGGGTGCAGATCAGCACGAACCCGGCCAGATCGATACGCCCGACGGCGAGGGCCTGTCCGGTGAACACCAGCCGATACCGGGCCACATCGCCGGCGACGATCAGTTCCCGCGCACGGGAGGCCGACACGTTCAGCACCGCCCCGACCTCGGCGGTCGCCCGCTCGAGTCCATCCGGCCCGAACTCCGCCCGCGGATCCCGGCCGGCGAGATGGTCCATCCCGGCCGCCATCAACTCATCGACAGAGTCCCGCTGCCCGGAATCCCGTTCTGCGACCTCGACCAGGAAGTCCTCGCAGCGCTCGTGGTGAATCAACGACGCGGCGCACAGCATCCGGTAGTCGGCGGAGGCGGTGATCGACCGGCAATGCGACAGGATCTCGACCAGCTCTGTCGCCGACAACGCAGAGTCGGCAGTGAGCGACGCGACCACACCAGCAGTGTCGACGACCATCGGTTCGCTCATGTGTTCGACTGTATCGGAGCCCACCGACACGATCCGGACGTCACCGTCGGCTGTGAGACGAACGTCCGGGCCGTCGCGCAGTTGTCCTCATAGACTCGCGAGGTGCCGCCCGGCCTCGACGACCCGACGACCGCGGTCCCGTGGGTGCTGTTGCACGGCACGCCGCTCGGTCCGCGTGTCTGGGACGACGTCGCCGCCGACCTGTCCCGATCCGCCCCGGTGTGGGCGCCGGACCTCACGCCCACCGTCGACGATCCGACTCCGCAACGATCACTGGCCGTGGGACTCGCCGCGCAGCTGCGCGAGCCGGCCCACCTGGTGGGGCACTCGTTCGGCGGCCAGATCGCCCTGGAACTAGCGCTCATCGCGCCGCGTGTGGTCGAGAGT
>JAQIJH010000043.1:0-36132 GCA_036946345.1 Gordonia paraffinivorans | reverse complement strand
GTCGGGCGTCATCGCTGCCGGAGTCGTCGTCGCCGGAGGGCGCCTCGCCCTCCTCGCCGATCTCCGCGAGGTCGCCACCGACCTCGACGACGTCGTCCTCCTGGGCGATGATCTTGGTCAGCACGCCCGAGGCGGGTGCCGGGATCTCGGTGTCGACCTTGTCGGTCGACACCTCGAGCAGCGGCTCGTCCTCCGTGACCGTGTCCCCCTCCTGCTTCAGCCAGCGGGTGACTGTTCCCTCGGTGACGCTCTCGCCGAGAGCGGGCATCTGGACGGAGAAGGCCATGTCTGTCGACTCCTCGACTCGAGATCCGGTGTGCGATCGTCGGTTCCGGTCACCACGGGTGAGGTGACACGGGCGTGCGGTCGGGCACGACATGGTGCGGCCGTGCCCTCGGGGAAAACCCTACCCGTAGCGACCTCTCCGACGGTGACCCCTGCCACGTCTGCTCCCGGGCCGCCGGCAGCCGTCGCGCGAGGGGTCAGCCGTGGGCCGCGATGTCCTCGATGACGGCGATCAGGGTGCGCACCGGGACCCCCGTCCCGCCCTTCGGCGTGTGACCCCACGGGCCGCCGGTGTTGAAGGCCGGGCCGGCGATGTCGACGTGAGCCCAGTCCAGGCCCGCGGGGACGAAATCCCGCAGGAAGATGCCCGCCGCGAGCATGCCGCCGTTGCGGTGGTTGGTGACGTTGGCGAGGTCGGCGACGCGTGACTTCAGGTCGGCGCGCAGTTCCTCCGGGAACGGCATCGGCCACCCGTGCTCGCCGACCCGACGCGAGATCTCGGCGACGCGGTTCGCGGAAGTCGTCGGTGCCCATGACGCCGGGTGTGCGCGCACCCAGCGCGACCATCTGCGCGCCGGGTGAGCGTGGCGGTGTCGATGAGGTAGTCGGGCTCGTCCTCGACGGCACGCACGATCGCGTCGGCGAGGATCAACCGCCCCTCGGCGTCGGTGTTGAGCACCTCGACGGTGGTGCCGCCGTACTGGGTGAGCACGTCGCCGGGTCGCTGCGCGGTCGACGACGGCATGTTCTCGGCCATCGGCACGGTGGCGACCACGTCGACCGAGACCCCGAGACGCGCGGCGAGGACGACGGTCGCGACGACGGCCGCCGCCCCGCCCATGTCCGACGTCATGTTCTCCATGCCGGCCGCGGGCTTGATGGAGATGCCTCCGGTGTCGAACGTGATGCCCTTCCCGACCAGGGCGACGGTGCGGGCGTCGGCGGCGCCGGTCCGGTGGGCGAGCCGCACCAGGCGGGGCTGTCGGGACGAGCCCTTGCCCACGCCGATGATCCCGCCGTAACCGCCGGAGCGCAGGGCCTCGTCGTCGAGGACCTCGACCTCGAGACCCGCCTCGCGGCCGAGGTCGGCGGCGCGACGGGCGAACTCGTCGGGATACAGGTGACTCGGCGGGGTGTTCACGAAGTCGCGTGCGATCGCGACGGCCTCGGCGACGGTGCGGGCGTGCTCGACGACGGCCTCCGCGTCGTCGACACCGTCGGCTGCGACGAGGGACACCGACCCGAGGGGCGCGCTCGACGAGCGCGACTTCTCGGAGCGGAACTCCTCGAACCGGTAGGCCCCGAGGAAGAAGCCCTCGGCGGCGGCGGACAGGTCGAGCGTCGAGAGCGTGGTGATCGCGCTCGCGACGCCGTCGAGTCCACGGGCCGCGGCGCCCGCGGCCTGGCGCACGGCGTCGCCGGTGACGTCCGCGTCGCCGCCGAGTCCCACGGTGACCACGCTCGTGGCGTCGACACCGCCCGGCGCGGGGACGCGATGGGTCTGGCCGACCGCTCCGGTCGCGCCGACCGCGGCGGCGGCGGTCGCGACGGCCGAGGCCGCCTCTCCGACAGTCCGGAACCCGCGACGCGTGGGGACCCGCCGTCGTCGGACGCGGTGCGCAGTCCCACGACGAGGACGTCGGCGGCGAGATCCTGCGCGACCCGGAGGTCGGGGCCGAGGCGGCGGGCGTCGGAAGAGGTGGTCACGGTGCGCCTTTCGGGTCGATCGGTCTGCGACCGCCCAGCCTACGGGCGTACCGCGACGGCGCGACCCGCGTGGTGCGGGCACTGCCTCTATGGTGTCGGGCATGTCCGATGCGCCGATCCCGGGTCCGATCACCGACGTCCACACCGCCCTGGGGGCGACGTTCGCGGAGTTCGGCGGGTGGTCGATGCCGGTCTCGTACTCGGGCACCGTCGCCGAGCACACCGCGGTCCGCGAGACCGTCGGGCTGTTCGACGTGAGCCACCTGGGCAAGGCCTCGGTGACCGGTCCCGGTGCCGCGGCGTTCGTGAACCGGTGTCTCACCAACGATCTCGACCGCATCGAGGCGGGACGTGCGCAGTACACCCTGTGCGCGGACGCCTCGGGTGGCGTCGTCGACGACCTCATCGCCTACCGCGTGAGCGACGACGAGATCTTCCTCGTGCCGAACGCCGCGAACACCGCGGCGGTGGTCGCCGCGCTCGCGGCCGCGGCCCCCGACGAGATCACCGTCACCGACCGCCACCGCGACTTCGGTGTCCTCGCCGTCCAGGGTCCGCGCTCGCAGCAGGTCCTCTCCGAGGTCGGTCTCCCCGCCGACATGGACTACATGGGGTTCGCCGACGCCGACATCGAGCTGGAGGGGCGCACCCGACGGGTCCGTGTCTGCCGCACCGGCTACACGGGGGAGCACGGGTACGAGTTGCTGCCGGCGTGGGACGACACCGCTGCGGTCTTCGACGCGGTGCTGGCCGCCGTCACCGCCGCCGGCGGGCTGCCCGCCGGCCTCGGCGCGCGCGACACCCTGCGCACCGAGATGGGCTACCCGCTGCACGGCCACGAGCTGTCTCTCGACATCAGCCCGGTGCAGGCGCGCTGCGGGTGGGCGGTCGGATGGAAGAAGCCCGAGTTCTTCGGTCGCGACGCACTGCTCGCGGAGAAGGAGGCAGGCCCGACGCGACGACTGCGCGGCCTGCGCGCGACCGGTCGGGGCGTCCCCCGCGCCGACTGCCGCGTCACCACCCCGTCGGGCACCGACATCGGGTTGTGCACGTCGGGCACGTTCTCCCCGAGCCTCAAGCAGGGGATCGCGCTGGCGCTCCTCGACACCGCCGCCGATGTCGCGGACGGTGACATCGTCCTGATCGACGTGCGTGGGCGTGGTCTCGAGTGCGAGGTCGTCGCACCTCCGTTCGTGGACGTCCGCACCCGCTGACGCCACAGCCGGTTCCCGGCGCGTGTGGGGCGCGTGGGACGAGCGATGCGGGGTCTACGATCGCCCCATGACCATGCAGTTCACCCGTGCCGAGCACCCGCAGCCGACCCCGGCCTCGCGACGTGCGGAGATCCTGCAGGCCCCGGGGTTCGGCAACTTCTTCACCGACCACATGGTCCTCGTCGACCACGACGCAGACCGCGGCTGGCATTCGGCCCGCGTGGAGCCGTACGGACCGATCGCCTTGGACCCCTCGGCGATGGTCCTGCACTACGCGCAGGAGATCTTCGAGGGACTCAAGGCGTACCGGCAGCCGAACGGGACGATCGCGTCGTTCCGGCCCGACGCGAACGCCCGCCGGCTCAACTCGTCGGCGCGGCGCCTGGCCATGCCGGAGCTGCCCGAGGAGGACTTCCTCGAGTCGCTGCGTGCGCTGTTGGCCGCCGACCACGAGTGGGTGCCCGCGGCGGGTGGCGAGGACTCGCTGTACCTGCGGCCGTTCATGTTCGCGACCGACCCCGCGCTCGGCGTCCGCCCGTCGAACACCTACACCTACATCGTCATCGCCTCACCGGCCGGCGCGTACTTCCCCGGTGGGCTCAAGCCGGTCAGCGTGTGGTTGTCGTCGGAGTACGTCCGCGCCGCGCCGGGCGGCATCGGGGACGCAAAGACCGGCGGCAACTACGCCGCATCGCTGCTCGCGCAGGCTCAGGCCGCCGAACACGGATGCGAGCAGGTCGTCTGGCTGGACGCGATCGAGCGCCGCTTCATCGAGGAGATGGGCGGCATGAACCTCTTCTTCGTGTTCGGTTCCGGTGCCGATGCGCGCCTGGTCACCCCCGAGCTGAGCGGATCCCTGCTGCCCGGTGTCACGCGCGACTCGTTGCTGTCGCTGTCGGTCGACGCGGGTATCGCCGTCGAGGAGCGCAAGGTGTCGGTCGAGGAACTCCGCAAGGGCGTCGCGTCCGGCGACATCACCGAGGTGTTCGCCTGCGGCACCGCCGCGGTGATCACCCCGGTCGGCCGCGTCGCGAGCGACTCCGACGACTACGCCATCGGCGACGGGAACCCCGGCCAGGTCACCACCGCCCTCCGTGACACCCTCACCGGTATCCAGCGTGGCACCTTCGCCGACACCCACGGCTGGATGACCCCGCTGCACGGGGCCTGATCCCCGCCTCGGCCCTCCTCCGTCTCCGCGCCCGACCCGTCGAGTGGGCGGTTCCGTACGTCGAATGGGCGACTACAGCGCCAGGCCGACGAGTGCCGCCGCGGTCGTGAGCTCCAGGGTCGCACCGAGGACGTCGCCACCCACACCGCCGAGTCGTCGCGCGCAGTGGCGCGTCCACAGCGCTGCGCCGACCAGCACGACGACGGCCACGATCGGCCCCTGCCACCACCGGTCGGGATCGCCGATCACCGACGCGAGGACCGCGAGCGCGACCCAGACTGCGGCCGAGAGCCGTTGGGTCGCACCGACGATCGCTCCGAACCCGTCGTCGGCGGCCGCGAAGGAGCGCTGACAGGCGACGACGACAGCGACACGGCCCAGTGCGACCGCCACGACGATCGCTCCCCAGCGACCGTCGTCGGCGAGCGGCCCGACCAGCACGGCCTGCAGGGCCAGGACGATGACCAGGGTGGCCGCACCGAACGGACCGACCGGACCGGTCCGCATGATCTCCCGCGCGGCGTCCGGCGGTCGCATGCTGCCGAGCCCGTCGGCGGTGTCGGCGAGTCCGTCGAGGTGCATGCCGCGCGTGACGACGGCGAGGAACCCCACCGCCAGCAGGCCGACAGCCCCCGACGGCAGGTCGGTCTGCGACAGTCCGATCGCGACCGATGCCGTCGCACCGCCCAGCACGACGCCGACCACCGGTGCGGCAGCGATCGCGGAGCCGCCGGCGGCGCGGTCGATCGTGAACCGCGGCTGGGGCAGCGGCAGCACGGTGAGCCACGAGAACGCCAGCGCCACAGCGCGGACCGGCGTCGGACGACGACGTGACCGCTCGGCGGCGGCCACCGTCAGACCGGCTCGGTCGCGGCGACCTCGTCGCGGGTCGAGACGCCCGCGTCGTCGAAGGTGGCCATCGAGGCGAGTGTCGCGACCGCCGCCTGCAGGACCGGAAGTGCGGTGAGCGCGCCGCTGCCCTCTCCGAGGCGCATGCCGAACTCCACGACGGGTTCGAGGTCGAGCTGACGCAGGGCGATCGCGTGGGCCGGCTCGGCCGATCGGTGGCCCGCGAGCCACCACCGCACGGCGCCCGGCGCGAGGTCCTCGGCGACCAGCGCCGCCGCGGTGACGACCACGCCGTCGAGGATCACCGGTGTGCGCCGCAGTGCGGCCTGTGCGAGGAACCCGGCCATCGCGGCGATGTCGGCACCGGCGACCGCCGCGAGCAGGTCCAGCGGCGACCGCGACACCTTCCGCGCCCGCCGCATGCCGTCGCGGATGGCGGCGGTCTTGCGGATCCACCCGTGGTCGTCGATGCCCGTACCGCGTCCGACGACGACGACCGGCTCGGTGCCGGTGAGCGTCCCGACGAGCACGGCGGCAGGGGTGGTGTTGCCGATGCCGAGATCACCGGCGATCAACAGGTCGACGCCGGAGTCGATGAGGTCGTCGGCGATCGCCCGTCCGGCCGCGAGGGCCGTGCGCACCTCGTCGGCGCTGAGGGCGTCCTCGACCCGGAGGTCACCGCTCCCGCGGCGGACCTTGTGGGAGCCGTAGGCGGGATCGGTGTCGGCGTCGACGGCGATGTCCTCGACGACGACCCGGGCCCCGACGCGGTGCGCCAGCACCGACACCGCCGCACCGCCGGCCGCGATGTTGGCGACCATCTGTGCGGTCACCTCGGGCGGATAGGCCGAGACGCCGGCGCGCGCGACTCCGTGGTCGCCGGCGAACACGACGACCACGGGGTCGGCGAAGGGTGCGGGTGGACAGACGCCCTGGCACGACGCCGCCCAGATCGACAGGTCCTCCAGCCGGCCGAGGGACCCCTCGGGCTTGGTCAGCGACCGCTGCCGGGTGCGGGCGTCCTCCGCGACGACGGCGTCCGGCGACGCGACGACGTCGAACTCGTCGGGCGCGCCGCGGTGGGCACCCGTCGACGGGGTGAGCGGCCTGGCCGGGGGCGCCGGTGCAGCCGGCGCCGTGGGGACGACGGCAGGCGTCGGCTCGGGTGCCGGCGTCGGCTCCGGACGGGCCGGGGCGACGTGGCCGTCGCCGACCGGCGCGTCGAGTTCCAGCACCCGACCCGCGACGACGAGCAGCACGCGATCGCACACCGCGGCGACCGCGGTGTTCACGCGACCCAGCTCGTCCTGGAACCGCCGACCGGAGGGGACCGGGGCCACCAGCGACAGCCCGACCTCCGGCGACACCAGGACCAGGTCCCCGCGATGGGCGGCGACGGCCGCGGCGAGGTCGGCGATGCGGTCGGTCAGGTCGACGTCGGGGTTCTCCCACCCGCCGAGGCGGTCGAGGTGCGACGACACCCAGTTGCCCAGGTCGTCGACGAGCGTCGGGGCGTCGGCGTCGTCGCGCAGGACCGTGGCGACGTCGTCGTCCTCGACGACCGCCCAGCCCGCCGGCCGCCGACGACGGTGCGCGTCGATGCGGGCTGCGAAATCGGGGTCGCCCGTGGGCGGGAGACTCGCGGTCGCGATGTAGCGGACGGCGTGGCCGGACTCGCGGACGAGGTCCTCGGCCAGCGCGGATTTGCCCGAGCGGATACCGCCCAGAACCAGCGTGCGCACGCCCCTAGACCGCGTCGCCGGGCTTCACCTGCGGGCGGGGTGCGCGCATGAAACGCATCTGCATGGACCGGCTGAACGAGTACCAGCCGAGTCCGAACCCGCCGTCGGTGGAGTCCGGGAAGCGTTCCCGCACCCGCTTGTTGACCAGGCGCCCGAGGATGACGCCGTCGATGACCAGGAAGACGGCGAACACGAGCATCAGCAGGGTGGCGTACACGGCGATGGCCGGCAGGAACATCACCACGATCAGCAGGATCGCGAACGGCATGAACAGCCCGGCGAAGTTGCGGCGGGAGTCGACGACGTCGCGGGCGTACTTGCGCACCGGTCCCTTGTCGCGAGGCATCAGGTAGCGCTCGTCGCCGTCCATCATCTTCTGACGCTGTTCGACGCGGGCGTTCTTGCGGGCCTCGCCGTCGACCTTGCGCTCGGCACGGCTCTTGCGCGGGCCCTTCAGCTCCTTGCGGCGGGCCCGGGCCTCCGCGCGCGTCTTCGGCGCCGGGGTGACCGGACCGCGGCGACGGGCCTGCGCCTCCCGGCGCTTCGGCGTCGGCCGGCCCTTGCCCTGCGTCATACGCGTCGCGGTGGCGGTGGTGCCGTCGGCGCTCGTGTCGGCCGCCGCACGCGCGGACGACGAGGTCGCCTCACCGGTCTCGGCGGGGGTCTCGTTCTTCCAGGGCAACTTCACGCACGCCAGGATATTCGACCGCGCGCCCGCCATGGGCCGGGCGTCGCCTGTCGGACCCACCCCGAGGGCGGAACCGTTCCTATACTTCGCCCATGCGCGTCCTCGTCGCGCCCGACTCGTTCGGCGACACCCTGACCGCGGTGCAGGCGGCCGACGCCGTCGCGCGCGGATGGTTGCGTGCCCGACCGGACGACGAGGTGGTCTGCGCCCCCCAGTCCGACGGCGGTCCGGGATTCGTCGACGTGCTGGCCACGCGGACGGGGCGGGTGGTGGTCACCACCGTCCGCGGTCCGCTCGGCAGCCCGGTCGACGCCCGGTGGCTGCTCGACGACTCGGGTGCGACCCAGACCGCCTACATCGAGTGCGCCCAGGCCTGCGGGCTGCACCTCGTCGGTCCACCCACCCCGCACACCGCGGTCACCGCGTCCACCTGGGGCGTCGGTGAGCTGGTCGCCGCGGCGCTCGCCGCCCGCGCGGAACGCGTCGTCGTCGGTCTGGGCGGCTCGTCGAGCACCGACGGCGGTGCGGGGATGGTCGCGGCGCTGGCGGGCCACCCGCCGCCCGCGGCCGACGAGGACCCCGCCGGCGCGGCCGTCGATGCCGACCGCGAGCGATGGGTCGCCGTGGCGCGCGACATGCTGGCCGGGGTCGAGGTGGTGGTCGCCTCCGACGTGGAGAGCCCGCTGCTCGGCCCGTCCGGTGCCGCCGAGGTGTTCGGGCCGCAGAAGGGTGCGGACCCCCCGACCGTGGCGGCGCTCGCGGACCGCCTCAGGGACTGGGACGCCGTGCTCGCCCGCGCCACCGGTCGGTCCTGGCGCGACGAGCCCGGTGCCGGTGCCGCCGGCGGCCTGGGTGTCGGACTCCTCGCCCTCGGGGGCCGACGGGTGTCGGGGGCGGAGGTCGTCGCCGAGGCCATCGGCCTGGAGGACCTCGTGTCCCGGGCGGACGTCGTGATCACGGGGGAGGGGCGCGTCGACGCGCAGACGCTGGCCGGGAAGGTCGTCGCGGCCGTCGCCCGTCTGGCCGTCGCGCACTCCGTGCCCGCGGCGGTCGTGGCCGGCCAGGTGCGGCTCGACACGGCCACGCTGGACGCGGCGGGCATCGTGGTCGCCCGCGCGATCGTCGATGTCGCGGACTCGGTGCAGCACGCCATGGAGCAGGCCGGACCGCTGCTCGCGGACCTCGTCGAACCGATGGCCCGCGACTGGCGCTGATCAGCGGGTGACGCGGTGCACACCCCCATCGGTGCGTCGCCCCCGCGATGGGCGGGAACAGCGTCCGCAGGAGTACCGTTGAACGCTCAGGCACCTGATCGACGCGACACCGCCTACAGAAGCATGCACGTCGACACGACGAGAGATCGTCGGTCCGCGAGTCGTCGCGGACCGCGAGAACACGAGGAGAACGCATGACCGTCGACAACCAGGTCACCGCTGACACCGAGACCACCGCCCCCGCGACCGGCGTCATCCTGACCGATGCCGCGGCCGGCAAGGCGAAGGCCCTGCTCGACCAGGAGGGCCGCGACGACCTCGCCCTGCGCATCGCCGTCCAGCCGGGTGGGTGTGCGGGCCTGCGCTACCAGCTCTTCTTCGACGACCGCTCCCTCGACGGCGACCTCGTCGCCGACTTCGGCGGCGTCAAGCTGGCCGTCGACCGCATGAGCGCCCCGTACGTGCAGGGCGCCTCCATCGACTTCGTCGACACCATCGAGAAGCAGGGTTTCACCATCGACAACCCGAACGCGACCGGCAGCTGCGCCTGCGGGGACTCGTTCAACTGATCTGACTCCCGGCCCGTCCTCACGGGTCCCGAGTTCTGCGGCCGTGGCCCCCACCGAGACGGTGGGGACCACGGCCGTTGCAGTAGCGTGAGCGGTCGACCGATCCCGACGAAAGGGTTCCCCCACCGTGGCCATCGCCATCTGCGGCTCGATCGCGACCGACCATCTGATGCGGTTCAAGGGCAAGTTCAGCGAGCAGCTCCTCGCCGAACACCTGCACCACATCTCGCTCAGCTTCCTGGTCGAGGACCTCGTCGTCCGGCGCGGCGGCGTGGGCGGCAACATCTCCTACGGCCTCGGTCTGCTCGGCGCCTCGCCGATGCTCGTCGGAGCGGTCGGGGCCGACTTCGACGACTACCGCGAGTGGCTCACCTCCAACGGTGTCGACTGCAGCGGCGTGCGCACGTCGACGTCCAAGCACACCGCCCGCTTCATGTGCACCACCGACGACGACATGGCCCAGCTGGCCAGCTTCTACGTCGGCGCCATGGCCGACGCGCGTCAGATCTCCCTGTCCGACCTCTCCGACGAGTACGGACAGCCCGACCTGGTGCTGATCGGCGCCGACGACCCGGTCGCCATGACCCAGCACAGCCAGTCGTGCCGCGACCTCGGCATCCCGTTCGCCGCCGACCCGTCGCAGCAGCTCGCGCTGCTCGACGGTGAGCAGATCCGCACCCTCATCGACGGCGCGGAGTACCTGCTCACCAACGAGTACGAGTGGGGCCTGCTGCAGAAGAAGACCGGTCTGAGCCCCGACGAGATCGCCGGGATGGTGACCACCCGCGTCACCACGCTCGGCGGCGACGGCGCCGACATCGTCGGCAAGGACGGGGAGACCATCCACGTCGACGTCGTGCCGGCCACCGAGAAGGTCGACCCGACCGGCGTCGGCGACGGCTTCCGCGCGGGGTTCCTGTTCGCGCAGCAGAAGGGCCTGTCCTTCGAGCGCAGCGCTCAGCTCGGCGCGCTCATCGCGACGTCGGTGCTCGAGACCGTCGCCCCGCAGGACTGGACCTGGAACCGGGAGACGGCGCTCGCCCGTCTCGAGGAGACCTACGGCGCCGACGCCGCTCAGGAGATCGGCGCGATCGTCCCCTGACCCGCGTCACCCCGTGCGGTCAGAGCCGCACGGGGTAGGTGTGGTCGGCGATGTCGGGGACGATCGACCCCTCGACGAAGATGCCGTGCCACACCAGGAACACGAGCACGGTCCACAGGCGCCGGCTGTTGTCGACGGTGCCCGCACGGTGCTCGTCGAGCATGCGTCCGACGGCCGCGAGGTCGACTATGTGGCCCGCGCCCGACGCCGCGATCGTCTCGCGCGCCCAGTCGTGGAGTTCGGTCCCGGCCAGCCAGTGTCGCAGAGGGACGGGGAAACCCAGCTTCTTGCGGTGGAGCACGTGGGCCGGGACGATCTGCTCGAGGGCCCGTCGCAGCGCGTACTTCGTGGTGCCGTGGGAGATCTTCTCCTCGGTCGGCAGCCGACGCGCCACGTCGAACACCTCCGGATCGAGGAATGGCACGCGCAACTCCAGGGAGTTGGCCATGGTCATCTTGTCGGCCTTGACGAGGATGTCGCCCCGCAACCACGTGAACAGGTCGATGTGCTGCATGCGTGCCACCGGATCCCACCCCTGCGTCGTGGCGTAGATGTCGGCGGTGACGTCGGTGTGCGTCCACTCCGGGCGATAGGTCTTCAGCACCGCGCGCAGGCGGGCGTCGTCGAAGCTGCGGGCGTTGCCGTAGTAGCGCTGCTCGAGCGTCATCGACCCGCGATGCAGCAGGCTCTTGCCGCGGGTGCCCTCGGGGATGCGCTCGGACAGGCGTCCCGCGGCGCGGCGGAGACCGCTCGGCAACCGGTCGAACGGCGCGAGTGAGAGCGGCTCCTTGTAGATGGTGTAGCCGCCGAACAGCTCGTCGGCGCCCTCACCGGACAGGACCACCTTGACGTGCTTGCGGGCCTCCTTGGCCACGAAGTAGAGCGGGACCAACGCGGGGTCCGCGACGGGATCGTCGAGGTACCAGACGATCTCGGGGATCGACGCGGCGAACTCGGCGGGGCTGACCACCTTGACGACGTGCCGTGCGCCGATCGCCTCGGCCGACTCCGCGGCGACGTCGATCTCGGAATACCCCTCACGCTCGAAGCCCGTGGTGAAGGTGATGAGGTCCGGGTTGTGCCGGATCGCCAGCGCTGCGATGGCCGTCGAGTCGATGCCGCCGGACAGGAACGACCCGACCGTGACGTCGGCGCGCATGTGCTTGGCGACCGAGTCGGACAGGACGTCGGCGATCTCGTCGTAGCGGGCTTGTTCTCCGCCGGCGGGGACGGGGCTCGCGACGAACTGCGGGGCGAAGTACCGGTGGATGTTCGGCGAGCCGCCGGGGGTCACCGTCGCGTGGCACCCCGACTCGAGGCGGGTGATGTCGCGGTGCAGTGTCTCCGGCTCGGGCACGTACTGCAGGACCGTGTAGTGCTCGACGGCCCGCAGGTCGAGGTCGGCGCCGAGTCCGACCGCCTCGAGCAGGCCCAGGGCGCTCTTCTTCTCGCTGGCGAACACCGTCCCGCCCGGGCCGGTCGCGACGAAGAGCGGCTTGATGCCGAAGCGGTCGCGGGCGAGGAACAGGGTGCGGGTGTCGGTGTCCCAGATCGCGAAGGCGAACATGCCGCGCAGCCGGGCGACGCTGTCGGGACCCCAGTGATGGAACGCGGCGACGACGGCCTCGCCGTCGCCCTCGGTGTGGAACACCGCGCCCTCGTCGCGCTGCAACTGCTCGCGCAGCTCGAGGTAGTTGTAGACCTCGCCGTTGTAGACCAGCGCGTAGCGCTCCGGCGACTCCGGCGGACCCCAGCGCAGCGGCTGGTGCGAGTGCTCGATGTCGATGATCGACAGGCGGTTGAAGCCCAGAGCGAGGTCGGCGTCGTTCCACACGCCCGGATCGTCGGGCCCTCGGTGACGCATGCAGTGGACGGCGTCGGGGAGGTGCGCCGCGGCGGCCTCACCCGTCCCGTCGGCGGTCAACAGTCCCACGAGCCCGCACATGCGCCGGTCCTCCGATCGGTGGTCCATCCCGGCGCTCGTCCGACCGCCGCCGGTCGTCGAGTATGCCCCACGGTGGTGGGGCTCTCGACTCCCGCGGGGCGCGTCAAACCCCGATCACGAAACGCGGCCCCGCTTGGTCTACGCTGCGTAGTACATGGGTGCGCGCCCGGTGACGGGTGGCGTCTGCCCACGGCAGTGGTGGTTTCACATGCGGAAGGCGTGGATGGTGACTCACGGAGATCGGTCCCGGATGGCGAACGCCTCGGGCCGCCGCCGGTTCAAGCAGATCGGGGCCGTCGTCGCGCTGGGGCTGATCGCCCTGCTGATGTCGGGGTGCTCCGCTCAGGAGGCGATGCGGTTCGGGTGGCCCGAGGGCATCACCCCGGAGGCCGAGAGCATGCGGCACCTGTGGACGTGGTCGGTGATCGCGGCGCTGGTGATGGGCATCATCGTGTGGGCGTTGACGTTCTGGACCATCACGTTCCACCGCCGCAAGCGGAACTCGCCGGCCACCGCCGAGGACGAGTTCCCGCGCCAGACGGCCTACAACGTGCCGCTCGAGCTGACCTACACGGCCATCCCGTTCGTCATCATCGCGGTGCTCTTCTACTTCACGATCATCGTGCAGAACAGTGTCGAGACGAAGAAGTCCGATCCCAAGGTCGTCGTCGACATCACGGCCTTCCAGTGGAACTGGAAGTTCGGCTACCGCACGGTGCAGATGGCCGACGGCACGACCTACAACGGGTTCCTGCGGGACGGCAGCCCCTACGAGCTCCAGCAGAAGGAGCTCAACAAGGAGGGCGAGGAGATCCCCGGCCCCGCCAACGGTCGTGACGACGACATCCGCAACTACCTGAAGTTCGACCGCATCGAGACCGTCGGCACGTCCGAGGAGATCCCGGTGCTGGTCCTCCCGGTCGGGGAGCGGATCGAGTTCGAGCAGGCCTCGGCCGACGTCATCCACTCGTTCTGGGTGCCGGAGTTCCTGTTCAAGCGCGACGTGTTCCCGTTCCCGAAGCAGAACCACACCGACAACCGGTGGCAGGTCAGCTCGATCGACAAGACCGGCGCCTTCGTCGGGCGGTGCGCGGAGATGTGCGGCACCTACCACTCGATGATGAACTTCGAGGTGCGTGCGGTGTCGAAGGACAAGTTCGACCGGTACATCGCATACCGCGCCGCGAACCCCAACGCCACCAACGCGCAGGCGCTGCAGAGCATCTGCGAGACCCCGGTGTCGGTGACGACGCGTCCGTTCGACACCCGTCGTTCGACCAACGGGACCGCCGAGGCCGTCGCCAGCGGCGGGTCGGCATCCAACACGACCATCGCCGGCTGCACGGTAGGAGCGCAATCGTGAAGATCGAAGCCCGTCTCTTCGAGGTCCTGACCGTCTTCTTCTTCGGTGCCTCGATCATCTACGGCGTCGCCTCCGGCCTGTCGAGCAAGAACGTCGAGTGGGTCGGCGTGACCGGCATGGTGATGACCGGTGGTCTGACCCTGATCATCGGCACGTACTTCCGCTTCGTCGCCCGCCGCGTCGACATCCGGCCGGAGGACTACGAGGAGGCCGAGGTCGAGGACGGCGCCGGCGAGCTGGGCTTCTTCAGCCCCGGCAGCTGGTGGCCCATCGCGATGGCCGCCAGTGCCGCGCTGCTCGCCGTCGCCATGGCCACGGTCAACTTCTGGCTCGTCGCGGTCGGCGCCGTGGCGATCATCGCGACGGTCGGTGGACTGGTGATGGAGTACCACGTCGGACCCGAGAAGCACTGAGCACAGACGGTTCCCGAAGGGCAGGTGCCACGGCACCTGCCCTTCGTCGTCTCCACAGCACGGAACTCGATGATTCCCTGCGTCGCGACCTGCGGTCGTTGCTGGACGCCGCGTTCGAGGACGACTTCTCGGACGACGACTGGTATCACGCACTCGGCGGGGTCCACGTCCTCGCCGAACTCGACGACGTCCTCGTCGGACACGCAGCAGTCGTGCCGCGGCGGGTGTGGACGGACGGCGTCGAGATGGCGTGTGGGTACGTCGAGGCGGTCGCCGTGTCGGCCTCTGCGCGCCGTCGGGGCGTCGGAGTGGCGCTGATGCGCGAGATCGACGAGCTGCTCGCTCCCTACGATCTGGGGGCTCTCGCGGCCACCGACGCCGGCGCGCCCCTCTACTCCGCGACCGGATGGACGACGTGGTCGGGGGAATTGTCGGTGCGAGGCGGCGACGGGTCCGATCGGCCCACCCCCGGCGATCGCGGCGCGGTGATGGTGACGGGTGACCCGCGTACGGTCGCCCGGGCGTCGGACGAGACCGCCGTCCTGACCGTCGAGGACCGTCCCGGCGATCCCTGGTAGGCCCCACACCTCCACCGCTGGTTCATCACTCAGCCGCATCGACCACCTGCGTCGAGTGGCGGCTGTGAGCGTCGCGTGGGCGCTCACCGAGATCCTGTGTGCCCCAGCCGTCTGTTGGGCACCCGGAGCACCCTGTCGGGCATCAAGCGACGGTTCCCACCGCCCAACAGACGGTTCCTGGTGCCCAACAGACGGTTCCGAGTGCCCAACAGACGGCTGGTGCACGGTGGTGGTTGGGGAGGGGAGTGGCCGCGGGAGCGCCACAGAGCATGTCGCACAACGACGAAGGCGGCGGATCCGTGTGGATCCGCCGCCTTCGGTGTCGTTCGGTGACGCCTCACGTCACTCGAGCATGCGCCCGCCCTTCGACTGCAGGTTCGAGAGGGCCTCGTGCTCGGCACGATGGTTCTCGTGCTCGATCTCGCGGTTGAGCTTCTGCTCCTCCAGCGGATCGGCCACCATCAGCGAACCGGTACCCGGTGAACCCGCCGACCCGAGCTTGTTCATGCGCTTCGGCAGGGCCGCACCCTCGTAGGGGAGCGGGATCGGGTGTCCGTGGCTGTCGACCGGGCCGAGGGGCTGATGCACCTCGATGTACTCACCACGCGGCATGCGCTTGATGATGCCGGTCTCGATGCCGTGCTCGAGCACCGCGCGGTCACTGCGCTGCAGCGCGAGAGCCCAGCGGTAGGCGATGTAGTACGCCAACGGCGGCACGACGATCAGACCAATGCGGCCCATCCACGTCGTCGCGTTCAGCGAGATGTGGAACTTCAACGCGATGATGTCGTTCATGCACGACAGGGTCAGCACGACGTAGAACGACAGCGCCATCGCACCGATCGCCGTACGCACCGGGACGTCACGCGGACGCTGCAACAGGTTGTGATGCGCGTCGTCCCCGGTGAGCTTCTTCTCGATCCACGGGTACGCGGTCATGACGGCGATGATCACGCCGATGATCGCCACCACCCAGAAGATGGCCGGGATCGTGTACCTGTTCCCGAAGTAGATCTCCCACGCCGGCATGAGCCGCGCCAAGCCGTCGGTCCACATCATGTAGATGTCCGGCTGCGAACCGGCCGAGACGTGCGCCGGGTTGTACGGACCCAGCACCCAGATCGGGTTGATCTGCAGGACACCGGCCATGATCGCGAGGATGCCGAAGGTGACGGCGAAGAACGCGCCCGACTTGATCGCGAAGACCGGGAGGATGCGCACACCCACCACGTTCTTCTCGGTACGTCCGGGACCGGGGAACTGCGTGTGCTTCTGGTACCAGACCAGCGCGAGGTGTGCGCCGATCAGAGCCAGGATGATGCCCGGGAAGAGCAGCACGTGGAGGATGTACAGACGCGGGATGATGATCTCGCCGGGGAAGTCACCGCCGAACAGCGCCCAGTGGGTCCACGTGCCGACCACCGGGATGCCCAGGACGATGCCCGACATCGCGGCGCGGACGCCCGTGCCCGACAGCAGGTCGTCGGGGAGCGAGTAGCCGAAGAAGCCCTCGAACATGGCCAGCAGCAACAGAACACAGCCGATGACCCAGTTCGCCTCACGCGGGCGACGGAACGCACCGGTGAAGAAGATGCGAGCCATGTGGACGATGATCGCGGCCGCGAACAGCAGCGCCGCCCAGTGGTGGATCTGACGGACGAAGAGCCCGCCGCGGACGTCGAACGAGATGTCGAGTGCCGTGGCGTACGCACGGCTCATCTCGACGCCGTTCAGCGGCTGGTAGGACCCGTGATACGTCACCTCGGCCATCGACGGGTCGAAGAACAGCGTGAGGTACACGCCCGAGATCAGCAGGATCACGAAGCTGTACAGCGCGATCTCACCGAGCAGGAACGACCAGTGCGTCGGGAAGACCTTGTTGATCTGCCGACGCAGGCCTGCTGCGACGTGATAGCGAGAGTCGACCTCGTTCGCCTGGTATGCCGCGCGGTCTGCGATGGCACTCATGGCCGGTCCTTTCCTTGGCCGCGTTCCCAGAATGCGGGTCCGACAGGCTCGATGTAATCGCCCGCCGCAACCATGTACCCCTGATTGTTCACCGTGATCGGGAGTTGTGCCAGTGCCCGGGCTGCGGGACCGAACACAGGCTTGCCGTACTCCAGGGCGTTGAACTGGCTCTGGTGGCAGGGGCACAGGATGCGGTTGGTCTGCTGCTCGTAGAGCGAGGTCGGGCAGCCCAGGTGAGAACAGACCTTCGTGTAGGCGAAGTAGTCGCCGTAGTTGAAGCTCTCCTGGCCCTTGCGCTTGATCGCCTTGGCGGTGTCGGTCGGCCGCAGGCGGATCAGCATCACGGGGTTGCGGACGGCCTTGAGGCCCTGGTTCAGCTTCTCGCGCGACTCCTCGGTCTCACCGAAGCCGTCGGACAGACGCCACGGGAACACCGTCTCCATCGCGCCGGCGTCGAGATCCTCCGGGCGCACCAGGACGACCTGCGACGGGTCGCCGGTGTCGCGGCGCAGGAAGACCGTCTCGTTCGGGGTCTTCGGATCGTTGAAGATCGGCGACCAGCCGGTGTGCCAGAGGTCGGAGTCCTTGCCCTTGGCCCACGGGTTCTTCACGATGCCACCGAAGATCGCGACGACCCCGGTGAACGCGAAGGCGCCCAACCCGAATGCGGCGGACCCGATGATCATCTTGCGACGACCGATCGTCGAGGTGGTGCCGGCGTTCGACAGGAGGGCCGTGGTGGTCGCCCGGTCGACGTCGTTCGAACCGCCGTCGTGGCGGTCCTGCACCGAGATCTCCTCGGGGATGAACTTCTTCGTGTACTGCACCAGGCCGATGCCGACCGCGAGGATCGACAGACCGAACGTGATGCCCAGCAGCGGTGTGTTGAGCGTGTAGAGCAGGTAGTTCTTGCCCTCGGGGAGGACGAACTGCCAGTGGTTGAAGGCGAAGATCACGAAGCACGCCAGGGCGGAGACGCCGGCGAGGGTGAACCAGAAGGCCACCGACCGCTCGGCACGCTTCTCCGCCTTCGTCCCCGGGGTCGGGAAACGCTCACGGCGGTGGATGATCTCGACACCGTCGAGGTTCGTACCGAGCTTGACGAGCTCGTCGTTGCTCATCTTGTCGAGCTGGTCCTTGGTGAACGTCGGAGGGTGGTTGGTGCCCTCCGGGTTCTCCGGTGTCGTCGTCTCGCTGCTCATGAACGGGATCCAATCCACATCGCGGCCGCGACCACGGCGATCACGCCGATGACCCACATGGCCATGCCCTCGGACACGGGGCCGAAGCCGCCGAGTGCGTAACCACCCTGCGGGTTGGTCGTGGTGGCGTACTTGATGTAGCCGATGATGTCCTTCTTCTCGTCCGGCGTGAGCTGGCGATCGGAGAACTTCGGCATGTTCTGCGGGCCGCTGAGCATCGCGGTGTAGATCTGCTGCTCGTTGGCCGGGTCGAGGGTCGGGGCGTACTTGCCCGACGAGAGCGCGCCGCCACGACCGGTGAAGTTGTGGCACGACGCACAGTTGAGACGGAAGAGCTCACTGCCCAGGCCGATGTCGTTGCCGCGCAACGATCCCTGCGCCTTGACGGGGTACCCGTTCTCCATCTTCACGGTGCCGTCGGGGTTCTTCTCGTAGACGACCGTCGGGCCGCCGCCGATCGACTGGATGTACGCGCCGAGCTGATCGACCTGCGACTCGGTGAACTTCGGTGGCTTGCGGGCCGCCTGGGCCTCACCGCGCACGGCCGGCATACGGCCGGAGGACACCTGGAAGTAGACCGACGCGTCACCGACGCCGACGAGCGAGGGACCGCGGTCCTGGACACCGTCGAGGTTCTTGCCGTGGCAGGTGATGCAGGCGGTCTCGTAGAGCTTCTTGCCGTCCTGGATCAGCGCGGCGTTCGTCTGCACGTCGGCGGTGGCGACCTGAGGGGTCGGCGTGATGGCCGTGGCGAGGCCTCCCGCGACGACGAGTCCCGCGAGCAGCAGCAGCGCACCGCTGGCGCGGCGGCGGAGCTTGCGGCGTGCCTTCGCCCGTTTGGCGTCGGTCGCCCGCGTCCGCGACGGGGTGGTCCCGTCGGTCTGCTCGGGCGGGGGAGAAGAACTCATCTCTGCTCTCTCTGGTCGTGACGAATGGAGCGGGCGACGCAGGCCGGGGCTGACCGGCCCGGCGTCACCGGATGAAGTAGATGGTGGCGAACAGGCCGATCCAGACGATGTCGACGAAGTGCCAGTAGTAGGACACGACGATCGCCGCGGTTGCCTGCGCCGGCGTGAACTTGCTCAGCCGGGTGCGGATCAGCAAGAAGATGAACGCGACGAGACCGCCGATGACGTGGAGGCCGTGGAAACCGGTGGCCATGTAGAAGACAGAGCCGTACGCGCTCGACGAGAGGGTGGTGCCCTCCTCGACGAGGTGGAAGTACTCGTAGCCCTGGCCGGCGACGAAGAACGCGCCCATGACGAAGGTGAGGATGTACCACCGGCGCAGCCCGAACACGTCGCCACGCTCGGCGGCGAAGACGCCCATCTGGCAGGTCACCGACGACAACACCAGGACGGTGGTGACGGGGATGGCCAGGAAGAGGTTCAGCTTCGTGGGCTCCGGCGGCCAGTTGCCCCCCGAGTTGGCGCGGGCGACGAAGTACATCGCGAACAGGCCCGCGAAGAACATCAGCTCGCTGGACAGCCAGACGATCGTGCCGACGCTGACCATGTTGGGGCGGTTCAGCGAGTGCACCCTCGAGGTGATGGCCGTGCCCTGGGTCCCTGCAACGCTAGTCACAGACTGAAGTATGACGGTTCGTAGTATCCCGTGACCACCTGGGTCACCGAAAATGTCACCGATGTGTCAGGAGCGCTGGTCATGACCCGAGACCTCAACGGCAGGGCTGTCCGCACGGGGGTGGTGCGACGCGCGCTGGACCGCCTGACCGGGCGGGGCGCGACGAACACCGAGACCCGGGTCGACGACCCCGCACTCGTGCTGGTCGCGCAGAGTTTCGACGACGCCGCGGCCAGTTCGTCGGTGCTGGCGGACTCGGCGTGGCTCGAGGACGAGCAGGCCGTCGTGACGCATCTCATCGCGGTCCCCGCCGGCCGTGAGGCCGAGGTCGAACAGACCGCCGCACAGGACGAGTACCGGCGTGTCGACCCCCGCGACGTCCCCGAGGCGGCCCGTGCGGCCGTCCCGGAGGGCGCGGTGCTGGTCGCACTGGCCCGTCCGCAACTGCTGGACGCCCTGCACCTGTCGCAGGAACGCTCGCGGATGGCGGGCCTCGGTGCGCGGCACGAGGGCACCGTCCTGGGCTGGCAGGTACGCCAACGACCGGCGCGGTGACCCCCGCCTAGGCTGACGAGCCATGAGCACCGCGCAGAGCGCCCCCACGAGCTGGCCGGCCGTCCTCGGGACGCTCGCGCAGCGACGGGACCTGTCGCCGGCCGACGCGCGGTGGGCGATGAACGAGATCATGTCCGACGCGGCGACGTCGGCGCAGATCGCGGCGTTCGGCATCGCGGTGAAGATCAAGGGCCCCGCGCCCGAGGAACTCACCGCCTTCGCGGCCGAGATGCTCGCCCACTCCGTCGAGGTGCCCGTCGACGGGCTCGCCGTGGACATCGTCGGCACCGGCGGCGACCGTGCACACACCGTGAACATCTCGACCATGGCGTCGGTCGTCGTCGCCGCGACCGGTGTCCCCGTCGTCAAGCACGGGAACCGGGCGCAGACCTCCCGCAGCGGCGGGGCCGACGTGCTCGAGAGCCTCGGCGTCGACATCACGCTCGACGCGGCCGGTGTCGCGCGCTGTGTCGCGGAGGTCGGGATCGGGTTCTGTTTCGCACCCGTGTTCCACCCCGCTCTGCGCTACGCGTCGGCGCCGCGCAAGGAACTCGGCATCCCCACGGTGTTCAACGTGTTGGGGCCGTTGACGAACCCCGCGCGTCCGGGCGCCGGACTGGTCGGCTGCGCCTTCGAGGACCTCGCGCCGGTGGTCGCCCGTGCCTTCGCCGACCGGGGCGACAGCGTCATCGTCGCCCGCGGCGACGACGGCCTCGACGAGCTGACGACGACCACCACGTCGACGACGTGGGTCGCCGCGGGCGGCGAGGTGGTGGAACTGCACCTCGACCCGCGACGCCTCGGCATCGAACTGTGCGATCCCAGCGCGCTGCGCGGCGGGGACGCGGACGTCAACGCCGCCGTCGCGCGATCGGTGTTCGGAGGGGACCCCGGACCGGTGCGGGACGCGGTGCTGCTGAACGCGGGCGGCGCGGTGGTGGCCCACGACCTGGCGGTCGCAGGGACATCGCTGGACGGCGGGGACCCGCTGGCCGACCTGGAGGAGCGGCTGCGTGCGGCGATCACCCGTGCCGCGGCCGCCGTCGACGACGGCTCGGCGTCGGCACTGCTGGAGCGCTGGGCGGCGTTCCGGGCCTGAGGCCCTCCCACCGGGTCACTCGCCGATCGCGAACCCCGCGTCGACGTCGGCACTGGAGTACGCCTTGAAGGCGATGTGCGTGGCGGTGTGGCGCACCCCGGGCAGCTTGTTGATGGTGCCGGTGACCACCGAGGCGACCCGCTCGTGGTCGCGCACGGCGACGATGGCGATCAGGTCGACGTCACCGGCGCACGAATAGACCTCGCGCACCCCGTCGACGTCGGCGACGGCCTGGGCCGTCTCGTCGATGGCGTGGACGTCGGCGGAGATGAGGACGATGGCCGTGATCACCCGGTCAACTCTAGGCGGCGGGGCCCCGGCGTCGGGGTGACGACGGCCCGGGGATGCGTCGCGTCGTGGACGGCGTCGTCGGCGCCGCGGAGCTCCCTCGCGCGGTCGCGGGCGACCGCGACGGTGTCCCGCCACCCCGACCAGCGCGCCGCCGAACGGACCGGCAGCGCCAGACCCGCTGTGCCGCAGACGATCCGGACGCCGGATTCGGTCAGCCACCGGTACACCAGCGCCACCTCCTCCGACGGCGCGCCGCCGAGCGGCCCGACGTCCGGGACGACCGTCTCCGCGGACGCGCACAGGGCCTCCGCGACCGGCACGGGCGGGACGCCGACGGTCGCGACCCCGGCCGCGGCCAGCCGGCCGTGACGCACGACCGCGAGTTGCCATCCGCCGGCACCGTCGGGGCGGGCGGCGACGATCTCGGCGACGGCGCACAACGCCGCGAGGCGCTGGCACCGCTCGAGCGCCCCCAGCGTCAGGGCCAGGCGGTCGCGGACGCGCGCGGCTGTCTCGAACATCTCGACCCCGGCGAGGTGGTCGATGCGGACGACCACCGACCGCAGCGGGCCGTCGTCGAGGCCGGTGATGAGATCGCGGGGCGCGGTCGACGGCGGGCCGGTATCCCTCGATGTCCGTCGAGACGCCGGCCGCCTGGCACCCGCCGACCGGGATGCGACCGTCGGCGGTCGTGGCGCAGTCGTGCCGGCGCGACGCGGGGATGCGGTGCCGACAGGTGCGCAGACCGCAGCACCCGGCGAGGAGGTCGGCCACCTCCCGGGCGTCGGCCCGGGACCGGATGGGCCCGACGGCGACCTCCCGCGGCGTCCGGGTGACCGCGAGGCGCGGGAACGGTTCGTCGGTGAGCGTCACCCACCAGCCGACGTGCGGCGCCTTCGAGCGTCGGTTGTAGGCGGGCCGGTGGGCCGACAGCAGGCGCAGCTCGCGGACACCGGCCTCGAGTCGGTGCGCGCACTCGACGTGGTCGACGCGCGTGGCCAGCGCGATCATCTCCCGCATCCGGGTCCGTGTCTCCGCCCCGGTGAAGTACTGCCCGGCACGCCGTCGTAGATCGGTCGCGGTCCCGACATAGAGGACCTCCTCGGACGGACCGCGGAACAGGTAGACGCCCGGTCGGGTGGGCAACCCCGCGACCATCGACCGCTTCGCGCGGTGCGCCGCCGGGATGCCGGGGAGGAAGTCGACCAGTTCGCGGAAGGTGGCCACGCCGAGGTTGCCGACGCGCTCGAAGAGTGCGTGCATCACCTCGACGGTGGCCCGCGCGTCGTCGAGCGCCCGGTGTGTCGGCGTGGTCGACACCGCGAACAGCCGCGCGAGCGCGGACAGCTTCACCGTCGGCGCCTCGTCCTTCGTGAGCACGCGTCGTGCGAGCTTCACCGTGCACAGGACGCGCCGCGGGGTGAACGTGTGACCCGTCGCGGTGGCGGCGGCGCGGAGGAACCCGGTGTCGAAGCGGGCGTTGTGCGCGACGATCACGGCGTCGCGCGCGAACTCCAGGAACGCCGGCAGCACCTCCTCGACGGGCGGCGCCGCATACGCCATCGCCTCGGTGATGCCGGTGAGTCGCACGATGTGCGGCGGGATCGCGCAGCCCGGGTCGACGAGCGTCGCGAACTCGCCGAGGACCTCGCCGCCCCGGACCTTGACCGCGCCGATCTCGGTGATGCGGTCGCGCCCGGGGCTGCCGCCTGTGGTCTCGAGGTCGACGATCACGAAGGTCTCGGCGATCAACGGCACGTCGGCGTCGAGCGTGAGCTGCAGGGGTGCTCCGGCGGGACCCGGTGCCGGCGACGGACTCGTGTGGTCTGCGTGACGCATGAGGCGAACGTTAGTTCGACCGTCGGACATCGACGGCGGATCCCGCGTCTGTCGGTGGCCGTGTCTAGCGTCCCCGACGAGCGACGCCGAACCGTCTCCCGCGGTCGACGTCCGAGTTCCCAACTGAGACGGAGATCACAATGCGGATCGACTGTGCCACCTGCCCAGGCCGCGGCCGGGCCTGTGACGGCTGCATCATGAGTGTCCTGATCCCGGTGCGCGGCACGGTGATCAGCGACGACGACCTCGGCGACGGGGTCGACCCGACAGCAGGCGAGGTCGACGACATCCGCGCCGCCATCGAGGTGCTCGTCGAGGCCGGATTGGCCCCGCCGTCGGCGCGGCGGTCCCGAATCGTGACCGAGAAGCGTTCGCGGGTAACAGATCTGGCCTCGCGACGGGCCGGCTGAGCGGTCGGTCCACGGTCTGTCCACATGGTCGTGTGTCGCGGTGGACAGATCGACGTGGGGTTTCGTAACCTTTCCGAGACCTTGCGGGCAGCCCGTCTCACACCGAGCCGGACCGCCGGGTCACCGCTCAATCGCCCCGCGGGGCGTACCGGGGAACCACCATTGACGGACGCGAGTTCGACTCGGGGTGAATCGCGGTGTCCATCAGCCATGGCGGGCAGTGCGTAGGGCCATTCTTCCGGCCCGAATCCGACAGCTAACCCGGTCGGCGGTCGAGGAAGAACCGAGGAGAACGCGTACGTGGCGAAGCACCGCGCACAGAGCACGAACACCGGTCTGAAGACCGCGCGAGGAGCAGTCCTCGCCGGCACGATCACCCTGGGCGCCGTGGCGACCGGAGCCGGACCCGCCCTCGCAGCGCCGATCACGCTGCCGGGCATCGGCACCTTCGAGATCCCCGGGGTGACCGAGAACCAGATCCCGCCGCAGTTCAAGGCGAAGCCGAAAGGCCCCGAGACCACCCCGAACCTGCGGACGACCGCCGCGATCGGTCAGCGCGCCGCGTCGGCCGCGCTCACCCGCATCGGGTCGCCCTACGTCTACGGTGCGGCAGGCCCGAGCGCGTTCGACTGCTCCGGCCTCGTCTACTGGTCGTACAAGCAGGCGGGCAAGACCATCCCGCGCGACAGCTACGGCCAGCTCGGCGGTGGCACCCCGGTCGCGGAGAAGGATCTCGAGCCCGGCGACGTCATCATCATGAACGGCGGCTCGCACGCCGGCATCTACATCGGGAACGGCTCGATCGTGCACTCCCTGACCGAGGGTGTCCCGGTGTCGCGGGCCAGCCTGAAGAGCGTCGACTTCTACGCCGCCCGGCGTTACTGACGACGCCGGTGTGACCGGCCGCGGTTCTCGGCGAACCGCGGCCGCAGGAGCGACGGTGACCGTATCCTCGCTGCGGACGGCGGGGGAGCGGACACAGATCTCCGGCGCGCTCGTCGGGGGACAGACGGATTCGAAGGTGAAGCAGTACTCGTGATGGTCGGTGAACGTGTCGTGCGCGGCGTGGTCTCGTGCATCGCGGCGCTGGTCGTCGGCGTGATCGTCCTGTGTTCGGCGGCGCCGTCGGGCGCCGACCCGGTCACCCGCAACCCCGATCAGCTGCTCGCCCGCTACACGTCGCTGGGGCGTGACGCCGAGAAGGCGTCCGAGGCCATGCACAACGCGCAGATCGACCTCGATCGCCGACAGGCGGAGGTGCGGGCCGCAGACGCGCAGGTGGCCGCGGCCGACAAGCAGCTCACCGCGTTGTCGGGGCGGCTCGACACCCTGCAGTCGCGTGTCGACACGCTGGTACGTGCGTCGTACCGCGGTTGCCCGGGGTGAACCGCCTCTACGCCGTGCTCGTCTCCGACTCGCCGCAGTCCCTGCTCGACCAGATGTCGGGGCTGGAGATGCTGTCGCGTCAGACCGCGGCCGACGTCCGGGCCTACCGTGCGGCCTCCGCCGACGCGGAGAAGGCCAAGGCGTCCGCGCAGCAGGCTCGTGACGTCGCGGCGAAGGCGGTCGCGGCCGTGGACGCCACCCGGGCCGGTCTGCAGGCGAAGCAGACCGATCTGCAACTCAACATCGCGCAGGTCAAGGCCGTGTACGAGTCGTTGACCGGCAAGCAGCTCGCCGCGTTGCGGGGGCCCGACATCACGTTCGACCCGGCGCTCGTCCCGAAGGGCACCGCCCGCTGGATCGTGGCGGTGCAGGCCGCGCTCACCCGGATCGGCGACCCCTACGTCTGGGGTGCGACCGGCCCCGCGCAGTTCGACTGCTCGGGTCTCATGGTGTGGGCCTACAAGCAGGCCGGTGAGACCCTCCCGCGGTCGAGCGAGGCCCAGCTGTCGGGTGGCACGCCCGTCGACCGCAAGGACCTGCGGCCGGGCGACCTGATCATCTACTACGACGACGCCAGCCACGTCGGCATGTACGTCGGCGACGGTTACGTGGTCCATGCCTCGACGTTCGGGGTCCCGGTCAAGGTGGGTCCCGATCGACGACGCGGGGCCCTACAAGGCCGCCCGGCGCTACTGAGGTGCCGTACCCGCGCGGAACGCGTGTCCGTCGGCGCGTCGTCGGCGCCCTCGCCGTCGCGGTGGTCGCCGCGACAGGGCTGACCGCCTGTGGCTCGGACGCCCCGGGACCCACCGCGGCGTCGTCGTCCTCCGAGAACGTCTACGAGTCCGAGCGGGAGCAGGGTGTCCTCGCCACGCTGGGTGCGCTCGCACGCGCGGAACGCGCCGGCGACGTGGCGGCGGCGACCGCACTCGTCGACCCCGCCGCCACTGCGGACTTCCGTGCCTCCGTCGCACGCACCGCGCGCGCCTACGCCGCCGTGGGCATCGGCACCCTCGACTACCGCGTCCAGCGCGACACGGGCGAGGGCGACGCCTCCGGTCAGCTCGGCGACAGCGGCCAACTCGGGGAGCTGACCGTCCCGGCCGCGGTGCAGCAGCGCCTCGACGCCCAGGGCAGCTCCGACTCCTGGGTCGTCCCCGCGGTGCTGCGGTACCAGTTCGCGGGGGTCGACGAGGCGCCGACCACCGTCATGCGTCCGATGGTGATGGCCCGCTACGACGACCGGTGGACGGTGGTCGGCGACGCCGGCCCCCTGCTCGGCACGGGCACCGTGCGGCCGCAGTTCTGGGACTTCCCCGACGTGCGCGCGCAGCGCGTGTCGACCGGCGGTGGCACCTCGGTGGTGCTCGACTATCCCGGCAGCCGGGGCCTCGGCGATCGCATCCGTGCGGCGTTGCCCGGTGCGGTCGGCGCGGTGACCGCGTTCTGGGGCGGTCAGTGGCCCCGTCGGGCGGTCGTCATCGCGACCGACTCGTCGTCGGCCTTCGCCGGTCTGGCGCGGACCCAGGGCGACACCGCGTCCGCCGCGGCCGCCACCGTGTCCGGCGACGACACCGGGTCGAGTGCCCTGGGCCAGCGGGTCGTGTTCACCCCGGGCGCCGTCCAGGACCTGCCCGGACCGGCGCTCGACGTCGTGCTGCGGCACGAGCTCACCCATGTCGCCGCGCGGCCGCGCACCGCCGACAGTGCACCGAAATGGCTCACCGAGGGGGTCGCGGAGTACGTGGGTCGCCGGGGCACCTACCGGGTCCTCGCCGACGCCGCGCCCGACCTCGCCGACCGCGTGCGCGCCGGACAGGTGCCGGGGGCGTTGCCCGACGACGCCGCCTTCGACGTCGCGGGTCCCGATGCGCGGGTGGCCTACCAGACCGCGTGGTCGTTCGCGGCGTTCGCCGCGGAGGCCTACTCGCCGCAGCGCCTGCGCGCGCTCTACCTCCGCCTCGCGGGCGGGCCGAGCACGGCCCAGGCGCAGTCGGACGCGATGTCGGCCACCCTCGGTGCGCCCGGCGACGCCGTCCTCGACCGCTGGCGGGCCTGGCTGACGGCGGCCGTCGCGCGATGACCGGTCCGGTCGCCGCGCCCCGCCGGGGGTGGGCGTGGTGACGCGCACGCTGCTCGTCACCAACGACTACCCACCGCGCCCGGGCGGGATCCAGTCCTACCTGCAGAACCTGGTCGACCGCCTGCCGTCGGAGGAGGTGGTCGTCTACGCCCCGCGGTGGCGCGACGACGCCGCCTTCGACGCCCGCGTGCCCTACGTCGTGCACCGGCATCCCACCGGGTTGATGCTCCCCACGCCCGCCGTCGCCCGCCGCGCCGCCGACCTGGTCGCGCGTCACGAGATCGACACGGTGTGGTTCGGCGCGGCGGCGCCGCTCGCGGTGCTGGCGCCGGTGGTGCGGCGGGCCGGAGCCCGGCGGGTCGTGGCGAGCACCCACGGGCACGAGGTGGGGGTGGTCGATGCTGCCGGGTGCACGACAGACGTTGCGTCACATCGGTGCTCACACCGATGTGGTGACCTTCGTCAGTCGGTACACGCGGGGGTCGTTTCGCGTCGGCCTTCGGCGCGCGGGCCGCCCTCGAGCACGTTCCGCCCGGCGTCGACACCCGGCGCTTCGCCCCCGACGCCGCCGCCCGCGCACGCATCCGGAGCCGTCACGACCTCGGCGACGCGCCGGTGGTGCTGTGCCTGTCCCGGCTCGTGCCGCGCAAGGGGCAGGACGTCCTCATCGAGTCCTTCCCCGACGTCCTGCGTCACGAGCCCGACGCCCGGCTGCTGATCGTCGGCGGTGGGCCGCACCGGGACGCGCTGGCGCGTCGCCGCGCCGCGTCACCGGCCCGCGACCGGATCCTGCTCACCGGATCAGTCGACGCCGACGACGTCCCGGCCTACCACGCCGCCGCCGATGTCTTCGCGATGCCGGCCCGTACCCGCGGTGGGGGCCTCGACGTCGAGGGGCTCGGCATCGTCTACCTCGAGGCGTCGGCCAGTGGCGTCCCTGTCGTCGCCGGCGATTCCGGCGGTGCCCCCGAGACCGTCGTGGACGGTCGCACCGGCCACGTCGTCGACGGTCGGGACGCGTCGGCCGTGGCCGCCGCGATCGGCGGTCTCCTCGTCGACCGCGAGCGGGCCGCGCGGATGGGTCGTGCCGGCCGCGAATGTGTCACCGGCACCTGGGAATGGGATGCCATCGCCGACCGCATGCGGGGGCTCCTCGCACGGGTGCCGCGGTGAGCGTGCTCGCCGCGCGCCACGCTGGGGTCGGAGACGCCGACGGGGTATGTGAAGCTAGACCGGTGAACAGCGTCCAGGTGGCCGACGAGACCTTCGTGGCCGCGTCGCCCCGCGGGGTCGCCGCCGTCGTCGGCGACCCGACGAGGTGGGCCCGCTGGTGGCCGGACCTACGGCTCGAGGTCGTCGAGGACCGTGCCGAGCAGGGCGTGCGCTGGCGCGTCGGCGGTGCCCTCACCGGCACGATGGAGATCTGGTGCCAACCGGTGCTCGACGGTTTCGTCCTGCACTACTTCCTCCACGCCGAACCGACGGCCGGTGCCGCGGGCCGGCCGGGCGCCGAGAACCACCGACGTCGGGTGGCCGGACGCCGGATGTCGACCGAGGTGAAGCGTCGACTCGAGTCCGGCAGGGCCGCAGGCGATCCCGCCGCCGGGGCCGTGCGGACCGACGGAGCCGACGTCGCGGTGACAGGAGGGGTGTGAGATGGCCGACAGCACAGAGCAGTCCATCGTCGTCAGCGCCGACCCGGACGCCGTCATGGACGTCATCGCCGACTTCGAGCGCTACCCCGAATGGGTGTCGGCCGCCGACGAGGTGACCGTGACCGAGCCCGGGACCGGCGACGGACCTGCGCGCGCACGACGCGTGCGATTCCGGCTCGACGCCGGCGTCCTGCGGGACACCTACGAACTCGCGTACACCTGGGCGGCCGACGGACGATCGGTCGAATGGGAACTGGTCGGCAGCGAGCTGCAGACGGCCCAACACGGTCGATACACGTTGGTGCAGCAGGCATCCGGGTCGACGAAGGTCACCTACCAGCTGACCGTCGACCTCGCCATCCCGATCATCGGCGCCCTGAAGCGTCGCGCGGAGAAGGCCATCACCGACGCGGCCCTGAAGGAACTCAAGAAGAGGGTGGAAGGCTGATCGACGTCGCACCCGTCCACGTCGTGCTCGGCCCGGGGGGGCGCGGGCGTCTCGACCGTCGCCGCCGCCGTCGCCGTCGGTGCGACGTCGGATCGTGCTGTGCGTCAGGCGGTCTCGAGCCGATCGGACGCCGGCGGCACCCTCCTGGTCACCCTCGACCGCTTCCGCCAGGCGTCACGGGTGTTCGGTGTCTACTCCACCCCGGGGACCCCGGTCGCGGTGTCCCAGAAGGCGCATCTCCTCGAACTCGACACCCTCGCGATGCTGGGGGAGTCCTGGGCGATCCTGCGCGGCCCGGTGTCACTGGCGGGCGGGCTGGCCGCGGACGTCGCGGCGATCGACCCCGAGGAACTGGGCGGGATGCCCGGGGTCGAGCAGATGCTCGCCTGGCGACGCATCCGCGACGAGGCGGTCTCGGGCCGCTGGCGGCGGGTCGTCGTCGACTGCTCGGGTGGCATCGATCCCGTCGGCTTCCTCGGCGTGCCCGCGCTCGTCGCGGGATACCTGGAGCGGATCTGGCCTCGGCACCGCCGTCTCGCCGGCGCGGCGGAGACCCCGCGCATCGCGGGCGGGGCGGGGGTCGTCGACCAGCTCGCCGCCGACTGCGCCGACATCGCCGGGCTCCTCGTCGACCCCAGCGTCACCCGGGCCCACATCGTCACCCCGGCCGGCGACCACGGTCGCGAGGCCACACACCGGCTGCTCGCGGCCCTCGACCTGATGGGCATCAGCACGTGTGGGGGTCGTCGTCAACCGCGGTCGCGACGACGGTCGGGATGTCGTCCCGGCACACCGTGCCCCGGCCCTGCCGGTCTCCGTCGCACACGAGCTGTCGGTGGAGCCGCGCACGGTCGCCGCCCTGCGCCGCCTCGGCATCGCGGTGCCGCAGGGCCCGCCCGCACCCGCTGGATCGTCGGCGGCGGAGGTCGAACACGTGTCCGGGACGGGTCTGTCGTCGGTCTACCGCTTGTCGTGGCGCCAACCCCTGCCCGACCCCGAGACACTGGCCCTCGGCCGCTCCGGCGACGACCTGCTGGTGACGCTGAGCGGCGTCCGACACAGGGTGACCCTGCCGTCGGTGTTGCGCCGGTGTACGGTCCTGGACGCCCGATGGGATGATGGGACGCTGAGTGTCCGGTTCAGCCCGGACCCCGCGGTGTGGCCGCGGGCGGGTCACGCCGACGACTGAGGACCGACGACCGCGGGTGCCACCGGCGCCCGACGACGTCGACATCGATCGCCAGGGAGTACAGGAAACGCATGGACAGCTCGGGTGCCGACGGGCGTCGTGACGCCGCGGACACCGACCCGCTGCGTGCGCTCGTCCTCGCTCTGCTCGACCGGGTCGAGAACTTCGCGACCACGGTCATCGGGGGAGAACGTCGAGGTGCGTGACACCGGACGTCCGCCCGTCGACATGGGACCCGCCGTCCGGGCAGCCGTCGACGCCGCCGTCCTGGAGGTCACCGAGCTGGTGAATCGCGTCCTCACCGCCCTCATCGCGGCGCTGCAGGCCATCTCGGCCGCCCTCGACGAGGTCGGCGGTGACCGCGCGCGACGCGGCCGTGCCCGGCCCGACGGCCGCGGCCCGGCGGGACGTGGCGGATCGTTCCAGCCGATCACCGTCGAGGTGCACCCCACGTGAGCGGGCCGCTGACGATCGGGATCGACATCGGGGGCACCAGCATCCGTGCGGCGGTCGTCGACGACCGCGGCCAGATCCACGACTCGCAGCGGGCGCAGACCCCGACCACCGCGCACGCCCTCGAGCAGTGCCTCGACTGGCTCGTCGCCGACCTGCGGTCACGATCGGACGTGGCCGCCGTCGGACTGGCCGTCGCCGGGTTCCTCACCCCCGACCGGTCCGTCGTCCGCTTCGCCCCGCACCTGCCGTGGCGGGAGGTGCCGGTGGCGGCGGAGATGAGCGAGCGGATCGGGCTGCCGGTCTCCTGCGAGCACGACGCGAACGCCGCGGCCGTGGCCGAACGGCGCTTCGGCGCAGCGGCGGGCGGGCACACCACCCTCGTCCTCGCGATCGGCACCGGCATCGGCGCGGGCCTGCTCCTCGAGGGCGAACTGTTCCGGGGGAGCAACGGCGTCGCGCCCGAACTGGGCCACCTGCCCGTCGTCCCCGACGGCCGTCCCTGCCCCTGCGGCAAGCGCGGGTGCTGGGAGCGCTACTGCAGCGGGACGGCCCTGGTCGACAACGTCGTCGAGCTGGTGGCCGCGGGGAGGCACCGCACCAGCCCGCTGGCGCGGGAGACGGCCGTCGACCCGGGATCGCTGACCGGCCGTCGCGTCGCCGCCGCCGCACACGACGGCGACCCGATGGGCCTCGCCGCGCTCGCCGACTTCTCCCGCTGGCTGGGCTACGGACTCGCGCTCATCGCCGACGTCTTCGACCCCGACCTGATCGTGTTGGCCGGTGGTGTCGGCGCGTCGAGCGGCCTGTTCCTCGACGAGGCGCGCGACCACTACGGCGCGCTGTTGACCGGCAGCGGACATCGTCGGCTCGCCCGGATCCGCGGCACGCAGCTCGGCGAGGCGGCCGGGGTCATCGGCGCCTCGGCCATCGCCCGCAGCGATCTGTCACCGGCACACGCCGCCCGCTGAGGGTGGGTAGAGTCGGCACCCGGCGCGCCGGTGTCCGAGGCGACATCGGCGTCCGGATGTGTCGGGGTGTGACACGGCGGTGGCCGGGGTGCGAGCGAGGATCGGAGTCGGGCGATGTGGTACTGGCTGTTCAAGCACGTCCTGTTGGGGCCGTTCCTCAAGCTCATCGGTCGACCGCGGGTGGAGGGGCTCGAGAACCTGCCGTCGCGGGGTCCGGCCATCCTCGCCAGCAATCACCTCGCCGTCGTCGACAGCTTCTACCTGCCGATGGCCGTCCCGCGTCGGATCTACTTCCTCGCCAAGAGCGAGTACTTCACCGGCACCGGGCTCAAGGGCGGGTTCCAGCGCTGGTTCTTCACCGCCGTCGGGCAGATCCCCATCGACCGCACCGGTGCCGACGCCGCCGCGGGCGCCCTGATCGCGGCGCGGCCGGAAGCTCGAGGCGGGCGAGCTGATGGGCATGTACCCCGAGGGCACCCGCTCCCCGGACGGGCGACTGTTCAAGGGCAAGACCGGTCTGGCGCGCATCGCGATGGAGACGGGTGTGCCGGTGATCCCGGTCGCGATGATCAACACCGAGAAGCTCAACCCGCCGGGCACCACCATCCCGCGTCCCGCGCAGATCACCGTGCGGATCGGCAAGCCGCTGGACTTCTCGCGGTTTCGAGGGGATGAACGGCAACCGCTTCATCGAGCGCGCCGTCACCGACGAGATCATGGTACGAGCTGATGCGCCTGAGCGGTCAGCAGTACGTCGACATCTACGCGGCGAGCCTGAAGAAGCGCGCCGACGGTGACGCTCAGCCGCCCGCGACGACCGTCCGGTCCGAACCCGCCGCCTGACCGTCGCGCGGCGTCGACGCGGTCGTCCGCACCCGTCCGAGCACGACCATCACGACCAGCAGGCCGAGCCCCCACAGGCAGAACGCGTTTCCCAGCACCGTCTGCACCACCGACCACCGCGTCGGGTCCCCGTGGAAGAACTGGAACGGCGCGACGCCGACGACGACCAGTCCCGCGCCGGCGGTGGCGAGCAGCGTCCGTCGGGTCGGCGGGTGATCGCTGCGACGGGCTGCGGCGGCGAGCGCCAGCACCGCGGGCACCCGCCCACACCCAGTGGTGTGCCCACGACGTCGGTGACACCATCACGGCCCACATCGCGGTCACGCAGACGCCGAGGACATCGCCGCCGACCAGCCGGGCCCGCGAGATCGCGACCCACGCGAGGGCGGTCAGCACCAGCACCGACACGACCCAGACGAGCTGCTCACCGCCACCCGACCCGAGCAGCCGGATCCACATCCCGTTGACGCTCTGGTTGATCCCGCCCGCGAGGTCGCCGATCCGGTCGGTGTGGAAGACCGTGTGGCTCCGAGTACCGGACGGAATCCGACGGGGCCCACACCAGTGCGACCACGGCGGCGGCGGCGAACGTGGCCACGGCCCGCAGCACCGCCCGGCCGTCGCGACGGACGACGAGGCCCACAGCACGAACGCCAACGGCGTCAGCTTGATGGCGGCCGCGACCCCGACGAGGGACACCGTGCCAGCGCGAGCCGCGGGGCCCGAGCACCAACAGGTCGTAGGCGACGAGCACGAGGAGCACGACGTTGATCTGGCCGAAGCCAGGGTCATCCAGTACGGGTTGGTCCACAGTGCGACCGTCGACACCGCGAGGGACGAGCCACCGCCGGTTCGTCGTCGACCCGATCTGCAAGGCGCGCAGCACGATCGCCGTGCCGGCCACCGTCGCCGCCAGCGTCACGACCGCCATCACCGACCCCGCCACGACCAGCGGGACGACGGTGAACGGCAGGAACGACAGCGCCGCGAACGGCGGGTAGGTGAACGGCAACCAGATGCCGTCGGTGGTGAACGGCATCGACCCGGAGGCGTAGAGGGAGCCGCCGTTGCGCCACATCTGCGCACCGAGGCGGTAGACGTCGATGTCAATGCGGTCGAACCGGCCGAACGAGTGCGTGAACGGGGTGCCCGTCACCCGGACCATCGCGGTCAGCGCGAACGCCACGACGATGGTGGTGATCACCGCACGGACGGCGACCAGCCCGTGAGGAGGGGTCGGACCGGCACGGTCGCGACCGGCGGACGGAGGGTGGACATGACGGCGATCATCGCGCATCACCCCCGACGCCTACTCTCGGTGGGTGCGCTTCTTCTACGACACCGAGTTCATCGAGGACGGCCAGACCATCGAACTGGTGTCGATCGGCGTCGTCGCGGAGGACGGCAGCGAGTACTACGCGGTCTCCACCGAGTTCGATCCCGACCGCGCAGGGGACTGGGTCCGAGCGAACGTCCTGCCACATCTGCCCCCACCGTCGTCGAAGACGTGGGCCGGCAGGCAACGGATCCGTTACGAGCTGCTGAACTTCCTCACCTCCTTCGACGGTGACATCGAGCTGTGGGCGTGGATCGGTGCCTACGACCACGTCGCGCTGTGGTCAGCTGTGGGGGTCGATGCCGCAGCTGCCCCGACCGATCCCGCGCTACACCCGCGAGCTCAAGCAGCTGTGGGAGTCGCTCGGGCGGCCCGCGCTGCCCCCGTCCCCGGCCGATGCGCACGACGCCCTCGTCGACGCCCGCCACAACCTGCGCAAGTGGGAGGCGATGCAGGGCCCGCCTCGTACGCCTGACGCGCGAGCGCGTCGCACCGGCGGGTGATGGGGGCCCACGGCCCGCCGATTACGCTGGTCGCCGTGGTGAACTGGACTGTGGACGTGCCCATCGACGAGCTGCCCGAGCTGCCGCCGCTCCCCGGCGACCTCGCCGAGCGCTTCGCGCACGCATTGGGGCGACCGCACTGCAGCAGCCGAGCTGGCCCGAGGACAAGGCGCGTGCGATGCGCACCGTGCTCGAGAGTGTCCCCCGATCTGCATGCCCGAGGAGGTCGCGCAACCTCTCCGACAGCCTCGCGAAGGGTCGCCCGCGGTGAGGCGTTCCTGCTGCAGGGCGGCGACTGCGCGGAGACGTTCGTCGACAACACCGAGCCGCACATCAAGGGCAACATCCGCACGCTGCTGCAGATGGCCGTGGTCCTCACCTACGGAGCGAGCCTGCCGGTCGTCAAGGTCGCGCGCATCGCCGGGCAGTACGCCAAGCCACGGTCGTCGAACACCGACGCGCTCGGCCTGCCGTCGTACCGCGGGGACATGGTCAACGGGTTCCCGGCCGACGAGGTCCGTCCGCATTCATGACCCGTCGCGTCTGGTCCGCGCCTACGCCAACGCGAGTGCCGCCATGAACCTGGTGCGCGCGCTGACCGGCGCCGGCCTCGCCGACCTGCACCGCGTGCACGACTGGAACCGCGAGTTCGTGCGGACCTCGCGCGCGGGCGCCCGCTACGAGGCACTGGCGTCCGAGATCGACCGCGCCCTGCGGTTCATGGACGCGTGCGAGGTGCCGGGACTCCAACCTCGAGTCGGCGAACATCTACGCATCACACGAGGCGCTGGTGCTCGACTACGAACGCGGTCTCCTGCGTCTCGCCGACGACCCGCGCGATCCCGACGGCGACCCGGTCCTCTACGACCTGTCGGCGCACTTCCTCTGGATCGGGGAGCGCACCCGCGACCTCGACGGCGCGCACATCGCGCTGGCGGAGCTGATCGCCAACCCGATCGGCGTGAAGATCGGTCCGGGTACGACGCCGGAGCAGGCGGTCGAGTACGTGAAGCGCCTCGACCCGAAGAAGGTCGGACGGCCGTCTGACGCTGGTCGCGCGGATGGGCAACGGCAACGTGCGGACCGTGCTGCCCCCGATCGTCGAGGCGGTCGAGGCACCGGGCACAAGGTCATCTGGCAGTGCGACCCGATGCACGGCAACACCCACGAGTCGTCGACCGGGTTCAAGACCCGACACTTCGACCGCATCGTCGACGAGGTGCAGGGCTTCTTCGAGGTGCACCGCGCCCTGGGCACCCATCCCGGCGGCGTGCACATCGAACTCACCGGTGAGGACGTCACCGAGTGCCTCGGCGGCGCGCAGGGACATCTCCGACATGGACCTCGCAGGCCGCTACGAGACCGCCTGCGACCCGCGCCTCAACACCCAGCAGTCACTGGAGCTGGCGTTCCTCGTCGCGGAGATGCTGCGCGGCTGAGGAATCGGTGGCGGCCGCCGGTGCGGTGACCGACGACC
>JAQIJH010000042.1:0-42473 GCA_036946345.1 Gordonia paraffinivorans | reverse complement strand
CGAGACGAAATGGTCGTCCAGCGCGGCCAACGCCCGCAGCCGGGACAGCACCTCGTCGTCGGACACGCTGGTGCCGTCGGCACGAGCACGGAGCACCCAGACGGAGACGACGGTCGCCGAGTCGTGTCGGTCGCCGAGGAACAGGTATGCGGCGTCCCGCGACGACAACTGGTCCATCGGTCCTGCCTCCACGTGCATCAGGCAGGTCGCACCGCACGGTGGGTCCCACGGCCCCTGGCTGTTGCGGGATCGTAACGGCGGACCGTCGTCGACCATGGCCGAATGCGACGAAACCGTCGCGCTCGATCAACCGTGCGCACGTCGTCCGTCTGTCAGTCTTGACCCCATGCACGACCGGGGTGCGACACCGTTCGTCGCCGATGTCGACCGCTCCGCGCGATGGCTCGACCGGGACATCCGGCGCGCCGCTCGCGCCACCGTCGCGGAGGTCGACGAGCGTGCGCAGCGTCGACTGCGGCATCTGGTGACCCATGCGCGGCGCCACTCGCCGCTGTTCGGTGAGCTCTACGCCGACGTCCCACCCGACCCCCGCGTCGAGGACCTCCCCACCACGACGAAGCCGTGGTTGTCGGAGCGCTTCGACCTCTGGGCGACGGACCGCAGGGTGACGTCGGCGGCCGTCGACGACCACGTGCGGCGCGACAACCCCGGCTCGCGCGACTTCCTCGGCGAGTACATGTACAGCGAATCGTCCGGGACGAGCGGCGTCACCGGTCGGTTCGTGACCGAGCCGTCCGCCCTGAAAGTGCTGCACGCGCTGCGGTCTCGTCTCCCCCGGCCCTCCGCGGCCACCCTGCTCCGCGTCGCGCGCAAGCGCGGCCGCTCGGCGGCGATCATCAACGACAACGGCCACCACATGGGTTCGGTGTACTACCGCCGGACCGACGGTGGCGCCCGCTCCGGCCGCACCCTGGTGCCGGTCACCGATCCGATCCCCGCCATCGGGGCCGCCCTCGAGGCCTGCGACCCCGCCTCGGTCAGTTCCTACGGTTCGGTGCTGACCCAACTCGCCGAACGCCGCATCGCCGGGCACCTGGACATCGACCCGGCGGTGCTGATCCCGTTCTCGGAGACCGTGACCGACGCCGCCCGACGACGCCTGTCGACCGCCTGGCCGGACGCGACCGTCGTCGAGCAGTACGTGGCGAACGAGTGCATGTTCATCTCGGCGAGGTGCTCGTACGGCGCCCACCATCTGAACGCCGACTGGGTGATCCTCGAGCCGGTCGACGCCGCGGGACACCCGGTGCCACCGGGAACGACCTCACACTCGGTCCTGCTCACCACCCTGTTCCGTCGGGTGCAGCCCATCATCCGGTACGACCTGGGTGACCGGGTGTGCTTCCACGAGCATCCCTGCCCGTGCGGCAGCCGGCTACCCGCGTTCGACGTCTGTGGTCGGACCGGCGACCTGGTGTCGCTGCGGACTCCCGGTGGCCTGGTGACGGTGTCGCCGACCCTGCTCACCGTCGTCCTCGACGACCTCGAGGACATCGTCACCTCTCAGGTCGCGATCGACGCCGACGACCATGTGACGGTCCGTCTGACCGCACGCCACGGCGCGCATCCGGACGCCGTCGTCGCGAATGCTTCCGCGCGCCTGCGGTCGGTGTTCGCCGACGCGGGTGTGCCGTCGATGACGGTCCGGCGACCGCGGACCAGCCGATCCGCGGCACAGGCGGCAAGATCCTCCGCGTCGTCGACCGTCGGCAGACCTGACCGACCTGAGGCGTCGGCACACTCCCGCGCCGCCGCCTCAGGCGCTGACCACGCGGGTGACCCGCCCGTCCGCGTCGAGCGACTCCCGGGCGGTGACCGCGGTGGTGGTGGCGGTCAACCGAACTCGGTCGGCGCGGAACAGGTCGTAGGCGTACTCGAAGGGGCGATCGAGCGCGTCCCGGGTGATGCGGGTGATCGCCAACAGCGACCGCTTCCCGGGCACGTCCAACCAGGCCGCCTCCCGCGGGTTGGCCCCGACGACCTCGATGGTCTCGCGGGAAGTCGTCGGCACCAGGCCGTAGCGGATCCGGATCAGCTCGTACAGCGATCCGCCGAGGGGCTGCTCGAGGAGACCCGGGGTCAGTTCGGCGGTGAAACACGCGTTGTCCACCGACAGCGGCACGCCGTCGGCGAATCGCAGACGGCGGACCACGTAGACCTCGGCCCCCCTCGTCGATCTCGAGCGCACGCGCCTCGGTGACGGTGGCACCGCGCCGGTCGGTCGAGAGCACCCGACTGGCACTGGTGTGTCCGCTGCCCTGCAACCGCGCGGGGAGTCCGGTCAACTCGGCCGCATCTCGTTCCACGACGTCGGCGCGGATGAACGTGCCTCCCGAGCGTCCCGGACGTCGCTCGATGACCCCGGCGCGACTGAGCGGGACCAGTGCGCTGCGGAGGGTCGACCTCGAGACCGCGAACCGCTCCGCCATCTCCCGCTCGGACCCGAGGCGGGCGCCGGGGCGCAGCACCCCGGTTGCGAGCATGGACAGGATGCGGCGGCGCACGTCCTCCGCGACGGGCCCGCCCGCCGACTCCTCCATCGCCGCCATCCTCAGGCCGACGATACCGGGATCTGTTCGGGCGCCGCGGTGACGACGGCCTCCGGCGACTCCGGCAACACCTGACCGCCGTCCACCGCGATGGCCTGCCCGGTGATGTACCCCCGCCTCGCGGGTGGCGAGGAAGGCGGCGAGGTGACCGATGTCGGCGGGTGTTCCCAGCGAGCCGGCCGGGATCACCCTGGCCATCCCGTCTATGTAGTCCTGCCCCATGTCGATCAGGCCCTCGGTCAGGATGTTGCCGGGCAGCACCGCGTTGACCGTGATGCCTGCGGCGCCAGCTCGATGGCCGCGGTCCGCATGAACCCGAGTTGCGCGGCCTTCGACGCGCCGTAGTGGGCCCACCCCGGGAACCCCGTCATCGGGCCGGTGATCGACGACGTCAGGATCACCCGCCCGGCACCGGACGCGATCAGCGGTTCGAGGCTCGCCTGCACCGTGTAGACGGTGCCCTTGACGTTGATGTCGAGGACCTCGTCGAGCTGGTCCGGGGTCATCGTCTCCAGGGGCGCCTCGGGGAAGATGCCCGCGTTCGCGCAGACCACCCGCAGACCGCCGAAGGCGTCGACGACGTCGGCCACCATCGCGTCACAGGACGACCGGTCACGGACGTCGACGCGGACACCGATGACCCGTCCGGTGCCCAGGGCGTCGAGCTCGGCGACCGTGGCGCTCACCTCGGCGGCCGACCTCGCCGCGACGGCCACATCCGCTCCCGCGGAGGCGAAGACGGCCGCGATCCCCTTCCCGATCCCCTTGCTGCCACCGGTCACCAGGACCGGCTCACCCGTCAACGAGAACATCGCTCACCACCGCCATCCACGTCGTGTCGTGCAGGTATCGCCGGGCCAGTTCGGCTGTCCCGGCGGCGAAATGACCGGCGACGGCGATCGCGGCACCCGCATCGCGATGGGTGCCGATCCAGGCCGTCAACATGAGTCTGCGCAACATCACGAAGGTGGGTACCAGCCTCAGGTGTTCGCGCGGCAGTGGGGCGATGTCCAGGTAGCCGGTGAGCCAGTCGCGCACGATCCGCTCGGCCTCGGGCGTCGTCTCGATCCACGACACCACCGCGGCGAGATCGGCGAGGTACCAGGACCATCCGCAGTCGTCGAAGTCGATCACCGTCAAAGACCGCGCGTCGTCGACCATCAGGTTGGCCAGCCGGAGATCGGCGTGCACCAGACCGAAGCGATCCGGACCGTCGCCGAACTCCCTCAGTCGACGCACCACCTCGGTCGCGGCCGGTTCGATCTCCGCGCGCAGTGCCGGTGTCATCCCCGGCGCCGCCCGCCAGTCACCCCATCGGCCGGAGGGGCCCAACGTCGTGTCGACATCCCATCGGAAGCGCGTGAACGACTGCGGCGGAACCCATTCCCGCGCGTGTCGGTGCATGACCGCGGTGATGCGACCGAGGTCGACGAAGCCGATGTCCTCGGTCGACTCCTCCGCCGTGCATCCGGGGATGAAGGCGAACGCGGCGACATGGCGGACCTCGTCCCCCAGTCGCACCGCGACCAGCGGGGTGCCGTCGAGCGCAGGGACCAGGCGTGGCGTCACGATGTCGGTCTGCTCGCCGAGTGCCCGCATCCACGCCAGCTCCGACTCGATCGCGGGCGCGGAGTGATACCCGGGGCGGTGGACACGGAGCACCAGCGGCTCGACGGGCGCGCCGCCTTCTCCGACGGTCGGCTCGACCAGATACATGGCGTTCTCGGACACGCTCAGCAGTCGCAGGGACCCGGCGGGACGGCCGTAGGACGGCAACGCCGCACGGGCGAAATCCTCATGATCCACGGCGCCCAGTGTGCGACCGATCGACGCAGCGAGCAGACCGAACAAGACCATTTAACACGGCCGTATCGCAGCACCCCTCCGACGAAACGCCGCCGAAACAGTGCGCACCGAATCTGTTCCAGCGGTTGCTCTTCGCAGATCAGACGCGTAAGACTGTGCCGGTCCACGCAGTCGGACAGGACCCTTCGGGGCCGTCTCCGACAAGGGCACCACACCATTCGGACTGGTAACGACCAGACCGAAAAAGCTCGACGATCTCCGCCGTTGCCGCCGCCGATCGACCACCTCATCTCCTAACATCTCCGACGGTGGCACCGAAGGACATTGGAAGGCCCATGAGCGACATCATCGATCCGCCGGCCGCGCCGACGACCGCACCCCCGACCACCGACACCGCGAGCGGCAGCTCCGTCCAGCGGCTGAAGCCCAACGCCGTGGGTCTGGTGGGCGTCCTGTTCATGGCCGTCGCCACCGCGGCCCCGATCACGGCGATGGTGGGCAACGTCCCGATCTCGGTCGGGTTCGGCAACGGCGCCAACGCGCCGGCGGGCTACTTCGTGGCCACCATCGTCCTGACCCTCTTCGCCATCGGCTATGCGGCCATGTCGAAGCACATCACGGCCACCGGTGCGTTCTACGGGTACATCTCCCACGGGCTCGGCCGGATCGTCGGGTTGGGCTCGGGTTTCCTGACCGCGCTGGCCTACATGGTGTTCGAGGCGTCGCTGATCGGGATCTTCTCGTTCTTCGGCAACGACGTGTTCAAGTCCTTCTTCGGGGTCGACGTGCCCTGGCTGGTGTTCGCGATCGTGATGCTCGCCGTCAACGCCCTGCTGACCTACTTCGACATCAACCTCGCGGCAAAGGTGTTGGGCGTCTTCCTCATCACCGAGATCGTCATGCTCGCGATGATGGCGCTGTCGGTGGTGTTCACCGGGGGCGGTCCGCAGGGCTGGTCGTGGAGTTCACTCAACCCCGTCAACGGGTTCCACAGCCTCGACGCCGTCGTCCCGGGCCCCGACGGGTCGACGATGGCGGTGGCAGGCTCGGCGGGCGTCGGCCTCTTCTTCGCGTTCTGGTCGTGGGTCGGGTTCGAGTCGAGCGCGATGTACGGCGAGGAGTCGAAGAACCCCAAGAAGATCATCCCCGTCGCGGTGATCAGCTCGGTGGTGGGCATCGGCGTCTTCTACGTCCTCGTCTCCTGGTTGGCGATCGTCGGCACCGGACCCCAGAACGCCGTCGCCATCGCGCAGGACTCGGCCACCGCGGGCAACATCTTCTTCGACCCCGTGCACGACAACCTCGGCCAGTGGGCGGTGGACCTGTTCAAGGTCCTGCTCATGACCGGGTCGTTCGCCTGCGGCATGGCCTTCCACAACTGCGCCGCCCGCTACCTGTACGCGATCGGCCGCGAGAACGTCGTCCCCGGTATGGGCAGGACGATCGGCAAGACCCATCCGGTGCACGGGTCGCCGCACATCGCCGGCTTCGTCCAGACCGCCATCGCCACCGTCATCGTGCTGTTCTTCGCCGTCACCGGCCGCGACTCGTACACCGGTCTCTACGGTCTCATGGCCCTGCTCGGCACGACGGCGATCATGATCGTCCAGGCACTCGCCGCGTTCTCGGTGATCGCGTACTTCCACGTCCACAAGCAGCATCCGGAGACAGCGCACTGGTTCCGGACCCTCGTGGCCCCGCTGCTGGGCGGTCTCGGGATGATCTACGTGATCTACCTTCTGGCCAAGAACGCGTCCTTCGCGGCCGGATCCGCCTCGGGCGACTGGGTGTTCACCCTCATCCCGTGGATCGTCGGGGTGGTCGGCATCGGTGGGATCGCCCTCGCGGTGGTACTGAAGTTCGTGTCGCCACAGCGTTACTCACAACTGGGACGCACCGTCCTCGAGGAGGCGAAGGAACGCTGAGCCGGCCGCGGGCCGCGATCGGCATCGGTACTGCACCTGTCGGTGCAGTCCGCACAGCATCAGATCAGGAGTGACGGTGGGCTTCTCGAACATCATGGATTCCAACAGTTTCTCCGGTGCAGGCGGGCTGGATCCGACGACGGACTCGCTGATCGCGGCCCGCGGCCGTGTGCTGGGGCCGAGTTATCGCCTCTTCTACGACAACCCGGTCCATCTCGTCCGGGGCGAGGGCTGCCACCTCTGGGACCGCGACGGGAACCGATACCTCGACGCGTACAACAACGTCGCCGGGGTGGGCCACTCCCATCCCGCCGTGGTCGACGCGGTGACACGTCAGCTGTCGACGCTGAACACGCACACGCGCTACCTCCACGACGACATCGTGCGGTACTCCGAACGGTTGCTGGCATCGCTGCCCGACGACCTCGAACAGGTGATGTACGCCTGCACCGGTTCCGAGGTCAACGATCTCGCACTCCGGGTGGCCCGACGCCTCACCGGCGCCCGTGGCGTCGTCGTCACGGCTGACGCGTACCACGGCAACACCGCCGCGGTCACCGCCATCTCGCCGTCGCTCGGCGAGTCCGACGAGCCGACCGACCACGTGCGGGTCGTCGCCGCACCGGACACCTATCGGGTCCCGGGTGACGTCGGCGCCGTGTTCGCCGCGGACGTCTCGGCGGCGATCGCCGATCTCCGGGCGTCCGGGTACGGGTTCGGCGCACTGATCGTCGACACCGTGTTCTCCTCCGACGGGATCTACACCGACCACGGTCTGCTGGCCGGAGCCGTCGACGCCGTCCACGATGCGGGCGGCCTGGTGATCGCCGACGAGGTGCAACCGGGTTTCGCGCGGACCGGCGAGGCGATGTGGGGGTTCGTGCGACACGGGGTACGGCCCGACGTGGTCACCATGGGCAAGCCGATGGGCAACGGCATGCCGATCGCCGCGATGGTCGCCCGCTCGGATGTGCTGGGGCCGTTCGCGTCCGACATCCCCTACTTCAACACCTTCGGCGGGAACGCGGTGTCGGTCGCGGCGGCGTCTGCGGTGCTCGACGTCATCGAGGACGAGAAGCTGATGATGAACGCGGCCGACGTCGGCGACACGCTGCGCGCCGAGATCGCCGCCGCGGCGGCGGGATCCCCACGGATCGGCGACATCCGCGGTGTGGGTCTCTACACCGCGGTCGAGATCGTGCAGCCGGGCACCACGGTGGCCGACCGGGCGATGGCGAAGGTGATCGTGAACCGCATGCGCGAGCGTCGGGTGCTGATCTCGGTCTGTGGTCGCGACGGCAACGTCCTCAAGATCCGCCCACCGCTGGTCTTCTCGGCATCCGACGCCGACTGGTTCGCCGCCGAACTCGACGCCGTGCTCGGCGAGATCGGCTGAGCGGGGTGGTGTCTCGGCGCGCGGTATCGCCCTACCGGTCGTAACCTCGGCGCATGGGTACGGCGAACGGACACGGTGTCTTCGGGGTCGAGGAGACGGACGACCTCCTCTGGTTCTACGACATGCACGGGTACGCCATCCTGCGGGGACTGGTGGACGAGGCCCGCGTGGCGCGTATCGAAGCCGAGTGCGTCGACGCACAGACGCGGGTGCGCGCCGGCGAGCTCGCCGGACGGCACGGGTCGACGGTGTTCCTCGACGACTCGTCGGCGGCGACGGGGGTGGTGAACTACGTCGAGTACGTGTCGGAGGTGTCGCCGGCGGTGGCCGAGACGGTCACCGACCCGGCGTTGGTCTCGGTGATGCGGGCTCTTCTCGGGCCGGACTGCTGGCTCCGGGCCCACGAGCAGTTCGGGGTCGTCTACCAGGACGCGCGCCCGGGTCGCGATTCCGGCTACGCGCGTATCGGCTGGCACTCGGACTGGCAGGCCGGGCCGAGCCTCGACGTGTGGCCCAGCACCGCCTTCACCATCCACGTCGACGGCACGAGTCCCGCCAACGGGTTCCTGAGAGTCGTTCCGGGGAGCCACCTCTGGGCCACCCCGGCGCCGTTCCGCAACGCGAACGGCGTCACGGTGCCCGACGGCGCACGCACCGTCGGGGGACGCACCGACCGCACGCCGCCCTTCGACATGCCCTTGCGGTTCGAGAAGGTCCGCGGCGAGGTCGCCGTGTACGCGGAGGCGGGTGATGTCCTGCTGCACGACGCCTACCTCTGGCACTCCGCCGCGCGCGCCACCGACGACGACACACGTCGTCGACATGTCCGCGGTGGGTACTTCGGTGGGACACGACCGCCCGCGGGCGTCGAGGAGTTCATCAAGAACGCCGCGCGCTGACCTCTCCCGTCGGCCGTCGGAAATCCGGGTGACACAGGCGACCGGCGCGTGCGACCGTCGAGCCCCGCCGACGAGAGGACACCACGATGTCGCACGTGCTCATGGCGAGCATCCCGGCGCCCGGACACGTGAACCCGCACGCCGAGGTGATCCGGCGGCTCGTCGACCGCGGTCACCGCGTGTCGTACGTGAACGACGCGACGTGGCGCGCCCAGGTCGAGTCCCTCGGGGCGACGCTGGTGGCCTACCCCTCCGTGCTCGCCCGTCACGCGTTCGCCGCCGACACCGACGCCGTGACGCACCTCGCCCTGTTCCAGGACGAGTACGAGGCGATGCTGCCCACTGTGACGGCCGTTTTCGACCACGACCCACCGGACCTCGTGCTGTACGACATCGCCGGGGTCCCTGCGAGACTCGTGGCAACGGACCGGGAGATCCCCGCGATCCAGTTGTCGCCGACGTACGTCGCGTGGCGCGGCTACGAGGACGACATGGCGGAGTTCCTCGACGGCGTCCGGTCCGACCCGCGCGGGGCCGCCTACCTGTCCCGTCAGGCCGCGATGCTCCGCGTCCACGGCATCGACGACGATCCGCTGGACTGGATCGCGCACCCCGACCGCAGCATCGTCGTCATCGCCGAACAGATGCAGCCGCATGCCGACGACGTCGATCGCGAGGTGTACACCTTCGTCGGCCCTGCCGTGCGACGCCCGGACCCGGCTGCGTGGACCCCTCCGGACGACGTGCCCCTGATCGTCGTCTCGCTCGGCAGCGCCTTCACCCACCAGCCGGCGTTCTACCGGCGGTGCCTCGACGCGTTCGGCGACGTCGACGGCACCCGTCTGATCCTGCAGATCGGTCCGGTCGACCCCGCGGACGTCACGCGCGGCCGACCGCTCCCCGAGCGCGTCGAGCTGCACCCGTGGATCCCACAACGCGAGATGCTGGAGGCCGCAACGGTGTTCGTCACGCACGCCGGGATGGGCGGGTCCGGCGAAGGCCTGGTGACCGCCACGCCGATGATCGCCGTGCCGCAGGCGGTCGACCAGTTCGAGAACGCCGACGCTCTGGTCGCGCTGGGGGTCGCGGTCCGGGTCGACACCGATGGCGCCACCGTGGAAGCGCTGCGTTCCGCCTACGAGACCGTCACCGCTCCCGCGCTGCGCGCGCGGAGCCGGGAGGTCGCGGCATCGCTCGCGGAGGCAGGTGGAGCCGATCGAGCGGTCGCGATCGTCGAGGATCTCGCGGTGCGGTGGACCCCGTCAGATCTCCCGTGACCGACGGCCGCGCGGCGCGCGGAGCAGGTCGGCCAGTCGCCCCAGCGCCGAGACGACGTCGTCGAGGGCGGCGACGACCTCCGGGTCGGTGAGCGACGGCCCGGTCGGGCGAGGGCGGTCCTGGTCGTGAGAGAGCCCACCGTGACGTCCCATCGGCTGCTCGGGAGCGCGAAGCGGGTCGTCGAGGCCGGGCGTACGGACGGCGCGATTGCGCATGGACGGGACGTCGGTCGCCAGGTCCACCGCGGACCGCTGCGGGATGTCGATGCTCTGCGCGGGTGAGGCGGTCGGCGCTGCGGCCGCCGGGGCGGACGGGCGTGGGGCGTGGCCGTTGCTCGGCGCGAACCAGTGCGCGCCCGGGTGTCCCTCGAACAACATGCACGGCGACACGGCGGGCGCCGAACAGGGGTTCCGCTCGATCAGCGACTGGGCGTGCATGTCGGCGTCGTTCCACTGGATCCACAGGCGCCGGTCGAACCGCGGGGCCGTCTCGGCGTCGCTCGCGTGGTCGCCTCGGTGCCCGATGCTGAGCCGACAGTTCAGCACCCAGCCACTCACCCCGGTCTCCCCCAGAGCAGCCCGTTCGGCCTCCGTGCAGATGACGGTCGACCAACACCCGTCGTGAACCATGCTCAATCCCCTCGCCCCCGCGCGGGCTCAGACTAGCCGCAGAGGTCTGGCCGTGTGCACACGACGACGGGCGCGGCTCAGGTGTGGTCCGCGAGCACGCGGTCGGCCGGCGGCGGCGCCTCGTCGGTCGCACGCTGTTCCGCCATGGAGATGGCCCTGCCCACGAGGACGGAGACCACCACTGCCACCGTGGCCCACACGACGGCGATCGTCGCGATGACGGCTATGAGGAGAACACTCACCCTCTGCCACCTGCCTTCCGGCCGGTAACCCCCCGTCCGGCTGTCGAGAACCCCGACCGAACATTCGAACGTGTCCCCAGGATGCACGATCTTCCTGAGCGGTCCATGAGGGGGAGGTGTGAACCTCCCGACCACGGAGGCGCGCCGCGGTCAGAAGCCCAGGTCCCGCCCCACGATGTCCTTCATGATCTCGGTGGTGCCGCCGTAGATCGTCTCGATGCGGACGTCGGTGTACAGCCGCGAGATCGGGTACTCGGCCATGTAGCCGTAGCCGCCGTGCAACTGGACGCAGGTGTCGACGATGCGCTTGAGCAGCTCGGTGGTCCACCACTTCGCCTTCGAGGCGTCCACCGCGGTCAGTTCACCGTCGACCATCGCCTGGATGCTGCGGTCGACGTAGGCGCGGGCGACGTCGAGCTCGGTCGCGATCTCGGCGAGCTTGTGCCGGTTGACCTGGAACGACCCGATCGACTGACCGAAGGCCTTCCGGTCGACGGCGTAGTCCTTGGTCATCTCGAACGCGTGGTGGGCGGTCGACACGGCGCCGACAGCGATGGCCAGCCGCTCCGACGGCAGGTTGTGCATCAGGTGGTAGAAGCCACGACCCTCCTGCCCGATGACGTTGCTCGCGGGCACGCGCACGTCGTCGAAGTGCAGTTCGGCGGTGTCCTGGGCGTGCTGGCCCATCTTGTCGAGGTTGCGGCCCCGCGCGAAGCCGTCCATGCCGCGCTCGACGGCGAGCAGGGTGAAGCCCTTGTGTCCGGCCTCCGGATCGGTCCGCGCGACGACGATGACGAGGTCGGAGTTGATGCCGCAGGAGATGAAGGTCTTGGACCCGTTGAGGACCCAGTGGTCGCCGTCCTTGACCGCGGAGGTCTTGATGCCCGCGAGGTCGCTGCCGGCGCCGGGCTCGGTCATGGCGATCGCGCCGATGATGTCGCCGGCGGCGAAGCCGGGCAGCCAGCGCTGCTTCTGCTCGTCGGTGCAGAGGTTGACCAGGTACGGGCCGACGATGTCGTTCTGCAGGGTGAGACCCGGCGCCCGCGACCCCGCCCGTGTCATCTCCTCGATGATCACCGCGTTGAAGCGGAAGTCGTCGATCCCCGCGCCGCCGTACTCCTCCGGGATGTAGTGGCCCACCAACCCGGCCTCGCCGGCCTTCTTGAAGACCTCGCGGTCGATGATGCCGTCGGCCTCCCACTGGTCGGCGTGCGGCAGCACCTCGCGCTCGACGAAGGCGCGCGCGGAGGAGCGCAGCTGCTCGTGTTCGGGCTCGAAGACAAGGCGCTTCATCGTGACCTCTCCGGTGGGGGCATGACACGGCCGCGGATGTGTCGGCCGCCATAAGCGACGTTATCGTCCGGAACAATTTCTGACAACAGTTTCAGTTCTCGGCGCCCGGCTCACGCGGCGCTGAACCGCGGTCCGATGCGTACGCTCGCTTCGGTGACCACGGGGGATCTGCCACAGGCTGTCGTCGTCGGCGATCAGGGAGACGATCCGGCCGATCGGGGAGGCGCGGTCGTCGACACCGTGCGGTTCGTCGGTGCGGGCGACGTCGAACTCGCCGGCGATCGATGGACGCCACCGCAGACGGCGACAGCGACCGCGGTGCTGCTGCACGGCGGTGGTCAGACCCGACACTCGTGGAAGAGGACCGGCGATCATCTCGCCGCGGCCGGTCTGCGGGTCCTCACGCTGGACTGCCGCGGGCACGGCGACAGCGGGTGGTCACCCGACGGCTACTACGACATGGACATCCTGGCCGAGGACGTGCACCGGGTGATCGACGATCTGGGCGGCCCCGTCACGCTGATCGGCGCGAGCATGGGCGGCCTCACCGGGATCGCCGTCGCGGACCGGTGGGGTCTCGACGAGGTGTCGGCACTGGTGCTGGTCGACGTGGTACCCCGCTACGACCGCGGGGGGAGCCGCCGGATCCGGACGTTCATGCGCAGCGGCATCAGCGGTTTCGACTCCCTCGACGACGCCGCCGACGCCGTCGCGGCCTACCTCCCACACAGGAGACGGCCGCGCAGCATCGACGGACTCCGGCGCAACCTGCGTCGTCGTGACGACGGCCGGTGGTACTGGCACTGGGACCCGAACGTCATCTCCGCGGAGACCGTCGCGCGCATCCCCAGCGGCTACCTCGACGACGCGGCCGCGCGACTGCGGATCCCGATCATGTTGGTGCGCGGGATGTTGTCGGACGTCGTCCCCGACGAGGTGCTGTCGGCGTTCCGCGAGCGCGTCCCCCACGCGGAGGTGACCGAACTCCGCGCCGCGGGTCACACCGCGGCCGGCGACGACAACGACGCCTTCAGTGAGGCCGTCGTCGACTTCGTACAACGGATCACCCCACCCACGGCCTAATCCGGAGCCGCCGAGCGAAGGGTTCCGGCACGCTCGGTGGGGGATCAGACGGCGGCGACGTCGCCGACCGGGATGGTCGACGAGACGAGGAGATCCTGGGTGTCGGGATCGAGCCTGATCGTGATCACACCGTCCGCGTCCGACGCGACCGCGTCCGCCCGTCGGTGGCACCCCCGGCTCCCGGTGCGCGTCAGCGCAGCGGTGACGACGGCCCGGGCGACGAGGGCCATGTCGGCGGTGTCGGCGGTGCCACCGGAACCGATCGTCGCGAGGACGTCCCGGAGCCCCATCGCATCGCGGTCCACGCCGGCACCCGCCGTCATGGCGGCGCGGATCGTCGCCGCCGGCGCGGCGGTCGCGTGCTCCCGCACCGGGGGGACTACCGACGCCGATGCCACCGACAGTTCCTCGGATGCGGTCTCGGCTGCACGCATCCCCATCACGACCGCCTCGGTGAGGCTGTTCGACGCCAGCCGGTTCGCGCCGTGCAGGCCGGTCCTGGCGACCTCACCGGCGGCCAGCAGCCCGGGCACGTCGGTCCGTGCGCGGAGGTCGGTGAGCACGCCGCCGCAGTGATAGTGCGCGCCGGGTACGACGGGGATCAGGTCGCGGACCGGGTCCACCCCGGCAGCACGCACACCCGCGGTCACCGTCGGGAACCGACGGGCGAGATCGGGGACGTCGCGGGCGTCGATAAACACGCAGGGCGCACCGGTCGAGACCATCGCGTGGTGCGCCGCGGACGCGACGACGTCCCGGGGCGCGAGGTCGCCGAGTGGGTGGACACCGGCGGTGACCGACGCACCGCCGGCGTCGACCAGTCGCGCGCCCTCCCCACGTAGCGCCTCGGTGATGAGCAGGCATCGACCGTCGGCGCCGGGTGTGTACAGCATCGTCGGGTGGAACTGCACGAACTCCAGATCGCCGACGGTCGCGCCGGCGCGCAGCGCGAGCGCGATCCCGGAGCCGACCGACGACGGCGGGTTGGTGGTCGCCGTCCACAGCGCCCCCAGCCCACCCGTGGCCAGCAGCACCGACCGCGCCGGCAGGAACCGCACGGCGCCGGACCCGTCGAGGACCACGCCGACTGCGCGGCCGCCGACCACCGGCACGTCGCGGACCAGCCCGCAGCGCACCGTGATCCGGTCCTCGCGGCGGACGGCCGACCACAGCGCGGCGTGCAGGTGCGCGCCGGTGGCGTCGCCCCCGGCGTGCACGATCCGCCGCACACCATGACCGCCCTCCCGCGTGCGGGCGAGACCACCGTCGCGCTCGCGGTCGAAGGCGACACCCCGCGCGACCATCTCCGCGACCGCCGCCGGGCCGTCGGCGAGGATCGATCGGGCCGCGACGGGATCGGTGTGACCGGCTCCGGCGGCGACCGTGTCCGCGACATGCGCGTCGAGGGAGTCACCACGGTCCGCGGCGACCGACGCCATGCCGCCCTGGGCGTACGCGGTCGAGGTGGCGCCGGAGATCGAGCCGTCGCGCGCGTCCCTTCCCGCGATCACGGTCACCGACATCCCACGCTCCGCGGCGTGCAGGGCGGCGGTGAGGCCGGCGACACCGGCACCCACCACGACGAGATCGACGACGTCCATCAGGCGCTCCGTTGGTCGGGGTTTTCGACCCAGAGTCGATAACCACCTCACACCGTACGCCGCCGTCCGACCGGAGATCGGCCACCTTTCCACCACGTTCTCTGTGGCGAGGTCCGGAAGTCGGGCGTTCGACGGGTGGATCGGCGGGCGATCTGGTGCACTCGGGTGTCGCGTCACGACGATCCCGCGCCGGAGTGCTCGGACGTCGACGCCGGGGATGACACGACGGGGATGCCACACGGGGGAGGATCACGGATGGACGCGTTTCTCGACATCCGCGCCAGAAGTCGCGCGACGCCGCGATCACAGGACGACGGCTCCGGATACGTCGGGAACGCATCCATCGTCGTGAAGGGGTTCGAGATCCCGGTGCACCTGGAGCTGGCGGGCTACCGAGAGCGGATCGACGGCGTGTACCGGTGGATCGGGCGAGTCGTCGCGAACGACCGGTTGTCGGCGCTCGTCGGAGACGCCCGCCGCGTCCGCGTCATCGTCTCGACGCCGCACAGCGCTCGCGAGGCCTACCTCGGCGATCCCGACTTCTGGGGTCGTTTCCGCATCGACGGCACGTCGACGCCTCCCTTCGCCGTCGACTGATCCGGCGGCGGGCGGCCTGCCCCGCGAGGCGGGCGAAACGGACAGCGCCGCGGAGGGGCCGAAACGGTAGCGTCGGTCCATGGCACCCACGCTGGTCCTCGGACCGATCCTCCGCTTCGTCGACGACAGCAGGGCGACGGTGTGGGTCGAGACCGACCGGCCGTGCACGGTCACCGTCGACACCGCGGTGGGGGTGTCCGCCACGGAGGAGACCTGGGGCGTCGCCGGCCACCACTTCGCGCTGGTGATCGTGCGTGGGCTGCCCGCCGACACCCTGGTCGACTACACGGTGCGACTCGGTGAGCGCGACGAGGACGGAGAGCACGTGTGGCCGCCGGCCGGCGTGGCGTGCCATCTGCGCACCAGCGGTCCGGACCGCCGCCCGTCGATCGCCTTCGGATCGTGTCGCCGCGGGGAGAACCATGACACGGAGTCGTTGGAGCGCATCGGCGCCGACGCTCTGACCGGTCTCGCCGGACGGGTCCGCACCGAGTCCGTCAACCGGCACCCGGATCTGCTGCTGTTCCTCGGCGACCAGGTCTACGCCGACGACCCCTCGCGTGAGGTCCTCGCCCGACTGCGGCGCCACCGGGCCGCTCACTCCCCCGACCCGGACCTGACCCCCGAGGTCCGCGAGGAGATCTGCGACCTCGAGGAGTACACGTGGCTCTACCACGAGTCCTGGGGCACACCGGCGGTGCGCGGTCTGATGGCCTGCGTGCCGAGCTGCATGATCCTCGACGACCACGACCTGCGCGACGACTGGAACTCGTCGTGGTCGTGGCGGCAGGAGACGTCGGCGAAGCCGTGGTGGCGCCGGCGGGTGATCGGTGCGTTCACCTCGTACTGGATCTATCAGCATCTCGGCAACCTCGACCCCGACGCACTCGACCGGGACCAGCAGTACGCGCGGGTCCGTTTCGCCGTCGACGACGCCGAACGCGAGCAGATACTCGCCGACTTCTCCCTGCGCGCCGACGCCGAACCCTCCTCGGCCCGATGGAGTTACACGCGCGACCTCGGTCCCCTGCGCTTGATCATGATCGACTCGCGGTGTTCCCGGGAACTCGCCCCCGACCGCCGCGGCATCGTCGACGACGACGAGTGGAAGTGGGTGGTGCAGGCGGCCACGGACCACCCGGCACGCCACGTCGTGTTCGGGACGTCGCTGCCGTTCCTCATGCTGCCCGCACTGCACCACCTCGAGCAGTGGGACGAGGCCGTGGCCCAGGGCGCCTGGGGCCGCACCGGGGCGCGCCTCGGCGAGAAAGCTCGTCTCGCACTCGATCTCGAGCACTGGGCCGCCTTCGACGCCTCGTTCCGCGACATGGCCCGGCTCGCCGAGGAACTGTCCGACGGACCCGACGCCCCCGCGTCGGTCGTGTGGGTGTCCGGCGACGTCCACTGCTCGTACATCGCGGACGCCCATCTCGTCGACCGCCGGCCCGGGCGGGGTACCGCCCTCATCCAGCTCACGATGTCTCCGTTCCGCAATCCGCTCGAGCGCCCCGTCCGCGTCGTGAACCGTCTCGCCCGCCGGAAACCGTTGGTGCGGTTGATGCGTCGACTCGCGCGCGCCGCCGGTGTCGCCGACCTCCCCCTCGAGTGGGACACCAGCGCCGGGCCGTGGTTCGACAACGGGGTCATGACCCTGTCGGCCGACGGGGACGACCTGTCCGTGCGGGTGGAGCACGCGTTCACCGCCCCCGACGGTTCACAGCGGCTGTCGCGCACCCATCAGGCGCAGCTCGCCGGACCCCGCGTGTCCTGACCGTCGCCGGCCGCGCGCAGGGTTTCGCGTCGTCGGGGGCCGGGTAGCCGCGGCTCCATGAGCGCCCCCGCGCAGCACGCGATCATCGCACCGGCACCTCGGATCGGCGGTCTCCGCGCGCTCCGACTGCTCGCGACGGTGGGCGGCGCCGGTGTGGCCGCAGGCGTGATCCGACGTCGGGCGCCCGTCATGCAGCTGCTCGAGCGCCTCGACGCCGATGCCGCCACCCTGTCCACCGTCCGAGCGTTGCGTCGCGAGTTCGGCGGGCGTCCGGTGCGACTCGACCTCCCGGGCCGGGCGATCGTCCTCGTGCTCGACCCGGACGACGTCGGACGGGTGCTCGACGGGTCGCCCTCTCCGTTCACCCCCGCCAACCGGGAGAAGGTGGCGGCGCTGTCGCCCTTCCAGCCCCGCGGGGTGCTCATCTCGCGAGGCAGGGCCCGGGAGATGCGGCGCGCGGTCAACGAGGCCGCCCTGGACACCGACCGCTCCGTGCACCGGTACGCGACGACGATGGACCGTGTCATCGCCGACGAGGCCGACAGGATGGTGCAGTCGGCTCTCGCCACCCGCACCCTGAGCGCCGACGACATCGTGATCGCCTGGTGGCGGATCGTCCGGCGCATCACCTTCGGTGACGCCGCGCGCGACGACTCCACCACGACCGACATGCTGCGGACGCTCCGGTCGGTCGGCAACTGGTCGTACCTCGGTCCCCGGCGCTCGGCACTCCGGGAGCGGTTCGTCGACCGACTCCACACGCTGGTGGCACAGGCGCCCACGGGATCGCTCGCCGCCGCGCTCGACGAGTCACCGGGTCCCGCCGCGGCCGACCCGGTCGGCCAGATCCCACACTGGCTCTTCGCCTTCGACGCCGCCGGTATCGCCGTCATCCGCACCCTCGCGCTGATCGTCGGGCACCCGTCGGTCGAGAACGCGATCACGACGTCGGACGCCCCGGACCGCGCGACCCTGCTGCGCGGCAGCGTCCTGGAGTCCGTCCGCCTGTGGCCGACCACCCCGTCCATCCTCCGCGACGCCGTCGAGGACACCACGCTGGGTGACCCGCCCGTCCGTGTCCACGCGGGCGACGCGGTCCTGGTCCAGGCCTCGGCGTTCCACCGTGACCCGGACCTCGGGGACTACGCCGACCGGTTCGAGCCCGACATCTGGTCCGACGGCCGCGCAGCCGCCCGCCCCGACCTGGTGCCGTTCAGCGCAGGGCCGGCCCGCTGCCCCGGCGAGAACCTCGTGCTGCACACGACGTCGACGTTCCTCGACCGCGTCCTGGGCGCCGCCCATCTGGCCGTCACGTCGCGGGTCCGGCCGACGGACCACACACCGCTGCCGATGACCCTCGACCACTTCGCGGTGCGGTTCGCGATCATCGCCCGCCGAGAGGGACGCGTTACTCGGTCGTGATCCGCGGACACGAGTCAGACGCAACGGCAGCAAGCTGGTGTACACCGACGGGGGACGTCAATACCGTCGACTCCATGGCTGATTACCGAGTCCTCGACCCCACCGGCGATGTCGTGTCCGAGAAGGCGTTCGATAACGCCACCGATGCGTACGAGTGGTTCATCAACTCCAAGGCCGACAACACCGAGCTGGGCTGGCGCCTCGAGGTGAATCACGACGGTGACTGGGCGTTCGTCGACGACACCGAGGGCAACGCGGTGGGCGAAGACGGCCCGGCGAGCGTCTGACCTATGGCGATAGCGACGACGAACCCCGCCACCGGCGAGGTCCTGAAGGAATTTGACGCGCTGTCGGACGCGGAGATCGAGGAGAAGGTCGCGCGGGCCGCGCAGGCCGCACGGACGCACCGCGCGACCTCGCTCGACGAGCGCGCCGCAGTGTTGCGGTCGGCCGCCGACATCCTCGACCAGGATGTCGACTCGCTCGCCGTGACGATGACGACCGAGATGGGCAAGACCATCACGGCCGCGAAGGCGGAGATCGGCAAGTGCGCGAAGGGGCTGCGGTACTACGCCGACAACGCACCGGAGATGCTCGCCGACGACATCGCCGACGCCGACGCGGTCGACGCCTCGCGTGCCTTCCACCGCTTCCAGCCGCTCGGGGTGGTCCTGGCCGTGATGCCATGGAACTTCCCGCTCTGGCAGGTCATCCGGTTCGCGGCACCCGGGTTGATGGCCGGCAACGTCGGCCTCCTGAAGCATGCGTCGAACGTGCCGCAGACGGCCCTCTACCTCGAGGACCTGTTCCGTCGGGCCGGCCTCGTCGACGGCGGGTTCCAGACGCTGCTCATCGGCTCGAAGCAGGTCGAGGCGATCCTCACCGACAAGCGCGTGGCCGCGGCCACCCTGACCGGCAGCGAGGGTGCCGGTCGCTCGATCGGCGAGACGGCGGGCAAGCAGCTCAAGAAGGTGGTCCTGGAACTCGGCGGGTCCGACCCGTTCGTGGTCCTTCCCTCCGCCGACCTCGAGGAGGCCGCGAAGGTCGCCACCACCGCGCGGTGTCAGAACAACGGCCAGTCGTGCATCGCGGCGAAGCGGTTCATCGTGCACACCGACGTGTTCGACGAGTTCGCGCGGCTGTTCGTGGAGAACATGGCGGCGCAGAAGGTCGGTGACCCCACCGACGACGACACCGACATCGGCCCACTGGCCACCGAGCAGGGTCGGCAGGACGTCGTCGACCTGGTCACCGATGCGACGGCGAAGGGGGCCCGCGTCCTGACCGGCGGCGAGGTGCCCGACGGACCCGGCTGGTTCTACCCGCCGACGGTCGTCGCGGACATCACCACCGAGATGGACATCTACGGCGAGGAGGTCTTCGGCCCCGTCGCGTCGCTCTACCGAGCCACCGACACCGACGACGCGCTGCGCATCGCCAACGACACCGACTTCGGCCTGGGCTCCAACGTCTGGACGACCGACGAGGCGGAGATCGAGAAGTTCGTCGACGGATTCGAGGCCGGTCAGGTCTTCGTCAACGGGATGACCACCTCCTACCCCGCCATCGCCTTCGGCGGCGTGAAGAACAGCGGGCACGGTCGGGAGCTCACGAAGTTCGGCATCCGTGAGTTCTGTAACGTCAAGACCGTCTGGATCGCCTGAAGTCTTCGAGAAACGGAGCAATGATCATGTCGCAGAACGTTTCCCGCCGAACGGGTCGTCGATGGACCGCCCTGGTTACCCTGCTGACCGCGGTGGCCGCGGCGCTCGGTCTGGTCGTCGGGACCGGTGGCGCCAGTGCCGCACCGCTGCAGCCGGTCGCGTCGCTCGACCTGACGCGCTACCTCGGCGTCTGGAACCAGGTCGCCGCCATCCCGCAGCCGTTCAACGTCGACTGCCTGCGCAACACGCAGGCGCGGTACACGCAGATCGACGCTCGCGACGTCAAGGTCGAGAACACCTGCACGAAGTTCACCGGTCAGCGGAGCGGCATCACCGGCAACGCGCGTGTCAACGACACACGGACCAACGCCCAACTGCACGTGAGCTTCCCGGGCGTCCCGTTCCAGGACGCGAAGTCGGGGCCGACGAACTACATCGTCAGCTACATCGCCCCGGACTACTCGTGGGCGTTCGTCGGGAGCCCGGAACGGTTGTCGGGCTTCGTCCTCAAGCGCGACCCCACGGTCACAAGCGCGCAGTGGACGCAGATCCGGGACGTCGTCCGCTCGCGGGGCTACAACGACTGCTTCTTCCTCACGACCCCGATCGACGGGGCCTACCCGAACATCCAGCCGCTCTGCACGGTGCGCTGACCCTCGCCCCACACGCCGCACCGCCCGTCCGGACCACGTCCGGGCGGGCGGTCGCGCAGTCAGACGGCGAGGGCGTCGAGTCGGGCGATGGCGTCAGCGGACAGGACCACCTCTGCCGCGGCGATGTTGCTGCGGAGGTGATCGAGATCGGCGGTGCCAGGGATGAGTCGCGTCACCGGGGAGTGTGCGAGCGCCCAGGCCAGACCGACCTGGGCGGGTGAGATTCCTGCCTCGACGGCGATCGCGCGCACGACGGGGTGCTCCATGACGGGCGACATGCGGCCGGCGGCTCCGCCGAGGGGGAAGAACGGCACCCACGCCACGCCCCACATCTCACACAGGTGCACCTGGTCCTCGTCACCGCGGGCGAGCAGGTTGTAGGCGTTCTGCACGCAGGCGATCCCGGCGGGCATCGCGCGGCGCAGACCGTCCACGGTGACGCCGCTGACCCCGATCGCCCCCACGAGTCCGCGGTCACGCATCCCGACCAGCACCGCGAGCTGGTCCTCCAGGGTCACGACCTGGTCCCCGGTCGCGCGGATCCCGTGCGGGGTGTCGAGGCGCCGCAGGTTCACCACGTCGAGCCGATCCCGTCCCAGCCCGGCGAGGGCGCTCTCGACGGTCGCGCCGATCTCCTCGGGCCGCTGGGCGGGACGCAGTGTCCCCTCACCGTCGAAAACCGCGCCGACCTTCGTGACCATGAGGACGTCCGCAGTGTCCGGGATCGCATCGCGCAGCACCTCGTCGACGCTGCCGTGCCCGTAGAACGGCGCGGTGTCGACGTGATCGACGCCGAGGTCGACGGCCTGCCGCACCAGGTCCACCGCCGCGGCCCGCTCCCCCGACCGGAGAAGGCGCTCGAGGTTCATCGCACCGAACCCGACGGGCGTCCGTGAGGCGAAGGGGTTGGAGTCGGGCAGCGCGGTGACCGTCATGGCGTCCTCCTGTGGGACGATGGGCATCAAACGGAGAAGCCTCCGTTTCATCCGCCAGAGTAGCGAAACGGAGGACTCTCCGCTTGATGTCCGAGCGACCGGTGCGGAGGGACGCACGCCGCAACCGCGAGCGGGTCCTCGACGAGGCCCGGGCGATGTTCGCCCACGGGACCGCGACACCGTCGTTCGACGCGATCGCCCGCGCGGCGGGTGTCGGCGTCGGCACGGTCTACCGCCACTTCCCGACCCGTGAATCCCTGATCGAGGGGGTCTACGAGGCCGAGCTCGACGATCTCACCGGCGTCGTCGACGACCTGCTCGCCCAGCTCGCACCGGCCGACGCGCTCCGTGAGTGGATGCGGCGCTACGTGCGGTTCTTCACGACGAAGAGCGTCATCATCGACACACTGCGCGCGGGGTGGTCGTCGGGGTCGATGACCACCCCGGCCACGCGCGAACGCATCACCGCCGCGGTCGCGTCGATCGTCGCGGCGGGCGTCGATGCCGGGTCACTCCGAGCCGACGTCGATCCCGACGACATCACCGGGATGGTGCTCGGTGTGCTCATGTCGACCGGACCCGACGACCCCGCGAAGACGGACCGGATGCTGTCGTTGATCGCCGATGCGGTGACTGTGCCCCCGAGATCTCCTGTGGATCAGGCGAAGAGCGGATAGCTCGGCAGCCGGAAGTTCCCGCCCGCGCGGGACACCAGGCGCTTCTCGACACGGTCACGCACGGCCGGCATCGCGAGAACGCGGTGCACCGCCCGTTGCACGGTGAGCGCGCGCTCGCTGCGTGGCAACACGACCCGGGGCCCGCCCGGGGGGAGCGTCTGCACCGCTTCGGCGTACGGCCGGACCACCGACTCGTAGCGGTCGAACGCCCGGACGTGGTCCACCCCCGACCCCGACCGCGCCCGGTCGAGCTCGCCGGCGAGTACGTAGGCGCCGACGAGTGCGAGCGTCGTCCCCATCCCCGTCGGACCCGCGGCCCACGCGGCGTCGCCGACGACGATCACGCGCCCCCGGGAGTAGGCGGAGAGCGCCACCTTGTCCATGCGTTCCATGTAGAACTCGTCGGGTGCCGCCTCGAAGCCGTCGAGAATGCGGTCGGTGGCCCATCCGACACCGGCGAATCGCGCACGGAGAACGGTCATCTGAGCGGCGTGGCCGATCTTGTCGATCGCGAGGTCGGGAGCGAGGAAGCTGAGGTTGGCGCGGATGGTCCCCACGTCGTCGGGTCGTGTCGAGACCATACGGCCGTCGGTGGTCGTCATCCAGTTCCACCAGTCGTCGTCCTCCGGCGTGCGCGGGACGGTGCCGTAGGCGATGTACTGGTCGCGGCTCACCCGCGTCACGGCGTCCGCGAGCACGAGGTCGCGGGTGGTCGAGTTGCGACCCTCGGCGACGACGACGAGGTCGAACCGCTCCTGCCCGCCGCCGGCGAACCGTACGCCGACCCCGTCGTCGTCCTGGGTCAGTTCCGCGATCGAGTCGCCGTGGCGGTGTTCGACGCCGGGGTGATCGGCGGTGAGCCGACGGAGGATCTCCGAGAGCCGACCGCGCAGGATCTCCAGCTCGGCGGTCGGCCCGTCGCGACCCTCGGTGGTCGGCAGGTCCGCGTACGGACGTCCCTGCGGATCGCGGTAGCGCAGGCCGATCTCCCCGGTGGTGTTCGCGGCGACCTCGTCGCGGACACCCATCGCGCGGAGCACGTCGTGTCCGGCGTCACGGATGTCGATGTTCTGTCCCGCTTCCCGCGGTGCAGCCGCCCTCTCCAGCAGTGTCACCTCGTAACCGGCCCGCGACAACGCCCACGCCTGAGCCGGCCCCGCGATGCTCCCACCGGTGACCAGTACCGATCCGCCCATGCCCATCCCTCATCGATAGTTTCCCTGATCACTAGATTGTCTAGTCACAAGGTACATGGTGGAATGGGGCATGGCCGTCGACGAGACCTTCTCCGACCTCGACCCCGCCACCATCGCCGTCCGCGACATGGTCGGGGCCTCGCGAGAACTGACCGGACGGATGGCCGCCCTGATGGGCATGAACGCCAACGACATGTCGGCCATCGGCGAACTGACGCTCAACGGACCGATGGGCGTCGCCGACCTCGCGCGACATCTCGGCATCCGGTCCGCCTCCGCCACCGCCATGGTCGACCGCCTCGAACAGGCCGGGCACGTCGTCCGGTCCCGCGACGACGTCGACCGTCGACGGGTGACCGTCACCCAGACGCCCGCAGCACGCGAGGCGTCCTTCGAGGCATGGGCGCCGACGATCGGCGCGATCGACGACCTGTGCCGTGGGCTCGACGACGGCGAACGCGACGTCGTCACGCGCTTTCTCGGTGATGTCACCGCGATCCTGCGAGCCGGCGGCTGACCTCGTCGACACCGCTCTCAGCCTGCGGGTGACGTCCGACCGACGCTGCGCGAGCGCGACGGCCGGCTGCGCATGTGATCGCGGACCCGCACGAGGATCGACCCGAGGGTGGCGACGTCGTCGTCGTCGAGCGCACCGTAGAGCAGGTCCCTGACGACCTCGATGTGCCCGGGAAGGACGCGGTCGACACGGTCACGGCCCGCCTCGGTGAGGCCGACGACGGTCGCGCGCTGGTCCGTGGGGCTCGGTGAGCGGGAGATCAGCCCGGCCTTCTCCAACAGTGCGGCCTGGTGGGTGAGCCCGCTGCGGCTGTAGACCACCCCGTCGGCGATCTCGGTCATGGTCATCGGCGCCGACGCGGCGCCCAGGGTCGCCAGGATCTCGAACTGCACGTAGCTGAGGTCGGCCTCGGCGCGGAGCTGCTGCGCGACCGCGAACTGGAGCAGCGACGCGGCCTCGGTGAACGCGAAGTAGGTGTGCATCTGCGACGGGGCGAGCGGCTCGGCCATGTGCGACACCTTACTGCTTCGATGTCGAAGGGGTTTACTTCGAGATCGAAGTGGTCTAGCGTCGTCGTCAGATGCTTCGAGATCGAAGCATCGACGAAGGAGGAGACATGCGAGCACTTGCATTCGACCGGTACGGCGACAGCGACGTCCTGCATCCTGTCGAGCTGGATCGTCCCGCACCGGGCGCCGACGAGGTCCTCGTCCGCGTCGCCGGGACGTCCTTCAATCCCGTCGACGCGGGTATCCGCGGCGGATGGTTGACCGAGGTCTTCCCGGTCGCCTTCCCGCACGTGCCGGGGATCGACGTGGCGGGCACCGTGGTCGAGATCGGCTCGCACGTCAGGGATCTGCGGGTCGGCGACGCGGTGATCGGCATGCTGCCGATGACCGCCGACGGTGCCGCGGCCGAGTTCGTCGTGGCCCCGGAGGAGTCGTTGACCGCCGCACCGACGTCGATCGCACTCGCCGACGCGGCGTCGATCCCGGTGGTGGGACTCACCGCATGGCAGTCCCTGTTCGAGGTGGCCGACCTCCGAGCGGGCCAGTCCGTGCTGATCAACGGCGCCGGCGGTGCGGTCGGCGACTACGCGGTCCAGCTGACCCACCGGGCGGGCGCCCACGTCACGGCGACCGCGTCCGAGCGCAGCGCGGACCGGGTCCGGGGGCACGGCGCCGACCAGGTGATCGGCCACCTGGACCTCTCGGCCACACCCGCCGTCGACGGGGCGCCGTTCGACCTCGTGCTGAACCTGGTCAGCACGGAACCGGAGGAGACGACCAACCTCGTCGCGCTCGTCGCGGACGGGGGGATGCACGTGGGCACCATGACGGCGGGCGAGCCCGACCCCGCGCGCGGCGTCACCGCAGCCCGGGTGTTCGTGCGCAGCGACGCGACGCTCCTCGCCCGGCTGGTGCGCCAGGTCGACGACGGCACGCTCACCGTCGAGGTCGGCCGACGGGTGAGCTGGGACGACGTCCCGGCCGTCCACGCCGACTCCGACGCCGGTCGCCTGTCGGGCAAGGTCGTCGTCGTGCCGGCGTGAGGACCCGACCTTCGGCGCCGAGACGACAAGTCGGACATGGCCTCTGACGGAGGCCGTTACCCTCGTGCGGATGACCACTCCGGTGACACGTCGACTCGCGGTGCTGCTGATGATCCTCGTCGCACCGATCGCATTGCTGGCCGGCTGCAAGAAATCCGACTCGTCCTCGGCGGCGCCCACGTCGGCCGTCGCGGCGAGCGGGACGGCGACGACGTCCGGCTCGACCACCGACTGCCCGACCAGCAACACGACGTCCTTCGCGAAGACGAAGTTCGTCGCGCACAGCGGTCTCGCCTTCGGCGCCTTCCACCGCTACCTCTACAAGCCCTACGAGGCGGGCACGTTCCGGAAGGGCGCCGACGGTCGGCTCACCGCCTTCGCGAAGGGCGGCTTGGCCGCGCTGTTCATCAAGCGGGAGATCCGCCTCGCGAGCGAGGACGTGAAGGACAACCCGACGCTGTGCCGGGCGATCGCCGCGCCACTCGCCCGGATCGGCGACACCGTGCAGACAGCGTTCGACAAGGCCAAGTCCGGCGACGCCAGTGGCATCGACAGCGTCCAGTCGGCGGTGTCCTCGGTGAGCGACTCGTCGAAGAAGGACGGCGTCGACATCACAGAGAACGACAACCCGGACCTCAACTCGGTCCCGAGCTGACGTCAGCCGGGGGTGGCGCGCCGGGCGATCAGAAGTAGTGCGCCCGCCCGGCGTTGAGTCGTCCGTTCTTGCCCGACGCGGCCAACACGGCGCCCGCGACGGTGAGCACGATGCCCACGATCCAGATCCAGGGCACCCCGACGATCACCCCGATGATGATCGCGATGATCCCGAGGATGGTCACGACGCGGAGTAGGACACCGGCAGCCGCTTGATGCCGTTGATCCACCCGTGGCGCAGCCGCTCCGGGTCACCCAGGCGGGAGATGTCCGGGCAGTGGTCGGCGATCGCGTTGAAGATCAGGTTGATCTCCATGCGAGCGAGGTTGGCGCCGATGCAGAAGTGGGTCCCGTTGCCGCCGAAGCCGACATGCGGGTTCGGGTCCCGGAGGATGTCGAACGAGAAGGGGTCGTCGAACACCTCCTCGTCGAAGTTCGCGGAGCCGTAGAACATGCCGACGCGCTCGCCGGCCGCGATCTGCACACCGTCGAGGTCGAGGTCGTGCTTGGCGGTGCGCTGGAAGCAGTTCACCGGCGTGGCCCACCGGACGATCTCGTCGGCGGCGGTACGCGGGCGGTCGCGCTTGAAGATCTCCCACTGCTCGGGGTTGTCGAGGAATGCGTTCATGCCGTGGCTGATCGCGTTGCGGGTGGTCTCGTTGCCGGCCACCGACAACAGGATGAAGAAGTACCCGAACTCGATCTCCGACAGCGACTCCCCGTCGAGGTCGGCGTTGACCAGTTCGCTGACGATGTCCTCGGCCGGACACTGCTTGCGCTGCTCGGCCATCTGATACGCGTAGCCGAGGACCTCGGCCGACGCGGTGGTCGGGTCGACGGTGAACTCCGGGTCGTCGGCGTTCATCATCGAGTTCGACCACTCGAACAGCTTCTCGCGGTCCTCGCTCGGGACGCCGAGGAGATCGGCGATCGCGATGAGGGGGAGGTCGACGGCGACCTGATGCACGAAGTCACCGGTGCCGGACGCAGCGGCCTTCTGCACGATCTCCGCGGCGTGCTTCTCCATCTCCTCCTGCAGCGCGTGGACCGCGCGCGGGGTGAACAGACGTGACACGAGCTTACGGAGACGGGTGTGCTCCGGCGGGTCGTGATTGATCAACAGCGCCTTGGTGATCTCCAGCGCCTCCGGCGGCATGGTGTCCTCGAACCGCATGATCACGCCGTTGGCGTTGGTCGACCAGTTCTCGTCGTTCTTCGAGATCTCACGGATGTGGCGATGCTTGCTGACCACCCAGTAGCCACCGTCGTGGAAACCGCCGCCCAAGCCCTCGGCCTGCGCGTTCCACCACACGGGGGCGGTCTTCCGCAGCTCGGCGAACTCGGTCACCGGCATGCCCTTGTGCAGCAGGTCGGGGCTCGTGAAGTCGAATCCGTCGTGCATGAACGGGCACGCGCGCGGGTCGCGCGCAGCGGTGGTGAGATCATGGGTGGTCATCGTTCTCCTGACGCTCGCGTTCGAGACGGTATCTAGACCACTGGTTCCGATACCGCCGGTTACGCTACCACTGGCTCATGAAAGGAGTCACGTGTTCACACCAGATTCGTCATCGTCTCCGCGCGGCGGCCGCCCGCGCGACGAGACGGTCGACGACAAGGTGCTGCCGGTGGTCCGTGAGTTGCTGCTGGAAGTCGGCTGGAACGACCTGAGCGTGCGCGCCGTCGCCGCGCGGTCGGGTGTCGCGCGCGCGACCATCAACCGCCGCTGGGAGACCAAGGCCGCGCTGGTGTTGCACGCCGTCCTCAACGACCGCATCCGTCTCGACGACATCGGCACCGACCAGCCCGGCGGGTGGCTCGAAGACCTCATCGGGCAGAGCCGCGAGATCTTCTCCCACCCCGAGGTCCGCACGGCACTGCCCGGGCTGCTCAGCACGTTCGAGCAGGACCCCGACCTGCGCATCCAGCTGTGGACCGGTCTGGCCGGGCCGGCCGCCGCGCGGTACGCGACGGGCGGAGCGCCGGAACGTCGCGATCAGGCCGAGGTCGACGCCCTGGCGATGATCATCATCGCGGCCGGCACGGCGCTGTTCACCAGCGTCCTCGCCCCCGACATCACGACCGAACCCATCCGCGAACGCATCGACGAGCTGCTCCACGTCGCCGCGCGCGAGGTCACCGACGCGATGGACGACGCAGCCCGGGCCGCCGCCGTCGACTGACGGACGTCACCCCCCGAACCCACGCCGCCGAGCGTGCCGAAACTCCATGCCGAGCGGGCCGATCGTGGCCCGCTCGGCGGCGACTTTTGGCACGCTCGGCGGGTTCCGTCCCGGGGTGACCGGGGTGTGGCGCGGGGTCAGACGCGGGTGGCGAGGACGACGGCGAAGCGGTCGTCGGTGTCGGTGAAGACGCGTGTGACGTCGAAGCCGGCGGCGACGAGTTCCTCGGTGATGCCCTCGACGCGGAACTTCGCCGAGATCTCCGTCCGCATCTCCTCGCCCTCGGCGAACTCCACCTCGAGATCGAGATCGGCGACGTGCACGGTCATCGCCCGCCGTGCGCGCAGGCGCATCTCGATCCACTCGTTCTCCGCGTCCCACAGCGCGACGTGGTCGAACGCGTCGGGGTCGAAGTCGGCGTGCAGTCGGCCGTCGATGACGGACAGCACGTTCTTGTTGAATGCCGCGGTGACTCCCTGTGCGTCGTCGTACGCCGGCACGACGATCGCCTCGTCGACGACGAGACCGACGCCGATCAGCAGGTGTTCGCCGGGACGCAGCGCGTCGGCGATGCCGGTGAGGAAGCCCGCGCGCTCTACAGGCGTGAGGTTCCCGAGGGTCCCGCCGAGGAACGCGACGGTGCGGTCCGGTCGGTCCGGGATCGACACCGACAGGTCGGAGAAGTCGCTGGCGATGCCCTCGACCGACAGCGCCGGGTAGGCGACGGTCAACTCGTCGACCGCACCCTGCAGCGCGCTGACCGAGACGTCCTGCGGCACATAAGTCGTGAGCGTCCCGGCACGGACGCCGGCGTCGAGCAGGAGCCGTGTCTTCTCCGACGACCCCGAGCCGAGCTCGACGAGGGTCTGCATCCCGGTGGTGGCGGCGATGGTGTCGGCCGCGGCGGCGAGGACCGCCCGCTCCGTCCGCGTGGGGTAGTACTCGGGCAGCGCGGTGATCTCCTCGAAGAGTTCGCTGCCGTGGGCGTCGTAGAACCACTTGGGGGGCAGATGCTTCGGTGACGCGGTGAGGCCGGCGCGCACGTCGGCGACGAGCGCCGCGTCGATGTCCGCGTCGGTCAGGTGGACCTGCACGGGGATCGCCGCGGGAGGCGTGGAAGTCACGGGTGTGTCCTGTCGGGTAGGGGTGTCAGAGATCGGTCACGGTCACGCCGTCGCGGGTCGCGACGACGAGAGATCGGTCGGGGACGGGCTGCCACGCCGGGTCGGCGTCGAGCGGTTCGGAGGCCACGAGCACGCGGTCGTCGTCGGCCAACACCGACAGCGAGTGGTGCACCGTCGTCGCCCACAGGCAGTCCCCGTCTCCCAGGAGGAGGTTCAGCCGCGAGTGCGGGCCGGTCCGGTCGAGATCGGCGACGACCGATCGCAGGACGGCCGCGGGATCGTCGTCGCGCAGGCGGTGACGGATCACCGACCACAGTCCGGCGGAGTCCGTCGCCGCCGGTTGTCGCAGCAGATCCACCACCGGGACGTCCTGCGCCAGGGGCGCGAGACTCTCGGGCCATCCCCGCACGACGCCGTTGTGGCTGAACGCCCACGGGCCGTCCACGAACGGCGCGGATGCGGTGGGGGTGACGGGCATGCCGGCCGTCGCGGACCGGACGGCGGCGAGGACCGAGCCGGACCGCACGGAGCCCAGGGCGCCGGCGATCACCGGGTCGCCCCAGGCGGGCATCGCCGAGACGTGCACCGATGCGGTGGTCGGGTCGTCCCACCACGCGGCCCCGAACCCGTCGGCGTTCGCGACGGCGTCGCACCGCATGTCGGTGGGCGCCCACGACTGCACGACGAGGGAATGCTCACCCCGGGTGAGGATGTCACCGACGCTGGTGACCGGGCCGAGATAGCCCAGATGACGACACATCGATCAGGCGACGTCTCGCGCGAGTCGGAGTCCGGAGAAGATCTGCCGGCGGATGGGGTGATCCCAGTTGCGGAAGGTGCTCCGCACCGCGACGGGGTCGGTACCGAACGAGCCGCCGCGCAACACCCGGTAGTCGCCGCCGAAGAAGACCTCGGAGTACTCCGGGTACGGGAACATCGTGAAGCCCGGGTAGGACTCGAAGCCGCTCGACGTCCACTCCCACACGTCTCCGACCATCTGATGCACCCCGAGCGGTGAGGCGCCGTCGGGGTAGGCGCCGATGTCGGCCGGTTCCAGGTGCCGCTGGGCGAGATTCGCGTGCAGGGCGGTCGGATCGTCGTCGCCCCAGGGGTATCGACGACCGGCCGTGGGTGCCGCCGGGTCGAAGCGGGCGGCCTTCTCCCACTCCGCCTCCGTCGGCAGGCGTTTGCCGGCCCACCGCGCGAACGCCTCGGCCTCGAAGAAGCACACGTGGACGACGGGGGCGTTCGGGCGCAGCGGTGTCATCGTCCCGAACGCGCGCCGGAACCAGCGGCCGTCGACGTCGCGGTCCCAGAACTGCGGCGCGGTGAGGTCGGCCTCGACACGATGGGTCCAGCCCCGCTCGCTCCACAGCTCCGGACGTTCGTACCCGCCGTCGTCGATGAACGCGCACCACCGGTCGTTGGTGACGGGGAATCGCTCGATCGCGAACGCAGGCAACGACACCCGGTGGGCGGGACGTTCGTTGTCGAGCGCCCACGGGTCGAGGTCGGTGCCCATCACGAAGTCGCCCGCGGGGACGACCACCTCGTCGACGACGGGCGTGTCCGCCACCCGCGGGGCGTCCGGCGCCCGCAGGGCCGTCGGGCCCGTCCGCAGCTGGTGCGTCGCGAGCATCGTCTCGTCGTGCTGCTGCTCGTGCTGGGCGATCATCGCGAAGGCGAACCCGCGGTCGACGAGGCGTTCCCCCGACAGCGGCGACGCGTCGAGCACCTCGAGAGCGTGGTGGCGCACACCGGCGGTGTAGTCCCGTGCCTGCGTGGGGTCGAGCAGGGGCAGGTCGGGACGGCTGGCACGGGCGTGCCGGAACGCGTCGTAGAGGTCGTCGAGGTCCGCGCGGATCGGGGCCCGTCGACCGACCTCGCGGATCAGCCACATCTCCTCCTGGTTCCCGATGTGGGCGAGGTCCCACACGAGTGGGCTCATCAACGGCGAGTGCTGCCGACGCAGGTCGTCGTCGGAGACGGCGTCGACGAGACCCGCCGTACGGGAACGGGCGTCGCGCAGCACGGTCTCGAGGCGCGCACGGACCTCGCGGGGGCTCTCGGCGCGGGGGTCGTCGTGCAGGGCGGTCATCGGGGGTCCTGTCGGTCGAGGTCGGCGGGGACGGAGGGCGCCTGCGCGGCCGGGGGTTCACCCCGCGCACACCGCGCGGCGGCGGCTCCGAGGAGGTCGCGGTCGACACCGGGAGCGGTGACGTCGGCGGCGAGGGTGAGCAGTCGTGCTGCGGTGGAACGCAGTTCGGGGTCGGCGAGTCCGCACTGCGCGCCGCGCATCCACGCGTCGGCGGTGGGTCCGGCGATCGCGTCGGCCTCGGCGCCGACGGTGTCGTCGGACATCAGCGCCGCGACGGCCGCGATCGGGACACGCCAGAGGCCCTCGGGTTGGCCGTCGAGGTAGCGCACCTCGAGGTACCCCTGCGGCCGGACCATCGGGAAGACGGTCGTGACGTGGTAGGCCAGGTCACCGGCGTCGGGTCGCCGACCGACCGCGTCGTCGAGGTGGCCGTCCATCCAGTCGGCGAACGTCGCGTCGCGCGGCGGCGCGAACCACGTGCCGTCGGCGCACCGGACGCACAGCAGCGGCACGGAGAGCACCCAGTCGGCGTAGTCCTCGATGGTCTGCGCGTGCGGTGGGATCCGTGTGCGATCGGTGCCGAGCCAGGCCCGCATCCGTTGCGACGCCCAGCGTTCGTCGTCGGCGCCGTGCAGACGGGGTGAGCACGCGAAGGCGGCGGTCATGGCCGGGCCGATGGTGTGCAACCGCGTCCAGCGCGTCACGGCGTGGTCGGGGTCGACGCCGGCGTCGAGCGCGACCTGCACGGCGGCGGTGTTGCACATCATCAGCGACCCGAAGATGCCGCGCCGGGCGAAGGCGGCCTCCATCGACCGGTAGCGGTCGCTGGTCAGGATGCGGTGCGGTGCGCGGGTCGCGTCCCCTGCGCCGGCGACCACCCGGATTCCCTGTGCCTCGAGCAGGGCGCGGAGTTCGCGTTCGTCGGCGGAGAGAGCGGCACTCAGGGCGTCGACGGAGTCGAACGGGACGCTGGAGAGTTCGATCTGCCCGCCCGGCTCGACGGAGACGAGGCTTCCGGAGCTCAGGGGGCGGACGGGTGAGGCGGGAGAGATGGTGCGGGGGGCGTGGTCACCGAGTGCGGCGGCGAGGCGCGGGACATCGGGACGGCCGGACGGGTCGTGCGGATTCGTGATGCGGGTGAACCATTCGAGCTCGGCGCCGACCAGTCGCGGCGGGCCGAGCTTGAAACAGACACGCGTCAGGTGCGCGGCCGCTGCGGGCCGTGACGTGATCGCGGTGGGCGCTGTGGTCGTCATGACACCTTCCCCGGGACGTTCTGTCGGGTGGTCGGGGGGTGCCATCTGTTCCAGCACCCGACGTGACGATCCGATGTTACGGAGTCGGGGCGACAGAGTCACCGGGCTCGAGGATCGGCCCAGTTCGCAGGGGTATCGACACCACGAATTGCGCACCCGTGCGAGATGTACCCGTCGCCGGGACCCGACAGGAGACGTCTCCCCCGTGCGCCCGGGCCAGCGCGCGGGCGATGGGGAGTCCGAGTCCGGCACCGGGGGTGTCGCGGGCCCGGTCGAGCCGGACGAGCCGGTCGAAGATGCGGTCCCGGTCCGCGGCGTCGACACCGGGCCCGTCGTCGGTCACGGCGACCGTCGCGGTCGTGCCGTCGACGGAGAGGTCGACGTCGATCGCCCCACCCGGCGCGCTGACGCGGGCCGCGTTCTCCAGCAGGTTGGTGACGACCTGACCGATCCGCCCGGGGTCGACGCGGACCGGCACGCTCGCCGGCCCGTGCCGGCTGATGACCAGTGCCGGGTGGACCAGCCCCGCTCGCTCGACCGCGCCGTCGACGATGGTCGCGAGGTCGGCGTCGACGAGATCGAGCGCGGGGTCGTCGTCGATGCGGGCCATGTCGAGCAGGTCGTCGACGAGCCGGGACGCGTGCCGCGACTCGCGGACCAGCAGGTCGGACCACCGCGCCACCCGATCGGGCCGGTCCGCACCGTCGCGGGCGATGGACTCGGCGACCGCGGACAGGCCGGCGATCGGGGTCCGCAGCTCGTGGGCGGCGTCGGCGAGGAAGCGTTTGATGTCGGCCTCGGCGAGCCGCGCGGTCTCCGCCGCGGTCCGCTCGGAGGTCTCGGCCGCCTCCAGCGCGTCGAGCATCTCGTCCATCGACTCCGCGGTCCGACCGAGCTCGGTGGACGGCGACGCCGGCCGGACCCGACGACCGCGATCGCCGGAGGTGATGTCACGGGCGACGTCGACCATGGCCTCGAGCGGTCGCAGCGCGCGGCGGACCACCAGCAGGATCAGGCCGGTCGCCACGGCGAGGGCGACGAGGCCCGCGGCCAGCATCAGCCACCGCAGCTGGTGTCGGACCTGGGTGATCGAGGTCGTGTCCCCGAGCAGGGTCACCGTCGAGCCGTCGGGCAGGGCACGGGTGACGACGAGCGCGTCGCCGGGCGCCCCGGGGGCCACCGCACCCGGACCTCGTCCGTCGGGTCCCCCCGGCGGCGGGCCGGAGTCGTCGCCGCGGGGTCCCCGACCGCCCGACGGACGCGGCGGGCGCATCTGCCCCGGATCGTCGAGGACCGGCCCCGGGGTCTGGTAGACCGTCCCGTCCACGGTGCGCAGACGCACGCGGATCGCGTCACCCTGCAGGGCCGTCACGAGGTCCTGCCCCTGATAGCCCTCGGCCAGCAGGGACGGGGCACGGTCGGCGCGGTCGGTCACCCGGGCGGAGAGGTCGGACCGCAGCCGCTGTCCGAGCGCGAGGTCGACGGCGACCCCCGACGACGAGCAACAGCACCGCGAACGCGACCGTCACCGCCACGACGACCCGCCACCGCAGCGACGGCGTCGGGGTGGTGCCGGGATCCGACGACCGCCGCCGCAGCCGGATCACTGCGCGGCCCGCAGGACGTAACCGAGTCCGCGGACGGTGTGGATCATGCGCGGGCCGTGGGCCTCCATCTTCCTGCGCAGCGCGCTGACGTGGACCTCGACGAGGTTGACGTCGTACGCGTCGTATCCCCAGACCGCCTGCAGGATCTGTCGTTTCGTGACGGTGCGACCGCGTTGGGCGACGAGGAACTCCGCGAGGCGGAACTCCGTCGCCGTCACGTCGAGCACGGTGTCGCCGCGGGTGATGGTGGACCCGTCGGGGTCGACGAGGAGGTCCCCGACCGTGATCGCGGCTCCTCGGCCGCCGCGCCGACGCAGGACGGCGTCGGCGCGGGCGAGCAGTTCCTCGAGTCGGAACGGCTTGACGACGTAGTCGTCGGCACCGCCGTGCAGTCCCCGCAGGCGGTCGTCGATGTGGTCGCGGGCGGTGAGCATGATGATCCCCGCGTCGCTGCGGGTGCGGACGACGTCGATGAGGTCGAAGCCGTCGCGGTCGCCGGGGAGCATGACGTCGAGGATCACGAGGTCGGGGCGTCGCCCCTCGACGAGCTCCTCCATGCCCTCGCCGGAGGATGCGCCGTAGGCGAGGTAGCCCGCGTCGGCGAACGCGGCGATGACCGGCTCGCGGATGGCGTCCGCGTCCTCGACGACGACCATCCGCCGGGCCGCACTGAACTCCCCTGCACCCGTCACGACTTCCCATTGTGGGGACGAGCCTGAAGTCAGGCTGAAGACCGCGCCGATCGGTCGCCGATTCAGGGTGGCTTCAGGTCCGGCACCCACCGTCGTCTGTGCCGCCGACGCGACCTGCGACGTCGGCGAGGACCGAACGGAAGGTGAACTCACATGGCAGACGAGAAGGACAGGTCGTCCGAGGCCGGCAACGGCGCGGACGTGACCCGACCGATGGACCGCGTGCACGACGGGTCGACGGCGTCGGCACCGTACTCGGCACCGGTGTCCGACACCGTGCCCCCGACGGAGGCGGCCCCGCGCACGTCCCGACTCCAGCGCATGCGCGCGAGCACCTCGAAGCCGTGGGTGCCCGTCGCGGCGATCGCCGTCGGCGCCGCGCTGGTCGGTGCGATCGTGACGTCGGCGATCTTCGTGGCGAACCCGGTGCACGAGAACGTCAGCACCGCGTCGTCGAACAGCGCACTGCCCCAGTCGGGTGGTCAGAACGGCTCGAGCGGTCAGGGTCCCGACGGGCCCGGGGCGGGTGGGCAGCAAGCACAGCCGCCGAACGGTCAGGGCGGTCAGGGCGGCCAGAACGGTCAGGCTCCGCAGCCGCCGAACGGTCAGGGACCGGACGGCAAGGCCGGGCCCGACGGCAAGGCGGGACCCGGTGGCCCCGGTGGGCCGGGCTGCACGCCGGGTGGTCCCGGCGGCCCGGGTGGCAAGGGCCCCGACGGCAAGGGCGGCCCAGACGCCAAGGGTCCCGACGGTAGGGGCGCTGACGGCAAGGGTCCGCAGGCGCCGAACGGTCAGGCCCCGCAGGCACCCCAGCCGCCGAACGGTGGACAGGCTCCGCAGGCCCCGAACGGCCAGGCACCCCAGCCGCCGAGTGGTGCTCCCGCTCCGCAGGGGAGCTGACGGCGCGACCCACCGCACCCCCTCCGCCGCCGGAGGGGGTGCGTGCGTTCGTGGGGCGCCCGTAGCGTGGGGGGACGCCGAGCCCTGGCGTCCGCACCCGCCTCGACACGAGAGCGAGCACGACATGAGCGATTTCCCGCACGACAGCGAGAGCCAGATCGGCGAGACCGACGAGATCCGCCGCGAGGAGAAGGTCTACGAGGCCGGGCAGACCGACGCCGACGAGCCCACCGGCGAGGTCGACCCCGGCGAGCACTCGTTCGGCGGATCGGACGGGACGACCGACGGCACCTAGGACGGGCGTGGCGTCGGTCGGATATCAGGACGTCGTCGACGAGCTCCGCGCCGCCGGGTGCGTGTTCGCCGAGGACGAGGCGCGCATCCTGCTCGAGGCCCCCGACGCCGACGTGGCCGCGCTGGTCGCCCGTCGGGTGGGCGGCGAACCGCTGGAGCATGTCGTCGGGTGGGTCGCCTTCGCCGGCGCCCGACTGTCCGTCGCGCCCGGGGTGTTCGTCCCCCGACGTCGCACCGAACTGCTCGCCCGCGTCGCCGCCGAGGCGACCCACGACGGCGCCGTCGTCGTCGACCTATGTTGCGGGATCGGGGCCGTCGCGCACGTGGTGGTGACGCGCCGTCGCCCCGCACGAGTGGTCGCGGTCGACGTCGACCCCGAGGCGACCACCTGTGCACGTGTCAACGTGCCGACAGCGCTCGTCCTGACCGGCGACCTGTTCGCTCCCCTGCCCGCGGACCTGCGCGGCGCCGTCGACGTCCTCGTCGCGAACGCGCCCTACGTGCCCACCGCGGCCGTCGAGACCATGCCACGCGAGGCGCGTGACCACGAGCCGCGTCACGCACTCGACGGTGGCGACGACGGGCTCGACATCGCCCGTCGGATCGTCGACGACGCGGGTCCGTGGCTGGCATCGGCCGGGTTGCTGGCCGTCGAGACCTCATCCGCGCAGGCCCCGGCGCTCACCGTCGCGATGGCCGACGCCGGACTGTCCTTCGAGACCGTGTCGGACGCCGAGGTCGGCGGCGTGGTGGTCGTCGGGCGGGCGCGGCGAGAACAAACAGAGCACCCCGGTCGTTGACGACGACGACCGCGCGTCCCGATCCCGGGACCGACACGGAAGCGAGCACCTCATGAGCACCACCGGAACGGCCCTCGTCACCGGGGCGACCGGCTACATCGGGGGCCGCCTCGCGCCGCGCCTCGCCGCCGCGGGGTGGACGGTCCGCGCGCTGGCGCGCACGCCGGCCAAGCTCGACGACGCGCCCTGGGTCGGCGAGGACACCGTGGTGCAGGGTGACCTGTCCGACCGCGACTCGCTCATGACGGCGTTCGACGGCGTCGACGTCGTCTACCACCTCGTCCACTCGATGGGCGGCGACGGTGCCGGCGACTTCAAGGAGGAGGAGGCGCAGTCGGCGCGCAACGTCGCGGCGGCGGCGACGGCCTGCGGTGTGTCGCGCATCGTCTACCTGGGGGGACTCCACCCCGACGGCACGAAGCTGTCGAAGCATCTGGCGTCCCGCGTCGAGGTGGGCGAGATCCTGCTCGCGTCCGGGATCGAGACGGTCGTGCTGCAGGCCGGCGTGGTCATCGGGTCGGGGTCGGCGTCGTTCGAGTTGATCCGCCACCTCACCGAGCGACTGCCCGTCATGACGACCCCGCGCTGGGTGCACAACACCATCCAGCCGATCGCCGTCCGCGACGCCCTGCACTATCTGGTCGAGGCGGCATCGGCACCGGTGCCCGAGAGCCGCGCCTGGGACATCGGCGGGACCGAGGTGTTCGAGTACGGCGAGATGATGCAGCTCTACGCGCAGGCCGCCGGTCTGCCGAGACGGCGCATGATCGTGCTGCCCTACCTGACGCCCACCCTGGCGAGCCGCTGGGTCGGCACCGTCACCCCCGATCCCGACGGCGCTCGCGCGACCACTGGTCGAGTCGCTCGAGTGCGACGCGGTGATGAAGAACCACGACATCGACGACGTGATCGCCCGTCCCGAGGGTGGCCTGCTCACGTACCGACAGGCGCTCGACGCCGCCCTCGACCGTGTGCGTCGCGCCGACACGGGCGTGCCGTGGTCGAACGCGGACGCCTCCGTGTCTCCGGCCGAGCCGCTGCCCACCGACCCCGCCTGGTCGGGTGAGGACGTCATGGTCGAGGAGCGGACCGCGACCACCGACGTCACGCCGGCACAGCTCTGGGACACCGTGTCCTCGATCGGCGGCGACACCGGCTGGTTCACGCTGGACGCGGTGTGGCGTGCCCGGACCGCCGCGGACCTCGTCGTCGGCCGGGGCCCGGGCCCGAAGAAGCGCCGGTCCACCGGTGAACCGGCCAAGGGCGATCCGCTCGACTGGTGGCGCGTGGAGGACGTCGAGCCGGGCAGGCTGCTGCGGCTGCGCGCGGAGACGTCGATGCCGGGTACGGCGTGGTTTGAGCTCGGCGTGGAGCCCGACGGCTCCGGTGCCCGCCTGCGGCAGCGGACGATCTTCTACCCGAAAGGCCTTGCCGGGCTGGGCTACTGGTACGGACAGCTACCGGCACACAAGGCCATCTTCGCGACCCTGGTGCGCGACATCATCCGGAACGCGGAGAAGTCCGCCCGCTCGTCGACCCGCGCCTGACCACGACGCGGTAGACGCCGCCGACCGCCGCCACCACGACGCCCGCGACGATCGACGCGAGCGGCAGAGCCGTGGCGAGGACGACACAGCCGACGGCGCCCACGACGTGCACGGCCATCGGGTAGCGCCGATCCGACCCGGTCTGCGTCGCCGCGGACAGATTCGCGACGAGGTAGTACAGCAGCACACCGAACGACGAGAACCCGATCGCGCCGCGCAGGTCGACCGTGAGCACGATGACCGCGACGACGACGCCGACGGTGATCTCCATGCGGTGCGGCACGGAGAACCGCGGGTGCACCGCGGCCAGCGGTCGGGGGAGGTCGCCGGTGCGCGCCATCGCCAGGCCCGTCCGGCCGATCCCCGCCACGAGGGCGAGCAGCGCGCCGAGCGCTGCGACGGCCGCCGCGACCCGGACGAGGGGCGCGATCACGTCGGCGCCACTCGCCGACACCAGGGCGACCAGCGGGGTCGGGGTGTCGGCCAGCCCGTCGGCACCCAGCACCGCCACCGCGGTCACACCGACGGCGGCGTAGACGACCAGCGCACCGGTGAGGGCGCCGACGATGGCGCGGGGGATGGCCCGTCGGGGATCGCGGACCTCCTCGGCCAGGGTGGCGATCCGGGCGTAGCCGGCGAAGGCGAAGAACAGCAGGCCGGCGGCCTGCAGGACACCGTGGACGCTCCCGCCGTCGAGACCGAGCGACAGGTTCTCCGCGCTGGGGTCACCGCCGACGACCCCGACCAGAACCACCACGACGAGCACCGCGACGACCGCGGTCACGATGACCGCGGTGGCCGTCGCGGTCCGCGTCACGCCCAGACAGTTCACGGTCACGACCGCTGCGATCGCGACGACCGCGACGATCGGCCCCCAGGTCTCCCCGGCCACGTACGTCCCGACGGTGAGCGCCATCGCCGCGCAGCTGGCCGTCTTGCCCACGACGAACATCCACCCCGCGGCGAAGCCCCACCACTCGCCGAGCCGCTCGCGGCCGTACAGGTAGGTGCCGCCCGCCTCGGGGTACTGCGCGGCGAGCTGTGCCGACGAGAGCGCGTTGCATACGGCGACCACGGCGGCGATCACCAGACCGATCAGGAGCGCCGAACCGGCGGCCACCGCTGCGGGCGCGAAGGCGGTGAAGACACCCGCACCGATCATCGAGCCGAGGCCGATGACCGTGGCCTGTGGCGTCGACAGGCGGCGGGAGAGACGACCGGAGCCCGGCGTGGTCATCGTCGAGGTGACCTCACCGGGCTCCGGATGTCGAGTGCGTCAGGCGCCGAGCGCCGGACCGAGGGTGGAGACCCACGCCTCCTTGAGGCGGGCCTGCCAGTAGGTCCACCAGTGTGTCCCCTCCTGGCTGATGTGCGTGACGGGGTTGATGCCGTTCTGGCGCAGGGTGCCGATGTACTGCTGGCTGGCGATGCCGGCCGCGGTCTCCAGCGGGACGAACTGGGCGAACTTCACCGGGTCGGCGGTGGGGTCGATGTTCGAGCCACCCAGGCCGGACGAGATGTAGACGCGCTTGCCGCGCAGGTTGCCCGCGTGCAGGGCCGGGTCCTTGGCGAGCCACTGACCGGTCGGCCAGACGCCCCACATGTTGTTGATGTCGCCGCCGATCTGGCCGACGGCCAGGCCGATGCCCTGCGCGAAGCCGGGCTCACTGGTCACCGGGTACCCGCTGAACGAGGCGACGGCCTGGTACATGTTCGGGTGGTCGGTGGCGAGGATGAGCGCCGAGGTGCCGCTCATCGACAGGCCGGCGATCGCGTTGCGCACGCCGTCGGATCCGAAGCGCGCCTTCATGGCGGCCGGGAGCTCCCGCGTCAGGAAGGTCTCCCACTTGACGTTGCCCAGCTTGGGGTCGGGGCTCTGCCAGTCCTGATAGAACGTGCCGGCACCGCCGTAGGGCAGCACCACGTTGACGTTCTTGTTCGAGAAGTACCGCACGACACGGTGTTGATGAGCCACCCGTTGTCGTGTCGGGGGCGCGCAGGCCGTCGAGGAGGTAGAGCGTCGGCGCGCTGTTGCTCCCGTTGGCGGCGCGGAGAACCCGGACGGGGATGCTCTTGCCCATCGCGGCGGAGTAGATCCTCGCGTCGGCGGGGCGGGCTTGCGCCGGGGCGGTGGAGACGACGCCGGCGACACCCGCGGCGGTCACGGTGGCCACGAGGACGGCGGTGAGGCGCGTCCGGAGGCTGCGAATCGACATGAGTGCTGGTGGTCCTTCGGTCGTCGTCGATCAGGATCCCCCGGAGGGTAACAGGCCAATAACGCACCGGCAGAACCGCGGAGACGGGACCGGGCACACACGACATTTCCCCGTCGACCGGCGGCAACCTGCGGTTTCCTTTACGACTCGATTACTTAGTAGTTTGCAACTAATCTCTTGGACGTCCCGACCGGACCGACGAGGGAGGACCCATGACGACGACGACACCCAGCCGCACCGGACGTGCCGTGACCGTCTACACCGCACTCGCGCGCATCATCCGCACCCTGCGCAACGAGACGGTGCGGGATCGCTGTCCCTCGGCGCCACGTCGGCGCTGTGGGTACTCGTGACCAATCCGCCGATGCGCCTGTCCGACCTCGCCGCCCACGAGGGCGTCACCGCGCCGACGATGTCGCGGATCGTCTCGTCCCTGGAACGCGACGGCATGGTCCGACGCACCGCCGACCCCGTCGACGGTCGCGCCAGCCTGATCGAACCGACCGAGGACGGCACCGACCTGATCAACGGCACCACGTCCCGCCGCGCACGACTGGTCGAGGAGGCGCTGAACCGCCTCGAGCCCTCCGACCGCGCTGCGGCCGAGCGATCCATCGAACTGCTCGCCGCCGCCCTGTCCACCTCCCGCGCCTGAAGAGGAAGCCAGAGATGACCAACCGCTCCACGGCCCTGCTCGACCATCCCGGGGCACCGGAACCGTCACGGTCCGGACGCACCCGATCGCTGGCCGACCTCGGACCGCACTACAAGTGGATCGCCCTGTCCAACACCACGTTGGGCATGTTGATCGCCACCATCAACTCGTCGATCGTGCTCATCGCGCTGCCCGACATCTTCAAGGGCATCAAGCTCAACCCGCTCGAGCCGTCGAACACCAGCTACCTGCTGTGGATGATGATGGGCTTCCTCGTCGTCACCCGCCGTGCTGGTGGTCAGCTTCGGTCGGCTCGGCGACATGTTCGGGCGTTCCCGCATGTACAACATCGGCTTCCTGGTCTTCACCGTGTCGTCGATCTTCCTGGCCGCCACGTGGTTCGACGGTGCACCGGCCGCCATCTGGTTGATCTTCTGGCGCGTCGTGCAGGGTGTCGGCGGTGCGTTCCTGATGGCGAACTCGTCGGCGATCCTCACCGACGCGTTCCCGCAGCACCAGCGCGGGCTCGCGCTCGGCATCAACGGTGTCGCGGCGATCGCGGGATCGTTCCTCGGTCTGCTCGTCGGCGGTGTGCTCGCCCCGATCGACTGGAACCTCATCTTCCTGGTGTCGGTCCCGTTCGGGGTCGTCGGCACCGTCTGGGCGTACATGAAGTTGCACGACACCGGGATCCGTCAGAAGGCGGCGATGGACTGGTGGGGCAACGTCACGTTCGCGGTCGGA
>JAQIJH010000041.1:0-33080 GCA_036946345.1 Gordonia paraffinivorans | reverse complement strand
GGCGCCCGTCCTCGACGCGGCGACCCGCGCGCTCGAGGGTGTGGGGGACTGGACGACGGAGGCGATCGAGGCGGCGTTGAAGGAGGCCGTCGTCGACGGTCTCGAGCTCAAGCCGCGCAAGGCGTTCGGACCCATCCGCGTCGCGGTGACCGGGTCGCACATCAGCCCGCCGTTGTTCGAGTCGCTGGAGCTGCTCGGTCGGGACAGCGCGCTGGCGAGGCTGGCGGCGGCGCGTCGCGACCACTGCGAAAACGGGGTCTGATCAGCCGATTTGTGGTCAGGGTGTGCGCCCTTGCTATCCTGCTTCTCGGCGCTTTTCCCGGTCGCACGACGGCCGAGATCAGTATCCATTGGGGTATGGTGTAATTGGCAACACAGCGGTTTCTGGTACCGCCATTCTAGGTTCGAGTCCTGGTACCCCAGCGTCGCGCGAGCCCCCGTCGGAGAGATTTGGTCCGGTCGGGTCGCGCCGATAAGCTTTTCGGAGCCCGACGGGGACACCCCGCCGAGCCGAGCAGCACAGAACGAAAGTTCCTGGCCCCGTCGTCTAGCGGCCTAGGACGCCGCCCTCTCAAGGCGGTAGCGCGGGTTCGAATCCCGTCGGGGCTACAACGGAAAGCACCCTCTGACCAGCAACACCGGTCAGGGGGTGCTTTGCTGTCTGCGCGTGCGTCGCACTTCGAGCAACGACTCGAGGGTGGTGTCCGTCGACAGAACCAACTTCGCAGGTCCGAGACTCGAGGAACGTGCGGAGGCGCAACCGGCGGCGTGCGCAGAGCGCCGACCGCGCCAGCGGATCCCTGAGACTCGCGAAATGGGGGCAGTCTTTCTCAACGCTGGACTAATGTCCGGTCCATGACCAGCACGCCCCCAGCTGGGTGGCACCCAGATCCCGAAGGCTCCGGCCAGCTTCGCTGGTGGGACGGCATGCAATGGACGTCGGCGACGAGGTCGCCCGACGTCAGCCCTGATGCGCCTCCGTCATGGACGTCGGCTCCTCCCCCTGCCGCGGCATCGACGTCGTCGGGTACTCCGGCTGGACCACCACCCGCACGGGCGAAGAAGAGCCGCCGCGGTTTGTGGATCGGGCTGGGTCTCATCGTGCTGGTGGTCATCGTGATCGCCGCGGTGGCGGGCGGGTCGAATGACAACAAATCGTCGAAGGCCGCGCCATCAACAGTCACGAACACGACCACGGTCGACCCGACGACCGAAGACCCTGCGGCCGCTGCTGCGGCGTCGTCGAGCCGAGCGGCGGAGGCGTCGGCGCTCGCCGCCGCTGCGGCTGCGGAGCGAGCTCGGCAGACCGACAAGTCGACCTACACCGAGCTTTCCGACCGACAGTGGCAGCTGATCGCCAAGAACCCTGACAGTCATCTCGGTGAGAAGGTGGTGGTGTACGGGAAGGTGACGCAATTCGATGCGGCGACCGGCAAGGATCAGCTTCGCGCGAGTGTGGATGGCCAGCCCCAGGAATACAACATCTTCACGACCAACACCGTTGTGAAGGAGGGGATCTCGGGGATACTCGACAACGTGGTGCAGGACGACCTCGTCACCATCTACGCGAGGGTCGACGGATCTCTGTCTTATGACACCACGATGGGTGGTAGTACTACTGTGCCGAAGCTGACCGCATATGTCGTCGACGTGACCGGATCTGACAACTAAGGCGGGCCGACTACAGAGCGGTGACGCTGCTCATTCGTGCCATGACGCGTCGGCACGTGCTGATCTGTCGACCGCCAACGTCGGAACATCCGAGCTACAACGCACGAGCCCCCCGACAGTGTCGGGGGGCTCGAGTCGTCTCCGGGTCGGTGGGTCGGTCAGCCGGCGCGGCGCGCGCGCACCGGGCGCGAGGCTCGCAGATACGGCTCGATCTCCGCGCGGAACCGTGCGGCTTCGTCGGCGCCGACGGTCAGGGCGTACTCCACGCCGTCGAAGCCGTAGCGGATTGTCTCGTCCTGCACGCGTGCCTCACGCGCCTCGCCGACCTCGTCGATGTGTCCCACGGCGGATGTCCCCCTCGAATCGTTGATCGGGCGTGACGTTACCGAGGGTCGTGCGGGCGTGCAGTACGACGTTCGCACCACATGCACGTGTTGTCGGTCGTTCAGAGGAACGCGGCGGTGCTCCCGGCGACCGGCATCTCGGGCAGGCCCAACTTGGCGTGATCCCAGCTGCGTACACGGGTCGGGACGACCCTGACCGCGACGCGCTTGTTCATCATCTGGTCGACGAACGGCCGCATCTCCTCGGTGTACTCACCGTTGTAGCGCTCCCAGACGCTGATACCGACGCGGAGCAGCGCGTCGGGATCTTCGACGATCTCGGCGGTCCCCTCGACGGCCACACCCCGCAGCCGGTCGTAGGTGATGCCGTCCTCGACCATGACCGAGACCGCGGGATCGCGACGGATGTTCACCGCCTTCTGCGACTTGGCCTTCGTCTCGAACCAGATCTCGCCGTCGACCAGGGCGTACCACATGGCCACGAGGTGGGCCGATCCGTCGCGACCGCGGGTGGCGAGGGTCGCGGTCCGGCTGCGGCGCAGGAACTCCTCGATCTCGGTGTCGTCCATGACGATCTGTGCACGCTGGTTCGCTCCCACGCCGGGGCCTCCTCGAGTCGACTCGTGCCGAACTTACGCCCCGCTCATCCGTGGACGAGACGAGCGTGGATCGCGTCGGCCGCGGCGAGCAGGTCGGCCGCCCACCGTGCACCGGGCCGACGTCCCATCCGGTCGATCGGGCCCGACACCGAGATCGCGGCGACGACGTCACCGGCGGCGTCCCGGACGGGCGCGGACACGCTGGCCACACCGGGTTCGCGCTCGCCCGCGCTCTGCGCCCACCCGCGTCGACGGATGTCGACGAGAGACCGGTCGGTGAAGGAACTCTCGGGCAGCAGGGTGCGCTGGGTCGCCGGATCGGCCCACGCGAGCAGGACCTTCGCACCGGACCCGGCGGTCATCGGGAGACGTGAGCCGACGGGCACGGTGTCCCGGAGTCCGGTCGGCGGCTCCATCGCCGCGACGCAGACCCGTTGCGCCCCTTCGCGACGGTAGAGCTGCACCGACTCCCCGGTGATCTCCCGCAGCCGCGGCAGCACCATGAGGGCTGCGTCGCGCACCGCGTCCCCGGCACCGGCCGCGAGCTCGGCGAGCGCGGGACCCGGGCACCATCGACCCGCGCCGTCACGGGTGAGCAGTCGGTGGGTCTCCAGCCCCATCGCCAGGCGGTGCGCCGTCGCCCGCGGTAGTCCGGTGTGCGCGCACAGTTCCCCGAGATTCCGCGGCCGCTCGGCGATCGCCCACAGCACGGCGACCGACTTGTCGAGGACGCCGACGCCGCTCACCGTCATCTCCGACACGGCAGCGGGGCCTGCCGGTGGTGCGCTAGGATGTCCCATAAGCCGATACTAGCGTCCCGAATGCTGAAACGTCCGAAACCGGGCGGGGCGACACGGGACAGACGTCGAGATGTGGGGAACGGACATGAGCACAGCCGGTACGACCGCTCCGCGGACACTGGCCGAGAAGGTCTGGGACGAGCACGTGGTGCGCGCCGGCGAGGCCGACGCCAGCGGCCAGCGCGACCCCGACCTGATCTACATCGACCTCCACCTCGTGCACGAGGTGACCAGCCCCCAGGCGTTCGAGGGACTGCGGCTCGCCGGTCGCCCGGTCCGCCGACCCGACCTCACGATCGCGACCGAGGACCACAACGTCCCGACGGTCGACATCGACAAGCCCATCGCTGATCCCGTGTCGCGGACACAGGTCGAGACCCTGCGCCGCAACTGCGAGGAGTTCGGTATCCGCCTGCACCCCATGGGCGACGCCGAGCAGGGGATCGTCCACATCATCGGCCCGCAACTCGGACTCACCCAGCCCGGTATGACGATCGTGTGCGGTGACAGCCACACGTCCACCCACGGTGCGTTCGGTGCGATCGCCATGGGCATCGGCACCTCGGAGGTCGAGCACGTGCTCGCCACCCAGACGTTGTCGTTGCGGCCCTTCAAGACCATGGCCATCACCGTCGACGGCGAACTGCCGGTCGGGGTGACGAGCAAGGACCTGATTCTCGCGATCATCGCGAAGATCGGGACCGGTGGTGGACAGGGGCATGTCCTGGAGTACCGCGGCAGCGCCATCGAGAAGCTGTCGATGGAGGCGCGGATGACCATCTGCAACATGTCCATCGAGGCCGGTGCCCGCGCCGGGATGATCGCGCCCGACCAGATCACGTACGACTACCTGCAGGGCCGGCCGCACGCCCCGTCCGGTGCCGATTGGGACGACGCGGTCGCGCACTGGGATTCGCTGCGCACCGACCCGGGCGCCCGGTTCGACACCGAGGTCCACATCGACGCGAGCACGCTCACCCCGTTCGTCACGTGGGGCACCAATCCCGGGCAGGGTGCACCGCTGGGTGACACCGTGCCCGATCCGGCGGAGATCGCGGACGAGACCCGGGCGCAGGCGGCCGAGAAGGCGTTGGCGTACATGGATCTGACGCCGGGCACGCCGCTGCGGGACGTCGCCGTCGACGCGGTGTTCCTGGGGTCGTGCACCAACGGTCGTATCGAGGACCTGCGGGCGGCGGCGGGCGTGCTCGAGGGACGCCGTGTCGCCGACGGGGTGCGGATGTTGGTGGTGCCCGGGTCGATGCGCGTCAAGAAGCAGGCCGAGGACGAGGGGCTGGACGCCGTGTTCCGCGCCGCCGGTGCGGAGTGGCGGCAGGCCGGGTGCTCGATGTGCCTGGGCATGAACCCCGACCAGCTCGCACCCGGCGAGCGCTGCGCCTCCACCTCGAACCGGAATTTCGAGGGGCGCCAGGGCAAGGGCGGTCGCACCCACCTGGTCTCGCCGGCCGTCGCAGCTGCGACCGCGGTCCGGGGACGGCTCGCCGCCCCTGCGGATCTCGCCCACTGACGATGTCGAGCCCCGTCGACCACCCAGCACCGAAAGGCACCGGAATGGAACCCTTCATCACCCACACCGGGATCGGCGTGCCGCTGCGACGCAGCAACGTCGACACCGACCAGATCATCCCGGCCGTCTACCTCAAGCGGGTCACGCGGACGGGCTTCGAGGACGGGCTGTTCGCCGCATGGCGCAACGACCCCGACTTCATCCTCAACAACGAACCGTGGTCGCAAGGCTCGGTGTTGGTCGCCGGTCCGGACTTCGGCACCGGGTCGTCGCGGGAGCACGCCGTGTGGGCGCTGTCGGACTTCGGGTTCCGCGTGGTGATCTCGTCCCGGTTCGCCGACATCTTCCGCGGCAACGCCGGAAAGGCCGGTCTGGTGGCCGCCGAGGTCGAACAGTCCGACGTCGAACTGATCTGGAAGCGTCTCGAGGAGGCCCCCGGGACGGAAATCACGGTCAGTCTTGAGGATCGGACCGTGACGGTGGGTGACCTGGTGGTGCGCTTCGCCATTGACGACTACACACGGTGGCGTCTGATGGAGGGTCTCGACGACATCGGCTTGACGTTGCGGCAGGTAGAGGCCATTTCCGAGTTCGAGGCGACCCGTCCCGGCTGGAAGCCCGTCACCCTCTAGGCGGGGGTCGGCGACAACCGCTGTGGGGAGCGGATTCTAAGATCGCGGTACCAGAAAAACCGCGCCACGCCCGGAATTTCGTGCGAGGGTCATGGAAGTTTGCCACCTCGACGTTTACCGTGTGCTGTAGCTGGCTCAACGTGGGCCACCAGCTTGCGGAGGTTGATCCATGAACAAGGCAGAGCTCATCGAAGAGCTGACGAAGAAGTTGGACACCGACAGGCGGACGGCGACCGACGCCGTCGAGCATGTGGTCGACACGATCGTTCGCGCGGTGAACAAGGGTGAGAGCGTGACGATCACCGGTTTCGGTGTGTTCGAGAAGCGCAAGCGCGCTGCTCGCGTCGCCCGCAACCCGCGCACCGGTGAGACCGTGAAGGTCCGCCCGACCTCCGTCCCGGCCTTCCGTCCGGGTGCCCAGTTCAAGGCCGTCGTGGCCGGCAAGCAGAAGCTGAGCGCGACCGGCCCGGCCGTCAAGCGCGGCAGCAGCACCGCCACGCCGACGAAGACCGCGGCGAAGAAGGCCACCACCGCGGCCAAGAAGACCACCGCGGCCGCGAAGAAGACGGCCACGGCGGCCAAGAAGACGACGCCGGTGAAGAAGGCGACCACGGCCGCCAAGAAGACCACGACCGCGGCGAAGAAGACGGCCACCGCGGCCAAGAAGACCACGCCGGCCAAGAAGACCACGGCCGCCGCGAAGAAGACCGCCACCGCGGCCAAGAAGACCACGCCGGCGAAGAAGGCCACCGCCGCGAAGAAGACCGTCGCCAAGAAAACCGCACCGGTCAAGAAGGCTGCGGCGAAGAAGGCTCCGGCCCGCAAGGCCCGCGCTCGCTGATCGCCCTCGCGGCGACCGCACGACACCGACGGCCCCCGGACGGGACTTCCCACCGTCCGGGGGTCGTCGTCTGTCCGGGGTCGGTCAGCGGCGCGGGCTGTCCACCGTCAGCGGAGCGGGCTGTCCACGTGGTCTGCGGCGACGACGGCGCCCTCGTGCATCGACACGACCCACATGCTCGCCTTGCGATTCCGCGCCCGCGGCAACGTGACCCCGTCGGCGCCGACCCAGCTCTGCATGAGCCCGGGGATCACCTTGCCCTGGCTGCACACGACGTGGATCCCGTCGAGCGCCGCGATCTCCCGCATCCGTGCGAGCGCCGGTGCGGGATCGGATCGGTAGGCCTCCTCGGACAGCGCGCGTTCGACCGTGATGCCGGTGTCGAGGGACAGCGCCAGCGGTTCCACCGTCTGCAGGCACCGCGTCCGGTCGGCGGAGTGCACGTGTCGGGCGCCGAAAGCCCGTGCCTGGTCCACGATCTTCTCCGCCTGCAGCCGTCCGACCCGTTCGAGGGGCCGCAACCGGTCGTCCCCGCGGTAGCGCGATGCCCGCCCGGCCTTCGCGTGGCGGACCACGAGCACCGTGTGCAGATCGGCGGGGAGCCGGGTGAACTCGGCCAGCACCTTGCGGTCGGCCTTGTAGCTCAGTCCGCCCGCGGCGTCGGCGGGCGACATCCAGCGCAGCTGGTCGACCTCGTCGTTGACCCGGAAATCGCCCGCGCACCACCGTGCCGACCAGTAGTGCACCACCTTGCGTCCGGCGCCGACGTCGTAGGCGACGGTGGACAAGCGCCGTCCGAGCCGCGTCGAACAGCCCGTCTCCTCGGCGATCTCCCGCACCGCGGTGCCGACGAGGTTCTCCCCGCTCTCACGCTTGCCCTTCGGCAGGGTCCAGTCGTCATAGCGGGGACGGTGGATGAGCGCGATCTCGACACCGCCACCACCGTGGGTGGGTCGCCACAGGACACCACCGGCGGCGAACACGGTCCGCTTCTGTGCTGACATCACGGCCGCGGTCTAGTCGGCCCTGCTGTGATGGCGACGCATCAGCTGCTGTTGGTGATCGCGGACGTCCTCGCCGGCGGCGGGGGAGGCCGTCCAGCTGCCACTGGACTCGAGCACCCAGCAGCGGGTGGTCGGGTCGAGCGCCGAGGCGAAGATGTCGCCGAGCTCGCGGGTGAGGCGTTGGTCCTTCACCTGCGCCATCACCTCGATGCGCCGATCGAGGTTGCGGTGCATCATGTCCGCCGAACCGATCCAGTACTCGTCGAGGGCACCGAAGTGCAGGATCCGTGAGTGCTCGAGGAACTGTCCGAGGATCGACCGCACGGTGATGTTGTCGCTCACCCCGGGCATCCCCGGCCGCAGCGCGCAGATCCCGCGCACGACGACCTCCACCGGCACCCCTGCCTGGGATGCGCGGTAGAGGGCGTCGATGACCTGCTCGTCGACGAGTGCGTTGGCCTTCAACTGGATCCGCGCCCGGGTGTCCCCGGCCGCATGGCGCTCGATCTCGGCGCCGATGCGCGCGACGATCCCCGCCCGGACACCGTGGGGAGCCACCAACAGGTTGCGGTACTCCTGTTTCCGGGAGTAGCCGGTCAACGTGTTGAACAGGTCGGTCAGGTCGGCGCCGATGTCGGGCGCCGCGGTCAGCAGGCCCACGTCCTCGTAGAGCCGAGCGGTCTTCGGGTTGTAGTTGCCCGTCCCGATGTGGCAGTACCGGCGGATCGTCGAGCCCTCGCGGCGCACGACGAGGCATGTCTTGCAGTGGGTCTTGAGTCCGACGAGGCCGTAGACCACGTGCACGCCGGCCTGCTCCAGCTGGCGTGCCCACTTGATGTTGGCCTGTTCGTCGAAGCGCGCCTTGATCTCGACGAGGGCGACGACCTGCTTGCCGGCCTCGGCCGCATCGATGAGCGCGTTGACGATCGGCGAGTCACCCGAGGTGCGGTACAGGGTCTGCTTGATGGCGAGGACCTGTGGGTCCGACGCGGCCTGCTCGATGAACCGTTGGACGCTGGTGGAGAAGGAGTCGTACGGGTGGTGGACGAGGACGTCGCCCTCACGCAGCGTCGCGAACACCGACTTCGGCGTCTCGCGCTCTCCGAACGCCGGGTGCGTGGCCGGCACGAACGGACGGTCCTTGAGCAGCGGGCGGTCGAGGCCGTAGACCTGGAACAGGCACGAGAGATCCAGCAGGCCCGGCACCTCGATGACGTCGGCGGGGTTGACGTCGAGCTCGCGCAGCAGCAGTTCGAGCATGTGCTCGCTCATGTCGTCTGCGACCTCGAGCCGCACCGGCGACCCGAAACGACGTCGGGCGAGCTCGCGTTCGAGAGCCTGCAGCAGGTCCTCGTCGCGGTCCTCCTCGACCTCGAAGTCGGCGTTGCGGGTGATGCGGAAGACGTGGTGTTCGACGATCTCCATGCCCGGGAAGAGGTGGTCGAGGTTGGCCGCGATGAGCGTCTCCATCGGCAACAGGATGGTGCGCGGCGGCCCGTCGACGGCGGGCATCAGCCGGTCGACCTCGACGAAGCGACTGACGTTGTCGGGCACCTTGACCCGGGCGAAGTGCTCCCCGCCCTCGTTGACGTCGCGGACGGTCACGGCGAGGTTCAGCGACAGGCCGGAGATGTAGGGGAACGGGTGTGCGGGGTCGACGGCGAGCGGCGTCAGCACCGGGAAGACCTCGTCGTGGAAGTACTCCGCCATCCGGTTGCGCTCGGCGTCGGACAGGCCGTCCCAGGTGACGATGTCGATGTTGTTGTCGGCCAGGGCAGGACGCACGGAGTCGAGGAAGACCCGCGCGTGACGCTCGGCGATCGTCTGCGTCCGTCGGGCGATCATCGCGAGCTGTTCCCGCGGGGACAGGCCGTCGGCGGAACGGACGGACAGGCCGGTCTCGTCGCGGCGCTTGAGTCCGGCGACCCGGACCATGAAGAACTCGTCGAGGTTGGAGGCGAAGATGGCGAGGAACTTCGCGCGGTCCAGCAGCGGCAGCGAGGTGTCCTCGGCGAGGGCGAGCACGCGGGAGTTGAAGTCGAGCCAACTGAGCTCGCGGTTGAGGTAGCGGTCGTCGGGCAGGTCCGCGGTCTCGTCGGGGAGGAGCGTGGCGGCCGGGGGCGCGACGGGCAGGCTCGTCGCTTCCGTGGGTGTCACCGAACCGGTCGCGGACTCGGTCTGCTGGCTGTCCGTGGTCACCGCACCATCATGACGCATCGCGGTGGTCGTGCGGGAGGTCGCGGTGGCCTGCTCTCCCGATCGGACACATCGGTGTGCGTCAGCGGCCGCAGACCGGGGCCTCCAACCGTCGCAGCACGCGATCGGTGCGGACGCCGACGCCGAGGCGGCGGGCGACGGCCAGGTCGTCGACGGTGTCGACGTCGGTGCGCAGGTCGGGCCACCGCGCGTCGCCGTCGGTGAGATCCAGTGCGCCGGAATCGCGATGCGCGGCAGACGATCCCGCCCCGAACAGGATGGTGCGATCCGTCGGGTCGGCGAGGACCAGGGCGGCGGTGCCCTCGCCCGATCGGTCGGGGACGACGGCGCGGCGCAGTCCGCGCGCCGCCAGGACCGCGGCACGCAGCGAATCCGACCGCAGCGTGGGCAGATCCGCCTGCAACACCACCGCGTCCGCGCGCGGAACGGCCACACGCACGGTGTCGACGCCGTGCGCGAGGGCGGCGTTCAGGGGGCCGGGGGCACCGGGCCGCGTCCCCGGCGACGGATCGGCGACGGCGCGCGCACCGACCGCCTGCGCCGCGGCCGCGACCGTCGCGTCAGGGGTCACCACGACGACGTCCCGGGCGCCGGCGGCACGGGCCGCGTCGACGGTGTCGGCGAGCATCGCCAACACGAGGTCGCGCCGCTCGGCGGTCCCGAGCACCGGCGCCAGGCGCGATTTGGCGTCGGCGAGCCCCTTCACGGCGAGCACCACCGTGAACGCGTCGGTCGCCGGGACGGGCATCCGCCCATGATGCGCCTGCGGCTGTGGCGGCGACCACTAGGGTGTCGGGCAGCGCCCGCCGGGCGCCGCAGACCGTGAGGGGAGGGCGCGCCGTGTCGAGCAGCGCAGGGACGCCGACCGAGGGTGCCGCTGCGCCCGCCGGCGAACACCGCGGCATCGGCCGCGCGGCGGTGCTCGGGTCCGGGTCCTGGGGGACCGCCATGGCCGCCGTCCTCACCGACGCCGGCACGACGACGACCCTCTGGGCGCGTCGACCGGAACTGGCCCGCACCATCACCGACGACCACGCGAACCCCGACTACCTGCCGGGCATCGATCTCCCGCCGGCGCTGCGGGCCGTGTCCGACATCGAGGTGGCGCTCGACGGCGCGGACCTCGTGGTGTGCGCGGTGCCGTCGCAGTCGTTGCGCGGCAACCTCGCCCGCTGGCGGGACTCCTTCCCGCCCGAGGCGGTGGTGTTGTCGCTGGCCAAGGGCATCGAGAGCGACACCCTGCTCCGGATGACCGAGGTCATCGCCGACGTGTCCGGCACACCCGACGACCGCGTCGCCGTGCTGTCCGGACCGAACCTGGCCCGGGAGGTCGCGCTGCGACAGCCCGCCGCGACGGTGGTCGCCTGCCGGGACGAGTCGATCGCGCGATCGATCCAGAACGCCTGCACCACGACGTACTTCCGCCCGTACACCAACACCGACGTCGTCGGGTGCGAGATCGGTGGCGCGGTGAAGAACGTCATCGCCCTCGCCTGCGGGATGGCGTCGGGTGCGGGTCTGGGCGAGAACACCCTGGCGTCGATCATCACCCGCGGCCTGGCGGAGACCATCCGGCTCGGCGAGGCGCTCGGCGCGCGCGCGGAGACGTTCGCCGGGCTGGCCGGTGTCGGTGACCTCGTCGCGACGTGCTCGTCACCGCTGTCGCGCAACCGCTCGTTCGGAGCACGACTCGGCGAGGGCCGCTCGCTCGACGAGGCGCAGGAGGCCACGCACGGGCAGGTCGCCGAGGGTGTCAAGTCGTGTTCGTCGGTGCGGGCTCTCGCCGCGGCCCACGACGTCGACGTCCCGCTCACCGACGCCGTGCACCGGGTCTGTCACGAGGGACTGCCCGTCCGGGACGCGATCGTCGCCCTGCTCAGCCGGAGCACCAAGCCGGAGTGATCACCCCAGGTCGAGCGAGGCGCGGGGCAGCACCCGGTCGATGACCGTCGACACGTCGGTGATCGGACCGTTGCCCACGTTCACCGGCAACCACAGGGCCACGTAGGGACGGTGGTCGACTGCGACCCAGAGGGTGCCGCGGTTGTCCTGTGTCGAGGAGAACCACTGCACCGGGTCGACCACCTGCAGCGCCGACGTCGGGGCGAGCCCCGTCGGTCGCGCGACGCCGCACCGCAGTTGGACCGGGCCGGTGTCCTCGGACCCCGACCGCGTCGAGGGCCACTGCACGAGACCGCCGTCCTCCGAGCGGGTCCCGTACCCGTCGAAGGTCTGCGGCAGTGCCGCCAGCAGTCGGGAGCATTCGGGTGAGGCCGTCGCGGACGCCGTGGCGAGGGGAAGGGACTCGTCGCCGCCACCGGTGCGCGTCGCGGCGACCGCGATGAACAACACGACGACGACCACCGGGATCGCCACCAGGCTGGCGATCAGTGCCGGGCTGCGGCGTTCGTCGGCCACCGGTCGGGCTCCCCTCAGACGTGCATAGACTCGACCCGATTCTGGCCGACGCCGTGACGTCCGGGCCACCCCGGGTCGTCGGGCACACCCGGAGGCGAGAGGAGTGGTCGGCGTGGTCGAGCCGTCGTGGCGGGACCGCACCGTCGCCGAGGTGGGGGAGCGGGACATCCTCGACCGTCTCCGGGCGGTCGCACAGGAGCACCGCCCGCAGGCTCCCGCCGCCGACCCCGTGGTGGTCGGGCCCGGTGACGACGCGGCCACGCTGACCGTCCGTCCCGACCTCGTCGTCAGCACCGACACGGTGGTGCAGGGCAGACACTTCCGACTCGAGTGGACACCGCCGTACGACGTCGGCCGTCGCGCGGTCGTGCAGGCCGCCGCCGACGTGGCGGCGATGGGCGCCGCGGGCGTGGGAGTGGTCGTGTCGCTCGGTTGCCCGTCGTCGACCCCGGCCGGGGTCCTGCTCGACGTCGACGAGGGCATCACCGCCGCCGCGGCGGGGTGGGGCGTGCCGGTGGTCGGGGGTGACCTGGTCGCGACCTCCGAGATCGTGGTGACGATCACGGTGCTGGGCACCACGGCGGGGCGTCCGGCGACGCGTCTCGACGGCGCGGTCGTCGGCGACAGGCTCGCGCTGAGCGGTCCCGTGGGGTCGTCGGCCGCCGGTCTCGCGCTGCTCGTCGCGGGGGTCGACGACTTCCCCGATCTGGTTGCCGTGCACCGTGTCCCGGACGTCGACCTCGCGCAGGGCGTCGTCGCGGCGGCCCACGGCGCGACGTCGATGACCGACGTGTCCGACGGTCTCGTCGAGGAGTTGCTGACGATGACCGCGGCGGCCGGCGTCGCGGTCGACGTGGACTCGTCGCGCATCCCCCGTGACCCCGACCTCGTCCGGGCGGCCGCAGCCCTGGGGGTCGACGAGCTGCCCTGGGTTCTCGGTGGGGGCGAGGACCATCAACTGCTGGCCACGTTCGGCGGGCCGGTGCCGGATGGGTGGTCGCAGATCGGTGTCGTGGTCGCACGTCGCCACGACGATCCCGTCCGGATCGACGGGCGGGGACCCGAGGTGCACGGGTGGTCGAGCTTCGGTGACGCCCCGACGACCGACGGTCGGCGCCCCACCGCCCACGGATAGATTGGCCCCCATGGCCATCTATGCCCTCGACGACCGCGTGCCGGAGATCGCCGACGACGCCTACGTCCACCCCGACGCCTGCGTGATCGGGGCGGTGGTGCTCGGGCCGGGGGCCTCGGTGTGGCCCGGCGCCGTGCTGCGTGGCGATTACGGGACGATCACGATCGGCGCCAGGACCAACATCCAGGACGGCACGGTCATCCACTGCACGCCGATCGACCCGACGGTCATCGGCGAGCGGTGCGTGGTCGGGCACAACGCCCACGTCGAGGGTGCGACGATCGGCGACGACTGCCTCATCGCGTCGGGGTCGGTCGTGCTCAACGGAGCAACCGTCGGCGACGGTGCGATCGTCGGTGCAGGCGCCGTCGTGCCGTTCAAGTTCGCCGTACCGTCCCGCGCGATGGCGCTCGGCGTTCCCGCCAAGGTGCGGGAGGGTCACGAGGTCGCCGAGGGGCACGTCGCGATGAACGTCGAGATGTACCACGCGAACGCGGAGTACTACCGCACGGCGCTGCGTCGGATCGACGGATGACCGCGCGCCCGCTCGCCGACCTCGTCGACCCGGAGTGGGCGCAGGCACTCGCGCCCGTCGAGAACCGCATCACCGAGATGGGCCGGTTCCTGCGGGACGAGGTCGCCGACGGTCGCCGCTACCTGCCGCCGGGCGACATGGTGCTGCGGGCGTTCACCCGACCGATGCGTGAGGTGCGGGTGCTCATCGTCGGCCAGGATCCCTATCCGACGCCCGGACACGCTGTGGGACTGAGCTTCTCGGTCGCGCCCGACACCCGTCCCGTACCGCGGTCGCTGCAGAACATCTTCACCGAGTACACCGAGGACCTGGGCCTGCCCCGGCCGCAGTCGGGCGACCTGTCGCCGTGGGCGGACAACGGGGTGCTGTTGCTGAACAGGGTGCTCACCGTCGCCCCGGGATCCCCGGCGTCCCACCGCGGCAAGGGATGGGAGGCCGTCACCGAGTGCGCGATCAAGGCGCTCGTCGCCCGGGACGCACCGCTCGTCGCGATCCTGTGGGGCAAGGACGCCGGCTCGCTGCGGGAGTGGATGCCGGATGTCCCGACGATCACCTCGGCGCACCCGTCGCCGATGTCGGCGTCGCGGGGGTTCTTCGGGTCCCGGCCGTTCTCGCGTGCGAACGGGGCGCTCGCCGAGCTGGGTGCGGATCCGGTGGACTGGCGTCTGAGCTGACCTGATCGGCCGCGTCAGCGTCCGACGGTCCAGTCGGGGCGTCGCTTCTCGACGAAGGCGTCGACGCCCTCGATGCCTTCCGGCGTTCCGGCGAGGTGGGAGATGGCGTCGGCCTCAGCGTCGAGGTGGGCGTCGAGACCGGATTCGGCCCCAGCCGCCAACAGCCGCCGCGCAGCACTGAGCGCGGGACGCGGACCCGACTCGATCGTCGACGCGATCGCGGTGGCCGTCGGCAGGACGTCGTCGTCGGTGGCGGTGATCTCCGCGAGCAGCCCCCAGTCGAGCGCGTCCTGCGCGGTGACGACGGCGTCGGTGAGGATCACGCGGTGGGCGCGGGCGCGGCCGATGATCCGGGGCAGCGCCCAGCTCATCCCGCCGTCCGGTGACAGCCCGATGCCCGGGTAGGCCGGTCGGAGGTTGGTGCCCGGCCCGCCCACGGCGATGTCGGCGTGACAGACGATGCTCAGTCCGGCGCCTGCTGCCCACCCGCGCACCGCGGCGACGACGGGCACCTCGGCAGAGTGGAGCCCGCGGAGGAACGCGTGGAAGGCGTCGGCGACGGACCGGATGAACACGGGGCGATCGGGTGCCGCGGCGAACGACCGGACGTCTCCGCCCGCGCAGAAGTTCGACCCCGCGCCGTGCAGCAGCACAGCGCCCGCCTCGACGGACCCGGAGGCCACGTCGGCGAGCGTCGCGGTCGCGGCGAGCAGCGCGTCGGGATCGAGCGGGTTCCCGGCGCGGGACGCCGACACCCGGACGTGGAGGATCCCGTCGACCAGCGACGTGGCGGCGGGGGCCTCGGTCACGGCAGCGTCAGCCGCGGGTGACCTTGCCGGCCTTGAGGCAGGACGTGCAGACGTTCATGCGCTTGCGGTTGCCCGGGGACACCTGCGCACGCACGGTCTGGATGTTGGGGTTCCACCGGCGGTTGGTGCGGCGGTGCGAGTGGGAGACCGACTTGCCGAAGCCGGGGCCCTTGGCACAGACGTCACAGACGGCAGCCATCGTCGAACTCCTCGGGTGGGGAACAGGTGTGCTCGTCGGGGCCGGTCGAAGGTGTTCGACGCGCCGCACGACAACCCTGGAAGGATAGCCGCATGAGCGCGATCGGGCCAAATGCCGCCGACGCCGGGTCCGCCGGCGGGGCCGACCGTGTGGTGCCCGCGGCCGGGTTGGACGCCGGTGTGCTGCGCGACTGGTTCGACGTCTGTGTCGACCACCTCACCGCACTGCGCGCCGAGATCAACGATCTCAACGTGTTCCCCATCCCCGACTCCGACACCGGCAGCAACATGCTGCACACGATGTCCGCGGCGGCGGGCGCGGCCCGCGAGGCCGATCCCACGTCGACCGCCGCGGACGTCCTGCGGGCCGGGGCCGACGCGGCCGTCGGTCAGGCACGCGGCAACTCCGGGATCATCCTCTCGCAGGTCCTGGTCGGACTCGCCGACGCCGCGGGCATCGAGACGGTCGACGGCGTGCTGTCGTTCAACCGGCTCTGGGCCGCGGGACTCGGGCTCGCGGGGCTGTCGGCGACGCGCGCGGTCAGCGAGCCGCGGGAGGGCACCGTCCTGACCGTCCTGCGCGAGACCGCACGGACCGCCGCGGCCGAGGCGGCCGGCTCGGCGCCGGGCGACCTGGCCCGCTCGGTCGCCGACGCCTGCGCCGACGCGCTCGACCGCACCACCGACCAGCTGCCCGAGCTCGCGGCGGCGGGTGTCGTCGACGCCGGGGGACGGGGTCTCCTGGTGCTGCTCGACGCGATGGTCGAGGTGCTCACCGGCGTCGCCACCCCACGCCGCCGGTACGAGGGTGCTCTGTCGGGTGGCGGCGACCCCCGCGCCCACGCGATCGTCGAGGACGGCTGCGACGAGGTCGGCTCGGAGATGGACTACGAGGTGATGTACGCCATCACCGGTGCCGCCGCGGCGCGCATCCCGACGCTGCGGGCCGCGCTCGACGAGCTCGGCGACGCGGTGGTCATCGTCGGGGACAGCGGCGCGGACACCGGCGAGCGGTTCTCCGTGCACGTCCACACCTGCGATGCGGGAGCCGCCGTCGAGGCCGGACTCGCCGTCGGTGAGGTCAGCGACATCCGCATCACCTGCTTCGTCCTCGACGCCCACAAGGCGTCCACCGACACCTCCGACCGACTCCCGGCGCGTCGCCGCGCCGTGGTGACGGTGGTGGCCGGCGACGGCGCGGCGGACCTGTTCGCGTCCGAGGGTGCGCACGTGGTCCAGGCCGGTCCCGACGGCACCGCCGTCGACGCCGAGGCGATCGCCGCGGCCATCCGGGACGTCGACGCGGCGCATGTCGTCGTGATGGCCAACGGCGCGGTGCCCGCGCAGGACCTGGTCACGGTCGCGGCGTCGGCGCGGTCGGCGCACCGGGCCGTGGTGTTCCTCCCGACGCTGTCGATGGTGCAGGCGCTCTCCGCGCTCGCCGTCCACGACATCTCCGCCTCCCCCGACGCCGACGCGTACGCGATGGCAGAGGCGGCCGCGTCGACCCGGCGCGGGTCGGTCGTCATCGCCACCGAGACCGCCCTCACCCTCGCCGGGACCTGCGAGCCGGGGGACCTGCTCGGGCTGATCGGTGTCGACGTCCTCGTCATCAGCTCGGACCAGGTGTCGGCGGCGACCGCGCTGGTGGACCTCATGCTCGGCACCGGAGGGGAACTCGTGACCGTGCTCGCCGGGGCGGAGGTCGGCGACGGCGTCGTCGACGCGGTCGAGCGGCACGTCTCCTCTGCTCATCCCGGTGTCGAGTTCGTCGCCTACACGACCGGCCAGCCGGGTGAGGTGCTGCAGGTGGGCGTCGAATGACCCTGCGGCCTGCCGACTCCCCGGCCGCGGCGGTGGGTCCGGCCCTCGCGCAGAAGCTCGTCGACGAACTGGGCATCGAGACCGTCGGCGAGCTGCTTCGGTACACGCCGATGCGGTACGTGCGCCGTGGCGAGTCCAGCGGCGACAGCGCGCCGGAGAAGGGCGACTGGATCACCCTGGTGGGCACCGTGACCCGCGCCGACGAGCGTCGGATGCGTCAGCGGTCGGGCACGTTCCTGTCGGTCACCGTCGACGACGGCCTGCGGACCTACGTGGTCACCTTCTTCAATCCCCGTGTCATCAAACGGGTCCTGCGCCCCGGGGTGCGTCTGATGGTCGCCGGGACCGTCGGCTACTTCCGCGACCAGATCCAGCTCACCCACCCCGACTGGCTCGTGCTGCCCGAGGCCGGTGCCCCCCGCCTGGACGCGGTCGGATCGCCCATGTTGGCGGCGATGGCCGCCGACGCGACGGCGAAGAAGGACGGCGCGGGGACGTCGGCCGACGGCGTGGAGATCGACCCCGCCGACTTCGACCGACCCGTCCTGCCGATCTACCGCGCGACGAAGGCCCTGCAGACGTGGACAATCTGGAAGGCGGTCCAGCTCGTCCTCGACGCCGTCGAGTGGGGTGAGGACGCGCTGGACGAGGCCCAGCGGACGCAGCGCGGCCTGGTGACCACCGCCTCGGCGATCCGTGGCATCCACGTGCCCGAGACCCAGGAGGACATCGACGGCGCCTCCGAGCGACTGCGGTTCGACGAGGCCCTCGCGATGCAACTCGCGCTGGCCCAACGGCGTTTCGCCGACCGCGGCCGCGTCGGACCGGGGTGCGACCACGTCCCCGGCGGCCTCGAGGACCGCTTCTCCGACCGTCTGCCGTTCACCCTGACCGACGGCCAGCAGACGGTCCTCGACGAGATCCGCGCCGACCTCTCGGCCGGGGAACCGATGAGCAGGCTGCTGCAGGGCGAGGTCGGTTCCGGCAAGACGCTCGTCGCCCTGCTGTGCATGCTCCGCATGGTCGACAACGGACGCCAGTGCGTGCTGCTCGCCCCGACCGAGGTGCTCGCCGCCCAGCACCACCGCACGATCGCCCGGATGCTGGGCGACCTCGCCATCGCCGGGGAACTCGGTGCCGACCCCGACGCGACGTCCGTCGCGCTGCTCACCGGGTCGCTGCGGACGCAGGCGCGCAAGGAGGCCATGCTCGCCACCGTCACCGGGACCGCGGGCATCGTCATCGGCACCCACGCCGTGCTGGAGGAGAAGGTCGAGTTCTTCGACCTCGGGCTGGTCGTCGTCGACGAACAGCACCGGTTCGGCGTGGAGCAGCGCGACACCCTGCGCTCCCGGGGACGCGGTGACGTGGTGCCGCACATGTTGGTCATGACCGCGACGCCCATCCCGCGGACCGTCGCCATGACGGTCTACGGCGACCTCGAGACCTCGACGCTGCGCCAGCTGCCCGCCGGGCGGCAGCCGATCACCACCAACGTCGTGCCCGCGGGCAAGGAGAAGTGGGAGCGGCGGCTGTGGGAGGTCGTCGACGAGGAGGTCGGCGAGGGCCGTCAGGTGTACGTCGTCTGCTCCCGCATCGGCGACGACGGGACGCCCGAGGGTGCCCGGTCGGCGAAGCGTGCCGCCGAGGGTGCCGGTGGCGACCGCGCCGCACGACCGACCACCTCGGCGGTCGACATGTTCGCCGAACTGGCCGCGGGCCCCCTGGGTCGGCACCGTGTCGAACTGCTGCACGGCAGGCTGCCCGCCGACGAGAAGAACGCCGTGATGGACGCCTTCACCCGCGGCGAGATCGACATCCTCGTCTCCACGACCGTCGTCGAGGTCGGCGTGGACGTCGCGAACGCCACGACGATGGTGATCGTCGACGCCGACCGGTTCGGGGTCAGTCAGCTGCACCAGCTCCGCGGCCGCGTCGGCCGGGGTGGGCTCCCCGGGCGCTGCTTCCTGCGCACCTCCGCGGGGGACTCGTCGCCGGCGATGGAACGCCTGAGGGCGGTCGCTGCGTCCAATGACGGGTTCGAGTTGGCGCGCATCGACCTCATCGCGCGCCGGGAGGGGGACGTGCTCGGTGCGGTGCAGTCCGGTGTGGCGTCGTCGTTGCGGTTCCTCTCGTTGGTCGAGGACGCCGACGTCATCGACGACGCGCGCGATCTCGCCGCGCAGGTCGTCCGCGACGACCTCACCCTCGCCGAGCATCGCCCGCTCGCCGACCTCGTCGACGCCGTCATGGGACCGTCGCGGATCTCGTACCTGGACAAGTCCTGACGGTCCGCCGGCTCGCCGAACCCGTCCGCTGACCGCGCGGACCTGGGTCGCGATCACCGTGTGCACGGCACTCGCGGTGGCCGTCGCCGCGCAGTCGGTGCTGACCCGGCCCGACCCCGGTCCGCGGGTCGACGCGCGGCCGGCGCTCGCGGCCCTGGCGACCCTGACCACCGTCCCGACCCGGACGCACCGCGACGACTACGACCGTGCGGCGTTCGGGACAGCCTGGGACGACGGCTCGGACGCGGCACTGGCCGGCAACGGGTGCGACACCCGCGACGACATCCTGGCCCGCGACCTGCGGGACACCACCCACGTCGCCACCACCGCCTGCCCGCGTGCGGTGGCCTCCGGCGAGATGCGCAGCCCGTACACCGGCGACCGGATCGACTTCCGCCGCGGCCGTGAGCGCGGTGGCGCGGTGCAGATCGACCACATCGTCCCGCTGGCCTACGCCTGGGACTCCGGTGCGTACGCATGGGGCGCGCGGCTGCGGCTGACCTTCGCCAACGACCCGGCGAACCTCGTCGCCGTCGACGGCCGATCGAACCAGGACAAGAGCGACTCACCCCCGGCGGAGTGGATGCCGCCGCACGCGGGGTTCCGCTGCCGGTACGCCGCGCAGTTCGTCGTGGTGGCGGCGACGTACCGACTCGCCGTCGACGAACGGTCGGTGGCGGTGCTGCGCGCCGCGCTGGGACGCTGCTGACACCGCGGGGAGACCACGGGCGACGCAGGTCGCGCGCGTTACCCTCGTCGCGTGAGTGCTCCCACCGTCCTCGACGCCGCCGGCCCCGAGACGTCGCGTCCGGACCCCACCGTCACCGCGCAGGTCGACGGGGCGGCCCGCGCGGCCCGTGTCGCCGCCCGTGCGCTGGCCCGTGCCACCACCGTCACCAAGAACGCCGTCCTGACGACCGCGGCCGACGCGCTGCTGGAGCGCTGCGACGAGATCCTCGCCGCCAACGCCCGCGACATCGCCCGCGCCGAGGCGGCGGGCACCTCCGGCAGCCTGCTCGACCGTCTGCGTCTGACCGCCGAGCGCGTCGTCGGCATCGCGGACGGTCTGCGTCAGGTCGCCGTCCTGCCCGACCCGATCGGTGACGTCATCGCCGGCAAGACCCTGCCCAACGGGCTGCGCCTGCGTCAGGTCCGGGTCCCGCTCGGCGTCATCGGCATGGTCTACGAGGCCCGCCCGAACGTCACCGTCGACGCGTTCGGGATCGCCTGCAAGTCCGGCAACGCGGTGCTGCTGCGTGGTTCGTCGTCGGCGGCCGACTCGAACGCCGCGCTCGTCGCGATCCTCCGCGACGCACTGACCGCCCACGGGCTCTCGGCCGACTGCGTGTCGTTGCTGCCGTCCGCGGACCGCTCCAGCGTCACCGCCCTCATCCGCGCCCGCGGACTCGTCGACGTCGTGATCCCGCGCGGGGGAGCGGGTCTCATCGCCTCGGTCGTCCGTGACGCGACCGTCCCGACCATCGAGACCGGGACCGGCAACTGCCACGTGTACGTCGGTGCCGCAGCCGATCTCGACGTCGCCGAGCGGATCGTGGTGAACGCCAAGACCCGTCGGCCGAGTGTCTGCAACACCGCCGAGACGTTGCTCGTCGACGCGGCGATCGCGCCGACCGCCCTGCCCCGACTGCTGTCGGCGCTGCAGGCCCACGGTGTCGTCGTGCACGGCGACGAGGAGGGCATGTTGCCGGCCGGCGACGCCGACTGGGCCGACGAGTACCTCAGCCTGGACATCGCCGTGAAGGTGGTCGACGGCCTCGACGCGGCGATCGAGCACATCGAGCGCTGGGGTACCGGGCACACCGAGGCGATCGTCACCGAGGATCTCGCCGTCGCCACCGAGTTCACCGACCGCGTCGACGCGGCGGCCGTGATGGTCAACGCCTCCACCGCCTTCACCGACGGCGAGGAGTTCGGGTTCGGCGCGGAGATCGGCATCTCGACGCAGAAGCTGCACGCCCGGGGCCCGATGGGCCTGCCCGAGCTCACCTCGACGAAGTGGGTCGTGTGGGGCGAGGGTCAGGTCCGCGCGTGACCGCCGCCGCCGCCGCGACCGGGCCCGCCGTCGAACCGTTCTTCACCGACACCGCGCAGGTCCGCTCCCGCCTCGCCGAGACGGGGTACCTCGCCGACGACGCGACCACCACCGCCGTCTTCCTCGCCGACCGCCTCGGCAAGCCGCTGCTCGTCGAGGGTCCCGCCGGTGTCGGCAAGACAGAACTCGCACGGGCCATCGCGACCACCGCGGACGCCGAGCTGATCCGACTGCAGTGCTACGAGGGCATCGACGAGGCGCGCGCCCTCTACGAGTGGAACCACGCGAAGCAGATCCTTCACATCCAGTCCACCGGCAACCGCGGGTGGGACGAGACGAAGGCCGACATCTTCTCCGAGGAGTTCCTGCTCCCGCGGCCGCTGTTGCGGGCCATCGCCCGGCAGGACCCGACCGTCCTGCTCATCGACGAGGTCGACAAGGCCGACGTCGACGTCGAGGGCCTGCTCCTCGAGGTGCTCAGCGACTTCGCCGTCACCATCCCCGAGATGGGCACCGTCGCCGCGCGGCGACGCCCCGTCGTGCTGCTCACGTCCAACGCGACCCGCGAGTTGTCCGAGGCCCTCAAGCGGCGGTGCCTGTACCTCTACATCGACTTCCCCGACGCGACCCGCGAGCGGGAGATCCTCGCGTCCCGCGTCCCGCAGCTGCCCGACGCCATCGCGCGCGAGATGATCCGCATCGTCGGGGTGCTGCGGTCATTGGATCTGCGCAAGAAGCCGTCCGTCGCCGAGACCATCGACTGGGGTCAGACCCTGCTGGCGCTGGGCGTGGCCGAGTCGAAGCGGGCCCGCCTCGACGACGCGGTCGTCGAGCGCACGCTCGGGGTGGTCCTCAAGCACCGTCCCGACCTCGCCGCCGCCGTCGCGGAGCTGAAGCTGGGCCGATGAGGTCGCCGATCCGCGGCCCCGGTCGACACGACCGGGACACCGAGGTCGACCCCGGTCCCGACGGTGTCGTCGACCAGCTCACGGGGTTCGTCGACGCGTTGCGGGACCGGGGCATCGAGGTCGGCCCGTCGGCGCTGATCGACGCCGCGGCGGCCACCGGTGTGCTGGACCTGTTGGACCGCAGCGCGTTCCGCGAGGGACTCGCGTGCACTCTGCTCAGCGAGCAGATGCACCGACCGGCGTTCGACGCGACCTTCGACCTCTGGTTCCCGGCCGGTACCGGGGCGCGCAGCGGTGCCACCGACCTCCCCACCGACGACGAGGGGTCGCTCGACGTCGAACAGATCCGGCAGATGGTGGCCGACATGCTCGCCGACGGTGACGCCGAGAACGACGGGCGGTTGGCCGATCTCGTCGCGGCGCTCGTCGACCGGATCGGGCGGTACGAGTCGACGCGCGGCGAGGCCTTCTCCACCTACCAGGCCATGTCGACCATCCGGCCGCAGACGCTCATCGCGCGCATCGCGGCGGCGATGGCCGCGGCGTCGGGCGACGACGACGGCGGGACGCAGGCCCGCTATCGGCGGTCGGCGGCCGGGCGCGTCGACCGACTCGGCGAACTCGTGTCGGAGGAGACCCGACGGCGCATGGTGGAGCGGTCCGGACGTGACCGCGTCGCCGAGTACGCCGTGCCGACGCTGCCGGAGGACATCGCGTTCCTCTCGGCGGGGCGGGCCGAGATCCTCGAACTGCGCAAGACCATCGACCCGCTCGCGCGGTTGCTGGCGGCGAAGCTGGAGATCCGGCGGCGTCGGGCCAACCGCGGTGTCGTCGACGTCCGCAAGACGCTGCGGGCGTCGATGTCGACCGGCGGCGTGCCGATCGAACTGACCTACCGCAAGCCGCGACCCGGTCGCCCGGAACTGGTGATCCTCTGCGACGTCTCGGGATCGGTGTCGGGCTTCAGCCAGTTCACGTTGCAGCTCGTCGCCGCACTGCGACAGCACTTCTCGGCGGTCCGCGTGTTCGCCTTCGTCGACACCGTCGACGAGGTGACCGAGTACTTCGCGCGCAGCGCCGACACCGACGTCCACCTGGGGTCGGTGATCCACGAGATGCTGTCGCGCGCACGGCTGATCACCCGCGACGGCCATTCCGACTACGGGCACGCCCTCGAGGGGTTCGTCGCCGACCACGCCGACTCGCTCACCCACCGCGGGGCCCTGCTGGTGCTCGGCGACGGACGGACGAACTACCACGACCCACGTTTCGCGGCGCTGCGGACGCTGGTCGACCGTGCGCGCCACGCGTACTGGCTCAACCCCGAGTCCCGCGAGCTGTGGGACTCCGGCGACTCGGTGGCCGCCGACTACGCGAGGATCATCGAGATGCACGAGTGCCGCAACGCCCGCCAACTCGCCGAGGTCATCGGCGGACTGCTCCCGGTGTGAGCGTGCCGTCGTCCCCGCAGCCACCCGTAGACTTCGCAGGCATGCCCGTCGACGGCGGCCGCGTGCCCACCACCCCTGGCGAACGTCGTCGTCGTGTGGGCGTCATGGGCGGGACGTTCGATCCCATCCACAACGGGCACCTCGTCGCGGCCAACGAGGTCGCGGACCGCTTCGACCTCGACGAGGTCGTCTTCGTCCCGACCGGCCGCCCGTGGCAGAAGACCGGCGACGGCGGCAGACCCGCCGAACCGTCGGCGCGCCCCGTCAGCCCGGCCGAGGACCGGTACCTGATGACGGTGGTCGCGACGGCCGCGAACCCCCGGTTCTCGGTGAGTCGGGTCGACATCGAACGCGAGGGCAACACCTACACCGTCGACACGCTGCGCGACCTGCACCGGCTCCACCCCGACGCCGACCAGTTCTTCATCACCGGCGCCGACGCGCTCGCGTCCATCCTCACGTGGCACGACTGGGAGGAACTGTTCTCGCTGGCCACGTTCGTCGGTGTCAGCCGACCCGGTTACGAGCTCGGTGCCGCGCACCTCGGAGCCCACCTGCAGAACCTGCCCCCGGACTCGTTGCACCTCATCGAGGTCCCGGCGCTGGCGATCTCGTCCACCGACTGCCGCGACCGCGCCCGCGAGGGCAGGCCCATCTGGTACCTCGTGCCCGACGGGGTGGTGCAGTACATCAGCAAACGGCGTCTCTACCGGACGAAGCCGGGCCGGCGCGGGGTCTCCGGGCCGTCGGCCAAGGAGGAGCCGCCCCACCAGGATCCGGCCCAGCAGGATCCAGCCCAGCAGGACCCGGCGCAGACCCCGCCGCTCACGACGAGAGGAACACCGTGACAGCGACACCCGAGGCGTTGGCCATGGCCAAGATCGCCGCCGACGCCGCGTCGGACAAGCTCGCCGACGACGTGGTCGTCATCGACGTCTCCGAACAGCTGGTCATCACCGACCTGTTCGTGATCGCCTCGGCGAACAACGAGCGTCAGGTTGGCGCCATCGTCGACGCCGTCGAGGAGAAGCTGCGCGAGGCCGGACACAAGCCGCTGCGCCGCGAGGGTGCGCGCGAGGGTCGCTGGACGCTGCTCGACTACGCCGAGATCGTCGTCCACATCCAGCACAGCGACGAGCGCGAGTTCTACGCGCTGGAACGACTCTGGAAGGACTGCCCCGTCGTCGACCCCGAGACGCTGAAGTGAGATGTCCCGACACCGGTGACAGCACGGTCGAGAGGATGACGCCGGTCGTCCGGCGCCTGATCCTGTTGCGGCACGGTCAGACCGAGTACAACGCGACCGGTCGGATGCAGGGTCAGCTCGACACCGATCTGTCGGATCTCGGTGTGCGGCAGGCGGCGACGGCCGCGGCCACCCTCGCGTCCCGCGCGCCGCGGATGATCATCTCCTCGGACCTGCGTCGCGCCTACGACACCGCCGTGGCCCTCGCCGACGCCTGCGGTGGCGTCGTGACCACCGACCGGCGTCTGCGGGAGACACACCTGGGGGAGTGGCAGGGCTTGTCGCACACCGAGGTCGACGATCACACGCCGGGCGCCCGGTCCACCTGGCGCGACGACGCCACCTGGCGACCGCCGGGTGGCGAGAGTCGCGTCGACGTCGCGCACCGCAGCACGCCCCTGGTCGCCGAGCTGGTCGACACGGTCACGGGGTGGGGCAGCGGACCCGACGCCGACAACCCGGTGGTGCTGGTGGCGCACGGCGGGGTGATCGCGGCGATGACCGCGTCGCTGCTCGGCCTCCCGGTGGGGTCGTGGCCGGTGTTCGGTGGCCTGGCCAACACCAGCTGGGTGCAGCTCAGCGGGCACGGCGACCCGCCGACGTGGCGGCTCGACGTGTGGAACGCCTCCGCGGCGGACGCCGACGCCGCCGTCCAATGAGCCCGTCGGCCGCGGCCGACGGGCACCTGCTGGTGCTGTCGGACTCGCTCGCCTATTACGGGCCCGAGGGTGGACTCCCCGCCGACGACCCGCGCATCTGGCCGAACCTGGTCGGCGCCGCGGTGGGGCAGGAGGTCGAGTTGTTCGGCCGGATCGGGTGGACGACCCGGGACGTCTGGTGGGCGGTGACCCAGGACCCGCGCATCTGGGCGGCGGTCCCGCGGGCGCGGGTGCTGGTGCTGGCGATCGGCGGCATGGACACGCTCCCGTCCCCGCTGCCGACCGCCCTGCGGGAGCAGATCCGCTACCTCCGTCCCGCCTGGCTCCGACAGCGGGTCCGCGACGCCTACGGGTGGGCCCAGCCGACGTTCGCCCCGCTGGGATGGCCGGTCGCGCTGCCCGCCCGGGTCACCGTCGAGTACCTCGAGAAAATCCGTGACGCGGTCACCACGATCCGGCCGGACCTGCCGATCGTGCTGTGCCTGCCGTCGACGCACGACAGCGCGTACTACGCGCGGGTCCACACCGCCCGCGCCGGCCACACCGCGGCGATGCGCCGGTGGGCCGCTGATCACGACGTCCCGACGGCCGACTTCTATCCCGCGACCGCCCGATGGTTCACGGCCGACGGCGAGCAGAACCCCGACGGGATCCACTGGGGGTTCTCCTGCCACCGCGACATCGCCGACGAGGTCACGCGCGCGGTCGCGCCCCTCGTCGCATCGCCTAGGCTGGCGCCGTGACCGTCGTCGTGGTGACCGATTCCTCGGCACGGCTCCCCGCGGCGATCCGCGACCACTACGACATCCGCCAGGTGCCGCTGCACGTCCTCACCGGCGACGCCGACCTGGCCGAGGGGGTCGACGAGATCGGCCACGACGTCCTCGACCGGCCGACCACGACCACCTCGGGTGCCACCCCGGCCGACCTCTCGGCCGTGTTCGAGACGGCCGTGGCCGACAGCGACGGTGACGGGGTGGTCGCCGTCTCGATGAGCCGGAAGCTCAGCGGCACGTGGAGTTCGGCGCGTCTGGCCGCCGAGGCGTTCCCGGGCCGCGTCCGCGTCGTCGACACACGGTCGGTGGGTCTGGCCGTCGGGTTCGCCGCGGTCGCCGCCGCGCAGGCGGCGCGGGCGGGCGGGGAGATGGACCGCGTCTACGAGGCGGCCATCCGAGCCGCGTCCACCAGCGAGACACTCGTCTGCGTCGCCGACCTCGGACGTCTCCGCGCGAGCGGTCGAATCGGTGCCGCCACGCGACTTTTCGGCACCGCTCTGTCCATCAAGCCGGTCCTGCGCGTCGTCGACGGGAGCCTCGTGCTCGCCGAGCGTCAGCGCACGTTCTCGAAGGCGTTGACCTCCATGGTGTCGACGGCGGTGGCGTCGGCGGACCGGCAGCCGACCACGGTCGGGATCGTCCATGCCGACGCCGCCGACACCGCGGCCGACGTGCTGGAGCGACTCACCGACAAGCTGCGCGTGGTGACCTCGGCGGTCGTGACCGACCTCGGGCCGGTGCTCACCGCGCACACCGGTCGCGGTGCGGTCGGGGTCGTCGTCTGTCCCGGTCTCGACCCGATCGAGGGTTACACGACGTCCTGACTCCCGGGGGTCTCCCCAGGTCGGGATCGCTGCACAGGATCCGCGCCCGACGGTGCGCACCGGGACGATCCCGGGGGGTCACCGCCCTACCGTCGCCGCATGTACCTCCGTGCCTCCCGCGACGGCCGCCCCGACGTGCTGGCCCGCCTCGCCGCGGTGCCGCCCGTCGCGACGCTGCACCCCGGCGCGTCGAGTGATCTGAGCGCCGACCGACCCGTCGAGACCGGGCCGACCGACCCCGAGGCGTCGTGGTTGTGGGACGAGCCGGGGGGCTCTCGCGGTCCCGCCGGCGGGCCGGCGGCACCGCGGTGGATCGACGACGTCCCCGGCCACCACCCGGACGCGCAACCCGCCGACGACCGTCGGGTGCGGCGCCGCGACCGGGCGCTCACCGCGCCGCCGGCGGCGATCGCCCTGGTGGTCATCGGTGTACTCGCCTGTGTCGTGACCATCGTGACCGTGGCGTCGGGGTCGTCGGACGACGTGCCGACGTCGGTGGCGTTCCCGTCGAGCGCAGGACCGGTCCCGCGGACCTCGGGTGCGCCGGCGTCCGGTGGGCGCGAGGCGGCCCCGTCGGCGTCCCCGGCGCCGCCGACGGTGCAGACCGAACTCGTCGTCAGCGTGGTCGGGCTGGTGCGCACACCGGGGCTGGTGCGCCTGCCCTCGACCGCCCGCATCGCCGACGCGATCGCGCGCGCCGGCGGCGGCCGCCCCGGTGCGGATCTGTTGGGGCTGAACATGGCTCAGCCGCTGCACGACGGTGACCAGGTGCTCGTCGGCTACGCCGATCCCGCGGGTGGTCCGGCGCTGCGCAGTGCCGTCGTCAGCGGGGGAGGCGTGCCGGGCTCGGTGCCCGGCGCGGCGGCCCCACGGTCCGCGGCGCCGTCGTCGGGCGCGGCGGGCGGCCCGGTCGACCTGAACACCGCCGACGCCGCTGCGCTCGACGCGTTGCCGGGTGTCGGTCCGAAGACGGCGGCCGCGATCCTCGAATGGCGTCAGCGGAACGGGCGGTTCTCCTCGGTCGACCAGCTCGCGGAGGTGGACGGCATAGGTCCCGCCAAGTTCGCGTCGCTGCGTGATCTCGTGCGGGTCTGACGTCTCGTGCGGGCGCCTGCGGACCTGCGACTGGTGGCGCCGGCGATCGGGTGCTGGACGGCCACCCTGGTCGGGATCGCCGGGGGATGGTTCCCCGCGGCGGTGATGGCGGCCGCCGTCGCGGCCGTCGGTGGTGTCGTCGTCGCGCTCGGCATGCGCGGCGCGATGACCAGGGCGGTGATGTGGACGGTCGTCGGGAGCGTCTCCGTCACCGCGGGTTTCGCGACGGCGGTGGCAGTGCGCGCGCACGCGGTCGAGTCGACTCCGCTGGCCACGACGTTCCTCGGTCACAAGACCACCGTGTCCGCCGTCGTCACCGATGACCCGCGCATCGTGCGGGGTCCCGGCCCGGCACGTGTACGGGTGCCCGCCCGTGCGGTGGTCGTCGGCGAGCGCGGGGGGTCGGGTGCCGGTGATCGTCACGGCGCCGGCCGACGGGTGGGAGGAGTTGCTGCCGGGACAGCACCTGCTGGCGGTCGTCACCGTGACGCCACCACTGCGCCGCGATCTCAGCGCCGCGGCGTTGCGCGCCACCTCGGCGCCGCGCGACGTCCGTGCCCCACCGCGGTACCAGCGATGGGCGGCGGGGGTCCGTGACCGACTCACCGCGGTCAGCCGCGCAGCGTTGCCCGCCCGGGAGTCGGGGTTGTTGCCCGGCATGGTCATCGGCGACACCGCCGGCCTCGACGACGACGTGATCGAGGACTTCCGGCGGTGCGGTCTGACCCATCTGTTGGCCGTGTCCGGGGCCAACGTCGCGATCGTGGCCGGATCGGTGCTCGCGGTGCTGCGCGTCGCGGGGCTCCCGCGAGGTCTCGCCGTCGGTCTCGCGATCGCGGTCGTCGTCGTGTTCGTGGTGGTCGTGCGGCCCTCGCCGAGCGTCGTGCGTGCCGCGGTGATGGGAGTCGTCGGGATGCTGGCGTTGGCCGCCCGGCGCGACGGTCAGCCGGTCCCGGCGCTGTGCACCGCGGTGGTGGCGGTGCTCGGCGTGTGGCCGGCGATGGCGGTCGATCCGGGGTTCGCGTTGTCGGTCGCGGCGACCGCGGGACTGGTCGTGATGGCGCCTCGTCTGCGAGATGCGTTGATGGACCTGCGGATCCCCCGGGTGGTGGCCGATCCGGTCGCGATCGCGGCGACCGCGCAGCTGGTGACGACACCGCTCGTCGTGCTGTTCGCGGGGTCGGTGAGCGTCGTGGGGGTGCTCGCCAACATCGTCGTCGCGCCGGTGGTCGCGCCGATCACCGTGCTGGGCACCGCCGCCGCGGTGTGCACGGGAGCGTCGTCGCTCGTCGCGGAGGTGCTCGCCCGGGCGACCGGCCCCGAGCTGTGGTGGATGGTCGTCGTCGCCGGACGTCTCGCGCGCGCCCCCGGGGCGACGCTCTCGGTGCCGGACGGGATGGCCGGGGCGGGTGTCGCGACGGTGGTCATCGTCGTCGGCATGTCCGCGGTGGTCGTCTGGTCGCGGTGGCGCACCGCCCGCGCGACTGTCGGCGCACGCTGGCAGCATGGTCGGCGTGAGCGACCGGCTGCATCTCCTCCTCGGCGACGACGACTTCCTGGGCGAGCGCGCCGTCGCGGTGATCCGTACCGAGGCGGTCCGTGACGCGGGGACGGACGTGCCGGTGTCCCGGGTCCGGGCAGGGGACGTCGGTGAGCACGACCTCGTCGAGCTGCTCAGCCCATCGCTGTTCGGGGACGCACGGATGGTCGTCGTCGAATCCGCCGCCGACGCCGGCAAGGAACCCGCTGCCGCGATCACCACCGCGGCGCAGGATCTGCCCGACGGCATCACGCTGGTGGTGGCGCACTCCGGCGGGGGACGGACGAAGACGATGCCCGCCACGCTGAGGAAGGCCGGCGCACGCGTCCACGACTGCGCCCCGATCACCCGTGTCGGCGACCGCATCGCGTTCGTCGCCGCGGAGTTCTCGGCTCTGGGCGCGAAGGTGTCCGGTGAGGTCGCGGCGCGTCTGGTCGAGACGGTCCGATCCGACCTGCGGGAGCTGGCGGCTGCGTGCAGTCAGCTCGTCGCCGACACCGGGGGGAAGGTCGACGCCGCGGCCGTCGACGTCTACTACTCGGGTCGCCCCGAGGTGACGGGATTCGAGATCGCCGATGCCGCGGTCACGGGCAAGAAGGCCGAGGCGCTCGAGGCCCTCGCCTGGGCGGGTCACCACGGGGTCCCGCACGTGCTCGTCGCCGACGCACTCGCCGAGGCGATCCATGCGATCGCGCGGGTGCGGTCGGTGGGTGGTCGCGACGCGAACTCGTCGGCCGCCGAGCTCGGGATGCCGCCGTGGCGGGTCCGCAAGGTCGCCGGACAGGCCCAGGGGTGGACGTCGGAAGCGGTCGCGACCGCGATGGGCATCGTCGCGACCCTCAACGGCGAGGTGAAGGGGCAGGCGCCCGATCCCGACTACAGCCTGCAGCGGGCGGTCGCTGCCGTGGCCGATCTGCGCCCCACGGTCCGCTCCGGACGCTGAGGGACGGGTCGACAGACGACTCCGGCCCGGTCCGCGACGCGGATCCGGGCCGGATCGGGTGACCCCGCCGTGCGACGGGTGTCGATCAGAGCTTGTTGAGCGCGACAGCCATCGCCGACTTCTTGTTGGCGGCCTGGTTCGCGTGGATGACGCCCTTGCTGGCCGCCTTGTCGAGCTGGCGGCTGGTGCTGACGAGGAGCTCCGACGCCTTGTCCTTCTCGCCGGAGGCGACGGCCTCACGGAAGCTGCGGATCGCCGTGCGCAGCGACGACTTCACCGACTGGTTCCGCTGACGGGAGATCTCGTTGGTCCGGATCCGCTTCATCTGCGACTTGATGTTTGCCACGCGTCTAGCACCTCATGCTCGTCGTCGCGGCCTGTCGACCGCTGGTGATCGTGTCGCGGTCTGGCGACCGCGGTGTTCTCTGTGTCGGTGACGTCCCGCCGAACGGGGTCGTCACGGAAGTCTGCGGTGATCGTCTCCCACGAGCACGAATGCTCACGGTGCGGGCACCGACCGGCCAGGTTACCAGCGCCGCAGGTCCCTGCCCAAATCCACGACGGTGACCTGGCCCGCCCTGTGGATCACCTGTCGGGTGGCTGGGTGGAATCACCCTTTTCGGACGGATCTGGCATGGTCGAAGCGTGGCCCCCGCACTGTTGTCCATGATTTCACCCACGGTGAGTTGATGTCGCGGTCGCTCGTCGTCCTGCACGTCGGGGTGCCCAAGACGGGGACCACCTACCTGCAGGACCGCCTCTGGCGGAACCGGGACGTCGCCCTGCGCACCGGTGGGCTGCTCTACCCCGGGGACGTCGTCGACGACCACTTCCACGCGGCCGTCCACCTGCAGCCCGCCCGCTACCTCGACTGGGTCGACCCCGACCACGCCGACGCCTGGCCCCGTCTGGTCGACGCCGTGCGGGGGTGGCCGGGCACATCGGTCATCTCGCACGAGCTGTTCGCCACCGCCGGCCCCGACGTCGTCGACCGGGTGCTGTCGGACCTGGCGGGACTCGAGGTGCACGTCGTGGTCACGGCACGCGACCTGGCGCGACAGATCCCCTCGGTGTGGCAGGAGAACGTCAAGAACCAGCACCGGTCGACGCTCGACGAGTTCGTCACGGGCCTGCGTGATCTGCCCCGCGCCGACCAGGACCCGTTCTGGGAGTTCCAGGACGTCGTCGGGATCCTGCGCACGTGGGCACGTGACCTGCCGCCCGACCGGGTGCACGTGGTCACCGTCCCGCGGCCGGGCGCCGGAGGGGCGACGCTGTGGGACCGGTTCTGCGGGCTGCTCGGCGTCGACCCGACGGCGCTGGACCGACCGGTGCCGCCGTCGAACACCGCGCTCTCGCCGACGCAGACCGAGATGGTGCGTCGACTCAACGAGCACCTGCAGCCCGAGCGGGTGTCCTGGGACCGGTACGAGCGTGCGGTGAAGCGACATCTCATCGGTGACGTGCTGTTCGAGGCACCGGACCGCACCGCGCGGGTCCTGACCCGCGAGCAGGCCGCCTGGGCCGCCCGGTGCGCCGACGGCATGGTCGCCGACATCCGGGCCGCCGGGTACGACGTCGTCGGCGACCTCGACGACCTGCGCGTCGACCCCACGGCGATCCGTGACGGGGACACCGAACCGGCGTCCGAGGAGGTCCTCACGACGACGATCGCCACCCTCGCCGAGACTCTTCGTCGGATGCCGTTGCCCGACGACACTCCGACCGTCTCCCGGCGCGTGAAGTCCGTTCTGCGCAACGGCCATCGGCGCCTGACCGCGGCTCGGACGCGGGCCCGTCGGCCCTGACCGTGGCGTGGTGTCGTCGCAAGCTCGTGCCGCCGCTCGGCATCTGTAGCACGATGGTCCGATGAGCCCCGTGAGTTCGGTCGACAAGCGGTCCACATCCAAGAGCACCGACAAGAGTCGTCGAGACGACAAGAGGAACGGGACATCCGCCGACGAGAAGGGGAGGAAGACCCCGGACCGTCGGCCCGCGGCCAAGAAGGCAGCGCCGGCGCGCTCGTCGAAGCCCCGTCAGGCGGGCACCACCGGTCTGTTCGAGGGGT
>JAQIJH010000040.1:0-42037 GCA_036946345.1 Gordonia paraffinivorans | reverse complement strand
GATCGGGCTGACGGGGTCGGCGTTCCTCGCCTCCCTCCGCTCGCAGCTGCCGGGCCGGTCGGTGTCGCAGTACGGGGTGAACTACCCGGCGAGCGCCAGCTTCACCGACCGCATCGGCACCGCGCGATCGGTCATCACCGGGGTGAACGACGTGCAGCGGCGCGTCACGTTCCTGGCGTCGGCCTGCCCCGGGACGCGCATCGTCCTGGGCGGCTACTCGCAGGGCGCTGTGGTCGCCGGCTATGCGGTGAGCCCCCAGGTGGTCCTCCCTCCGGAGTACCGCACCTTCACCCCGCGGCCACTGTCGTCGGCTGTGCTGCGGAAGATCGCGGCCGTGGTGCTGTTCGCACCGCCGTCGGCTCGCTTCCTGTCCGACGTGGGGGCACCCGCGGTGACCGTCCAGCCAGCACTGGCCGGACGCACCGCGCGGTACTGCATCCCCTCCGACAACATCTGCAACGGTGCGCCGTTGGCGGGTCCCGGCGCGGTGCATGTGCTCTACGCGCTGAACGGCGACGTCATCCGTGGAGCAGGTTTCGCGGCGCGCGCCGTTCGCGGCTGACGGGCGTCTCGGGCGGAGTCACAGGAACCCCGCGACGATCGGCGAGTCCGTTTTTTGCGGAACGTTGTGAGCAGTCACGGATTCGCCGCGCCGATTGAGCCGTCTCACTGTACGGTCCTGCACAGATGGTGATCTCATACCGAGAACACCCTGGATGACGGCTTCGGGGCGCCATCAGGGGGATCAGTGAAGCAACTCCTGTCGGGACGGCGCTGTGCGTCGATCCTGCTCGTCGGCGTGGTCGCGGCCCTGGTGCTCGGCGGCCCCGCGGCCGCTGCACCGTCGGTGCCCTTGTTGCCCGCGCTCCCGGGGGTGGCGACGCCCCCGCTGCCCCCGGAGTCCTCGATCGGACCGTCGTACTCCGACCCGGGGCCCCTCTACCGGCATCCTCCCGGTCTCGCGTCCATGCGCGACGGAGACGTCATCAGCGCCGTGCGCAAGCCGGCCCCGCCACGGGTGCTGCCGGTCGAGACCTGGCAGATCCGCTACAAGACCACGGATTCACAGGGCGTTCCGATGGTCGGTGTGACCCTGGTGATGCTCCCGTTCAACCACTCGGCGCGCACACCGCTGTTGTCGTACCAGATGATCACCAACGCGCTCGGGATGCGCTGCCAACCCTCGCAGGCGATGTACAACCCGCTGGACTTCTCGGCGTCGCCGGCCGACCCGCCCGGGTTCAATCTCCCTCTCCTGCGCGGCTGGGCGCTCGCGATCCCCGATCACCTCGGTGAACGGACGAGCTACGGCGCCGTCCGCATGAGCGGTCACGTGGTGCTCGACGGCATCCGTGCCGCGACGCGGTGGGCTCCGCTGGGGCTGGCGAAGTCCCGGGTCGCACTGGCGGGGTACTCCGGTGGCGGGATGGCCACGGCGTCGGCGGCGGCGCAACAGGCGACCTATGCGCCGGACGTCAACCTCGTCGGTTCGGTGGAGGGTGGTGTCCCGACGAACCTGGAACAGATGGCGGAGGCCATCGGGACCGACAACGGACATCCCGCGTTCGGTCTCGCCATGGCCGCGGCGCTCGGTCTGGAACGGGAGTACCCCGACCGGCTCCCCGTCAGCAAGCAGTTGAACTGGCTCGGGTTGCAGACCCGCGCGCAGATGGCGAACGCATGCACGAACGAGATCCTGGTGGTCGGGTTCGGCAAGACCGCGCGCCTGCTCGCGAGGAACTTCGATCTGCTCAAGGACCCTGCGGTCCGTCAGATCCTCCGGGAGAACTCGATCGGGTTCATGCCGGAGACCCCGACCGCGCCGGTCTTCGAGTTCCACTCACCGACCGATCCGCTCATCTCGGTCGGGACCCTGAACCAGACGATGGCGCGGTACTGCCGCGCCGGGACGACGGTCTACCAGCTCGCGACCCCCGGCGCCCGAGCACCTCAGCGCGGCGGGGGTGGGCTTCCTTCCCGCCTTCCAGTGGCTGCAGGACAGGTTCGACGGCAAGCCCGCGCCGACGACCTGCCGCTGAGCGATCAGGGTCAGGCGCGCCGGACAGGCTGCCGCAGGATCGTGCGCAGCCGGTCCGGGGCCGCGCGTCGCGGGTCGCCGAGGTAGATCTCGTGGTGGCAACCGGTCATGACCAGCCCCTCGGCCGGGATCACCTCGTCGTGCATCCTGGCCAGGACCGGGCCCTCGTCGTCGTACGGGCCGACGTGCAACGTCTGGACGACGAGACCCTCGTCGAGGTCCGCACAGCGCAGGTCGTCCAGTCGCGGTCCTCGTCCGCGTGCGGCCACCGCGTCCGACGCCGCGGCGACGTCGTCGGCGTCGAGCCAGGGGGCGACGACCATCAGCACGGTCCAGTGCCACCGGGACTTGTCGCGGCGGGTGGTGAACGCCGCCGGGTCGTCGGCCCACCAGAGGGCCTCGAGCGGCATGACGCGCACGTCCGTCCCATGTCGCTCGCGACTTCGCGCTTTCATGGCGTAGGCGACCGGGTAGAGGGTGGCCACAGCGTCGATGTAGGCCGACTCGGTGTTCGGGTCGCCGCTGCCGTCGATCATCAGGCACCGCAGCTTCGGGATCTCGAGCACCGAGAAGCTGTGCCGCCGTGCCGAATAGCCGGGCAGCTCCCGACGCAGGTCGACGGCGGTCACGACGCGCCGCCCTGCGGCCGGTCGTCGCGGCGGCGGCGGATCACCGCGAGGACGGCCGGGTCCGCACGGAAGTCGATCCGGGTGACCATGCCGTCGACGACCGTGAAGTCGAACGCGACGCGCGCCTCGCCCCGGAGGAACCACGCCGCCCCGGGACGTCCGTCGACGAACACGGGGAGGGCCGACCGTGCCGCGCCGTCGAACATCGCCGCCACCGCGTCCCGACCATCGATGCGGCCAGGGGTACCGGCGGCGATCGCCGCAGGGTCGCCGGCGACGACGACATCGGGGGCGAGCAGGCGTATCAGGGTGGAGAACTCACCGTCGCGCGCTGCGCGGAGGAAGGCGTCGACGACCTCCCAGTCGGTGCGACGGTGTTCGACGGGCGCGACGACCTTAGCCCGCGCCCGCGAGGCGGCCTTGCGTGCGGCAGCCGTCGAGACACCGAGGACGTCGGCGACGGTGTCGAAGTCGATCGCGAAGCTGTCGTGGAGGACGAAGGCCACGCGCTCGGTCGGGGTCAGGTGGTCGTGGACGGCCTGGAGTGCGCGTCCGACGGAGTCGGCGACGACGGTCTCGTCGGCGGGATCGGGCTGACTCCCGCCGGGCTTCGGATCCGCCTCGGGTGCCGGCACGGCCGAGCGGAGGCGGTCGATGCACAGTCGGGTGGTGACCGTCGTCAGCCACCCCGGCAGGTTGTCGATGGCAGAGCTGGTGCCCTGCAGCCGGATCCAGGTCTGTTGAACGACGTCCTGGGCCTCGTCGGGGTCGCGGAGGACCCGGGCGGCGATGGCGACTAGGCGCGGCCGTTCGTTCTCGAACACGGCCAGACGGTCCACGCGGGTCACAGTAGTGCGGCCCGGTCACCGGTCGCAGCGGCACCGGCGGCGCGGTGTCTGTTCCCATCGGTCACAGACACCGATACACTTACATCGTCCAATGGCACTGTGGGTGATGGGAGCGACGATGACGACGCTGGTGGGGACGGAACAGCCGCCGAGCCGTGTGGACGCGGGGATGGACGAGGTCGCACGTCGACTGGTCGACTCGTCGCTGGTGGCATCGCGCAACGCGATGACCGAGATCGACTGGACGGCGTCGCTGGAGCCCGACAAGCACGGCTGCAGCCCGGAGTGGTCGGCGCTCTACGGGACCACCTACTGGGACGAGCTCACCGAGGACCAGCGCGTGCGGCTCACCCGCCACGAGATGGCGTCGGTGATGACGATCGGTGTCTGGTTCGAGATGATGTTGCAGCAGTTGGTGATCCGCGACCAGCGTGCGGTTGCTGCCCACTCCCCCGAGTTCCGCTTCGCGATGACCGAGATCGCCGACGAGTGCCGGCACTCGCTGATGTTCTCGGCTGCCTCGCAGCGCATGGTCGGCCGGTCGTACCACCCGTCGCCCAAGGTGGCCCGGATGGGACGCGTCTTCATGAACGTTGCCCGCGGCGAGGTCGCCTACGCGGGCATCCTGGTCGCCGAGGAGATCCTCGACGTCCTGCAGCGGGGATCGCTCGGCGACCCCCGCGTGTTGCCGATGATCCAGACGGTGAACGAGGTGCACGTGCTCGAGGAGTCCCGCCACATGCGCTTCGCCCGCGAGCAGGTGCGCGAGGCGATGGCCAGCGCCGGTCGGGTCCGCCGCGCGACAAGCGCCGTCCTCGTCGCGTTGGGTGCGGAGATGATCGTCATCAACCTCGTCCGACCGCAGGCGTTCGCCGACGCAGGGCTCGACAAGCGCCGCGCGGTCGGCGAGATGATCGCCAACGAGCACCGGCACGCCATGCTCCGCGGGAGTTGCGTGCACCTGATGCAGTTCCTCGACGAGGTGGGTCTGTTGACGCCCACAGCGGCTCGAATCTATCGCCGGTGCCACCTGCTCTGACCGGACTACCCTCGCAGGATGGCCGGACTGGACACGCCGCTCACTCCCCTGCGCTTCCTCGAACGCGCCGCCGAGGTCCATCCCGACGCCGAGGCCGTGGTCGACGGTGACCGTCGGGTCTCCCACCGTGAACTCGCCGACGCCGCGCAGCGCCTGGCGTCGGCGATCCGCGCATCGGGTGTCGCGGAGGGTGAGCGGGTCGCGTTCCTGGCGACCAATCGACTGGAACTGCTCGTCGCCCACTTCGGCATCCCGCTGGCCGGCGCGGTCCTCGTCGCGGTGAACACCCGGCTCTCACCGCAGGAGGTCGCCTACATCTGCGAGCACTCCTCGTCACGAGTCCTGTTCGGCGACAGCGATCTCCTGGCCGCGCTCGACGGCGTCGACCTCGCGGTGTCCGAGGTGATCGACCTCGACACCGGTTACGAGGAGTTCCTCGGACGCGCGACCGGGGAGCGACTGCCGTGGGAGGTCGAGGACGAGACCGCGACCATCACGGTGAACTACACCTCCGGGACCACGGGGCGTCCCGAGGGCGTGCTGTACACCCATCGCGGTGCCTACCTCAACGCGCTCGGTGAGATGCACCATCAGGGGTTCGTCCACGACAGCCGATACCTGTGGACCCTGCCGATGTTCCATTGCAACGGGTGGTGCACCACCTGGGCGGTCACCGCGGCGGCCGCCACACACGTGTGCCTGCGGGCGGTGCGCGGGGACGTCATCTGGGGGCTGATCGACGACGAGCGGATCGACCACCTGTGTGGTGCGCCGACCGTCCTGACCACGCTCGCGACCGCACCGCAGGCGCATCGCCTCGACCGACCCCTCACCGTCGTCACCGCCGGCGCTCCCCCGAGTCCGACGGTCGTCGGTCAGATCCGCGACCTCGGCGCCACCCTCGTCCACGTCTACGGGCTGACCGAGACCTACGGCCCGTACTCGATCTGCGAGCCGCGCGACGAGTGGTCGTCGCTGAGCCCCGACGAGCTGAACGTGCAGATGGCGCGCCAGGGCGCCGGGATGGTCACGGCCGACCGACTGCGCGTCGTCCGCCGGGAGACGGGTGACGACGGCGCACTCGTCGACGTCGAGCCCGACGGTGTCGAGATGGGCGAGATCGTCATGCGCGGGAACGGCGTGATGAAGGGATACCTCGACGACGCGGACGCGACCGCCGAGGCCTTCGCCGGCGGCTGGTTCCACTCCGGGGACCTCGGGGTGATGCACCCGGACGGCTACGTGCAGCTGCTCGATCGCGCGAAGGACATCGTGATCTCGGGGGGCGAGAACATCTCGACCATCGAGGTCGAGCAGGCGCTTGCCTCCCACCCGGACGTCGCCGACGTGGTGGTCATCGGTGTGCCCGACGAGAAATGGGGTGAACGGCCCAAGGCGTTCGTCGTCGCGCACGAGAGCGCCTCGGTCGACGCCGACACCCTTGTCGCGCACGTGCGATCGCGGCTGGCCGCGTTCAAGGCGCCCCGCGAGATCGTGTTCACCGACGCGTTGCCGCGGACGTCGACCGGCAAGGTCCGCAAGAACGCACTGCGCGAGGCCGAGTCGGCCGGCTGACAGGGCGGCCGGCGCGTCAGTTCTCGTTCTCGTGTGCGGTGAGCAGGATGTGGTCGAACGCGGACCGGTCCGAGTCGCCGAGGGACACCGTCGACGGCACCTCGCGGACGACGGCGGCCGCGAGCACTCGGACCTTGGTGTTGGTGTGCTGCGATCGCCACGCCAGCACGTCGTAGGCGTGGCGATCGCCGAAACCGTAGGCCAGCATCATCATCCCCTTCGCCTGCTCGATGACCGACCGGTGCTGGACGAAGTCGCTCACCTCGGCGTCGAGGTTCTCCAACGCCTCGTCGAACACGGCGGTCACGTCGACGACATAGCCCGTCACGCCCACGACGTCCCCCTCGTCCGAGGTCACGCGGTCGCCCACGATCACCACGTGCCGGGACCTGTTCGCACGGTCGGTGATCCGGTGCCTCGACGCGGTCGCACGTCCGGCGGCCGCAACCCGGTCCATCGCCGCACGGATGTCCGCGGTGTCCAACGGAGAGGCATCGGGCCCGACCGGCGTTGTCGCGGCGGCGGTTCCGTCCTCGTCCGTGGCCCCGACGCCGTCGAGCAGCGCCGTCAGACCGTCCGACAGCTCCCAGCGGGAATCGTGAAGGGTGTAGCGGAATGCGCCTGCGGTCGGTGGGACCTCCGGCTGCACACCGGATGTCGGATGGGCTGAGTCTGCCAACGGCTGTTCCTTCGCATGCGGGGAAGAATCACCGGCGCCGAGCTCCTATACCGCCGAGGAGACACCTTACCCACCCTGTGGAAGGGGTCGGCCGCAGCATGCTCCGGCGTGGCGGCGCTACCGTCGGGGCATGCAGCTCACGACGATCCCCGCGGGTGACGGGGACACCGAGGCCCACATCGCACGACCGCCGTCGGGATCGGGCCCGGGCGTCGTCCTCTTCATGGACGCCATCGGCGTCCGCCCGACGCTGATCGACATGGCCGAACGCATCGCCTCCTGGGGATACGTGGTCCTCACCCCGAACGTCTTCTATCGCGACGGCAGCGTCGACGACGTGCGTCCACACGACGACCTCCGGGCCGACGGTGCGCGGGACGCCTTCTTCGCCACGGCGATGCCACGGGTGGGGTCGCTGTTCCGGCAGGACCTCGGCGGCGACCTCGACGCCTACCGCGCGGCGGTGCAGGGCATCGACGGCGTGACCGGCTCGACGATCGGGTTCGTCGGCTACTGCATGGGCGCCCGGGTGGCGACGTTCTTCGCGGCCCGGCACCCGCAGGTGGTCGCGGCCGCGGCCGGGTTCCACGGAGGTGGACTGGTCACCGACGACGAGGGCAGCCCGCATCGGCAGCTGGCATCGGCCACGGCCGAGTTCGTCTACGGCCACGCCGACAACGACTCGTCGATGCCACCCGAGGCGGTCGCCGAACTCGGCCGCGCACTCGCCGAGGCAGGTCTGACCGCGACCAACGAGATCTATCCCGACGCGCCGCACGGATACTCGATGGCCGACACCTCGATGTACCAGGAGGCAGGTGCGGAACGGTCGTTCGCCGAACTCCAGGCGCTGGTCGCGCGCACCCTGCGCTGAGGTCGCGCCCGGGTTCCGTGACCGGCGGTCGTGGCCTAAACTAGAACACGTTCTAGCTCTGGCCCGAGAGGACGACCGTGCACACACCGCTCTGCGACACCCTGGGGATCGAGTACCCGATCTTCGCCTTCACCCACTGCCGCGACGTCGTCGTCGCGGTCAGCAAGGCCGGGGGCTTCGGCGTGCTCGGCGCCGTCGGGTACACCCCCGAGGAACTCGAGGTCGAACTCCGCTGGATCGACGACCACATCGGCGACCGCCCCTACGGCGTGGACATCGTGATCCCCAGCAAGTACGAGGGGATGGACTCGAACCTGTCGGGCGACGAACTCGCCGACATGCTGCGGTCGATGGTCCCGCAGGAGACCCTCGAGTTCGGCCGCAGGTTGCTCACCGATCACGGCGTGCCGCTCGCCGAGGGCGACGACAACAGCCTGCAGTTGCTGGGATGGACCGAGGCCACGGCCACGCCGCAGGTCGACATCGCCCTGCAGCACGACAAGGTGCGGCTGATCGCGAACGCGCTGGGGACTCCGCCGGTGGACATGATCGAACGCATCCAGGCGACCGGCCGCAAGGTCGCGGCCCTGTGTGGTTCCCCGTACCAGGCGCGCAAGCACGCCGACGCGGGCGTGGACATCATCATCGCCCAGGGCGGCGAGGGTGGCGGTCACTGCGGCGAGGTGGGCTCGATCGTGTTGTGGCCGCAGGTCGTGAAGGAGGTCGCGCCCATCCCCGTGCTCGCCGCCGGGGGCATCGGCAGCGGCCAGCAGATAGCGGCCGCCCTCGCCCTCGGCACACAGGGCGCATGGTCGGGGTCGCAGTGGCTGATCGTCGAGGAGTCGGCGAACACCGCCCGCCAACAGCAGGCCTACATCGACGCCTCGAGCCGCGACACCGTCCGCAGTCGCTCGTTCACGGGCAAGCCGTGTCGGATGCTCAAGAACGACTGGACCGAGGCGTGGGAGAAGCCGGAGAACCCCGACCCGCTCGGCATGCCCCTCCAGTACATGGTGTCCGGCATGGCGGTCGCGGCGACGCACAAGTACCCGGACCAGACCGTCGACGTGGCGTTCAATCCGGTGGGCCAGGTCGTCGGGCAGTTCCGGAAGGTCGAGAAGACGTCCGCCGTGATCGAGCGGTGGGTGCAGGAGTACCTCGAGGCCACAAGCACTCTCGACGAGATCAACAGCGCCGCCGCGGGGGTCTGAGCGACCTTCGCGAGCCGTGCGGCGGACCTGATCGGCGGGTGACGAGCCCCGGAGTCGGTCGTTACCCTGGTCGCCCGAAGTCCCGACGGAAGGAGGAACGATGACCATCGACCCCGATGCGACCGATCCCGACGCCGGTGCGGTGCCCGTCGACGCCATGCCGGACAAGCCGGTCCCGGAGGGTGCCGAGGGCGACGTCCTCGAACAGGAACTCGTCGTGGAGCTCGACGACGACGATTACCCGCACACCGCCGAGGCGGAGGAGGACTGACCGGCGTCCGTCGAGCCCGGTCACCGAGCCGTCGCGACGACGCGCGCGACGATGCCCAGGACGATCTCCAGCTCGTCCGCATCCCGCGGGGCGTAGAGGAACAGGTAGCTGTCGGGAAGTCGGAGGAACGGTCGGCCGGCCAGTGGATGTCGCTCACCCCAGCCGGCGCCGATGATCGTCCCGACGTCGCCCGGCGCCGCGACGACGTGCAGGGATCCCTGGCTCGGGTGGACATGGGCGACCTCGCCGCCGGAACCGCGCGCCCAGGGCGTCGACGGGTCGTCGACGACCACGGCGTCATGGTGGCGTTCGAAACGGCTGCGCGCCAGATGTCCGTTCTCGCGTCCCAGTGCTCCAACCCGCGCGACGAGGTCCGCCACCACCGCCGCGTCCGGGATCTGGTCGAGCTGTCGGTGCGGGATCGGGTACGGGGCCATCGTCGGGCGGACTCCCCGATCCGGTAGCGACCAGCCCGGCGAGGGCGTGGGATCGCCCGCGGGGCTCCGGGTGTCGCGACCGAGTCGCGCCAGCACGGTCGTCACCGCCCAGCCCAGCGGGTTGGCCGGGAGTCCACCCGGACCGAGCGCCCGCCACGCCCGGTAGTCCGCCACGATGGCCCGCATCCCGCTCCCCTGTGTCGTGGGTTCGACGAATGACCGCACCGTCATCCTGGGGCATCATGGCGGCGACCGCGACAAGCGACGTCGTCCACGACCGACGGGATCCGACGATGAGACTGATGCTGCGATGGTTCGTGATGCACGGCTTCCTGCGGTTCCTGGCCGGACGTGCCGCGGCCGCCGGGGACCTGCAGGCGCGTCTCATCGGCGATCCGTCCGTCCGCGAGGACCCCACGGGTCTGTTCGCCGACATCCGTGCGCGCGGCCCCGTCGCACAGGGGCGTCTCGCCGCCGTGACCGTCGACCATGCCGTCGTCCACGAGGTCCTGCGATCCGAGGACTTCCGCACGATCATTCTCGGGTCCCGGCTACCCGGGCCCCTCGGTGCGATCGAACGCCGGACGCGCTCAGAGGCGCTGCACCCGCTGCGACCCCCGTCGCTGCTCGCCACCGAACCGCCCCAGCACACCAGCTACCGCAGGATGGTCTCCTCGGTGTTCACCGCGCGGGCGGTGGCGGCGATGCGGGACAACGTCGAGCAGACCGCGCAGCGACTCCTCGACGACCTCGACGGTGCGACCGGGACCGTCGACATCGTCGAGCGGTACTGCGCCAAGCTGCCGGTGACCGTGATCGGCGACATCCTCGGGGTGCCCGAGTCGGAGCGTGACCAGGTCCTGCACTTCGGCGAACTCGCCGCCCCCAGTCTGGATCTCGGGCTGCCGTGGACCCAGTTCCGGCGGGTCGAACGCGGGATCGAGGGTTTCAACGAGTGGCTCGCGGACCACCTCACGACGCTGCGGCGCTCGCCCGGTGACGATCTGATGAGCCAGCTCATCTCCGCCACCGACGACGGGGTCTCGCTCACCGAGGAGGAACTGCGAGGCATCGCGGGTCTCGTGCTCGCCGCGGGTTTCGAGACCACCGTCAACATCCTGGGCAGCGGGATCGACCTGCTGACACGCCACCCCGACCAGTTGGCGCTGGTGCGGGACGATCCGTCGTTGTGGCCCAACGCCGCCGACGAGATGTTGCGGCTGCGCTCACCGGTCCAGTTGACCGCCCGGTCGGCGCTGCGGCCGACCCAGGTCGGCGAGGTGGGATTCGACCGAGGTGAGTTGATCGTCCTGGTCCTGGCGGGAGCCAACCGCGACCCGGCTGTCTTCGCCGACCCCGATCGCTTCGACGTGACGCGGCCCAACGCGAACAAGCATCTCTCGTTCTCCGGAGGGCGTCACTTCTGTCTGGGAGCGGCGTTGGCTCGCGCGGAGACCGAAGTGGGTCTGCGCGCCCTGTTCGACCGCTATCCCGACCTGCGGGAGGCAGCGCCACCGATCCGGCGCGACACCCGTGTGCTGCAGGGGTATTCGTCGATGCCGGTCACGCTCGGCGAACGCAGCGGCGCGCACGCCTGACACGGGTGGACCCGGCCGACGACGTCGACCGGGCCCACCCGCGCACGATCACGCCAGGCCGAGCGACCTCAGGTCCGACACGTACTTCGTGATCAGGGCGTGCGAGAGGTGCGGGATCTCGCCGCCGTCTCCGAGCCCGGCGTCCGCGACCGCGGCGACGAAGCGGGCCGACGGGATCGCCGAACCGCGCTCGGGCTCCTGCGGTGTCCGGTACGCGTCCATGAGCGGTGCCACCGACGCCTGCCGGATGCGCTCGGGCAGGCCACGGATCGCCGTCTCGAACCGGTCCACCCAGGTGCGGTGGTCGTCGATGCGGGTCACCCGCACCCCGTCCTCCTGGATCCAGTCCACGACGGTGTCGAGCGAGATGCCGTCGTCATGCGGGTTGACGACGTTGTACGTCTCGAACCCCTTCTGCACCGCTACCCCCAGGTCGGTGATCGCCCGGGCGGTGAAGTCGGCCGGGAGACCGTCGTAGTGTGCCCGCGAGCGCGAGCCGTCGGACCCACGGCGGTAGAAGGACTCCGGGGCGAGCCCGGTGTTCAGCACCGTGAGGATCAGACGGGAGAACACGTCGGGGACGTTGAGCTGACCGGTGAACGTGCTGTGCGCCAGGATCATGTCCGAGCGGAAGACCGCCACCGGCAGCTCGCACAGGTCGTGTGCCTCCCGCAGGAGCACCTCGCCCGCCCACTTGCTGGTGCCGTACCCGTTCGCGTACGACTTCGCCACGGCCCGTTCGCTGCTCGCCTGGCGGATGTCGAGATCCTCCTCGAGGACCGCGGGTCCGCCCTGTTCGGCGACGCCCACCGTCGACAAGTAGGTGACCGGCTTGCGCTGCGTCGTCAGCGCGAGGCGGATGACCTCGGCGGTGCCGACGACGTTGGGTCCGAACAGCTGGTCGTAGGGCAACACGTGGTTGACGAGGGCCGCCGGGTGCACGATGCGGTCGACGACCTGGGCCAACCGCGTCCAGGTGTCCTCGTCGAGTCCGAACCGCGGACTGGCGATGTCGCCGGCGAGCACCTCGAGTCGTCGCCCGGCCAACTCGCGGAACCGCGTGCTGAGGACGTCGTCGCCGGAGTCGAACACCGACTCCAGACGACGGCGTGCGTCGGCGGAGTCGCGGCCACGGACGATGCAGACCAGCGTCCCGTCCACGGCGTCGAGCCGCTCCAGCCATTCCAGACAGAGGAACCGCCCCAGATATCCGTTGGCGCCCGTGAGCAGCACCGTGGTGGCCGACTCGGGCGCAGCGGGCAGCGTCGGCGCAGCGTCGAGCAGATCCGCGTCGAGGAACTTCTCCAACGCGAGGTCTGCGGCGCGCACCGATGTCGCCGTCGCCCCGTGGACGGAGGCGAACGTGGGCACCGCATCCGCCCCCGAGCGGACCGACTCGATGTGCGTGGCGATCGCACCCATGTCGGTCGCCGCACCCATCAGCAGTCCGACAGGCACCTCGACGTCGAAGATCTCCGACAACAGGGTGGAGAAGCTCAGAGCGGACAACGAGTCGCCGCCGAGGTCCCCGAACCGGGCGTCCGGTGACAGTGCCGTCGTGCCGGCCCCGATGACCGCGGCGGCCGCACGACCGACCGTCTCGACGACCGGCCGATCGCCGGCGTCGCGGCGCAGGCGTCGCAGTTCCTCGGTCTGGTTGTCGGCCAGATCGCGGTACATCTGTTCCAGGCGATCCCCGTAGTGCTCGATCAGCTTCGGCCGCAGCACCTTGCCGACACCCGACAGCAGGCCGTTGTCACGGCTGAAAGGAGTCCGCTCGACGATGATGTCGCGCGGGATCTCATAGGAGTTGAGCCCGGCCTCGCGTCCGCCGGCCTTGAGTGCGTCGACGATCGCGTCGTGCAGGGCGGCCTCGTCGGCTGCCTCTGCGACAGCCTCGTCGGTGGGCACGACGACGGCGAGCAGGAACGAGCGGGAGCTGTTGCCGTACACGAAGATCTGCCCGACGCCGGGCGCGGCGGCCAGGACGGCCTCGACGCGGGAGAGCGCGACGAACTCGCCCTGAGCGAGCTTGAGGACGTTCTTGCGGCGGTCGAGATAGACGAGATGGTCGGGCCCGAGCTCCGCCATGATGTCGCCGGTCTTGTAGAAGCCGTCCTCGTCGAACACCTCCGCCGTGGTCTCCGGGCGCTTGTAGTAGCCGGGGAACAGGGACTCGGACTTGAGCAACAGTTCGCCGCGGGGGTGCGGGACGTCGTCGACGTGGTACCCCAGCTCGGGGACGTCGACGAGCTTGTACTCGGTCACCGGCGGCCGGGTGATGTGGCCGTCGATGAGGACCGACCCCGCCTCCGTGGAGCCGTACCCGTCGATGAGATGCACGTCGAGGCAGTCGGCGATGAACTCGGCCATCTCCGGTGCGAGCGGGGCCGTGCCGCACATGGCGGACAGGACCCGACCGCCGAGCACGTCGTCGCGGATCGTCTGCCGGACCTCCGCCTCGAGTTCGGCGTCGGGGCGGCCGGGGCCCGACCGTCGGTCCAGCTCGCTGACATGGCGCTGGTGGATCATGTCGCACACGCGAGGGACGAGCATGAGGTCGGTCGGACGGACGAGGGCGATGTCGTCCATGAGGGTCGAGAGGTCGCTTGCCGCGACGAAGTACGCGGTGCCGCCGGTGGCGAGAGTCTTGGCCAGCAGCGCCCTGCCGGCGACGTGGCTCATGGGCATGTAGTTCACCGTGATGCCGGGCAACGTGGGGTCGCCGGTGAACCAGAACGTGGTCCACAGACGACGGACCCCCTTGACCGGGTACATCGCGCCCTTCGGTGCGCCGGTGCTCCCCGAGGTGTAGATGAGGTTCGCCAGATCTTCGGAGTGGTCGACGCCGTCGCTGCCGAACGCCGGTGCGGCGGAGAGGTCGCGGCCACGTCCGAGCAGCTCGTCGACGGTCTCGACCTCGATGCCGGCGTCGTGCAGCGCCGTGACGGTCCGCTCGACCGCAGTGCGCTGTGCGTCGTCGCGGGGGTCGTGGTCGAAGAGGAGGACGCGACGGGGGCGGTGGTCCGTGGTGGCGAGCTCCACGACGTCGTCGAGATGGTCGATGCCCACCGCCAGCACCGTGGGCGCGGTCTCGGCGAGGATCGGGAGGAGCTGTGCGGGTGCGGAACTGGTCTGCAGCGGGACCGTCACGAGTCCGAGGTGGATGCAGGCCAGGTCCAGCGTCGCGTAGTCGACGCTGGTGAAGCCGAGGGTGGCCACCAGCTCGCCGGCGTCGAGACCGTCGGCGTGCCACGCCGCCGCCACCGCGCGGACGCGGTCCGCCAGTTCGGCGTAGGAGACGGTCTCGAACTCGTCCCGCAGGCGGACGGACGCGGTGCCGTCGTCGCCCGTGACGACCTCGGTGGCGCGGCGGCCGAGCGCGGGGCGGTCGGCGTAGGTCGACAGGATCTCCTCGATGACCTCTGCGAGCGGGAGGTCACTCTGCAGGACGCGCTCCGCGAGTTCGGGGTCGGGCGTCGCGTCACGGAACTGTGGATCGCTGTCGACGAGTCGGGCCCGTCGGTCGGCGATCCGCCGGTCGCGGTCCTCGTCGACGGTGGTGACGTCGTTCGTGGTCATCGGTGTCCTCCTGTCACTCCCCTGGTGCGCAAGACCAGACACTCACCCCTGATCGTGAGCTTAGTACAACTAAGTACTAACCCTGTCGCCGGTATTCCGCCAGAACGGTGTGACCAAGCTCTCTGCGGTGTCGAGAATGTCGGCTGCACAGCCGATTTCGCGTGGTTGGTCCGAATGGACCGTTTCGCCGTCCGGTGTCAGCGCAGCGCGGACAGGCGCCGTTGGATGCGTTTGGCCGTCACGAGTCGGCTGACGAAGGCGACCGTGAGGGACACGACGAACAGCAGCGCCTCGATGATCCAGGCGTCGAAGCTCGACGTCGCCGCCCCGACCGCGTTGCCGCTGAACCCGACGGCGATGCCGCTGAGGATCGCCGACCCGAATGCGGGATAGCCGGCCCGGTTCTCCAGCCGCACCTTCCAGTCGACGGCGTCGCGGCGCGCCTGGTCACGGGTGTCCGCGCCGCGATGGCGGGACGCCTCGACGGCCAGTTCGAGGTCGGGGTCGTCCGGTGCGCGCCAGGCTCGGACGGCGGACCAGACCCAACCGAGGACGATGAGCACGTCGACGACGGTGAGCAGCACTGCCCCGAGCGTCGTCACACCGCGATGGTATCGCCGCGGCTGCCCTCACCCGGGCCGGTCGGAGGCAGCCGTCGGGCGGCCGTCAGTAGACGTCGCGCAGGTACCGCTTGTCCGCGGCCAGCGCTTTCACGTAGGCCTCTGCGCTCTGGGGCGCCAGGCGACCGTGCTCGGCGACCACACCGACCAGTGCGTCGTGCACGTCGCGCGCCATGCGTTCGGCGTCACCACACACGCAGAAGACGGCGCCGCGCTGCAGCCACCGGAACAACTCGGCGCCGTGCTCGCGCATGCGGTCCTGGACGTAGACCTTCTCCGACTGGTCGCGGGAGAACGCCACGTCGAGCCGCGTCAACACGCCGTCGGCGCGCAGTTCGTCGAGTTCGTCGCGGTAGTAGAAGTCGGTGGCCTCGTGCTGCTCGCCGAAGAACAGCCAGTTCGGTCCGTCGTGGCCGCGGGCGCGACGGTCCTGCAGGAAGGCGCGGAACGGCGCGATCCCCGTCCCCGGGCCCACCATGATCAGCGGGGTCGAGGGATCCGCCGGCGGCCGGAAGGTCGACGACCGGCGGACGAACACCCGCACGTCCGAATCCTCGGCGTGGTCGGCGAGATAGGTCGAACAGACCCCGCGTCGCGGGGTGCCGTGCACGTTGTACCGCACGGCGGACACGGTCAGCTGGATCTCGTCGGGGTGCTGCCGCGGGCTGGAGGAGATCGAGTAGAGCCGCGGGCGCAGGGGTGTCAGCACCTCGAGCCATTCCTGCGCGGACGCGCTCACCGGGTGCGCGGCGAGGAGGTCGACCGACTGACGCCCCCATGCCCACTCGTCGAACGCATCTCGGTTCTCCGGCAGCATCATCGCCTCCAGGTCGACGTCGCCGGTGCGGGCGATGACGAACCGCATGAGGTCGGGGGTGATCTTGGCGATCTCGAGGTGGTCGCGCAGCGCCTCACGCACCGTGACCGGTCCGTCCGAGGGGAGGTCGACGGTGCTGTCGCCGTCGAGGCCGGTGCGCTCCAACCACTCCCCGACCAGCGCCTCGCTGTTGCGCGGCCACACGCCCAGCGCGTCGCCGGTCTCGTAGGTGAGGGTGCCCGCCGGGATGGCCACACCGACGGTGCGCACGTCCTTGCGCGAGCCGTCCAGGGTGACCCGTTGGTTGCGCACCAGCGACGACACGAGCGGCGAGGTGCGGTCGTATCGGGGCGCGGCGGAGGCAGGTGCCGTCGAGTCGGACGCTGACCCCGCCTCGGACGGGTCCGTGCCGATCGCCCCGACCACCGCGTCGAGCCACCGTGTCGCGGAGTCCTCGTACTCGGGCTCGCAGTCGACGCGGTCGGCCACACGCTCCGCGCCGAGCTCGGCGAGCCGGGTGTCGAGTCGACGTCCGTGGCCACAGAAGTCGGCGTAGGACGAGTCCCCCAACGCCAGGACGGAGTAGCGCAGCCCGGACAGGTCGATGTCGGCGTCGGCGAGCTCGGACCAGAAGGCCGCACCGTTGTCGGGTGCGTCGCCGTCGCCGGTCGTGGAGCTGACGATCACCGCGGTCCCGAGATCGGTCAGGTCACGCGGGGTGACCTCGTCCATCGGCCGGGCAATCACACTCGACCCGGCGGCGCGCAGTCGGGCGGTGACCGTCTCGACGACCTCTTCGGCGGTGCCGGTCTGCGACGCCCACAGGACCGTGACCGGCGTCGACGCGGTCTCATCGGTCTCCGGCGGTGCGGCGGCGACGGTCGTGCGTGCGTACATGCCGGCCAGCAAGCCGTCGACGCGGGCTCGCAGCGACGGTCGAAGCGGTGCCGCCGAGGGGATCGTCGGGACCTCCCCCGCGGGCACCGGTCGCGTGTCGAGCCCGGTGACGAATCCCGCGAGCCAGTCGGCCTCGAGCCCCGTCGGCTGCTCGGGGCGACCGGTGTCGGGCAGACCGAGCACCCGCGCGAGGTCCGAGGGGCGCGGGTCATGGTCGGAGGGGTCGAGCGGGACCGCGACGTCGTCGGCGACGGGTGCAGCGGCAACGCGCGTCAGCCGCACCGCGCACGCCTTGAACTCCGGCTGTCGGGAATCGGGGTCGACCGCGTCGTTCGTCACCGCGTTCACCGCGACGTCGGGGGCGAACCGGTCGGCGAAGTGGAACGGGACGAAGGCCGTGCCGGGGAGCACACGATCGGTCACCACGGCCGGGAGGACGGAACGGCCACGGCGCGAGGCGATCTCGACGGTGTCGCCCTCGGCGACGCCCAGATCGCGAGCGTCCTCGGGGTGCAGTTCGACGAACGGTGCGGGGTTGAGCTTCTGCAGCTTGGCGACGCGACCCGTCTTGGTCATGGTGTGCCATTGGTGCGGCAGCCGTCCGGTGTTGAGGACGAACGGGTGCTCGTCGTCGGGCATCTCGGCCGGGTCGACGGCCGGGCGGGTGAGGAACCGCGCGCGACCCGACGCCGTGGGGAACTGTGGTGTCCCGGCGTCGCCCTCGACGTAGCGGACAGGGTGTCGGCGATCCGGGTCGCCCGGCGGGCAGGGCCACTGCACCGGACCGTCCGCCAGACTCGCGTAGCTCATTCCACGCAGGTCCCATCCGGTCCGCGGGTTGTGGAACCGGCGGATCTCGTCGAAGACCGCCTCGGCGTCGTCGTAGGTGAAGTGCTTCTCGAAACCGAGCCCGCAGGCGATCTCGGCGATGATGCGCCAGTCCGGCAACGCCTCCCCCGGGGGCGGCGACGCGGGGCGGCACAACGTCACCGACCGCTCGGAGTTGACCATCACCCCGTGCGTCTCCGACCACATGGCGGCCGGGAGCACGACATCGGCGTACTCGGTGGTCTCGGTGTCGCCGTAGACGTCCTGGACGACGACGAGCTCGGCGCGGCGCAGGGCCTCGACCACCGTCGACCGGTTGGCGACGCTCGCGACGGGGTTCGTGCAGATGATCCACGCGGTCCGGATCTCGCCGGCGGCCATCCGCTCGAACATGTCGACGGTGCCCCCGCCGACCTGTGTCGAGATGGTGCCGCGCGGGACGCCCCACAGGTCCTCGACCAGGGCGCGGTCGTCGTCGTCGAGGACGGACCGTTGCCCGGGGAGGCCGGGACCCATGTAGCCCATCTCCCGTCCACCCATCGCGTTCGGCTGCCCCGTGAGCGAGAACGGACCACTGCCCGTCCGGCAGATGGCGCCGGTGGCGAGATGCAGGTTGCACAGGGCGTTGGTGTTCCACGTGCCGTGGGTCGACTGGTTGAGACCCATCGTCCACAGGCTCATCCAGTTCCCGGCCTCGCCGATCCACGTCGCGGCGGTCCGCAGGTCGGCCTCGTCGATGCCGCATCGCTCGGCAACCACCGCAGGGGGGTAATCGTCGAGCGAGGCGACGAGGTCGTCCCACCCCTCCGTCGCCGCCGCGACGAACTCGTCGTCGACATGGCCGTCGGCGACGATGAGGTGCAGGAGCCCGTTCATCAGCCACAGGTCCGAGCCGGGTCGCAGTTGCAGGTGCAGGTCGGCCTTGTCCGCGGTGGCGGTGCGACGGGGGTCGACGACGATCACCTTCGCGCCGGCACGCGCGCGGTCGAGCATCCGCAGGTGCAGGATCGGGTGGCAGTCGGCCATGTTGGACCCGATGACGAGGAAGACATCGGCGTGATCGAAGTCGTCGTAGGAACCGGGTGGCCCGTCCGCGCCGAGCGACTGCTTGTAGCCGGTGCCCGCGCTGGCCATGCACAGCCGCGAGTTCGACTCGATCGAGTTGGTGCCGAGGAAGCCCTTGACCAGTTTCGTGGCGAGGTACTGCGCCTCGGTGGTCATCTGCCCCGACACGTAGACCCCGACGGCCTCGGGACCGTGCTCGTCGACGATCGCCCGCAGCCGTGCGGCGGTGTCGCGGATCGCGTCGGAGGTCGAGGCGGGGTGCGCGGGTCCGTCGCGGTCGGGTCGGACGAGGGCCGTGGTGAGCCGGCCCGACGCGCGGAGCATGTCGGCGGTGGTGGCGCCCTTCGTGCACAGCCGACCGCGGTTCGCCGAATGGTCGCGGTCGCCGACGACCGAGAGGACGCCGGCGGATCCGTCGTCGAGGACGCCGGGCTGCAGGACGATGCCGCAGCCGACACCGCAGTACCCGCACACCGATCGCACGCCACCCGTCGAGACCATGAGGCCATGGTGGTGGCCCGTCCGATCAGGGCGGTTGCCGCGCTGTGAGTCGGGCGTGACTTTTTCCTCACGGCGCGCGGAAAGAGCGGGTGAGGCCGGCGGCGATGCGCCCACCTGCGGGTGTCCGTGGGCTGGTAGAACTCGGCGTGTGAGCGAACACGCCTTCGGGCTCAGGACACGCGCGATCCACGCGGGCGCCCGTGTCGATCCGACGACCGGTGCCCGCGCGGTGCCCATCTACCAGACGGCCAGCTACGTCTTCGCCGACGCCGACGACGCCGGGGACCTCTTCGCGCTGCAGAAGTACGGCAACGTGTACTCGCGGATCGGCAACCCGACGGTGGCGGCGTTCGAGGAGCGCATCGCCAGCCTCGACGGTGGAATAGGTGCCGTCGCCACGGCGAGCGGGTTGTCGGCGGAGTTCGCGGTGTTCGCGACGCTCTGTGCGGCCGGCGACCACATCGTGGCCGCAGCCGGTCTCTACGGCGGCACGGTGACCCAACTCGACGTCACCCTGCGACGGTTCGGGATCGAGACGACGTTCGTGCCCGGCACCGACCCCGCCGACTACGCTGCCGCGATCACCGACCGCACGAAGCTCGTCTACGCCGAGGTGATCGGCAACCCGTCCGGCGACATCGCGGACCTCGAGGGTCTCGCCGCCGTCGCGCACGAGCGCGGGCTGCCGTTCGTCGTCGACGCGACGATGGCCACCCCGTGGCTGTGCCGACCGATCGAGTTCGGCGCCGACGTGGTCGTGCACTCGGCGACGAAGTTCCTCGGCGGGCACGGGACCACCCTGGGTGGCGTCGTCGTCGAGTCGGGCCGATTCGACTGGGGCAACGGGCATTTCCCCGCCATGACCGAGCCCGTGCCGTCGTACGGCGGCCTGAGCTGGTGGGGCAACTTCGGCGAGTACGGGTTCCTCACCAAGGTCCGCAGCGAACAGGTCCGGGACCTCGGGGCGAGCCTGTCCCCCACCTCGGCGTTCCAGCTGCTGCAGGGCGTCGAGACCCTGCCCCAGCGGATGGACGCACATGTCGCCAACGCGCAGGCGGTGGCGGAGTGGCTCGCCGGTGACCCGCGCGTCGAGTCGGTCGCCTACGCCGGGCTCGCGGACCATCCCCATCACGAGCGCGCGCAGCGGTACCTGCCGCAGGGCCCGGGGGCGGTGTTCGCGTTCCGCGTCCGTGGCGGCCACGCGGCCGGGCGCGCGCTCGTGGAGAACGTCCGACTCGCGAGCCACGTCGCGAACATCGGGGACGTGCGCACGTTGGTCATCCACCCGGCCAGCACCACCCATCGGCAGCTCACGCCGGAGCAACTGCAAGCCGCGGGCGTCCCGGACGACCTCGTGCGCATCAGCGTCGGCATCGAGGACCTCGATGACATCCTCTGGGACCTCGACCAGGCCCTGACGGCCGCGACGAAGGAGGCGCAGGATGTCCGCTGACACCGCGCAGCGCACCTGGCAGGGCCCGTCCGCCGCCCGTCGGCGCGAGATCCTGCTCGACACCCGCACCATCGCGATCGTCGGCGCGTCGGCGAACCCCGCCCGAGCCAGCTACTTCGTCAACCGCTACCTGACGTCCACCTCGGACTACACCGTGTGGCTGGTGAACCCGACGATCGACGAGATCGACGGCACCCCGGTCTACCCGAGCCTGTCGGAGCTGCCCGGTGTCCCCGACATGGTCGACGTCTTCCGACGCCACGACGATCTCCCCTCGGTGCTGGACGACACGCTCGCGGTCGGTGCGTCGACGCTGTGGCTGCAGCTGGGCCTGTGGCACGAGGACGTCGCCCGGCGCGCCGAGGAGGCCGGTCTGTCCGTCGTGATGGACCGCTGCGTGAAGATCGAACACGCGCGGTTCCACGGCGGTCTGCACCTCGCCGGGTTCGACACCGGAGTGATCGACTCGCGGCGTCGCAGCGGCCTCTGAGGGACCTGTCGGCGCTGCTCACGGGCGCGTCGGACGGTGCCCATCGCGTGCGGTGACACGATGGTCGGTGTGAGCGACGACGACACGCCCCGGTACCTGCCCATCGCGGACCACGGGGTGATCGGGGATCTGCGGACCGCGGCGCTCGTCGGGACGTCCGGACGCATCGACTGGTTCTGCTGCCCGCGGTTCGACTCGCCGAGCGTGTTCGGGTCGTTGCTCGACGCGGACAGCGGTGGTTCGTGGGACGTCTCCATGGTCGACGGGTTGGTGTCGACCAGGCAGTTCTACCTGCCCGACTCGAACGTCCTCGTCACCCGCTTCATGAGCGAGGACGGCGTGGCCGAGGTCCAGGATCTGATGCCGCTCGCCAGGCCCCGCGACCCCGAGCACCGCACGCGGATCGTCCGACGGATCGAATGCGTCCGCGGGCGGGTCCGGATGGAGATGCGCCTCGACCCGGCCTTCGACTACGGACGTGCCGAGCACACCACGTCGGTGGTCGACGACACCCACATCACCCTGTCCGGTGGTGACCTGACGCTGCACCTCGCGTCCGACGTCCCCCTGGAGGTCGACGACGGCGTCGTCACCGCCCGCGTCCGACTCGGCGTCGGTGAGGCCGCCACGTTCAGCCTGGGTGTCGACGAGATCCCCGACGACGAGGTCGGTTCCGACGCGTCGGAGCACATCATCCACGCGACGGTGCGGTTCTGGCAGTCGTGGCTGGGCCAGTCGAACTACCGCGGCCGGTGGCGCGAGATGGTGCATCGGTCCGCCCTCGCGCTCAAGCTGATGACGCACGAGCCGACCGGCGCGATCGTCGCGTCGGTGACGACGGCGCTGCCCGAGGAGATCGGGGGCGAACGTAACTGGGACTACCGCTACGTGTGGATCCGGGACGCCGCCTTCTCGCTGTACGGCCTGCTGCGCCTGGGGTTCAACGACGAGGCCGCCGCGTTCATGGGGTGGCTGACGCGTCGGTTCAGCGACGGCGGGGACGACCACGGCCGGCCGCTGCGCCTGATGTACACCATCGACGGGGAGTCACCCCCCGACGAGCGCCCCCTCGAGCACTGGGAGGGCTACCGGGGGTCGCAGCCGGTCAACATCGGCAACGAGGCGAGCAATCAGTTGCAGCTCGACATCTACGGCGAGCTGATCGACTCGGTGTACCTGTTCAACAAGTACGGGGCCGGGATCTCGTGGAACTCGTGGCACGAGTTGTGCGGCGTCCTCGACTGGCTGACCGACAACTGGGACCAGTCCGACGAGAGCATCTGGGAGGTGCGGTCGGAGTCGCAGAACTTCGTCTACTCGCGCCTCATGTGCTGGGTCGCCTTCGAGCGGATGATCCGCATGAGCAGGCAGCGCGGTCTGCCCGGCGACGTCGGGAAGTGGATGAAGACCCGCGACGCCATCTTCGACCAGATCATGGTCAAGGGGTGGAACGAGGGACGCGAGTCCTTCACGCAGACATTCGAATCGGACCGGCTGGACGCGTCGCTGCTCCTGATCCCGGCCGTCAAGTTGCTCTCGCCGACCGATCCGCGGTTCCTGTCGACGCTGAAGGCGATCGAGGAGCAACTGGTGAGCGACTCGCTGGTGTTCCGGTACGACTCGAGCGACCACGACGACGGTCTCAGCGGCACCGAGGGGACCTTCTCCCTCTGCTCGTTCTGGTACGTCGAGGCGCTCACACGTGTCGGCCGCCGGCCCGACGCGCGCCTGGCCATGGAGAAGATGTTCACCCACGCCAACCACCTCGGCCTCTACGCCGAGCAGGTCGGTCTCACCGGCGAGCAACTGGGCAACTTCCCGCAGGCCTTCACCCACCTCGCCCTCATCAGCGCGGCCTACAACCTGGATCGGGAACTCGGCGACTGAGCGCCCGGACCGGTTCTGCGTGATCCTGGTGCCATGACACGAGAAGACGTGACCCGCACCATCGCCGCTCGACGCGTGGAGCTCGGACTGACGTGGCAGTCACTGGCGGACGCCGTCGACCGGCCCGTCGTGTGGACGACCGCCGCACTGCTCGGCCAGCACCCGATCCCGCGGCCGGAGGCCGAGGTGCTGCTCGAGAAGCTCGGCCTCTCCGCCGATCTCGCGCCGATCCTCGGTGCGGTCCCGGTCCGCGGGACCGATCGCGACGTGGTGCGCAACGACCCGACGATCTATCGGCTCTACGAAGCCCTCGCCGTGTACGGGCCCGCGCTGAAGGAGCTGATCCACGAGCAGTTCGGGGACGGCATCATGAGCGCGATCAACTTCAGTGTCGACATCGACAAGAAGCCGCACCCGTCCGGCGATCGCGTCGTCATCACCCTCGACGGCAAGTTCCTGCCCTACGACTGGGTGTCGGCCGACTGACACCCCACGGTTGACGCCCGGACCGCCCCGTCTGTTGGGCGGCCGGAACCATCTGTTGGGCGCCAGGAACCATCTGTTGGGCGGCCGGAACCGTCTGTTGGGCGGCAGGGACAGTCGAGTGTGCGTTGGGGCCATGGATGAGCCGGCGGCCTGCTCCATGTGCCCAACTGACGGCTCCAGGTGCCCAACAGACGGCTCCAAGTGCCCAACAGACGGCTCCGAGCGCCCAACAGACGGCGGGGTGACCCGACGGGCGGGGTCACTTCCCGGTGACGAACCACCCGATCGGGGCCGCGAGCTGGTCGGCGGCACCGGGTCCCATCGACCCCGCGGGGTACGGCTGCACCGACGGCGGGTTGTCGAGCAGAGGCTGCGCGACCTCCCAGACGTGGGCCAGGCCGTCCGGCCGGGTGAAGAGCGATCGGTCGCCGTCGAGGACGTCGTTGAGCAGACGCGAGTAGGGCGACAGCGCGCCGCCGTTGTCGGAGTCGACGGTGTCGAGAGGCAGGTCGAGGTGAGCGATCGCGAGATCCTCACCGGGACCGGGCTCCTTCACCGTGACGGTGATGTCGATGCTGCCGTCCCCCGACAGGTCGAAGGTGAGCGCTGCACCGCCTGCGGGGATGTGGGTGATGGGGCCGTCCTCGGGCCGACGGAACACCAGCGTGACCCGTTGGGCCGAGACACCCAGCTTCTTCCCGGTCCGCAGGACGAATGGCACGTCGCGCCAGCGGTCGGTGTCGACCCAGAGTCGGGCGGCCACGAACGTGTCGGTCGTGGAGTCGTCGGCGATGCCCTCGGTCTCGCGGTAGCCGTCGAACTGTCCGAGGACCACCTCGGCGGGGTCGATCGGCCGGAACGCGGCGATGACCGACTCGCGCGCCGACTGCAGGTCGTCGGCGCCGAGGCTGAGCGGGGGGCTCCATCGCGACCTCGGCCGCCACCTGGAAGAGGTGCGTCACCACCATGTCGAGGACGGCGCCGGTCGCGTCGTAGAACTCGGCGCGGTCGTCGATGTCGAGCGTCTCGGGGACGTCGATCTGGACCTGCTCGACGTGTTCGCGGTTCCACAGCCCGGCGAACATGCCGTTCGCGAACCGCAGGATGTGCAGGTTCTGCGTGCTCTCCTTGCCGAGGAAGTGGTCGATCCGATAGACCTGCGACTCGTCGAACACGGCGTGCACCGCCTCGTCGAGCTCGGTGAAGGTCTTCTGCGAGGTGCCGAAGGGCTTCTCGTACACCACCCGTGACCCTTCGGCCAGGCCGTGCTCGCCGAGCGCCCGCGTGTAGTCGGTGAACGTGCTGGGCGGCAGCGCGATGTAGTGGACCAGCTGGAGGTCGTCGCCGCCCAGGTCGTCGTCGTTGCGGATCTCGTCGATGACGTCCGGGAGCTGCCCCGGGTCGTCGACGGTGAAGCCGTTGCCCGCGAAGCGGAGGTTGGCCGCGAAGGCGTCCCAGGAGTCGTCGACGCCGTCGCCGAACTCCTCGAGCGCCGACCGGACGTGGTCACGGAACTCGTCGTCGGTGCGTTCACCGCGCCCGTTGCCGACGAGTCGCCACCGCTCGGGCAGCAGCCCGCGGCGTTCGAGTTCGTAGAACGCGGGCAGCACCATCCGCTTGGCGAGATCGCCGGTGGCGCCGAACAACACGAAGACCGTGGGGGTGTCGGGCATGGCTCCACCTTGCCAGACGGGCGGGTCAGTCGACGGGCGTGAGCGAGAAGACCGGTATGAGGCGGTCGGTGCGCTGCTCGTAGAGGCGGAAGTTCGGCCAGGTGTCGAGCAGGTCCTGCCATGCACGCGACCGCTCGGCGTCGGCGAGTTCCCGCCATCGCACGCGGATCGTCGTCCCCCCGCGGACGATCTCGGCGGTGTCGGCGGCGCGCAGGTTGTGCACCCACGCGGGCATCTTCGGGTTGCCGAAGTAGGAGCCGGCGATGAGCCAGTCGCCGTCGCGCGGAACGCAGAGCAGAGGGGTGGACCGGACCACGCCCGACTTGCGCCCGGGTACACGCAGGATCAGGTTGGGCAGCCCGGCGATGTCGAGCACGCTCACCTTGCCGCCCGAGATGCGTTGCAGCCGAACGTCGGTCTTCTCGATGACGGGCAGCAATCTCGGCATCCAACTGATCGCCCCTATGCGGACGGCGAGCGGCGTCAACAGACCCATGGCGATCCCTTCCTGCGACAGGGATCCGACGCTACGCGCAGGGGCCTCAGCGCAGGGCGGCCAGGTTGTCGACGGAGCGGCGGACGTCGCCCTCGATGACCTTGGCGACCATCCGACCCACCGGTCCGCTGAGCAGACCGCCCGACAACTCGGCGGCGACGCGGAACCGCGAGCCGTCGCCGTCCTTCTCGACGGTGAGGTCGAGGGTGATGCGCACCCCTCCCCGACCGCTGCCCTCCAGGCCGATGCGGGTGGGCTCGTCGTATCGCGTGACGTCCCAGGTGATGATGTTGCGGAAGCCCTTGACCTTGATGAGCGACTTCACGTTCGTGCCGACGGAGATCTCGTCGGGGACGTCGGACCGCCAGCCGCCGAAGATGGTCAGCCACTCGTCGAACCGCCGGAGATCCGAGGCGAGTGCCCACGCCGTGGCCGGGTCCACCTCACTGCGGACCGTCACGTCCAGATCTGCCACCGTTGCTCCTCTGCTCGACCGACGACGCTACCGGGCGTACCCGGTCCCTCCCGGGTCACACGGGGTTGTGATGCGTGACACGAGTAGCCTGATCCCGCTGCGTCGCGCCCCGGGTGCGACCTCTCGAACCCGACCGGAAGGTGTCGTCATGACCGAGCTCGACCCGTTCTACGAGGACGTGCAGGCCCACTACGACCTGTCCAACGACTTCTTCGACCTGTTCCTCGACCCCTCCCGCATGTACAGCTGCGCGTATTTCAAGGAGGACGACTACACGCTCGAGCAGGCCCAGTACGCCAAGATCGATCTCTCGCTCGGCAAGCTCGGGCTGGAGCCGGGGATGCGTCTGCTCGACATCGGCTGCGGATGGGGCACCACCATCAAGCGCGCCATGGAGAAGTACGACGTCGACGTCATCGGTCTCACGCTGAGCAAGAACCAGTACGAACTCGTCAACGAATCCCTCGCCGCGGCGACCCCGGCCGGGCGCACCGCCGAGGTGCGTCTGCAGGGCTGGGAGGAGTTCGACGAGCCGGTCGACCGCATCGTCAGCATCGGTGCGTTCGAGCACTTCCGCGCCGAGCGCTACCCGGCCTTCTTCGAGAAGACCTACGGGATCCTGCCCGACGACGGCGTGATGTTGCTGCACACCATCGTGGCGTTCAACCGCCACGTCATCCGCGAGAAGGGCCTCCCCATCACGCGCGACGTGCTGGCGTTCGCGCGGTTCATCGCCAACGAGATCTTCCCCGGCGGCCAGCTGCCCGAACCGCACGACGTCGAGCGGGAGAGCACCCGTGTCGGCTTCACCGTCGAGCGCATCCAGCCGCTGCAGCAGCACTACGCGCGCACGCTCGACACGTGGGCCGCGTCGCTGAAGGAGCGCGAGGACGACGCGGTGCGGATCGCGAACCGCGACGTGTTCGACACCTACATGAAGTACCTGACCGGCTGCGCCGACTACTTCCGCAACGGCTACATCGACGTCATGCAGTTCACGCTGCAGAAGTGACGCTCACGCGCTGAGGACGTCGAGCATCCTCGCGACCGTCGACGGCCACCCGAAGGTCTCCGCCCGTTGCCGGGCGCGGGCCCGGGCGTCGGCGAGGTCGAGCACGGTGCGCACCCCCGGCCGTGAACGCCGCGGCGGTGTTCGGGGCGACCGCTCCGCAGTCCGACGTGACGATCTCTGCCACCGCCGACGTGCGGGACGCGACCACCGGCGTCCCCGCGGCCAACGACTCGAGGGCCGACAGGCAGAACGTCTCGTGCGGACCGGGCGCCATCGCGACGTCGGCGGCGGCGAGGAGGTCGGCGACCTCGTCGCGGGTCTGCAGGAACCCGGTGAACTCGACCGGCAACCCCGCTGCCCGGCGCATGAGTGCCGGTCGACGAGGCCCGTCCCCGGCGATCACCAGGCGCGCGGTGATGCCCGCCTCGAGGAGTCCGGCGCAGGCGTCGATGCTGCGCTCGACGTGTTTCTCGACCGACAGCCGACCGCAGTGGACCAGGAGGGCGCCGTCGGCCTCGCGCCACCGCCCGCCGCCGACCGAGTCGCGACGCCGCGGGTGGAACAGGTCCAGGTCGACGCCGAGCGGGACGCGGTGCACGTTGTGGGCCCCGATGCGGTCGAACTCGGCGCGGGCGAACTCCGTGGTGCACACGATCGCGTCGTAGGCCGCGGCGGAACGCGCGTTCGCGACATCGGCCGCGGCGCGTGCCCATGCGCGCGGCATCGCCTGTGCGAGAAGCCGATCGAGACGTTCGTGCGAGATCATCACCGCGGCGGCGCCGCGCCGGCGAGCCCACGGTCCGAGTCCACGCAGGGTGAGCCGGTCGGACACCTCGACGGCATCGGGCGCCAGGCCGCGCAGGACATCGGTGACCCGGCGGGGGTCGGCGACCCGGTATCCGCCGGTCCACGGGATCGACGGTGCTGCGACGGTGATCCGGTGCACGCCCGACGCGAGCATCTCCTCATGGGCGTGCCGACCGGGGACCACGAGCGAGACTTCGTGTCCCCGTTGGACGTAACCGTGCCCGAGTTGGTCGACGGCGGTGCGCAACCCGCCCGACCGCGGCCCGTAGAAGTTGGCGACCTGCACGATGCGCACGCCCGCAGTGTGGCCCGCTCCCCTCGCCGCGAGGTGTCCAGCAGATGACCGGGATCTCAACGTCGCCACAACTGTGCTCGCGTCGATGGTGATGTGGCACAACTCATCCCTGAGAAGACACTGTGTAACACGGGCGAAACGGCAGATTCGGGCATGCGTCGCTAATCTCGGATGACATGAAACCGATCGGGGATCCAGAAGCAGTGGTCTCGTGGGTGCTCGCCGCCATGGCGGGCCTGGTGGGGGCGGCGGCGTTCATCCAGACCACCGGCTACTTCGTGACCTTCATGACAGGCAACGCCGAGCGCGCCGCCCTCGGCTATCTCGTGGGACGTCCGGCCATGGCGACGGCCGCGATCCTCATCACCGTCACGTTCATCTCCGGTGTCGTCGTCGCGTCGCTGCTACGACGCCATGTGTGGGTGAACCACCCGCACGGCGCGACGATGCTCACCACCATCAGCCTGGCGATCGCGACCGGGGTCGACTTCATGACGGCGGGCTTCAACGCACCGGCCGTCACGTTCATCCCGATCCTGTTCGTCGCGTTCGGCATCGGGGCACTCAACACCTCGTTCTGCGACGACAAGAAGGGCGAGGTCTCCGTCCCGCTCAGCTATGTCACCGGCACGCTTGTGAAGCTCGGTCAGGGCATCGAGCGGCACATCAGCGGCGGCGAGGCCAAGGAGTGGAACGGCTACTTCCTGCTGTGGCTGGCGTTCGTCGCCGGCGGCGTGCTCGGCGGGATCGTCAGCCTCGTCATCACCGGGGGTCAGATGCTCCTGGCCGCGACGGTGATCTGCGGTGGCGTCGCGTTGTACACCTACCGACTCGACGAACGCGCCAGCATCCTCGGGTGAGAGCCGTTGTGACGAGCCCTCATTCGTATCTCGGGACCACTGCGTAGACGACGAGGTCGCGCGGTGTCCCCTTGGCGCGGAACCGCCGACGTCGACGGACGTACTTGTCGGCGTCGGTCGCGTCGAGGGTGGCGCTGGTCGCCAGGACCTCACCCGCGCCGGCCGCATCGGCGACACGGGCGGCGATGTTGACGTCCACCCCGAGGTAGTCGTCGCCGTCGCGCCGCGGCGTGCCGGTGTGCAACCCGGCCCGCAACGCGGGACGGTAGCCGTCGACCACGATCGCGCTGACGGCCAACCCGGCCTCGTGGGCGGCCTCGATCGCATCGGCGCCGTCGAGGAACACGGCCATCACCCCGTCGCCCAGGGACTTCACGACGCGGCCGCCGCGGCGGCGCACCACCTCCGTGGTGGCCGCGTTCACCTGCCGGACCAGCTTCAGGACCTTGTCGTCGCCCGCGTCGAGCGCCCACGTCGAGAAGTTCACGAGGTCGGTGAACAGGATGGTGACCGGACGCGGGTCGTCGTCGACCTGGCGGCGACCGCCGAGGGACTGCCACATCTGCACGGCGGTGAGTCCGAGTTCGCGCATCGCGGTCGGCTCGTCCCCGTCTCCGATCAGCCGGGCGAGCCGGTCGCTGTAGCGCATGGCGGGTGCGGAGAAGTCCATCACCGGGAGGTCGCCGGGCGCTCGGGTGCGCGCCGACCGCGCCGCCCGGATGACCGTCTCGGTGTGGTTCACCCGCGACGCCCAGTCCCGTGCGCGGCCAAGGCCCGTCGCGAGGGCCTTCCCCGCGCGGCGGGCGCGATCGCGCCTGACTCCGTCCCCCGTGTCGGCCTCGTCGTCGGTCACCGGTGACGCCCCGTCACAGATCGATGGAGCAGGCGCCGGACACCGTCGAGACGCAGGTCTGTATCCGCTCGCCCTCGCGGTGCTCCTCCCCCGACCGGAGGTCGCGGGTGTGACCGGCCTCCAGCGGGACGACGCACGACTGACAGATGCCCATACGGCAGCCGAAGGGCAACGAGACACCGAGCGACTCGCCGGCCTCGAGGATCGTGGTGGCGCCGTCGATCTCGACAGAGCGCTCCGACCGCGTGAACGTCAGCGTCCCGCCCTCGCCGCGCGCGGCGTCGCGGTCGATGGCGAACCGCTCGACGTGGAGGTTCTCGGGCACACTCGCATCGGTGAACACGTGCTCGACGTCGTCGAGCATGCGGACCGGCCCACACGCCCACGTGGACCGCTCACGCCAGTCCGGCACGACGTCGTCGAGAGCGGTGAGGTCCACCTTCCCCATCTCCCGCGTCAGCTGCAGGTGCAGCGTGTACGAGTCGGCGGTGGCCGCGAGGTCGGTCAACTCGTCGGCGAAGATGACGTCGTCACGGGTGGGCGCGGAGTGGATGTGCACCACGTCGGGCAGCGTCCCGCGGTCGCGCAGGCTGCGCAGCATGGCCATCACCGGCGTGATGCCGCTGCCGGCGGTGACGAACAGCAGCCGCTCCGGAGGCGGGCTGGGCAACACGAAGTCGCCCCGCGGGGCGGCCAGTCGGATGACGGTCCCCGCCGCGAGACCGTCGACGAGATGTGACGACAGGAAGCCGTCGGGATTGGCCTTGACGGTGACCGTGATGTGTTTGCGGCGCGCGGTGCCGATCGACGTGAGCGAGTACGACCGCCAGTGCCAGCGTCCCTCGATCTGCACACCGATGCCGACGTACTGGCCCGGGCGGTAGTCGTGGGAGAACCCCCACCCGGTCTCGATCTCGACGGTGGCCGAGTCCGCGGTCTCCTTGCGCACCGAGACCACCCGACCGCGCAGCTCCCTCGCCGACCACAGCGGGTTCAGCAGGTGCAGGTAGTCGTCCGGGAGCAGCGGTGTGGTCGCCCGGGCGAGGAGTCCGCGGATCACCGGGGCGTGAGGGGTCGTCGCGGCGACCCCCTCGGCGGGCCCTCGACTCCAGCGAAGCAGGTCCATGGTCTCTGATCTCCTTCGTCGTCCGGACCGTCAGGCGACCGGTGTGCTCTCGCGCTGTGTCTCCTCGGCACGCTCGCGACGGTTGGCCGCGATGCTCGTCAGGAACGCCGTACCGATGAAGGCGACACCGATGAGTCCGGTCACGACCTCGTTGATGTGGTACTCGATCGACACGAACAGGATGACGGCGAGGGCACCGATCGCCCAGTGTGCACCGTGTTCGAGGTACCGGTATTCGGCGAGGCTGCCCGTGCGGACCAGGTAGACGGTGATGGACCGGACGAACATCGCGCCGATGAACCCCAGGCCGAGCGCGATGATGATCGGGTCGGCGGTGATGGCGAACGCGCCGATGACGCCGTCGAAGGAGAACGACGCGTCGAGCACCTCGAGGTAGAGGAACAGGAAGAACGCGGCTTTACCCGTGGCCTTGACCGCAGTCGATGGGCCACGCGAGGGGTTGCCCCCGCCCGTCTCCTCACCACCGGCCGCCTCGCCCCCGCCCTCCTCGAGTTGCTCGGTGTGGAACAACGAGCCGAGGCCGTCGACGGTGATGTAGGTGATCATCCCGAGCGTGCCGGAGATGAGGATCGTGGCCCGGTGGGTGTCGTCGGCGAGGAACTCCGCGACGAGCACCAACGTGCCGCCGGCGATGACGACGGCGAGCTGGTCGAGGCGTCCGATGGCGGCGAGCGGCTTCTCCAGCCAGTCCAGCCACGTCGTCTCCCGCTCGGAGAGGATGAAGTTGAGGAACAGCATGAACAGGAACATCCCGCCGAACGCGGCGATCTGCGGGTGCGCGTCGGTAAGGATCTGCTCGTAGGATTCCTGCCCCGATCCCTCCGGCGGGGGGTTCATCGCCAGGTCGAAGGCGCGGACGGGATTCAGTCCCGCGGTGATCCACACGATGACCAGCGGGAAGAGGAGCCGCATGCCGAACACGGCGATGAGGATGCCGACGGTCAGGAAGATCTTCTGCCAGAACTCGCTCATGCGCTCGAGGACGGTCGCGTTGATGACCGCGTTGTCGAAGGAGAGCGACACCTCCAGCACGCCGAGGATCGCGCACAGCGCGACGGCCTCCCAGCTGCCGTAGATGAACGCGACCACGAGGGACACGGCGGTGACGGCGACCGAGATCCCGAAGATGCGGACTACCACGGGCGTGGACCTTTCCGATGGCGCGGCACAGCCCGGGGGACACCGACGGCGGCGTCTCCCCGGGCTGTGCCGACGAGATGTGTGGTGCGGGTCGTCAGACGTTCACACCGTAGTCGCGGGCGATCCCCGCGAGACCAGAGGCGTACCCCTGACCGACGGCGCGAAACTTCCACTCCGACCCGTTGCGGTAGAGCTCGCCGAAGACCATCGCAGTCTCGGTCGACGCGTCCTCCGAGAGGTCGTACCGGGCGATCTCGTTGCTGTTCGACTGGTCGACGACACGGATGAAGGCGTTGCGGACCTGACCGAAGGACTGCGAGCGCGAGTCGGCGTCGTAGATCGACACGGGGAAGACGATGGTGTCCACCTCCGGCGGCACCGCCGACAGGTTCACCTTGATGACCTCGTCGTCGCCCTCGCCCTCACCGGTGGTGTTGTCACCGGTGTGCTCGATGGAGCCGTCGGGCGACGTCAGGTTGTTGAAGAAGACGAAGTGCTTGTCCGACAGCACCTTCTTGTCGGTGCCGACGGCGATGGCGCTCGCGTCGAGGTCGAAATCGGTCCCGGTGGTGGTGCGGATGTCCCATCCGAGCCCCACCGACACCGCGGTCAGGTGCGGTGCCTCCTTGGTGAGGGAGACGTTGCCGCCCTTGCTCAAACTGACGCCCATGTCGGTCCTTTCTCGCCGGCCGGGACCTCCCCGGGGCGGGGTCGTGCTCGCCACCACGGTACGCGGAGACCCGACATCCCGGTCATCACCCGAAGGTCGGATCTGCCGCGTCGAGCCGGACATGCCCGTCACGGGCACCAGTACGATCGCGGCGTGGTCAGTGGGTGGTTCCGGCGTGATGCACGCACCGCCGGCCCCTCGGACGGTCCGGTGGAGACCGCACGTGCCGAGATGGTGCGCGCCTTCCTCGATCTCGACCGTCGGCTGTCGGTGATCGACGACGGCGTCGACGCAGCACGGGACCTCGGACTGCACCCCGATCTGGTCGACGCCTTCGTGTCCCTGCGGGACGAGGTGTACGCGACCATCGACGACTACCTGCGGCTCTCCGGCGAGCCGGACCCGACGGCTCCGGCGCCGGTACCGACGGTGGCGGACCTGCAGCGCTGCACCGCGGCCCTGCACGACCGGGCGACGCGTCTCGACACCTTCTACGAGCGCCACGCGACCGCGATCGAGCACTCGCGGTCGGCCGCTGCCGCTCTGCCCACCCGCGTCACCCAGGCGACGCAGGCGGCCGAGCAGGCTCTCGCGGCGGTCGACGGGTTGGCACCCGCCGTGCGGTCCTACGCCTCGGTGCGCGCCGCGGTGAGGGACACCGAGGTCGCCCTCGACGCCGCCCTGCAGGCGCGCACGCAGGGCCATCCCGGCGACGTCGCCCGGGCCACCGAGCGCCTCGTGGCCACCACCGAGGCGCTCCGCGGCGCGGTCGACCGCGCACCGGGACGGACGGCCGAGGTGAGGCGTGCGCTCGCCTCCGTCCGCACCCGACGGTCCGCGGTGGCCACCCGCGCGGAGCGGTTGCCGGACGCGTACTCCGCACTGCTGAGGGAGTTCTCGGCCGCGTGCTCGGAGGACGTCGTCGGCGACGACCGGCGTGGTCGGGAGGCCCTGGCGCGGGCGGACGACCACATCCGGGCCGCGGCCGCCTCCGCCGACTCCGACCCGGACGCGGCGGCGAGCGAGATCACCGCGGCTCGAGACGATCTCGCTCGGGCCGAGGGCTTCGTCGACGGCGTCACCCACCGCCTCGAGCTGCTGCGTTCGGTCCGTGACGATCCCGGCGCCGTCGAGCGACGGACGCGGTTCGCCATCCGCGACGCCCAGCTCCTGGCCGTCGACCGACGCCTGGTCGCGCGCTGGGGATCGGTGATCGACGCCGCCGCGCGCCGCGTCGACCGAGCGGTCGAGGGACTCACCGGCCGTCACCCCGACTACCTCGCCTACGTGCGCGAACTCGACTCGGTGGCGGACTTCGTCGCCGACGTCGTCGCGAAGATGAAGTCGGGCGCCCGATGACGCGGCCGGCCGCGGCGCTCGGCCGGTCGGTGACCCACTTCCCGATGCTCGCCGACGACGAACGGGACCGTCTCTTCCACCGCCTGCCGCGGCCGATCCCGCTCGCCGGGTCGCGGGACCAGATCGCGGCGGCGCTCGGTGCGACGCTTTACATCCCCTCCGTCCGGCCGGATCTCACCGGCTCCGTGTGCCGGGCCGCCGCGGCGGGCACGGCGTCGGTGGTCCTCGACCTCGAGGACGCCGTCCCCGACGACGAGGTCGACGCGGGCCTCGCCGCCGTGGTGGCGACCCTCGACGACCTGGCGGGCACCGGCGGGGCACCGATGGTGTTCGTCCGCGTGCGGGCCGCGGCGCAGATCGACGCGATCCTCGACGGCGTGGACGCCGGTGTCGACGCGCTGAGCGGGTTCGCGCTGCCCAAGTTCGGTGTCGCCGACGGCGCCGACCACCTCGGCCGCATCGCGGCGGCACCCCCGACCCCGCACGGGCCGCTGTACGCGATGCCGATCATCGAGTCGCCCCGGGTGGTCCACCCCGACACCCGCGCCGCGGAGCTCGCCGGCATCGCCGACCTCCTCCACGAGCACCGCGAGAGGGTGCTGGCGGTGCGCATCGGCGCCACCGACCTCAGCGGCACGTTCGGGATCCGCCGCGACCCCGACCTCACCATCTACGACGTGCACCCGGTCGCCTCGGTGATCGCCGCGGTCGTCACCCGACTCGGTCGGCACGACGGCACCGGGTTCACCATCACCGGACCGGTGTGGGAGTACTACAACGCCCACGAACGCATGTTCCGTCCGCTGCTGCGCAACACCCCGTTCGAGGAACTGGACGCCGTCCGGTTCCGCCGTCACCTGGTCAGCCGCGACCTCGACGGGATGCTCCGCGAGATCGTCCTCGACCGTGCGAACGGACTGTTGGGCAAGACGGTCATCCACCCGACGCACGTCAACGTCGTCAACGCCACCAGCACCGTCAGTCACGAGGAGTACGTCGACGCGCTCGCCGTCCTCGGCCGCCACGAGGACGACACCGACGCGGGCGGCGACGGGGGCACCGAGGGTGGTGTCCTCGCGTCGAGCTACCGCAACAAGATGAACGAACGTCGGCCACACCGGAACTGGGCGATCCGCACCCTGTTGCGGGCCGAGGCCTTCGGGGTGACGCGCCCCGAGGTGGGCATCATCGAGGTGCTCACGGCGGTGGTCGACCGGTGAACCCGACGGACGGCCTGTGCATCACGCCGACCGGCGGTGTGCCGGGGTGGTCGGTCGACGACCTGGTCCGGCCCGGGCTGCGGCGCAACCCGCGTCGCGCACACCTGTGGGTGTCGACCGTGCTCGGCAAGCACATCCCGGTGGCGCCGTCACGGATCGTCGGCGCCGCGGAGGCGTTGGCCGACCACGTGGCGACAGCGTCGGGCGTCGAGGTGGGTACACCGACCGTCTTCGGGTTCGCCGAGACGGCGACGGGCCTCGGTCACTGCGTGGCCCGACGACTGCGCGCGCCGGTCTACCTGCAGTCCACCCGTCGCGCCGTGCCCGCCGTGCCGACCACGGCGCGGTTCGTGGAAGGGCACTCGCACGCCACCGACCATCTCGTGCAACCCACCTCGCGCGGACTGCTCGCCGGCGACCGGCCGTGCGCGCTCGTCGACGACGAGATCTCGACCGGCGCGACCGCGATCGCCGCGATCGCCGCCCTGCAGCCGACCGTGCGCGCGTCGTCGTGGGTGGTCGCGGCGCTGGTCGACCTGCGCACCGAGGCCGACCGCGACCGCTGCACCGTCCTGGCCCGTCAGGCCGGTGTGAGTGTCGAGTTCGTGGCGCTGGCAACGGGTTCCGCCGTCGTCCCGACCGATCTCGTCGACCGGGTCGCGGCGCTCCCCGACCCGTCCCCGTCCGCCGGCGCCGGGACGCCGGGTGCGGTGCTGCGGGTCCACACCGACTGGCCCGCCGACGTCCCCGACAGCGGGCGACACGGGACACTCGACACCGACGCGGCGGGGTTCGACCGGTCGATCGGCCCCGTCGCCGACGCGATCGCCGGACACCTCGACCCGCACCGTCCCGTGCTGGTGCTCGGGCACGAGGAGTTCATGTACCTGCCCCTGCGGGTCGCGGCCACGCTGGAGGATCGCGGATGGTCGGTGACGTCACAGACGACCACCCGCTCCCCTGCGTTCGTCGGTGACCACGAGGGTTATCCGCTGCGACACGGGTTCGCCTTCAGTGCACCGGAACCCGAGTCGGCGCGGGCCGGCCACGGCACCCGACACCTCTACAACGCCGCCGCCGACGACGCGTCGACCCAACGCGTCCTCGTCATCGACCCGCCCGCCGACACCGACGCCCTCGTCGCCCCGGGTGGTGTCGCGGAGGCGTTGACCGCGGGCGGCCGCGACCTGCTGGTCGTCGTCGCGGGGGGCACGTCCTTCGACGCCCTCGCCCGCTCCCGTGTCGGCGACTCCCAGGTCTCCTCGTGAACCAGGAACCGTTACGCGGGCCGGGTTTCGGCAGCTACGCGCCCGACGAGGTGGGCTGGTTGCTCACCGACCTCTCGCACGTCGACCTCGAGGCCGACGTCGCCGAGCGCGAGGCGGCGATCCAGGCCGGGACCGCCCACTACGCCGAGTCGCTGCCGCACGAGTTCCAGCCCGACGCGGCCTATCGCGATCTGTTCGAACAGGTTCTGCAGGAGACGGCCGGCGTCCTCGCGGCCGCGGTCGCGACGGTCACCGAGCTCGTGCTGACCGAACGCGGGACCGACGTGGTGCTGGCGTCGCTGGCGCGGGCCGGTACCCCGATCGGCATCCTCATGCGTCGATGGGCGCGGTACCGGCACGGCCTCGACCTGCCTCACTTCGCCGTGTCGATCGTCCGCGACCGCGGCATCGACGCGGCGGCGGTCGGCTGGCTCGCCGACCACCACCGCCCGACCGACATCGTGTTCGTCGACGGGTGGACCGGCAAGGGCGCGATCACCCGGGAACTGACCGCCGCGCTCGACGACCTCGCCCGTGCGGGCGGACCCCGGTGCGACCCGGACCTCGCCGTGTTGGCCGACCCCGGCTACTGCGTGCGCACCTTCGGTACCCGCGAGGACTTCCTCATCGCCTCGGCGTGCCTCAACTCCACCGTGTCCGGGCTCGTGTCGCGGACGGTGCTCAACGACCGGTTGCTCGCGCCCGGACAGTTCCACGGCGCCAAGTTCTATCGCGACCTCGTCGCCGACGACGTCTCGAACCATCTGCTCGACACCGTGTCGGCGTGCTTCCCCGACGTCGCCGACGACGCCCGGGTGCGCGCGGACTCGATCCGCGTCGCGGACCGCACCCCGGACTTCCGCGGGTGGGCGTCGGTCGAGCGCATCCGCGCCGAGTTCGGCATCTCGTCGGTGAACTTCGTGAAGCCCGGGGTCGGTGAGACGACGCGAGTGCTGCTGCGACGGGTCCCGTGGCGGGTCCTCGTCCGTGACCCCGACGACCCTGCGCTGCGCCACATCCTCGCTCTGGCGTCTGCGCGCGGTGTGCCGGTCGAGACCGATCCCGACCTCGCCTATGCGTGCGTCGGGTTGATCAGGGAGTCCCACCGGTGAGCCGCGCGCTCGTCGCGGTCGATCTCGACCGCACCCTCATCTACTCGGCGGCGTCGGCCGGGATCGGGGTGAGCGGGCTGCGGTGCGTCGAGCACCTCGACGGCCGACCGCTCTCCTACATGAGCCCCACGACGGTCGACCTGCTCGGCGACCTCGACGCCCGGGCGCTCGTGGTCCCGGTGACCACCCGCACCGTCGCGCAGTACCGGCGGGTGGGGTTCCCGGGGCGTCCCCGGCCGTTCGCCGTTGCCGCCAACGGTGGCGAGATCCTCGTCGACGGGGAACCCGACCCGCTGTGGCGCACGCAGATCGACGCGGCGGTGTCCGACGCACTGCCCGTCGCGACGGTGTACAGGCGGGTTGTCGCCGACGCGGACCCGGCCTGGCTGCGCGCGGCACGGGTCGCCGACGACCTGTTCTGTTACGCGGTGATCGACCCGGCGACGGCCCCCGACGACCTGGTCGAGCGGTGGCGCGTCTGGGCCGAGGCAGACGGGTGGAACGTGTCCCGGCAGGGCCGCAAGGTGTATCTCATGCCCGACGCGGTCACCAAGTGGTCGGCGGTGTCCGAGGTCGCGTCGCGCACCGACACACCCGCCGACCGGATCGTGGCGGCCGGCGACGGTGCACTCGACCGGCCGGTGCTCGAGCGCGCGCACCGGGCCATCCGTCCCCGGCACGGCGAGCTCGAGGAACTCTCGTGGCACCATCCGACGTTGTCCGTTTCGAGTGCCTCCGGCGTCGCGGCCTCCGAGGAGATCGTGGCCGCCCTGCTCCGCTGGGCCGGTGCCCCCGGACCCGACGACCGAGGCGCCGACGACCGATCTTCCGACGACCGAGACGGGAACCCATGACGACCGCGCTGATCAAGGGACAGAACGGACCGCTGCCGTCGAGCAGCGTCGAGGTGACCGCGCAGGTGGCCGCCTCGGCCGACCTCTCGGCGTTGTTGGTGACAGCGAACGGCAAGGTGCGCACCGACGCCGACTTCGTGTTCTACAACCAGCCGTCCGCACCCGGGGTGTCCCTCGTCCCCGGCGCGGGAGGAACCCTGCGGATCGACCTCGCCGCCATCCCGGCCGACATCGACCAGATCCGGGCGGTCATCACCCTGGACGCGGGCACGTTCGGTGCCGTCGCGCCGCCGGTGACGAGGATCGTCTCGGGGTCCGAGACCTACGAGTACACGATCGACGGCCTGGCCACGGAGTCGATCGTCATCGCCGCCGAGGTCTACCGCCGCGGCGACGGATGGAAGGTGCGGGCGGTCGGCCAGGGCTACGCCGGCGGGTTCGCCGCACTCGTCACCGACCACGGTGTCTCGGTCGACGACGCGCCCACCCCGGCGGCCGCGACCCCTCCCCCCGTCACGCCGCCTCCCGCGCCGACACCGCCGCCTCCCGCCCCGACACCGTCCGCACCCGCGCCGACCGGGGGTTCCCAGCCCTGGCCGACCGCCTCGACCGGCGAGGTCAGTCCTCAGCAAGGACAGGCCCGTCAGCCTGACCAAGGGCCAGACCGTGTCGCTGAAGAAGGACGGCGGGAGTCGCGCTCACGCGCATCCGGATGGGGCTCGGATGGGACCCCCGTCGTCACCAAGCGCGGCCTGTTCGGTGGTGGCGGTCGCGGCGCGAACATCGACCTCGACGCGTCGGCGATGATGTACGCCGGGTCCCGCCTCGGTGACCTCGCGTACTACGGGCAGCTGATCAGCAAGGACGGGTCGATCCGTCACCACGGCGACAACCTCACCGGCGAGGGCGAGGGTGACGACGAGGTCATCGACGTCGACCTGACACGCGTCCCGCCGTCGGTCACCCAGGTGCTGTTCGTCGTGACGTCGTACCAGGGACACACCTTCGAGCAGGTGGAGAACGCGTTCTGTCGTCTCGTGGACGACACGACCGGCCACGAGCTGGCGCGCTACACCCTGGCCGGTGGCATGCCGTTCACCGGCATCGTCATGGCGAAGGTCGCGCGGTCGGCGTCGGGATGGTCGTTGCAGGCGATCGGTGACGGTATCCAGGCCCGGCACCCCGGCGAGGCGAAGAAGCAGGTCGAGCGCTTCCTCTGAGCTCGACCGTGGGTCCGTGCGCGGTCAGCGCAGGCGTTCGGCCTCAGCGGCGCGGTCGAGCAGCTCGCGGCACAGATCGGCGAGTTCGGCGTGCGGTGCCGCCCTCCGCGACCGCGGTCGCCACGTCCTCCGCGGCGCAGCGCAGCGTGAACAGGCGGTCGACCAGCGCATCCACCTCACCCCGACTGAGGATCAGTGCGTCGTCCGGGACGGACGTGCCCTGCGTGACCGACCGTTGTTCGTAGGCACGCTGCCGACACGACTGCTTGCAGTACAGGCGCCGGCGGCCGACACCGGAGTCCGGGACGGGCTGACCGCACCATCCGCAGGCCTGCGGTCGGCGCCGGGTCGTCGTCTCCACGCGGCGCACGATACGCCGCACGCGTCGGGTGGGACTCACAGCGCGCGGGGCGTAGTATGTCCCTGTTCTGCTCTGTGACAGTCGTGTCCGGCCAGACGGCTCCCGACGAGTCGGGGTCACCGGCGACGAGAGCGTCCCACCCGCCCGACACCATCACGAGCACCTCGCAGGAAGGACCGACCATGGCAGATCGAGTACTCCGCGGCAGCCGCCTCGGAGCCGTCAGCTACGAGACCGACCGCGACCACGACCTGGCGCCGCGTCGCATCGTGCAGTACCGCACCGACAACGGCGAGATCTTCGACGTGCCGTTCGCCGACGACGCCGAGATCCCCTCGACTTGGCCGTGCAAGAACGGCATGGAGGGAACGCTCCTCGAGGGCGCCGAGCCCGAGGAGAAGAAGGTCAAGCCGCCGCGCACCCCACTGGGACATGCTGCTCGAGCGCCGCAGCGAGGCCGAGCTGGAGGAGCTGCTGAACGAGCGGCTCGAGTTGCTCAAGCAGCGCCGGCGCGGCGTGTCCGCCGGCTGACACACCAGACCGACACGACGGGCCCCGGCTGATGCCGGGGCCCGTCGTCGTCTGTGGTGTGGGTCGTGTTCAGCGAGACCGGCGGCGGAACTTCTCCACCCGGTGGGCCATGCCCCATTCGAGGACCTTCACGAACGCCTCGCCGATGACGTCGCCGCTCATCTTCGACTCGCCGATCTGCCGTTCGGTGAAGGTGATGGGCACCTCCGCCACGCGGAAACCCGCCTGGATCGCCCGCCATGCGAGGTCGATCTGGAAGCAGTAGCCGTGCGAGTCGACCGAGTCGAGGTCGATCTTCTGCAGCACCTCGCGGCGGTAGGCGCGGTACCCGGCCGTGATGTCACGGACCTGCACCCCGAGCGCGAGGCGCGAGTAGGTGTTGGCCCCCTGTGACAGCCACTTGCGGCGTCGCGGCCAGTTGACGAGGGGCGCCGCCGGGCACGTAGCGGGACCCGATGACGAGGTCGTTGCCGGCGTTGATCTTCTCGAGCAGTCGGTGCAGTTGCTCCGGGGCGTGGCTGCCGTCGGCGTCCATCTCCACGAGGACGGCGTAGTCCCGGTCGAGGCCCCAGCCGAACCCGGCGATGTAGGCACCGCCGAGCCCGCTCTTCTCGGAGCGGTGCAGGACGTGGACGCGGGTCGCCGGTCGGCCGTCGCCGTCTCGGGCGGCCAGGGAGTCGGCCAGGTCCCCGGTTCCGTCGGGGCTGCCGTCGTCGACGACGAGCACGTGCGCCCCGGCGAGCGCGCCGTGCAGTCGCTCGACGATGAGGGGCAGGTTCTCACGCTCGTTGTAGGTCGGGATGATGACCAGTGCACCGGACCCGTCGGGGCCGACCGTCGCGGACGCCCCGGCCGATGC
>JAQIJH010000039.1:0-45955 GCA_036946345.1 Gordonia paraffinivorans | reverse complement strand
ATCGTCGGCACACTCGACCAACTGCCCGAGCGTGTCGCGCAGCGGTTGAAGACCGCCGAGGAACGCACCTCAGACCGCACCGGGATGCACGTGAACGTCGCCGTCGGCTACGGCGGCCGCCAGGAGATCGTCGACGCGGTGCGGTCACTGCTGGCCGACAAGGTCGGCGAGGTGACCGATCCGCACGACCTCGTCGACGCCGTCACCGTCGACGCGATCGACTCGCACCTCTACACCCGCGGCCAGCCCGATCCCGACCTCGTCATCCGGACGTCGGGGGAGCAGCGCCTCTCGGGATTCCTGTTGTGGCAGAGCGCCTATTCGGAGATCTGGTTCACCGACGCCTACTGGCCGGAGTTCCGTCGCGTCGACTTCCTGCGCGCACTGCGCGACTACGCCGCGCGCAGCAGACGATTCGGGCGCTGACGCTCAGATCTTGCGGAGCCGAACCCGGTTGATGGAGTGGTCGGCGTCCTTGCGCAGCACCAGGGTCGCCCGCGGGCGCGTCGGCAGGATGTTCTGCACGAGGTTGGGCAGATTGATCCCGTGCCAGATGTCGCGGGCAGCCTCGGTCGCGTCGACGTCGTTGAGCGACGCGTAGGCGTGGAAGTGCGAGTTCGGGTCGGCGAAGGCGGTGGAACGCATCGCGAGGAACCGCTTGACGTACCAGTCCTCGATGTCCTCGATGCGTGCGTCGACGTACACCGAGAAGTCGAACAGGTCCGACACCATCAGGCGCGGACCGGTCTGCAGGACGTTGAGGCCCTCGAGGATGAGGATGTCGGGCTGTCGTACGTGGTGCCGGACACCCTTGACGATGTCGTAGGACAGGTGTGAGTACACCGGCGCGCTGACGTCGTGTGATCCCGACTTGACCTCGGTCACGAACCGCAGCAGGGCGCGCCGGTCGTAGGACTCGGGAAAACCCTTGCGGTGCATGATCCCTCGACGCCGCAGCTCGCGCGTCGGGTAGAGGAAACCGTCGGTCGTCACCAGGTCGACCCGCGGATGCGCGTCCCACCGGGACAGCAGGGCCTGCAGCACGCGCGCGGTGGTCGACTTGCCGACGGCCACACTGCCGGCCACCCCGATCACGAAGGGCACCTGACGTTCGGGGTTGCGTTCACCGAGGAACGTCGACGTCGCGGCGAACAGCCGCTGGCGGGCGGCGACCTGGAGGTGGATGAGACGCGAGAGCGGCAGGTAGACGTCGGCGACCTCCGACAGGTCGATCTGCTCACCGAGACCGCGGTAGCTGCCCAGCTCCTCCTCGTTCATCGCGAGGGGGACCGACTGGCGCAGGGTGCGCCACTGCCGGCGGTCGAGCTCGATGTACGGGCTCGGCTCGGTCATCCGTGACATGACACCCCGTTCACGAGGCCGCAGCCGGTCGGGGTGTCACGCGACATGCCGACCAGTGTCACCGATGCCGACGCGCCGGGAAACCCGGGGGTGGATACCGTCGCCTCATGCCCCGCGACGCCCTCGTCACCGAGTACCTCCGCCTCGGCCTCGCGTTCGACCGTCTGGAGGAGGGATTCGTCGACGCCTACACCGGCGATCCACGACTGCGCGCGGAGAGCGAGAACGGGCCCCGACCGGACCCGACCGCCCTGCGTGACCGCATCCGCGGGCTCCGGTCGGACGTCGCGGGATCGTCGCTGCCGGCGGACCGCGCCGCCTTCATCGACGCGCACCTGCAGGCCATGGAGTGCTCGGCCCGGCACTTCGCGGGCGAGCAGATCGGGTTCGTCGACGAGGTGCGGGCCTACTTCGACGTCGACATCGCACTCGAGGACCCCGACGTCTACCGCGCCGCGCACGCCGAACTCGACGACCTTCTGCCGGGTGCGGGACCTCTCGGTGAGCGCTACCAGGCGCACCGCGCCTCCGACGAGATCCCCGCCGACCGTCTCGACGACTGCGTGGCGGCGTTCACCTCCGCCCTGCGGGACCGGGTCCGGGCGACCTATCCGCTGCCGGACGTCGAGACCGTCGAGCTCGAGGTCGTCTCCGACAAGCCGTGGTCGGGCTTCAACTACTACCTCGGTGACTACCGTTCGCGGGTCGCGATCAACGGCGACCTCACCCAGTACATGGCGTCGCTGCCGCACCTGATCGCCCACGAGGCCTACCCCGGGCACCACACCGAGCACTGCCGCAAGGAGCAGATCCTCGTCGGCGGCGGCCAGGATGAGCAGACGATCTTCCTGGTCAACACACCGCAGTGCCTCATGGCCGAGGGCCTCGCCGACCACGCGCTGCACGCGGCGGTCGGGGACGGGTGGGGTCGCTGGGCGCAGGAGATCTACGCCGACCTCGGTCTGCGCTTCGACGGTGACCGGGCCGTGCGGATCGCCCGTGCGACCGGTGGCCTGCTCGCCGTCCGCCAGGACGCGGCGCTGCTGCTGCACGACCGCGGTGCCGACGCCGACACCGTCGCCGAGTTCCTGCAGCGGTGGCTGCTGGCGACGCCGGCACGGGCCCGGCAGATGCTGCGGTTCCTGTCGTCGCCGCTGTGGCGCGCCTACATCAGCACCTACGTCGAGGGGTACCGACTGCTGGGTGCGTGGCTCGACGCCGATCCGCACGGCGACGCCCTGCGTCGGTTCGGTCGTCTGCTCGACGAGCCGCTCACGCCTGCCGCGCTCAGGGCCGAACTCGCGTCCTGAGTCCGTCGCCATAGACTGGGCGCATGAGCGCTGACGACCTGACCACCGCCTCGCTGGCCGAGATCGACCCCGACGTCGCCGCCGCGATGAACGGCGAACTGAGCCGCCAGCGCGACACCCTCGAGATGATCGCCTCGGAGAACTTCGTGCCGCGGGCCGTCCTCCAGGCCCAGGGCAGCGTGCTGACGAACAAGTACGCCGAGGGATATCCCGGTCGTCGCTACTACGGCGGCTGCGAGTACGTCGATGTCGTCGAGGACATCGCGCGCGACCGCGCCAAGGAGCTGTTCGGCGCCGAGTTCGCCAACGTACAGCCCCACTCCGGTGCCTCCGCGAACGCCGCGGTCCTCATGACCCTGATGGAGCCCGGCGAGAAGCTGCTCGGCCTGGACCTCGCGCACGGTGGCCACCTCACCCACGGCATGCGGCTGAACTTCTCCGGGAAGCTCTACGACACCGCGGCCTACGGCGTGAGCAAGGAGGACCACCGCATCGACATGGACGAGGTCCGCTCGATCGCGCTGGCCGAGAAGCCGAAGGTCATCGTCGCCGGCTGGTCGGCATACCCCCGCACCCTGGACTTCGCCGCGTTCCGTTCCATCGCCGACGAGGTCGGCGCGCACCTCTGGGTCGACATGGCGCACTTCGCCGGCCTGGTCGCCGCCGGCGTGCACCCGTCGCCGGTGCCCTACGCCGACGTCGTGTCCACGACCGTCCACAAGACCCTCGGTGGACCCCGCTCCGGGCTCATCCTGGCGAAGAAGGAGTGGGCCAAGAAGCTCAACTCCGCGGTGTTCCCGGGTCAGCAGGGCGGGCCCCTGATGCACGCGATCGCCGCGAAGGCGGTGACCTTCAAGATCGCGATGAGCGACGAGTTCGTCGCCCGCCAGCAGCGCACCCTCGAGGGCGCACGCATCCTCGCCGACCGTCTCACCGGCTCGGACGTCGCGTCGTCGGGGTGTGTCGGTGCTCACCGGCGGCACCGACGTGCACCTGGTCCTCGTCGATCTGCGGAACAGCGAGCTCGACGGTCAGCAGGCCGAGGACCTGCTGCACCAGGTCGGCATCACCGTGAACCGCAACGCCGTGCCGTTCGACCCGCGCCCGCCGATGGTCACCTCCGGCCTGCGCATCGGCACCCCGGCGCTGGCGACCCGCGGGTTCGGCGCCGAGCAGTTCACCGAGGTCGCCGACATCATCGCCACCGCGCTCGCCGGCGGCGCCGACGCCGACGTGTCGTCGCTGCGGGGACGCGTGTCCCGCCTCGCCCTGGACTTCCCGCTCTACGAGGGACTCGAGGAGTGGGGGATGCTCAGCACCCCCGTGCGCGCCTGACCCGGCACGGCGCCCGAACCGTCGCCCCAGGCGTGAGGTGTGCCACGGTCCGTCGTGACTTCGCCCAGAACCGGGCCGGGGATTCGAGTCACGGCGCAGCGATGCCTATCCTGGTCACTCGTGACGGACAACGCTGACGACGACCTGATCCTGGTGCTCGAGAAGGCTCTGCCCGAGCTCACCGAGGAGCACGAGCGCGCCGCCATCACCTGGAACCCGCATGACCTGGTCCCGTGGGACGAGGGTCGTAACTACGCGTTCCTGGGCGGTACCGACTGGGAGGAGTCGGACTCGACCGTCCCCGAGGCCATCGGCGTCGCCGTGCTGGCCCTCGTGCTCACCAAGGACAACCTGCCGTCGTTCCACCGCATCCTGGGTGTGAACTTCCCGCCGTTCTCGGAGTGGCGCGCGCTCGTCGGCCGCTGGACCGCCGAGGACAATCGGCACTCGATCGCGCTGCGCGACCACCTCATCGTCACCCGCGCCGTCGACCCGGAGTGGCTCGAGAGGCTGCGCCTGTCGCACGTCACGCACGGGTACGAGCAGAACGAGAAGTCTCGGTCGATGTCGCCGGCCGCCTGTCTGGCGGTGATGGCCGTGCACGAGAACCTGAGCACCTGGTTCGCGTCGCGTCTCGCCGACGACGTCGAGTCGGAGAGCCTGACGGGCATCCTGCGCAACGTCGCCACCGACGACGCCGTGCAGGCGTCCACGTTCACGAACTTCCTCAACGCCGCGCTCACCGCGCAGCCGGACGCGACCGTGGTGGCCGTCGAGGAGGCCTTCGAGCTGAACCGGCCCATCGGCAGCGACATCGCCGACCTCGCCGACAAGATCCACCTGATCCCGGAGAGCTACACCGGGGCCGAGGCGTTCCGTCGTGCTGCCGCGGCCATCGTCGACGGAGTGGGTCTGCGCACGCTCGACGGTCTCGGCGCGGACGCCGAGGCTGCCCGGCAGAAGATCCTCGCCCGCGCCGAGGGCTGACTCAGGACTGCACGTCCACCTGCGGCCGACCGTCGGGGATGGTCACCAGTGCCCGACGGTGCAGCGTGGCGTCGGGTGAGGCGATCGAGTCCGCGACGCGGAACTCCGCCTCCCACCGGTCACGCGACACCCGGTTCAGCACGTAACCGCGCTGGGCGTTGCCGAACCGCACATGCGGAGACGCCGCCTTGAGCTGCTTGTCGCTGCTGTCGCTGTCGGCCCCGTCCTTGCCCGACGCGATCGACGTCCCGGCGAGTTCGATTCCCACGGTGGGGGAGTCGCGGGTGTAGGTGGATCGCAGGTCCGACACGACGTTGCGGTGGATGTCCCCGACGATCGACACCAGGTTGCGGGTGCCGCGTTCGCGCGCACCGTCGAGGATGCGTGCCCGAGACGCCTCGTACCCGCTCCATCCGTCCATGCTGACCGCGCGGGCGCCGTTCTTCTCCCGGGCGAGGTCGGCGATCGTCGTCTGGTGCGCCAGCACGTTCCAGCGCTGACGGCTCGAGGTGAACCCGTCGAGGATCCACCGCTCCTGGCGTTCACCGGTGATGGTGCGTCGGGGGTCGGCGGTCTGCGCGTCCTGCGGGGAGTCGTTGTCGCCGTTGACCTGATCGCTGCGGTACTGCCGGGTGTCGAGGACGCTGAACCGGACGAGGTCGCCGTAGTCGAGGCGGCGGAACGCCTGCACGTCGGCGCCGCGCGGACGTTGCGTGATCCGCACCGGGGTGTTCTCCCACCACGCCTTGAACGCCTGCGCCCGGCGTGCCAGGAACTCGGGGATGGGTGCGTCGTCCTCGGAGATCGCTCCCGCCCAGTTGTTCTCGACCTCGTGGTCGTCGAAGACGGTGACGAACGGACTCGCGCGATGCGCCGCCTGGAGCTGCGGGTCGAGCTTGTAGAGGGCGTAGCGTTCGCGGTAGTCGTCGAGGGTCGTCATCTCCCGCAGCGCCGACGCCGGGATCGCGGTCGTGTTCCGGCGGCCGCCGGTGGCGCCGACGCTCTTCTCGTAGACGTAGTCACCGAGGTGGAACACCACATCCGGTGCGGCGGAGGCCATGTCGGCGTAGGCGGGGAAGAATCCGTCGGCCCACGACTGGCACGACGCCCAGGCGAAGGTGAGCGCGGCCAGCGGCGCGCCCGGTCGGGGAGCGGTGCGGGTGCGGCCGACGTCGGAGAGGTGACCGTTCGCCCGGAATCGGTAGAAGTACTCGGTCTCCGGACGCAGCCCGCGGACGTCGGCGTGGACGCTGAAGCCGTCGGCGGCGGTGGCGATCTCGCTGCCCGACCGGACGACACGCGTCATCGCCTCGTCGGTGGCGACCTGCCACTCGACACGGACGGGCAGCACACCCATCCCGGCGCCACGGGCCAGCGGCGCCGACGCGAGGCGTGTCCACAGCACGACGCCGTCGGCGAGCGGGTCGCCGGATGCGACGCCGAGGGTGAAGAGGTGGTCGCCGGGCGACGAGGGTGCCGCCGCCGACAGCGAGTCCGCGAACAGTCCCGGCGTCATCGCCAGCGCCCCTGCCACACCGGTCCACGTGAGGAACTGCCGACGAGAGAGGCCGGTACGCAGTGTCCGGTCGGGGCCGACGATCACGATCGGGGTCTCGGCGCGCGTCATGGACCCCACCCGACCAGGCGCGATCGACGACGAGGTCGAACGCCGACGACGGCGCGGTGACCATCCGGTGACGGGGTCGCGAGCGCGTCCCCGGGTCGTCGCGTCCGGTTACCTGTTGTTCACGGACACGCGGCGCGCGGGTCGCGTGACGGGCGTGTCGGCGGGCGTACGTTGACTCGTGACGGGCCGTGGGGAAGCGGTTCGTCCGGGAGGTTCTATTCGTGAGCTGGTCACCCAGCGCGAGGCGGACCGGCCCCGGTCCCATGGACCTGCCGGTCGGTGTCGACATCAGTCTGCGCGGGCGCCGCGCGGTCCTGAGGAGCCCTTCGTGACCACTCGCACCTATGTCCTTGACACCTCCGTGCTGCTCTCCGACCCCTGGGCGGTGACGCGCTTCGCGGAGCACAGCGTGGTCCTGCCGCTGGTCGTGATCGGGGAACTCGAGGGCAAACGCCACCACCACGAGCTGGGGTGGTTCGCCCGTGAGTCGTTGCGGATGCTCGACGACCTGCGGCTCGAGCACGGACGTCTCGACCTGCCGGTGCCGATCGGCACCGAGGGCGGCACGCTGCAGGTGGAGCTGAACCACACCGACCCCCGCGTGCTGCCGGCCGGTTTCCGCACCGAGACCAACGACTCGCGGATCCTGGCCTGCGCGTTGAACCTTCGCGCGGAGGGCAAGGACGTCACGCTGGTGTCGAAGGACATCCCGTTGCGCGTCAAGGCCGGTGCCGTCGGTCTCGCGGCCGACGAGTACCGCGCCCAAGACGTCGTCGTGTCGGGCTGGACCGGCATGACCGAGCTCGACGTGGCGGTCTCCACCATCGACACCCTGTTCGCCGAGGGCGTCGCCGACATCGACGAGGCGCGAGAACTGCCCTGCCACACCGGCGTCCGACTGCTCGGCGGGTCGTCGAGCGCCTTGGGTCGGGTCACGCCGGAGAAGCGCGTGCAGCTCGTCCGCGGCGAACGGGAGGCATTCGGCCTGCGCGGTCGTTCGGCCGAGCAACGCGTCGCCCTCGACCTGCTGCTCGACGAGTCCGTCGGCATCGTGTCCCTCGGCGGCAAGGCCGGCACCGGCAAGTCGGCGCTCGCCCTGTGCGCCGGACTGGAGGCCGTGCTGGAGCGCCGGACCCACCGCAAGGTCGTGGTCTTCCGTCCGCTGTACGCGGTCGGCGGTCAGCAGCTGGGCTACCTGCCCGGCAGTGAGGCCGACAAGATGGGCCCCTGGGCCCAGGCCGTGTTCGACACCCTGGAGGGCCTCGCGTCGACCGAGGTGATCGAGGAGGTCCTCTCGCGCGGGATGCTCGAGGTGTTGCCGCTCACGCACATCCGCGGGCGCTCGCTGCACGACTCCTTCGTCATCGTCGACGAGGCGCAGTCGCTGGAACGCAACGTCCTGCTGACCGTCCTGTCACGCCTCGGTGCGGGCTCGCGCGTCGTTCTCACCCACGACGTGGCCCAGCGCGACAACCTCCGCGTCGGACGCCACGACGGTGTCGCCGCGGTGATCGAGAAGCTCAAGGGCCACCCGCTCTTCGCCCACATCACCCTCACCCGCAGCGAGCGCTCGCCGATCGCCGCGCTGGTCACCGAGATGCTCGAGGAGTTCGCGCCCGGGGCGTGACACGCGTCACCCACCGGCGTGTCAGCGTGTCGGCGCGACACGCCGGTGGTGACGAATCGGCGTCCGGCTTGTGACCGGACGGATATCGCCTGCGGTGGGAGGCGAACGCATACTTCTCTGGTGCTTGAGAGACGTATGTGGTTGATGAGGCGACTGAGGTCTGCAGTCGCGGTGGTGTCGGTGCCGGCCGTGGCGGTCGCCGTGGGGATGACGCTCGCGGCTGCGCCCGCGTCGGCAGCTCCCGGCGACACGGTCGCGGGGCCCGCCGATTTCCCGACGACCACCCAGATGGTCACCGTGACGCTGAACTCCCGCTCGGACACGACGGGAACCCTGACCGCCTTCGACAAGGTCGACGGCACATGGCAACCCGTCATCGGGCCGGTGAAGGCGTTCGTCGGATCGCAGGGGATCGGCGCGCCTCGCGACGACGTCCCGCGTACCCCGGAGGGTACGTTCGCCTTCGACCAGGCCTTCGGTCGCCAGGCCAACCCGGGCACGAAGCTGCCGTACTTCCAGGCGGACAAGCAGGACTGGTGGGACGAGAACCCGAACTCGCCGACCTACAACACCCACGTGCGTCAGGTCGCGAGCCCCGGCGGCGACAGCGAGAACCTGTACGACAGCGGACCGGTCTACGACTACGCCGTCAACATCGCGCACAACCCGCAGCGGCGCCCCGGATATGCGTCGGGCATCTTCCTCCACGTGACGGACGGATCCCCGACCCAGGGCTGCGTCGCGGTCGACAAGGCGACGATGGTGCGGATCCTGCAGTGGCTCGACCCCGGTCGCGATCCGGTCATCCGGATCGGGCTGGCGGCGCAGCAGGCGTGACGGGAGGTCACGGAACCTGTGAATCAGCGTTCTCGATGCGTCATTTCGATATCGGCGATGTAACAATGTGCGCATGAACAGACCCCCCTTGCGCGCCGCCGTCCTGAGTGTCGTCGCGGCGGTCGCGCTCGTGCTCGGCCTCTCCGCGCCCGCGAACGCCGCCCCGGTCGCCCCCGCCGCCGGGTACGGGTTCGCCACCGGTGCCGAGTTCCTGCAGTACTCGCAGGCTGACCTCGATCGGACGCTCGACACCGTCCGGCAGACGAGCGCCGGGTGGATCCGGCTCGGCATCGACCGCAGCCAGATCGAGACGAGCCCGGGTGTCTACAACTGGAGCACCTCGGACCGGGTCATCAACGCCGCCCGGGCGCGCGGCCTGAAGGTGTTGGCGCTCATCGCCTACACGCCGATCCTGCAGGGCGGGGGTCTGTTGCGGACCGCGCCGCCGGCGAACGTGAACGACTTCGCCGTCTTCGCCCAGCGCGCGGTGCAGCGCTACGGCGGCCAGGTGAACAACTGGGAGATCTGGAACGAGCCGAACCTGCCCATCTTCTTCGGCAACATCCCGAACAAGTCGGCCGCGTACTCGCGACTGCTCAAGGCGACCTACGGCGCGATCAAGCGCGTGCAGCCGAACTCGACGGTCATCGCCGCGGGTCTGAGCCCGATGCAGGGGTCGGACTCCCCGGTCGCGTTCGTCAACGACCTCTACCGCTTCGGTGCGAAGGGCTCGTTCGACGCACTTGCACTGCACCCCTACGTCTTCCCGGGCGGCATCGGGGCCAACCCGAACGGAGCCTGGAGCGACATCGCCGCCGTCCGTGGCCTCATGGTCCGCAACGGTGACGCCGGCAAGAAGATCTGGTTCACCGAGTTCGGGGCGCCGACCAACGGCCCCCGCAACGGCGGCAACACCCCCGCGCAGCAGCGCGACATCATCGCGTCGCAGCTGGCGGCGTTCGCCCAGATGCCTTTCGCCGGACCGGCGTTCATCTACACGATCCGGGACACCGCCAACGATCCCGGCTCGCTCAACAACCGCGAGACGCGCTTCGGGTCGCTGCTGACGTTCGACTACAAGCTGAAGCCGACGTTCTTCCTGCTCAAGCGCTGACGCCCGCGGGCGTTCCCGCGACCAGAACCGCCTCCCGCGACCGTCGTGACGGTCGCGGGAGGCGGTTTCGGTAGCGAGACCGTCTTGCGTTCCCGCGACAGAGAACGGCTCCCGCGACTGTGATCACAGTCGCGGGAGCCGTTTCGTGTCGCGGGGAGGGGAGTGGCTCAGCGCTCGTGGTCGAGGTTGGCCATCTTGAGGACGTCGAGGCGCTTGTCGAGTTCGGCCTCGGAGAGGTGGTCGCCGATGAGGCCGCGATCGATGACGGTCTGGCGGATCGTCTTGCCCTCCTTGAGGGCCTGCTTCGCGACGGCCGCCGCCTCCTCGTAGCCGATGGCCGAGTTGAGCGGCGTCACGATCGACGGCGAGCTCTCGGCGAGCGTCTTGAGGTGATCGGTGTTGGCCTCGAGGCCCGAGATGCAGCGGTCGGCGAAGAGTCGGGACACGTTGGCGAGCAGCTTCAGTGACTCCAGCACGTTGCGCGCCATCATCGGGATGTAGACGTTCAGCTCGAACGCGCCGTTGCCGCCACCCCAGGTGACGGCGGCGTCGTTGCCGACGACCTGCGCGGCGACCTGCGTGACCGCCTCGGGGAGAACGGGGTTGACCTTGCCGGGCATGATCGAGCTGCCGGGCTGCAGGTCGGGGAGGCGGATCTCGCCGAGGCCGGTGAGCGGACCGGAACCCATCCAGCGGACGTCGTTGGCGATCTTGGTCAGCGACACCGCGATCGTCTTGAGCACCCCGGACAGCTCGACGAGCCCGTCGCGGGCGGCCTGCGCCTCGAAGTTGTCCTTCGCCAGGCTGAGGTGCTCGACGCCGGTGCGCGACACGAGGTCTGCCACGACCTTGGTGCCGAACCCCTCGGGAGCGTTCAGGCCGGTCCCGACGGCGGTGCCACCGATGGGCAACTCACCGACGCGGACCAGCGACGCCTCGACGCGCTCGATGCCGGCCTCGACCTGGCGGGCGTAGCCACCGAACTCCTGGCCGAGCGTGACCGGGACGGCGTCCATGAGGTGGGTGCGGCCGGACTTGACCACCTCGCGCCACTCCGACGCCTTGCCCGCCAGGGCCTCGTGCAGGTGCTGCAGCGCCGGGATCAGGTCCGTCGCAGCCGCTTCCGTCGCCGCGACGTGGGTGGCCGTCGGGAAGGTGTCGTTCGACGACTGCGACATGTTCACGTGGTCGTTCGGGTGCACCTCGACGCCGTTGCTCTTGGCGATCGACGCGATGACCTCGTTGGCGTTCATGTTCGAGCTGGTGCCCGAGCCGGTCTGGAACACGTCGATCGGGAACTGGTCGTCGTGCGCACCGTCCGCGATCTCGGTGGCGGCGGCGATGATCGCATCGGCCCTTTCCGCGTCGAGCAGGCCGAGGTCCTTGTTGACCTGGGCGCAGGCGGCCTTGAGCAGGCCCATCGCGCGGATCTGCGTCCGCTCCAGCGGACGATGCGAGATGGGGAAGTTCTCGACCGCGCGCTGGGTCTGGGCGCGCCACAGGGCGGCCGCGGGGACGCGGACCTCGCCCATGGTGTCGTGCTCGATGCGGTAGTCGCCGGACGCAGCGTCGTTGCTCATGCAGGCAACCCTAATGGGGGCGTGCGGTGCAGGTGATGCGTGGTCGGCAGTCACCGACCTGACGCTCCACATCTGGTGCAGGCGCTCCACCTACAGGGAACCTCAGACGCAGACGCTCCACATATTCGAGGACGCTCCGGATACATCCGGAGCGTCCTCGAATATGTGGAGCGGGAACCCTGTAATTGGAGCGGGAACCCTGTAACCGGAGCGGGAACCCTGTAACCGGAGCGGGAACCCTGTAACCGGAGCGGGAACCCTGGAACCGGAGCGGCAGGGCGGGTGACCCGCCGCGATCAGTCCCCGAGGTCGACGGAGGCGAACTCGCGCAGCTTCGACAGCTTGTGGCGGCCCTCGATGTGCCGGATCGTGCCCGACTTCGACCGCATCACCAGCGACCGCGTGGTGGCACCGTTGGAGCGGTAGGTGACACCGCGCAGCATGTCGCCGTTGGTGACGCCGGTGGCACAGAAGAACATGTTCTCGCCGCTCACAAGGTCGTCGGTCTTCAGGACGCGGTCGAGGTCGTGGCCGGCGTCGATGGCCTTCTGACGCTCGGCGTCGTCCTTGGGCCACAGCCGCCCCTGGATCTCGCCGCCCATGCACTTCATCGCGACGGCGGTGATGATGCCCTCCGGCGTGCCACCGATGCCGAGGAGCATGTCGACGGAGCTGTACTCGCCGGCGGCGGCGATCGCACCCGCGACGTCACCGTCGGAGATCAGACGGATCTTCGCGCCGGCGGCGCGGATCTCGCCGATCAGATCGGCGTGCCGGGGACGGTCGAGCACGACGACGGTGACGTCACCGACGTCGATGCCCTTCGCATCGGCCACGGCCTTGACGTTCCACTCGACGGGCTTGGTGATGTCGATGGAGCCGGCGGCCTCCGGGCCGACGGCGATCTTCTCCATGTAGAACACGGCCGACGGGTCGAACATGGTGCCGCGCTCGGACACCGCGATGACGGCGATCGAGTTGGGGCGGCCCTCGGCCATCAGCGTGGTGCCGTCGATGGGATCGACGGCGACGTCGACCTCAGGGCCCTCGCCGTTGCCCACCTCCTCGCCGTTGTAGAGCATCGGCGCCTCGTCCTTCTCGCCCTCGCCGATCACGACGACACCGCGCATGGACACCGTCGACAGCAGCTGGCGCATCGCGTCCACCGCGGCACCGTCACCGCCGTTCTTGTCGCCACGACCCACCCATCGGCCGGCCGCCAACGCGGCCGCCTCGGTGACCCGCACCAACTCCATCGCCAGGTTCCGGTCGGGGGCCTGGGGGTTGCGGACGGGCTGCGACATCGATTCCTCCTGGGACGGGCACCGGCGTGCGCCGCACGGGCGCGCGGCCGCTCGGGGTTGGGAGCAATCCTGTCATGACCGGCGTGGATACTGGTCTGGTGCCCGGCAAACCACGGATCCTCACCGACCACAAGGACATGGTGTGGTCGCTGGTGCCGTTGATCGTGATCTGCCTGATCATCGCGGTCGTCTCGGGCAACTGCTCGGTGGGTCTGACCGGCGGTGCGAGCGACGACAAGACGCCCGCCTACGACGTCCGCGGCGGTCTGAGCGCCGACGCGGAGACCATGCCGTTCCCGGTCCGGCTGCCGCAGACACCGACCGACTGGAAGCCCAACTCGGGCAGCCGCTCGGGCATCGACGGGCGGGTCGTGTCGAACACCGGATATCTCACGGCCGACGGCGTGTACATCCAGCTCAGCCAGACCGATGCCACCGAGGACAGCCTCGTCGGCTACCTCGACGACAACCGACCCATCGGCGACGGGACCATCGAGGTCGGCGGGAAGCAGTGGGTGCGCTACTCCACCTCGGACAGCCGGTCGATCTGGGTGGCCGACCTCGGTGACGTACGGATCGGTTTGTACAGCAAGGCATCCGAGAAGGACTTCACGACGCTGGCCCAGGCCGTGATCGCCGCCCCGGTCCTCCCGCGCGGCAACCGCCCCGTCCCCGTCGGCTGAGAGAACCGACACAGCCGGACGCCAGGTCAGTCCTCGACGTCGTCCTCGTTGTCGCCGTCCTCGTCGTCGGGCACCTCGCCGAGCGCGGTCTCGATACGACGCCGCGCGCCCTCGAGATGGTCCTCGCACCGCCGAGCCAACGCCTCCCCGCGCTCCCACAGAGCCAGCGACGCGTCGAGGTCGAGCCCGCCCTGCTCCAGCGTGCGCACGACCGCGACGAGTTCGTCACGGGCCTGCTCGTAGCCCAGTTCCTCGATGGGGGTGGGTTCCTCAGCGCTCATCGCTCTTCTTCCGTCTCGAGCGTGCCGCGAGCGGCGCGTCGGGCTGCATCACCGCGGCGCGCATCGCGCCGTCGGCGACGCGGACCCGCAGCTGGGTGCCGATCGGCATGTCCTCGACCGACCCGACGACATGCGGTGGGTCGTCTCCGGACAACCGCTGCACCACCGCGTATCCGCGGGCGAGTGTCTGCGCGGGCCCCAGCGTCGCCAGGCGAGCAGCGTAGTTCTCGACGCGGTGCTCCTCGAATCCCACGTACCGGGCGATCTCCCGTCGGGTCGCGCTGACGGCCCGCTCCACCTCCGCGATGCGATCGTCGACGAGGCGCAGCGGGTCGGCGATCACCGGCCGGTTCCGGAGGGCGTCGAGCGCGTGTTTCTCGCGGGCGACCCAGTTGCGCAGGGCACCTGCGCTGCGGGCGCGCATCTCCGCCAGACCCGCCAACTCGGCGGCGACGTCGGGGACGATGCGTTTCGCGGCGTCGGTCGGGGTCGCGGCCCGCAGGTCGGCGACGAGGTCGAGGAGCGGATGGTCCGGCTCGTGGCCGATCGCCGACACCACCGGCGTCGTCGCCGACGAGACCGCGCGGCACAGGGTCTCGTCGGAGAAGGGGAGGAGGTCCTCGACCGACCCGCCGCCGCGGGCGATCACGATGACGTCGACCCCGGGGTCCGCGTCGAGGTCGGCGAGCGCACGCAGGATCGCCGGGACCGCCGTCGGACCCTGCACAGGCGTGTTGCGGATCTCGACGTGTACGGCCGGCCAGCGACCGCGCGCCACCGACAGCACATCGCGTTCGGCCGCGCCCGCCCGGCCGGTGATGAGCCCGACGCCGCGGGGCAGGAACGGGATCGGCCGCTTCAGGCGAGGGTCGAACAGCCCCTCGGCGTCGAGGAGGCGACGCAGCCGCTCGATCCGTGCGAGCAGCTCACCGATGCCGACGGGCCGGATCTCGGTGACCCGCAACGACAACGACGCGCGCCCGGGATAGAACGACGGCCGTCCCGACATGACCACGCGGGCACCCTCGGTCAACGGCACCTCGGCGCGGTCGAGGACGATCGGCTGACAGGTCACCGTGATCGACATGTCCGCCGACGGGTCCCGCAGTTGCAGGAACGCGGTCTTCGTCCCCGGTCGACGGCTGATCTGGGTGATCTGCCCCTCGACCCACACCTGGCCGAGGCGATGGATCCAGTCACCGATCTTCGCGTTGAGCGTGCGGACCGGCCACGGGGCGTCGGGACTCGAGGGTCCCGGTCCACCCGGGGGAGGGGTCACTTGGCGCCGGCGGCGGCGATCCGGTTGTCGAGCATCGTCGCGAACGGGGCACGGCCGCGGTGGCTGCGCTCGTACTCGGCGAGCGTCCGCAGGTCGTCGAGGTCGATGCTGCGGATCTTCGCGCGCAGCTGCGCCAGCGTCAGCGAGTCGTAGTCGAGGAACTCCACGATCTCGGGGGCGTCCGACGGCGTCGGCGTCGGAGCGGCGTCGACCTCGGACTGCAGAACGGTGTCGGGTGCTGAGCTGTACAACGCGAATCGGCCCTTGGCGGCGACGGTGTCGCCCGACGCGGTGTCGTCGCCATCGGTGTCCGGGGCGGCGGCCGCCTTCGCGGGCGCGGCCTTCTTCGCGGGGGCCTTCTTCGCGGGGGCCTTCTTCGCCGGCGCCTTCGCAGCCGACTTCTTCGCGGGCGCCTTCGTGGCGGGGACCGGCGGTTCGTCGAGGACGGGGGCGTCGGCGGCGGTGGTCGCGGCGTCGTCGGGAACGGCGGTCAGGGTCGTCGGTGGCTCGGGCGTCTCGTCCCGGGGGTCCTCGTCCTGCAGGTCGTCGACGCGCAGTGCGTCGAGGTCGTCGTCGAACGTCGCCCACGACGGCTGCTCCTGCGCACGGTGGAACCAGTGGTCGAGTGCGTCGTCGCCCTTGATGGCCAGCTCGGCGATGTTCTGCTGCAGGCGCATGGCCACCTGCACCGTCGTGCTCACCGCGGTCATCGGCAGCGTGACCGCGGTGGTGGGGAGCTTCCGCGTCTCCTCGATGGCCGTCACGAGGAGACCGGTCATCACGCGGGCGGCGAAGGGTGGGCGGACCATGGCACAACCTTGCCTCATCGTCACCTGCGTCACCAGCGCGGGGACGCCCGGCGCGTCCCCGTGACCCGGGACGGCCCGTACCCTGTGTGCATGAGCGATTCCGGCAAACGTGTCCTGCTGGCCGAGCCGCGCGGGTACTGCGCGGGGGTCGATCGCGCGATCGAGACGGTGGAGCGCGCCCTCGAGAAGCACGGCGCACCCGTCTACGTGCGCAAGGAGATCGTCCACAACAGGCATGTCGTCGAGACGCTCACCGAGCGCGGCGTGATCTTCGTGGAGGAGACCGACGAGGTGCCCGAGGGCGCGCTGGTCGTCTTCTCGGCGCACGGCGTGTCCCCGGCGGTGCACGCCTCGGCGGCGCAGCGCAACCTGCGCACCATCGACGCCGCCTGCCCGCTGGTCACCAAGGTGCACCAGGAGGCCAAGCGCTTCGCCCGCGACGACTACGAGATCCTGCTCATCGGCCACGACGGCCACGAGGAGGTCGAGGGCACGGCGGGTGAGGCGCCCGAGCACATCCAGCTCGTCGACGGCCCCGCGAGCGTCGACGCCCTCGAGGTGCGCGACGAGTCGAAGCTGGTGTGGCTGTCGCAGACGACGCTCTCGGTCGACGAGACCATGGAGACCGTGTCCCGCCTGCGCGAGCGCTTCCCGCAGCTGCAGGACCCGCCCAGCGACGACATCTGCTACGCCACCCAGAACCGCCAGGTCGCCGTGAAGGCGATGGCTCCGGACTGCGATCTCGTCATCGTCGTGGGTTCGCAGAACTCGTCGAACTCGGTGCGACTGGTGGAGGTGGCCCTGCAGGCCGGCGCGCGCGCGTCGCACCTCGTCGACTACGCCCGCGACATCGACGAGGCGTGGCTCGAGGGTGTCTCGACCGTCGGCGTGACCTCGGGTGCATCGGTTCCCGAGGTGCTGGTGCGTGGCGTGCTCGACCGCCTCGCCGAGCACGGCTTCGGCACCGTCGAGACGGTGACCACCGCCAACGAGACCCTCACCTTCGCGCTTCCGCGCGAGCTGCGCCCCGCCCGTACCGCGGGCTGACACCGACGGTGGACTCCGCGGTCGGCGTGCGCGCGACGACCGTCCTGGACGTCGCCTACGGCCGGTTGGAGAGCTCGGCGGGGACGGGTCTGCGCATCGGTGCACTCATGTCCGCCATCGACGCGGGATCGGTGGTCGTCGGCGGACGTCGGCGCCATCCGCGCGACGCCTGGGCGTCAGCCGTCGCCGAGGCGATCGGCCCCGACCGCCCGTCGACGGTCGTCCTGGCGTACCCCAGCACGTGGGGTCGGCGTCGCGCCGGGGTCGTCCACGGGGCGGTCGAGGCGGTGGTCGGCGACGCACCGATCGCCGCGTACCCGCGGGCGGTCCTGCTCGCCGCGACCCACCTCGAGTCGTCGGTCCAGGCGTGTGTCCTCCTCGAGGCCCACGACGACAGGATCGACGCGCACCGACTGCGTCGGACAGCCGAGGGCTGGTACATCGGTCGCACCGTCGTCCTCGACGGTGACTGCACCGCCGACGACCTCGCCGATCTGGTCGACGACGCGGTCGAGGTGGTCCTCGTCGACGGCGACCGCGCGGACCGTGTCGCCGCCGTCCTGGACCTCGTCGCCGACGCGACACCGACCGGCCGCATCTCCGCGGTCGACCGCGCGCTCCTGCACCGGTTCGGGCCGCCGCGGGCGCCACGCCCCGCGCCCACTCCCGCGCCGGTCCCGACGGCGACCGGTCGGAGCCGGCTGCTCCTCGCGGTGGGTGTCCTCGTCGCCGTCGCCGCGGTGGTGGTCGGTCTCGTCGTCTGGCGTGGGGGTGCGGACCGCTCCACACCTCGACCCGCCGACGAGACGGCCCAGATCGGCCGGGTCTCGCTGACGGTCCCGGCCGGGTGGCGCCGCACCTCCGACGCACCCGACGCCACCGGCGCGATCGGGTTCACGAGCATCGCGTCCCCCGACGACGACCGACGCATCGTGCTGGTGCAGAACTCGGTCCGGGCCGACTCGACCCTCGACACCGTGGCCACCAGCCTGCGCAACCGGCTGGCTCAGCGCGGTACCGATGCCGTCGCGGAGTTCTCCGCCGACACCACCTTCGCCGGGCGTCGCGTCATCAGCTATCGGGAGACACCGGGATCCGGGGCGCCGATCCGCTGGTACGTCGTGGTCGCCTCGGCCCTGCAGGTGAGCGTCGGGTGTCAGCCGGGATCACAGGGCCGGTCGATCGACGACGCCTGCGCCGCCGCCGTCGGTTCGGTGGCCATCGCGCCGCTGTAAGGCGCGTTTTGACCCTCGGACCACCCGAGACGTACTCTGGATCGCTGGTGCGTGGCACCCGCGACCGGGCGTGTCCCGGTTCGTCGGGTAACCGGGCCCCGGGTCCCCACTGGTCGCCGGGAACACCCCCGCCTTGCGTGCCTGACCAGCCCCGATCCTCCCAGAGGGCCGGACCACCTGTGACAACGGAACGGATACACCTGTGCCCACCTACACCCCGAAGGCCGGTGACGTCACGCGTGCGTGGCATGTCATCGACGCCCGCGACGTGGTGCTCGGTCGTCTCGCCGTGCAGACCGCGAACCTGCTGCGCGGCAAGCACAAGCCGACCTACGCACCGCACATCGACGGCGGCGACTTCGTCGTCATCATCAACGCCGACAAGGTCGCGCTGACCAGCAACAAGGCCGAGCGCACCTTCCACTACCGGCACTCCGGTCATCCGGGTGGTCTGACCAAGCGCACCACCGCCGAGCTCCTCGCGACCCGCCCCGAGCGCGTCGTGGAGAAGGCCGTCAACGGCATGCTGCCGAAGAACAAGCTGGGCCGCGCCATGATCAGCAAGCTCAAGGTGTACGCCGGCCCCGACCACCCGCACGCCGCGCAGCGTCCGGTTCCCTACGAGATCAAGCAGGTGTCCCAGTGACCGAGCCCCTGGACAACGCATCCGCGGAGACCGTCGAGGTCGCCAGCGACGACTACGTCGTGGACGAGGCCACCGGCACCGAGGTGACCGGCGCCGACCTCGCCGACGCCGTCGCGACGCCGGCCCCGGTCCTCATCGACCGCCCGATCCAGACCGTCGGCCGCCGCAAGGAGGCCGTGGTGCGCGTGCGCCTGGCGCCGGGCACCGGTGAGTTCACCCTCAACGGTCGGTCGCTGGAGGCCTACTTCCCGAACAAGGTGCACCAGCAGCTCATCAAGGCGCCGCTGGTCACCGTCGAGCGCACCGAGGCGTTCGACATCCACGCCAAGCTCGTCGGCGGCGGCCCCTCGGGCCAGGCCGGCGCGCTGCGACTCGCGATCGCCCGCGCCCTCATCGAGGCCGCTCCCGACGATCGGCCGGCACTGAAGAAGGCGGGCTTCCTGACCCGCGACCCGCGTGCCGTCGAGCGCAAGAAGTACGGCCTCAAGAAGGCCCGCAAGGCGTCGCAGTACTCCAAGCGCTGACGCGCCGCACCGGGATCACCGGTGCATCACGACCACACCGAGCAGGTGTCCACGCAACACCGGACACCTGCTCGTGTGCGTTCGCGGCGACATGCCGCATCGCGACGACGACCGGTGGGAGAGCAACTGTGGGAAGGTATTTCGGCACCGACGGTGTCCGGGGACTGGCGAACGCCGACCTCGGTCCGGAGCTCGCGCTGCGCATCGCGCGGTCGGCGGCGCAGGTGCTCGGCGGCGCGGCCGCTCCCGGTGGGGCGCGCCCGGTGGCCGTGGTCGGCCGCGACCCCCGCGCCTCCGGCGAGATGCTCGAGGCGGCGGTCTGCGCCGGGCTGACGGCGGCCGGCGTCGACGCGCTGCGGGTCGGTGTGTTGCCGACCCCCGCGGTCGCGTTCCTCACCGCGCATCACGACGCGGCGTTCGGGGTGATGATCTCCGCGTCGCACAATCCCATGCCCGACAACGGGATCAAGCTGTTCGCGGCCGGCGGCCACAAGCTGCCCGACGACGTCGAGGCCGCGATCGAGGCACGCATGGACGGTGACGGGGCCGCCGATGAGCCGCCGACGGGTGACCGCATCGGACGGGTCGTCGATGTCTCCGGTGCCGCCGCGGAGTACCTCACCCACCTCGCGCAGGTGACCCCGTCGGCCGCGTCCGGACTCACCGTCGTGGTCGACTGTGCGAACGGCGCCGCCAGTGCCGTGGCGCCGCAGGCGTACTCGGCCGCCGGTGCCCGCGTGATCGCGATCCACGCCGACCCCGACGGCTACTCGATCAACGACGGCTGCGGATCGACGCACATCGACGTCGTCGCGGCCGCCGTCCGCGAGCACGGGGCCGACCTCGGCATCGCCCATGACGGCGACGCCGACCGCTGCCTCGCCGTCGACCACACCGGCAGCCCGGTCGACGGGGATGCCATCCTCGCCGTCCTGGCCCTGGCGATGAAGGACGCGGGGACACTGCGCGACGACACCCTCGTCGCGACCGTCATGAGCAATCTGGGACTCCACATCGCCATGCGCGCGGCGGGCGTCACCGTCCGGACCACCGCGGTCGGCGACCGGTACGTGGTCGAGGAGTTGCGGACGGGCGCGTTCTCGCTGGGTGGCGAGCAGTCGGGTCACGTCGTCGTCCCCGATCACGCGACCACCGGTGACGGCATCCTCACCGCGCTGCTGCTCATGTCGCGGATGACCGCCACCGGTCGCACCCTGGCCGACCTCGCGTCGGTGGTCACGACGCTGCCGCAGGTGCTCATCAACGTCCCCGTCGTCGACAAGCACTCCGTGGCGCAGGCCGTCGCCGTCCGCGAGGCCGTCACCGGGGCCGAGGCGGAGCTGGGTGACGGTGGGCGAGTCCTGTTGCGGCCCTCGGGAACCGAGCAACTGGTTCGTGTCATGGTCGAGGCGTCGACGCAGACGCACGCCCAGCAGGTCGCCGGACGGATCGCCGAGGTCGTCGGCGCGGTGGGCCGATGACCGCCGACGCGGCCGTCGCGACCCGGCCGGTCGACGCGGTTCTGTTCGACTTCTCCGGCACGCTGTTCCGGTTCACCGAACGCGCCGAGTGGTTCGCCGACCTCCACGACGAGGACGGTGCGCCGATCCACGGGGAGTTGCAGGCCGAGCTCATCCGGCGCATGACCGCGCCCACCGGGATCCCGGCCGACCTCGGCCCCGACGACGTCGCCGCCTGGGAACGTCGCGACCTCGACCCCGAGCTGCACCGCCGCGCGTACCTCGCCGTGCTCCGGTCGAGCGGACTGACGGTCCCCGGCCACGCCGAATCGCTGTACGAGCGCGTCCTGGACCCGGAGTCGTGGGATCCCTACCCCGACACCGTCGAGGTGCTGACCCGTCTGCACGCGGCCGGTGTCGGCATCGGGATCGTCAGCAACATCGCCTTCGACCTGCGTCGCGTGCTGGCCCGGTTCGATCTCGACGGGCTCGTCGGGGCGTGGGCGCTCTCGCACGAGGTCGGACGCATCAAGCCGACCGCAGGGATCTTCACCGCCGCGCTCGACGGCCTCGGGGTGCCCGCCGGGCGGGCGCTCATGGTCGGTGACAGCGAAGAGGCGGACGGTGGCGCGCGGGCACTGGGCTGCCGGTTCGCGCTGGTCGCGCCCGATCCGATCCCGGATCGGCCACGGGCACTGCTCGACGCGGTCCACGCCCACGGCCTGCTGAACGGATGACCGGCGCGGCGCTATCCTGACCCGCACCGGAACCGGACCGGTGCCGGCTGCGTCCAACGCATGAGACGCGGTGGCGACACCGGACGCGGCCGGCCGGCCGGCCGCGGTGCGGACAGGGGAGGCGTGATGGGCGCGCGGATGGAGATCGACACCACGCGGGTCGGTGTGCTCGCGCGCGATCTCGCCGTCGCGGCCGACCGCCTGCACGCCGCCGCCCGGTCCACCGCGGCCATCCCCGCCCCGAGGCCGTCGGCACCCGCATGGGCCGACGTCCTGACGCGACACGCTGTCGGAGTCGGGTCGGTGGCAGACCTCCTCACCGGCCTGGCCGATCGCGCCGCGTCCGTCGCCGACGCTCTCGTCGCCGCTGTCGGGACCACCACCACCCAGGACGCGGACACCGCCCGAGCGGTCGCGCGAGCCCTCGGGGAGCAGCGGTGACGGCATCGGTCGTCGCGTTCGTCACGGCCCTCGCACCGATCGCCCGCGAGGTCGGGGTGACACTGCCGCCCCCGCAGGCGTGGTCGGACCGGCTCGCCGCGATCGACGACATCGACCTCGACGCGCTGACCGCCGACGCCCGACGTCTGCGATCTGTCACCGATCAGGTCGTCGAGGTGGCTGCGGGGATCGGGGACCTCGCCGACGGGCTGCCCGCTGCGTGGCACGGTGTGGCCGGACACCGCGCCCACTCGGCGGTCGCCGACGTCCACCGGTCCTGTGACGAGGCCGGCCACCGGCTGCGCTCCGCGGCCGAGGCGACGTCGGCAGCAGCGCGGGGGGTCGCCGACCTTCGGTCGGCGCTGCACACCACCCTTGCCGCCGTCCCCGGCCTCGTGCTCGCCGGCCGGGCGATCGCCGAGCTCACCGGGCTCGACCTGGAGACGAACCGCGCCGTCGTCGCCGCGATGCTGGAGGCGACCGTGGCGACGGTCGAGACCGCGATGACCGTCACCGAGTCCGCGATCACCGAGGTCCTCACCGTGCTCGCCGACACCACCGGCCGACTGGCCGACCCGCCGCAGTCGACCTCCACCCGCACCGATGTCGGCCTGCGGCCCCGTCCGACGGTGGACGTGACCGGGGTGGTGGGCGCGCTGGCCGGGGCCGGCGCGGCGGCCGCAGGCGCGGTCGGCATGGCCGCCGTCGGCGCGGCGGGCGTGGTCGCGCACGTGGTCGACACAGCCCTCGACACGCAGGCGCCGGAGCCGGCGTCCCCGGTGTCGCCGCCGCCGGTGTCGCCGCCCGTGGAGCACGTCCCGCAGCGACCGGATCGGGTGGCGCAGGATCAGACGCCCGTGCCGGAGGCCACCACGAATCGGGGTGCGCCCGCCGCCGGTGGCCGCCCGCAGCTCAACCTCCGGTACGACGACGAGCCGGCCGCCCCGTCGGTCGTCGAGAACGTGCCTGCACCCGAACCCCCGCCGGTCGAGCGCACCGGTCCTCCCGAGCCCTCGGCGCCACCCCGCGTCGAGCCGGCGGCACCCGGCACGTCGCCCGAGCAGCACGAGGCGCCGGCCGCCGTCACCCGATCCGGGCCGGCGGCGTCCCCCGATCCCGACGACGGCGGTGGGCTCGCGCTCGCGGGGGACCGATGACGTCGGCGGGGCGACGATGAACCCGGCGGACCAGATCGAGGCGATCGTGGCGCGTGCGGTGACGACGCTGCGGTCGGTGGATCAGCGGCACCGCGCGGTGCGCGACGCCGCTGCCGACGACTGGCGCGATGCCGATGCGGACGACGACCGCGGGCGTGGAGACGGTGACGACGACCGCCGACCGGTGCTGGGTCCGGCCGAGATCGCCGCGTTCAGCGACGCAGCAGGCGGGTGAGCTGGTCGACCTCGGGGTCCTCGACGGTCTCCGGGTCGACGGTGACGAGCTTGCCGATGTCCTGCGACGGGTCCGCGAAGGCCGCGTAGGTCGCGTCGCCCTGTACGTCACGGCGTCGCCCCGGGTCGCCGAGCGTGGCGAGGAGGAAGCCGGCGAGCGCGGCGCGGGTGGCGCGTTGGGTCTTCTTCTGGTCGGAGTCGTCGCCGAGACGCTTCCGGATGCTGAACCCCTCGACGAGTCCCCTGTTCGACGCCTTCGGGACGGTGCGCAGCGCGACCTGGTCGCCCTGCAGCGATCGTCGGATGGCGAGCGCATTCGACGTGACGCCGTCGAGGTCGCCGGGCGCGGCCAGCACCAGCGCGGGGACGCGGGCACGGTGCGCCGCGGGGAGCACGGCGGGCGACGTGGGCGCGGGGAACAGGGCCGCCAGCGACCGGGCGCGCTCGTCGTCGCCCGCCGCGAGGACGGCAGCGGAGGCGCCGAGCCCGTGACCGGCCAGTCCGAGGCGCTCGGGGTGCACCGTGATGCGGCCCGGACCCAGCCGGACCGACGAGATCACCTCCAGCGCGGTCCGCAGGTCGGCTGCGAGGGCCCGGTCCGACGCCAGCGGACCACGCTCGGTGTCCGGGACGGCGACGACGATGCCCCAGGACGCGAGATGCTCGAGGGTGCCGATGTACTGCCTGCTGTGGGTGATCCACCCGTGCCCGAACGCGATGCCGGGCAGGTCGGAACCCGCTTCGGGGGTGTAGACGATGCCGGGCAGTCCGACGACGGCCATGTCGCCCCGTAGGACGCGGTGCGGGCCGCGTCGGGACAACTGGGAGACGAGCTTCTTCACCGAGGCCACGCCACGACCCTATGACAGGCGGCGTGCTGCGGGTCACGCGACGGCGCCCGACACGGTTTCGCGAGCGTATGGGCCGTCGCAGTACCCTGTCACGAATGTGTGGAATCGTCGGATACGTCGGTCGGCGCGATGCGCTGGAGATCGTCGTCGAGGCGCTGCGCCGGATGGAGTACCGCGGCTACGACTCCGCGGGGGTGGCCATCCTCGACGGGCACGGCGGCACCGCGGTGGAGAAGCGGGCCGGGCGCCTGGAGAACCTCGACAAGCAACTCGCGACCGTCGGGCGTGAGGCCTTCGCCGGGACCACCGGCATGGGGCACACCCGCTGGGCGACGCACGGCCGCCCCACGGACCGCAACGCCCACCCGCACCGGTCGCGCGACGGCCGGGTCGCGGTCGTGCACAACGGCATCATCGAGAACTACGCGCCGCTGCGTGCCGAGGTGGAGGCCGCGGGCGTCGAGTTCAGCTCCGACACCGACACCGAGGTGGCGGTCCACCTGCTCGACCTCGAGTACTCGTCGGGGACGCACGCCGGGGACTTCGTGGCCTCCGCGTACGCGGTGCTCGCCCGTCTCGAGGGTGCGTTCACGCTCGTGTTCACGCACTCCGACCACCCGGACACCATCGTCGCCGCCCGCCGGTCGACGCCGCTGGTGGTGGGCGTCGGCGACGGCGAGATGTTCGTCGGGTCCGACGTCGCCGCCTTCATCGACCACACCCGGGACGCGGTGGAGCTCGGTCACGACGAGGTCGTCGTCATCACCGCGGACGGCTACACCATCACCGGGTTCGACGGTTCCCCGCGGACGGGCACGCCGTTCCACATCGACTGGGATCTCGCCGCCGCCGAGAAGGGCGGCCACGACTACTTCATGCTCAAGGAGATCGCCGAGCAACCGCAGGCCCTCGCCGACACCCTCGTCGGTCACTTCGAGAACGGTCGCGTGATCCTCGACGAGCAGCGCATCACCGACCAGGACCTCCGCGACACCGACAAGGTGTTCGTCGTCGCCTGTGGCACCGCCTATCACGCGGGTCTGTTGGCGAAGTACGCGATCGAGCACTGGACGCGTCTGCCCGTCGAGGTGGAGCTGGCCAGCGAGTTCCGCTACCGCGACCCCGTGCTCGACCGGTCGACGCTGGTGGTGGCGATCTCGCAGTCGGGGGAGACCGCCGACACGCTCGAGGCGGTGCGCCACGCCAAGGAGCAGAAGGCGCGCGTGCTCGCGATCTGCAACACCAACGGTGCGCAGATCCCCCGCGAGTCCGACGCGGTGCTCTACACCCACGCCGGACCGGAGATCGGCGTCGCGTCGACCAAGTGTTTCCTCGCGCAGATCGCCGCGGCCTACCTGGTGGGACTCGCGTTGGCCCAGGCCCGCGGGACCAAGTACCCCGACGAGGTGGCCCGCGAGTTCCGCGAGCTCGAGCGGATGCCCGAGGCCGTGGACAAGGTCCTCACCACCGTGGAACCGGTCCGTGAGCTGGCCCGCGGACTCGCCGACAGCCGCACCGTGCTGTTCCTCGGTCGTCACGTCGGCTACCCGGTCGCGCTCGAGGGCGCGCTGAAGCTCAAGGAACTGGCGTACATGCACGCCGAGGGGTTCGCCGCCGGCGAGCTCAAGCACGGACCCATCGCGCTCATCGAGGACGGCGTCCCGGTGATCGTCGTCATGCCGTCCCAGCAGGGCCGGCCGCTCCTGCACTCGAAGATGGTGAGCAACATCCGCGAGATCCAGGCCCGCGGTGCCCGCACCATCGTCATCGCCGAGGAAGGCGACACCGTCGCCGCCGAGTTCGCCGACCACCTCGTGGAGATCCCCGCGACGACCACCCTCCTGCAGCCGCTCGTCTCGACGGTGCCGCTGCAGGTCTTCGCCGCGGCCGTGGCACAGGCGCGGGGCTACGACGTCGACAAGCCCCGCAACCTCGCCAAGTCCGTCACGGTCGAATAGCCCATGCAGGGCCACCACACGGTGTCGGCGATCCGCGCCGCCGAGGAGGCGACCGGATCCCTGCTGACCGACGGGGTGTTGATGCGCCGCGCCTCGGGCGGTCTGGCCGCGGTGCTGCTGAACGAACTCCGCGCACGCCGCGGGGCCGTCTACGGCACCCGGGTCGGCATCGTCGTCGGTTCCGGTGACAACGGCGGCGACGCGTTGCACGCGGGGGCGCGGTTGGCCCGGCGCGGGGTGTTCGTCGTCGCGCTCGCGCTCGCCCCCGACCGTGTCCACGCCGGTGGGTCGGAGGCGTTCGACGCCGCCGGTGGCCGATGGGCGACCTCGCTCCCCACCGATCTCGACCTGGTGGTCGACGGTGTCGTCGGGCTCGGCGGGACGGGACCGCTGCGTCCCGCGGCCGCCCAGGTGTTCGGCCGGGTCCGGGCACCGATCGTCGCGGTCGACCTGCCGTCGGGTGTGGACGCCGACACCGGGGTCGTCAACGCGCCCGCGGTGCACGCCGCGGTCACCGTCACGTTCGGCGCGCTGCGGCGCGCACATGTGCTCGCGGCCCCGCAGTGCGGGCGGGTCGAGGTCGTCGACATCGGGATCGACCCGGGCGCTGCGGAACTCGTCACGCTGTCCGACGCCGACGTCGCCCAGGAGTGGCCGATCCCGGGGCCGTCGGACGACAAGTACACCCAGGGCGTGGTCGGGGTGATCGCCGGGTCCGACCGGTATCCCGGCGCGGCCGTGCTGTGCAGCAGCGCCGCCGTCGCCGCGACGTCGGGGATGGTCCGCTACGTCGGATCGGCCCACGACCAGGTCGTGGCGCGGCATCCCGAGATCGTCGCCGCGCCCGATCTCGACGCGGCCGGTCGGGTGCAGGCATGGGTCGTGGGCCCGGGCGCCGGGACCGACGACACCGCCGAGGACCTTGTGCGGCGCATCCTCGCCACCGACGTCCCCGTCCTCGTCGACGCCGACGGCCTGACCGTGCTGTCCCGCCACCGCGACTGGCTCGTCGACCGGTCGGCCCCCACCCTTCTCACCCCGCACGCCGGTGAGTTCGCGCGCCTCGCCGGACACGACGTCGGCGCCGACCGTGTCGCTGCCGCCACCGATCTCGCCGCCGACCTCGGGGTGACCGTGCTGCTCAAGGGCAGGATCACCCTCGTCGCCGACGCCGCCGGGCCGGTGATCGCGAACGATGCCGGTTCGTCGTGGGCGGCGACCGCGGGTGCGGGTGACGTGCTGTCGGGGATCGCCGGTGCCCTCCTGGCGTCGGGACTCGCGCCCCGCGTCGCAGCGGCCGCCGCCGCGCGGGTGCACGCGCGGGCCGCGGCCCTGGCCGCCCGCGGGGTGCCGGGCGCCGACGTCGACGGTCCCGGTGCGCCGATCGGTGCATCCGATCTGCTGGCCGCGGTCCCGTCGGCCATCCGCGGGATCCGTTCCGCCGCCGTCGGATCGAGGCATCGGTGACCGCCGCCCTCGACGCCTGTGTCGACCTGGCGGCCATCGCCCACAACGTCGAGGTGGTGTCGCGGCGGGCCGGGGCGCCGGTGCTCGCCGTGGTCAAGGCCGACGGCTACGGCCACGGTGCGGTCGAGGTGGGACGCGCCGCCCTCGACGCCGGTGCGGTCGCGCTCGGGGTCGCGACCGTCGCCGAGGCGCTCGCCGTCCGTGCCGGGGGCATCACGGCGCCGCTCATCGCCTGGCTGCACACCCCCTCGACGGATTTCACCCCCGCCGTCGACGCGGACGTCGAGATCGTCGTCTCCTCGCTGCCGCAACTCGAGTCGCTGTTCGAGGTCGCCCGTCGATCGGGACGCACGGTGCGCGCGGGGGTGAAGATCGACACCGGTCTCGGCCGTAACGGCGTCGGGATCCACGAGTGGCCGGAGGTGCGGGACGCTCTCGTCCGCGCCGTCGCCGACGGGGTCGTCGTGCTCGGGACGGCGATGTGTCACCTCGCGCACGGGGACATCCCCGACCACCCGCTCAACGAGGATCAGGCGGCCCGTCTCGACGCGTGCGTCGCGGAACTGACCGCGGCCGGTGCGCCGCCGGAGGTCGTGCATGTCTCCAACAGCGCTGCGGCACTCACCCGTCCGGACCTGTCCCGCGACATGGTACGCGCCGGGATCGCGATCTACGGCTTCTCGCCACTCGCCTCCGATCACGGTGACTTCGGCCTGATCCCCGCGATGACGCTCACCGCCGAGGTGTCGGCGGTCAAGCGGGTGGCCGCCGGACAGGGCGTCTCCTACGGCCACACGTGGGTCGCGCCCCGCGACACGACCCTCGGGCTGCTGCCCGCCGGATACGCCGACGGGGTGCCCCGGTTGCTGTCGAACCGGTTGCGTGTCGGCGTGAACGGCAGCATCGTGCCCGGTGTGGGGCGCGTGTGCATGGACCAGATGATCGTCGACCTCGGCCCGGACACCGACGTGCGGCCCGGCGACCGGGCTGTGCTGTTCGGCCCGGGTGCCGATGGCGGCCCGACGGCGACGGAGTGGGCCGACACGATCGGGACCATCGACTACGAGATCGTGTCCGGGATCCGCGGTCGTGCGGTGCGTCGACACGTCGACTCGCGGGTGGTCGCCCGGTGAGCCCCGACCGGCAGCGCCGCATCGGCGTCCTGGCCGGTGCCGCGGGCGTCGCCACGCTCGGCGCCGTCGCTATCGGCGGGATCGCACGCGACCTGACGCGGCGGTCCTCGCGGGAGGACCCGAACGCCGGCGTCGACTTCGACGCCGTCTACGACGACCGCGCCAGCATCGTCATCGCCGACGACGGTGTGCCCCTGGCGGTCCGGGAGGTCGGGCCCGCCGACGCACCGATCTCGGTGGTGTTCGTGCACGGGTTCTCGCTGCGCATGTCGAGCTGGCACTTCCAGCGTGTGCACCTGCAGCAGGCCTGGGGCGACAACGTGCGTCTGGTCTTCTTCGACCACCGCGGTCATGGCGAGTCGGGCGAGGCGCCGGCGGAGACGCTGACCATCCCGCAGGCCGGTGCGGACACGGCCGCGGTCATCCGCGCGGTCGCCCCGGACGGGCCCGTCGTCGTGGTGGGTCACTCGATGGGCGGGATGGCGCTCATGGCGCTGGCCGCGCGCGAGCCGGACCTGTTCGGCGAGAAGGTCATCGCGGCCGGGCTCGTCGCGACGGCGGCCCGCGGGATCGCCGACATGGGTGTCGGGGAGGGACTGCGCAACCCGTTGTTGAACGCCGTGCGGTTCTCCGTCCGGCGTGCGCCGAAGACGGTCCAGACCGGACGCGGGGCGACGAAGGCGCTCGTCGCGCCGGTGCTGACGGCGGCGAGTTTCGGGTCGACCTTCCACTCACCGTCGTTGAGCGCCTTCGCGTCGTCGATGATCCACGACACCCCCGTCGACACCGTCGTGCACTTCCTGCGGGCACTCGAGACCCACGACGAGACAGCGGGTCTCGCCACGCTCAGCCGTGTGCCGACGATGGTCGCGTGCGGCTACGAGGACCGCATCACGCCGCTCGCGCGCTCCGTCGAGCTGCATGGCGCGCTGGGCGACTGTGACCTCGTCGGCATCCCGGACTGCGGGCACCTCGTCCCGATGGAGAACCCGCGGGCCGTGTCCGACGCGATCGAACGGCTCGTCGCCCACAGCGTGAACCGATGAACGATCCCGGTGAACCGGTGGACGAGTCCGTCCACCACCGCCTCCTGCCGACCGTCGCCGACACCGAGGCGCTCGGGGCCGAACTCGGGGCCGGGCTGAGGGCCGGGGACCTCGTCGTCCTCGACGGGCCACTCGGGGCGGGCAAGACCGCGCTGGCGCGGGGGATCGGGGCCGGACTCGGCGTCGACGGCCGGATCAGCTCGCCGACGTTCATCATGGCTCGCGACCACCGGCCCGGACGTCCCGGCGGGGTCGGCATGGTGCACGTCGACGCCTATCGGCTCGGGTCGACGGGGGGCGATGTCCTGGCCGATCTCGACGCCCTCGACCTCGACACCGACCTGACCGAGCGCGTCGTGGTCGTCGAGTGGGGAGCCGGTGTCGTCGAACGTCTCGCGGACCGCCACCTGCTGATCCGCCTCCGCCGCGGCGACGACACCGACGAGCGCACCGCCACCTGGGAGTGGATCGACGCCACCGCCGACGCCTGATCCCACTCGACGCCGGGGACGCGGGATTCGGGGTGGGGTGCCGGTCCCGACTACCCTGGGTCACCGTGCTCGTCCTGGCCATCGACACCGCGACCCCGATCCTCGTCGTCGGTGTCGGGCGGCTCGACGACACCGAGACGACCCTCGCCGAGCGTCGGGTCCCGACCGCCCGTGGGCACGCCGAGGTCCTGAGCGGGCTGGTCGTCGACTGCCTCGCCGAGGCCGACGTCGCCCGGTCAGAGCTCCACGCCGTCGTCGTCGGGTGCGGACCCGGACCGTTCACCGGGCTGCGCGTCGGCATGGCCAGCGCCGCCGCCTTCGCCGACGCCCTGGACCTGCGCGCAGTCGGGGTCTGTTCGCTCGACGCCATCGTCGCCGGTTGCGATGCGGCCCTGCGCGGCACCGCGCTCGCCGTCACCGACGCCCGCCGTCGCGAGATCTACTGGGCTCGATACACCGACGGCATCCGGACCGACGGTCCGGCGGTGCAGGCGCCGGCATCACTCGCCGCGGACCTCGACGGGCCCGACACCGTCGTCGGATCGCCCGATCACGCGGCGCTGCTGGGTCTCACCGCGCACCCGGACACCGAGGCACCCACGGTCACCGGTCTCGTGGCCGCCGCCCGGGAGGCCCTCGCCGCCGACCAGGCGCCGGAACCCCTCGTACCGCTGTACCTCCGCCGCCCCGACGCCGTCGAGCGGGCGCGGCCGTGACCACCGTCGAACCCCTGACCGTCGACGACGCACCCCGCTGCGCCGAGATGGAGCGTGCGATCTTCGCCGACGAATCCCCCTGGCCCGTCGAGGCGTTCGTCGCCGAGATCGGTGCACCCACCAACCGGTATCTCGGTGTGCGCGACGCGGACGACGTCCTCGTCGGATACGCGGGCATCAGCGTCCTCGGCCGGATCGGTGGGTACGAGTGCGAGATCCACACCATCGCGGTCGATCCGTCACACCGCGGATCGGGTGTCGGTCGGGCGCTGCTGCGCTCACTCCTCGACGTCGCCGACGACAAGCAGGCGGAGACGTTTCTCGAGGTCCGGACCGACAACGACCCCGCCATCGCGCTCTACGAGTCGGTCGGTTTCATCCGACTCGGGGTGCGCAAGGGCTACTACCAACCGCTCGGCGCCGACGCCTACACGATGCGTCGCCCGCCGCTCGGCGCCGTCGAGGAGGCCGCCCGATGATCGTCATGGGCATCGAGAGCTCCTGCGACGAGACCGGAGTCGGCATCGTCGACCTCGCCGACGACGGCACCGTCACCATGCTCGCCGACGAGGTCGCCTCCAGCGTCGACGAGCACGCGCGATTCGGCGGCGTCGTGCCCGAGGTCGCATCCCGCGCGCACCTCGAGGCGATCGTCCCGACCATGCGACGCGCCCGCGAGACCGCGGGCATCGACCGGCCCGACGCGGTGTGCGTCACGATCGGTCCCGGGCTGGCCGGGGCGTTGCTGGTCGGGGTCTCGGCCGCGAAAGCGTATGCGGCGGCCTGGGATGTGCCGCTGTACGCGCTGAACCACCTCGGCGGGCACGTCGCCGTCGACACCCTCGAACACGGTCCCATGCCACCGTGCGTGGCCCTGTTGGTGTCCGGCGGACACACCCACCTCCTGCGGGTCGACGACCTCGGGTCACCCATCGCCGAGCTGGGCACGACCGTCGACGACGCCGCGGGCGAGGCGTTCGACAAGGTGGCCCGCCTTCTCGACCTCGGGTATCCGGGCGGACCCGCGCTCGACGCCGCCGCCCGTGACGGCGACCCGGCTGCGATCGCGTTCCCGCGCGGCATGACCGGCCCGCGCGACGCCCGCTACGACTTCTCGTTCAGCGGGGTGAAGACCGCCGTGGCGCGCTTCGTCGAGAAATGCACTCGTGCAGGTGATCCCGTCCCCGTGGCGGACGTCGCCGCGTCGTTCCAGGAGTCCGTCGCCGACGTGCTCACCCTCAAGGCGATGCGGGCGTGCGAGGACCTCGACGTGGACACACTGGTGCTCGGCGGGGGAGCGACGGCCAACTCCCGCATCCGGTCACTGGCCGAAGAGCGATGTGCCGCGGCGGGTGTCACCCTGCGCGTCCCGCGGCCGCGCCTGTGCACCGACAACGGCGTCATGATCGCGACGCTGGGCGCCCATGTCATCGGAGGCGGAACCCCGCCGTCGGCGCTGTCGGTCGCGACCGACCCCGGGATGTCGGTCCAGATCAGCGCCTACCGGTAGCCGCGCTCAGTCCGTCAGATCGGTTGCGCCGCACAGGGTGCGACCGTCGGAGTCGACGGCGGTCGCCCGCAGCACCGCTCGGTGGGCCGGCTTGGCCGCCTCGTACCGGGCCAGGCCGGTGTCGGTGAGACCGGTGAACACCGACCGTCGGTCGGCCGCACACATCGACCGCTGGGCGAGCCCGTCCTTCTCCAGTCCGGCGACCAGCCGCGACAGGGCGCTCTGACTCAGGTGCACCTGGGCGGCGAGCTCACTCATCCGGAGCGAGTGGTCGTCCGCGGCGGCGAGCAGCTCGAGGACCTCGAACTCGCTGCCGGTGAGTCCGTGCGCGGCCTGCAGCGTGCGATCGATCTCGCACGACACCCGGTGGTATCGGACGGAGAGCTGCTGCCAGGCGGCGGCCAGCCGGTCGTCGGCGCACGGCGTCGTCGTCATCGTCGACGCGGACACATCTGCGGTCATGGCCGCATCGTACCTCATGTTCCTGCATTGGTTGCAGACAGATTATTTGTAGACACATTGAATGCGTGTGCATATAGTCCTCCGCATGACAGTGAGACTCGAGGACATCCGCCCGGGGGAGCCCTGGCCGACCGTCGACGCGGTGGACGACACCGTCGCTCGGAAGGCGCGGGACCGACACGCGGTGACACGACGAGAAGACGCACCACAGGACGGACCACCACCGCAGGGGGCCGGTGCGACGCCGGCACACATGACGGTCACGACCGCCGGGGGATGGGCGACCCGGACCTGGATCCTGCTGGTGGTGCTGGCCGGGGTCCTGTTCCTCGACGGCCTGGACGTCTCGATGGTGGGCGTCGCCCTGCCGTCGATCGGCGCCGACCTCTCCATGACGCAGTCGCAGCTGCAGTGGATCGTCTCGGGATACGTCCTGGGCTACGGCGGGTTCCTGCTGCTCGGTGGCCGGGCCAGTGACCTCTTCGGACGTCGGCGGGTGTTCCTCTGGGCGCTCGCGGTCTTCGCCACGGCGTCGGTCGTGAGCGCGGTGGTGCAGGTCGACGAGGCCATCGTCGCGCTGCGCTTCCTCAAGGGCATCGCCGCGGCGTTCACCGTCCCGGCCGGCCTGTCGATCATCACAACGACGTTCGCGGAGGGCCCGGCCCGCAACCGGGCGCTGAGCATCTACACCGTCTGCGGCGCCAGCGGGTTCTCGCTGGGCCTGGTGTTCGGTGGACTGCTCACCGAGGTCTCGTGGCAGGCCACGCTGCTCTTCCCCGGGCCGATCGCGGCCGCGCTCCTCGTCGCCGGCATGCGGGTGATCCCGCGCTCGCAGCGCACCCCGGTCCGCTTCGCCCAGTTCGATCTGGCCGGTGCGCTGACGAGCACCGGAGCGCTGCTCGCGCTGGTCTACGCGGTCGTCCAGGCCCCGACGTCGGGGTGGACGAGCACGCAGACGATCGTGCTGTTCGCCGTCGCCGCGGCGCTGTTCGGCACGTTCGTGATCGTGGAACGCCGTCACGGCAGCCCACTGCTGCGACTGGGGATCCTGCGGTCGACGACGCTGGTGCACGCCAACGTCGCCGCGGCCGCGATGTTCGGCGGATACGTCGCCTTCCAGTTCCTGGTGACCATCTACCTGCAGAACACCCTCGGGTGGTCGCCGATCGCGATGGCGCTCGGCTTCCTGCCCGCCGGGCTGCTGGTCGCCATCAGCGCGACGGGCATGGACCGGGTGCTGGCCCGCATCGGCACGCCCGTGCTCATCGCGGTGGGGTTGACGGCGTTCGTCGCGGGGTACCTGCTGTTCCTGCGCACCGAGCCCGGGCAGGGCTACGCGCAGTTCCTGTTGCCGACGATCGTCCTGCTCGGCGTCGGGTTCGCCCTGTGCTTCCCGGCCGTCAACGCGCAGGCGACGTCGGGTGTGGCCGACCACGAGCAGGGCCTCGCCTCCGGTCTGGTGAACACGTCGGTGCAGGTGGGCGGGGCCATCATGCTCGCGGTCGTCACGGCCATCGTCACCAGTTCGCGGGCGACGGTCGCGCCGGGCGCCCTGCCCGGTGGCGTCGACACGGCGATCATGGTGATCTCCGGTCTGTCGGTCGTGGCGATGGTCTACAGCGTCGTGCTCATCGCGGTGAGGCGTCGTCGCCGGGAGGCCGTCGCGGCGAGCTGAGCGACTTCGTCGGACACGCGGGTGCTGGCACTCTCGACCACTTGAGTGCTGGCACTCGCGTGTATAGAGTGCCAATCGGCACCGAGTGCGGTTCCGGCACCCGCGACGACGGGACCGAGCGCGGAGCCACATGCGTGGAACTCATCGACAACCGGGTCAGGCAGGACGCCTGCCCGTGACTGCTGAAAGTGGAGGGCTCACATCGTGGCGAGCGTGAACATCAAGCCGCTCGAGGACAAGATCCTCGTCCAGGCCAACGAGGCCGAGACGACGACCGCCTCCGGTCTGGTCATCCCCGACACGGCCAAGGAGAAGCCCCAGGAGGGCACCGTCATCGCCGTCGGCGAGGGTCGGGTCACCGAGCAGGGCAACCGTGTCCCGGTCGACGTCAAGGAGGGTGACACCGTCATCTACTCCAAGTACGGCGGCACCGAGATCAAGTACGCCGGTGAGGAGTACCTGATCCTGTCGGCGCGCGACGTCCTCGCGGTCGTCGGCAAGTAAGACCTCATACGTTCCGCCCCGGTCCTGATCTCAGGCACCGGGGCGGACTCGTTCCTCCGACCCCAGGAGACGCTTCATGGCCAAGCAACTCGAATTCTCCGACGACGCCCGGCGCGCACTCGAGCGCGGCGTCGACAAGCTCGCCGACGCGGTCAAGGTGACCCTCGGCCCCCGCGGGCGGCATGTGGTGCTCGCCAAGGCGTTCGGCGGACCGACCGTCACCAACGACGGCGTGTCCATCGCCCGCGAGATCGACCTGTCCGACCCCTTCGAGGATCTCGGCGCCCAGCTCGTCAAGTCGGTCGCCACCAAGACCAACGACGTCGCCGGTGACGGCACCACCACCGCCACCGTCCTCGCGCAGGCCATCGTCCGTGCGGGCCTGCGCAACGTGGCGGCGGGCGCGAACCCGATCGCCCTCGGCGCGGGCATCGGCAAGGCCGCCGACGCGCTGTCGGACGCGCTGCTCGCCGCGGCCACCCCGGTGGAGGGTGCCGAGGCGATCGGTCAGGTCGCGACCGTGTCGTCCCGCGACCCCGAGGTCGGCGAGATGGTCGGCCGGGCGATGGCGACCGTCGGCGCCGACGGCGTCGTCACCGTCGAGGAGGGCTCCGGCCTGTCGACGGACCTCGAGATCACCGAGGGCGTGCAGTTCGACAAGGGCTTCCTCTCGCCGTACTTCGTCACCGACGTCGACGCCCAGGAGGCCGTGCTCGAGGACGCCCGCGTCCTGCTGTACCGCGACAAGATCAGCTCCCTGCCCGACTTTTTGCCGCTGCTGGAGAAGGTCGCCGAGGCAGGCACGCCGCTCCTCGTCATCGCCGAGGACGTCGAGGGCGAGCCGCTGTCGACGCTGGTCGTCAACTCGATCCGCAAGACGCTGCGCGTCGTCGCGGTGAAGGCGCCGTTCTTCGGTGACCGTCGCAAGGCGTTCCTCGAGGACCTCGCCGTCGTCACCGACGCCACGGTCATCAGCTCCGACATCGGCCTCAGCCTGGCCGACGCCGGTCTCGACCTGCTGGGCACCGTCCGCCGCGTCGTGGTCACGAAGGACTCGACCACCATCGTCGACGGTGCGGGCACCTCGGAGGCCATCGCGGCGCGCTCGGACCAGCTGCGCCGGGAGATCGAGGCCAGCGACTCCGACTGGGACCGCGAGAAGCTGTCCGAGCGGCTGGCGAAGCTGGCCGGTGGCGTCGCGGTGATCCGGGTCGGTGCGGCCACCGAGACCGCCCTCAAGGAGCGCAAGCACCGCGTCGAGGACGCCGTCGCCGCGGCGAAGGCGGCCGTCGAGGAGGGTGTGATCCCCGGTGGCGGGTCGGCCATCGTGCAGGCGTCGAGCGTGCTCGACGAGCTCGAGGCGTCGCTGTCGGGTGACGAGGCCATCGGTGTCGCGGTGGTCCGGCAGGCCGTCCGCGCGCCGCTGCACTGGATCGCGACCAACGCCGGCGTCGACGGTGCGGTCGTCACCGCGAAGGTCGCCGCCGCCGAGCGCGGCCACGGCTTCAACGCCGCGACGCTGGAGTACGGCGACCTGCTCGCGCAGGGCGTCGTCGACCCGGTCAAGGTCACCCGGTCGGCCGTCGTCAACGCCGCGTCCGTCGGCCGCATGGTGCTCACCACGGAGAGCGCTGTCACCGACAAGCCGTCGGAGGCCGCCGCGGCGGGCGGGCACCACGGTCACGCGCACTGACCGACCTCGCACGACACGAAAGGGGCACCCGGGGATCTCCCGGGTGCCCCTTCTCGTATGTGTGGGCCTGATCCGCGATCAGGGCGGAGACGACCTCAGCCGGCCATCCGGCGTCCGACGCCGCGCTTCATCAGCATCCCGCGCTCGGACTCCGACAGTCCGCCCCAGATGCCGTACGGCTCGGCGACGGCGAGGGCGTGCTCGCGGCACTGCGCGATGACCGGGCAGGCGTTGCACAGTTCCTTGGCGCGGCGCTCACGGTGTGCCCGCGCGCGACCCCGCTCGCCGTCGGGGTGGAAGAACATCGACGAGTCCACCCCGCGGCACAATCCCTTCATCTGCCAGTCCCAGATGTCGGCGTTCGGACCGGGGAGGTGATTGGGCTGAGGCATGGGATCTCCTTGAGATGCCGGGAGGTCGGTGTGCACCGCGGTCGGCGTCGCAAACCTGCTCCGAAGAAACGAGCGTCGGGATCGGGAACCACGTTGTCCCGCCCGTCGGGGATCACGGTAGGACAGCGCCGGAAAACGAGTCAACAAAGCCTCAGAGCGACCGGAAATACGCAAACGTCGGGGCAGTGTTAACTGTGCGTTTCCCCGAATTCCGATGCGAATGCGTCCGTCGAACGGCGGACACGGACGGTGGTGATCCGGTGAGAATGGTGCGGCCACCTGCCATTTCGCCCAGCTCTGGCGGGCGGGCCGGAGCCCGCGACGCCGGATACGACGACATCGCGCGAGGGCACTCACGACACATCCCGGACATGACCACGTGACGCGCAGGTGACGTTCCGGGTCAGAAAATGATGTGTCGGGCAGGTTAAATTCTGGCTAATTGAGGAAAGTTGGACGCCGATGGGGTCGGTGCAGATGCACGAAGTCGCATTTGGCGAATTGCCGGGTCGAAATGTTGACGATCCGACGGTGGTGTTCTCGGCGCGGGATCCTCAGGACGTGCTGCTCCGCGCGATCGCGCTCGCGGCGCAGGGTCGATACGCCCGGGCGGCCGCCGACCTGCGACGTCTGCCCCTCCCCGACCGCGGGGAGGCGGACACCGCGCTGCGGTCCGCGGCGCGCTGCGCGATCGCCTCCCACCGACGTCAGGCGGGCGGTCACCGCCGAGCACTGGTCGACGACGGCGCGGCTGCGGTGCTCGCTGTCGCCGCGCCGGCCGGGTGCGGCCGCGGAGCCGCCCTCGTCGACGCCCTCACGGGTCTCGCCGCCGATCGACTGGGGACCGGTGATCTCGCCGGGTCCGATCGGCTCCTCACGCGCGCCGAGGAGGTCGCCGACGACATCGCACCGGGCGACGGGTGGGTGTGCACCGGCCGGCCGGTCCTGCGCACGGCGTGGGTGCGCGCCGAGTGGCACCTCTACACGGGGCGCGCCGTCGAGGCCTCGCGTGCAGCCGACCACGCGGCGTCGCTGGCCGCCGACTGTCCGTCGGCGCGACATCGGCTCAAGACGGATCTCCTCGTCGCCGCCTGCCGGGCCGCCGTCGGCGATCACGACGGGGCGAGGGAGTCGGCGACCGACGTCGCGTCGAGGGCAGGGGCGCTGCACCAGCGTCCGCTCGCCTGGGCGGCGTGGGGTCTGCTCGCCGACCTGGCCACCGACACCGGCGACCGCGACGAGGCGCGGTCGCGACACGAGGACCTCGGACGGTGGTTGCGGCGCCAGCTCGCCGGGTTCGCGACACCGGCGGGCTGAGGGCAGCGTGTTCCGTTCGTATGTGCGGGAGGAACCCCCGAGACGGGTGGTGACGGTGGCTAAGCTGACCATCACGCCATGGCGTGGACCGCGCAGCAGGCTGCGCCGAGCCGACCACATCCCCGACCGCGCTGTAACGCAGGAACCCCGACGCGACGATGAATCTCACAGGTGACGAGCTCGACCGCGCTGTCGCCGCCGCAGGGCGGGGCGACCGGTCGGCTCTCGCCGACGTACTGGAGACGGTGCGTCCCCTGGTCGTGCGCTATTGCAGGGCAAGGGTGGGGGCAGGCGAACGGCACACGCTGTCCGCCGACGATGTGGCGCAGGAGGTCTGCATGGCCGTGATGACCGCGCTGCCCAGGTATTCCGACCAGGGGCGGCCGTTCATGGCCTTCGTGTACGGCATCGCCGCCCACAAGGTGGCCGACGCCCACCGAGGAGCGGCGCGGATCAAGTCCGATCCGGTGGAGACGATCCCCGAGGCGATGGACGTCGACGACGGGCCCGAACAGTTGGCCCTCAACTCCGACGCGAGTCGCCGGATGGGGGAGTTGCTCGGCCGCCTGCCCGAGAAGCAACGCGAGATCCTGGTGTTGCGACTGGTGGTGGGGATGTCCGCCGAGGAGACCGCCGAGGCGGTCGGCAGTACCCCCGGAGCGGTCCGCGTGGCCCAGCACCGGGCCCTGAACAAGCTGAAGAACGAGATGATGAGAGCAGGTGAGGGTCGATGACCGACGACGATCGCACCGCGGCCTTCCCCGGCCGCGACCACGGGTCCATGGATTCCGAGCCCGTCGACGTCACCGCCGTGCGCGCCGACGACGCGTTGCTCGACGCACTGTCCCGCGATCGCCTGCCCGGTGGGTGGGAACTCACCGACGCCGACCACCAGCTCGCCACGATGCTCGCCGGGTGGCGCCATGACATCGACGCTCGTCCGATGCCGCTGCACCCGACCGTCGACGAGGTCGAGGCGGAGATCGCGCGGATCCACCGGTCGGCCGGTCAGCGCACCGCGTTCCGCCGGTTGCGCTACGTCGCCGGAGCTGCCGCGGTGGCCGTCGTCGCGTTCGGCGCGGTGACGGTCCTCGCACAGAACGCCGAGCCCGGCGACCCGCTGTGGAACGTCAAGGAGACGATGTTCGGCTCGGAGGCGAGCGCCACCATCGCCTCGTCGAACGTCCAGTCGAACATGGAGAAGGCCGAACAGGCTCTCGCCGGTGGCGACAAGCGCGCGGCCGCGGAGTACCTCGTCGCCGCTCAGAAGGACGTCGGCAAGATGTCCGGCACCGACGCCAAGCAGAGGATGCAGGACTGGGCGCAGCGCCTGGCCGAGCAGGTGGGGCCGATCCCGCAGAACCCGCTGTCGGCGATCAGCTCGCTGCCGCTGCCGTCGACCCTGCCGTCAATCTCGCTCCCGAGCGAGCTCACAGCGGTCCCGACCGTCCCGACGACGCCGAACACGGACCCGCGGATGCTGCTCCGGGCGCCGGTGACGCCGCCACAGACCACGCCGACCGCGCCGCCCTCGCAGAGCAGTGACCCGTCCGAGTCGGAGACGACGACGACCACGACGACACCCGCCGGCTGAATTCGGGCTGTAGGAGTGGTGGGACGAACCCGTCAGTCCTCGTCGGTGTGCATCATCGCGTCGGCGTAGCCGCGGCAGTAGTCCCACGTGACGTAGGCGTCGGGCGACGGGTCGACGGCGGGCTCATGGGGGCGGACCGTTCCCTCGACGAGCAACTGCAACAGGTTGGCGCGCAGCATGTCCCAGTCGTGGTAGTGGTCCTGCTGACAGTCGTCGCAGACGACGACCAGTCCACGGACGCCGTGCCGGGCCAGCAGGGCCTCGTAGACGGCGAGATCGGCGAGATCCTCCTCGACGGCGAGACGCTCGTCGGGATCGAGGGGTGCGGCGGGTTCCACCGAGTCCAGCGCGGCGCAGGGATCGCTCGGGTCGTCGGCGAACGGGTCCGGCGGGAGGCCGGGCGGGAGGTGGTCACGCACGCTGCCAACCGTAGTCAGCGGGGGTGTCCCGGCGCCACTTCCGCGCACGCGTGAGCGCAGCTGTACGTGACGCCCGGCAAGCGGGCACGGGCGCGACGGGGGAGTGTGGCCGCGGGCTTATACGATGGTCGTCATCCCACCGTGACCGCCGCTGTTCTCCCCGGCGACTGCCGTCGGCCTGCGGACACGCCTCGACCAGGAGAGGGTGCAGATCCATGACCTCCCACCTCGACACGCCATCGATCGCCGACGCGGTCACCCCGCTCGTGCGCACCGGCGGCGACGACCCGAACAAGGTCGCCATGCTCGGGCTCACCTTCGACGACGTGCTGCTGCTGCCGGCCGCCTCCGACGTCATCCCCAGCGAGGTCGACACGTCGTCGCAGGTGACCAAGCAGATCCGCCTGCGGGTGCCGCTGGTCAGTTCCGCGATGGACACCGTCACCGAGTCCCGGATGGCCATCGCGATGGCCCGCGCCGGCGGCATGGGTGTGCTGCACCGCAATCTGTCCATCGACGACCAGGCCGGTCAGGTCGAGACGGTGAAGCGGTCCGAGGCGGGCATGGTCACCGACCCCGTAACATGCCGCCCGACGAACACCCTCGCCGAGGTCGACGCGATGTGCGGCCGGTTCCGCATCTCGGGCCTGCCCGTCACCGACGACGACAACAACCTGCTGGGGATCATCACCAACCGCGACATGCGGTTCGAGGTCGACCAGGACCGCCCCGTCTCCGAGGTCATGACCAAGGCGCCGCTGATCACCGCCCAGGAGGGTGTGTCCGCCGAGGCGGCGCTGGGTCTGCTGCGACGCAACAAGCTGGAGAAGCTGCCGATCGTCGACGGGAACGGACGGCTCACCGGACTGATCACGGTCAAGGACTTCGTCAAGACCGAGCAGCACCCCGACGCGACCAAGGACTCCGACGGCCGTCTGCTGGTGGGAGCGGCGATCGGCACCGGGGACACACAGTGGACGCGCGCGATGGCGCTCACCGACGCCGGGGTGGACGTGATCATCGTCGACACCGCCCACGCCCACAACCGCCTCGTCCTCGACATGGTGGCCAAGCTCAAGGCCGAGGTCGGCGACCGCGTGCAGATCGTCGGCGGGAACGTCGCGACTCGCGAGGCCGCGCAGGCGCTCGTCGACGCAGGTGCCGACGCCGTGAAGGTGGGCGTCGGCCCGGGTTCCATCTGCACCACCCGCGTGGTCGCGGGTGTCGGCGCACCGCAGATCACCGCGGTCATGGAGGCCGTCGCCGTCTGCAAGCGGGCGGGTGTCCCGGTGATCGCCGACGGCGGTCTGCAGTTCTCCGGTGACATCGCCAAGGCACTCGCCGCCGGTGCGTCGACGGTCATGCTCGGGTCGTTGCTGGCCGGCACGGCCGAGGCCCCCGGTGAGTTGATCCTGGTGAACGGCAAGCAGTTCAAGAGCTACCGCGGCATGGGCTCGCTGGGTGCGATGCAGGGTCGCGGTGAGAAGAAGTCGTTCTCCAAGGACCGCTACTTCCAGGACGACGTGCTGTCCGAGGAGAAGCTGGTGCCCGAGGGCATCGAGGGACGGGTCCCGTTCCGCGGCCCGCTGACCCAGGTCATCCACCAGCTGCGCGGCGGTCTGCGCGCGGCGATGGGGTACACGGGCTCCGCCACCATCGAGCACCTGCAGCAGGCGCGCTTCGTGCAGATCACCGCGGCCGGGCTCAAGGAGAGCCACCCGCACGACATCACGATGACCGTCGAGGCGCCGAACTACTATTCGCGGTGACCGACTCCCCGGCGCTTGTCCGGGGGCGGTGACGGGGGCGGATTCCGACGAAAGGCGCACCGGTGCGTGACCTGGTGGACATCGGCATGGGCAGAACAGCCCGGCAGACGTTCGAACTCGACGACATCACTATCGTCCCGTCCCGACGGACGCGGTCGTCGAGCGAGGTGTCGACGGCGTGGCAGCTCGACGCCTACCGCTTCGACACCCCGATCCTGACCCACCCCACCGACGCGGTCGTCTCACCGGACACCGCGATCGCGCTGGGCCGGGCCGGCGCCCTGGGTGTGCTCAACGGTGAGGGCCTGTGGTCGCGGCACCGGGACGCCGACGCCCGGCTCGCCGAGGTCGCCGAGATCGCCACGTCCGATCCCGATCCCGCCGCGGCCATCGCCCGCCTGCAGGAGTTGCACGCCGCTCCGCTGGACACCGCGCTGCTCGGCGAGGCCGTCGCGCGCATCCGTGACGCCGGGGTCACCACGGCGGTGCGCGTCAGCCCGCAGCACGCACTCGAACTGACGCCGACGCTGCTGTCGGCGGGCATCGACCTGCTCGTCGTGCACGGCACGATCATCTCGGCCGAGCACGTCAGCAAGAACGACCGGGAACCGCTGAACCTGAAGACCTTCATCGCCGACCTCGACATCCCCGTCGTGGCGGGTGGTGTCCACGACCACCGCACGGCGCTGCACCTCATGCGGACCGGTGCCGCAGGCGTGATCGTCGGGTACGGCTCCACCGAGGGCTCGACGACGACGGGCGAGGTGCTGGGTATCGGCGTCCCGATGGCCACCGCGATCGCCGACGCCGCCGCCGCGCGACGGGAGTACCTCGACGAGACCGGCGGTCGCTACGTCCACGTCATCGCCGACGGCGACATCCACACCTCGGGGGACCTGGCCAAGGCCATCGCCTGCGGCGCCGACGCGGCGATGCTCGGGACCCCGCTCGCCGCGGCCTCCGAGGCCCCCGGCCGCGGCTGGTTCTGGACGGCCGCGGCCGCCCACCCGTCGCTGCCCCGCGGCGCGCTGATGCAGGTCGCGGTGGAAGGGGAGAACCCCAGCCTCGAGTGCGTCCTCCACGGACCGTCGTCGGTGCCCTTCGGTGACCGCAACGTCGTCGGCGGTCTCCGCCGGTCGATGGCCAAGGCCGGCTACTCCGATCTCAAGGAGTTCCAGAAGGTGGGCCTGACCGCCCGGTCGTGACACCTACGCAAAGGGCGTCGCGGACAGCGGCCGTCGCCGCCGAGTACGGCAGACGTGTCGACGTCGCCACGCCGATCGTCGAGCGTGTCGGCGGTCTCGCGAGGTCGACCACGGCGATGTCGTCGCGCCCGACGACGGCTGTCTCCGGAACGAACGCCACGCCGAGGCCGCCCGCGACCAGACCCAGTGCGGTGCTGACATCGATCACCTCGGCCGCCACCCGGCGGGGCCCGTCGAGCCCGTCGAGGGCGGCGTCGGCGACGAGCCGGTTGCCCCAGCCCGCAGGGAAGTCGATCCAGGTCGCCGGCGCGAGGTCGGAGACCGGGACCTGTCGCGCGGTCGCCAACGAATCATCCGTGGGGCACACGAGCACGACGCCCACCTCGCCGACCGGCACCACATCGAGTCCGTCGACAGGCTCGTCCGGCACGATCACGAGACCGAGATCAGCACGGCCGGAGACGATCTCGTCGACGTGATCGGGTGACGACCCGCCGGTCTGGCGGAGCCTCACCCGTACTCCGGGGTGCGCGGCGTGAACTCGCGCCAGGCACCCGGCGAGGTCCACCGTGCCCGTCGACAACAGGATGAGCAGGTCGACCGACCCGGCCACCTCCCCCGACGCGGCCATCGCGTCGTCGCCCGCGACGCGGACACGGGCGAGGATCTCGCGGGCATGGCCGAGGAGGACGTGACCGGCCGGGGTGAGCGCAACCCGGCGTCCACTGCGGTCGAACACTGCGGTCCCGAGCTCGCGCTCGAGGCGTGCGATGGACGCCGACACCGCCGACTGCACGACGTGCGACCGGTGCGCGCCTCCGGTGAACGTGCCCTCGTCGGCGACGTGGACGAGGTACTGCAGCTGCTGGAGCTCCATCGGACGATCATCGCATCCGGTGATCGCACGCATCACCGATCATCGTTGTACATGATCTTTCGACGCGCGAAGCATGGGTCCCGAAGAGATCGACAGCCGTCGATCGGGAGGGACCTTCATGGCAGCGAACCGACGTCTGCGAGACCAGCGGTGGGTGCTGGAGAGCGCGATCGCCCACGACGGGATCGAGTTCGACCAGCCCAGGCTCGGTTACTACCTCGGCATCGTGCGTGACGACCTCGCGATGGCCGACCGGGCCGTCCTCGCCCGGTCCGTCCGAACTCTCGGAGCATTCGTTCCCCGCGTGGTCGCCCGTGCCCGCCACCGCGAGGACCTGGCGCTGCAGGCGTCGGCCGCAGGACACGACGTCACCGCCGGGACCCACCTGTTCGCGGCTGCCTGCCTGTGGGAACTGGCGCAGTGGCCGATCTGGGAGACGACCGACGAGCTCCGGGACATCGACGCGCACAAACGATCCGCGTACGAGGCGTGGGCCGCAACCGCCGATCACCCGGTGCTCGACATCGACATCCCTCTCGGCTCGGCGTCGTTGCCGGCCACGCTCCACCTGCCGAACTCGTCTCGGCTCGCCGACGACCGGGGACGGCCGCCCCTCGTGGTGTCGGTGCCGGGGATGGATGCGGGACGCACCATCTCCGTCGCCCGCGTCGGGGACCCGTTCCTCGAGCGCGGCGTGGCCGTGCTGGCCGTCGACGGGCCGGGCCAGCACGAGGCCGCGATCCGCGGCATCCACACCAACCCGCAGTCGTGGGCGGCGGCCGGACCCGCGGTCGTCGACGCGATGCGGTCGCGCACCGACGTCGATGCCGATCGCATGGTGCTCACGGGAGTCAGTTTCGGGTCCTTCGCGGCCAGCTGGGTCGCGGCGCACTGTGCGGAGACGTTCCGCGGGGTCGCGGTCGCGATGCCCTGCTTCGAACCCGGCCTGCACACGATGTGGGACACGGCCGCGCCGACCTACCTCGCACGGCACATGTGGATGGCCGGCATCGACGACGAGGACGAGTTCCGGTCGATGGCGTCGGGGTACGACCTCAGCCGGGTCGTCGACCGGATGACGCTGCCGTGGTTCGTGATCGGTGGGACCGCCGACGAGGTGTCCGACGCCGCGTGGGTACCGCGACTCGCCGCGGCGGCGCCCGGGCCGACGACGGTCGTGCGGGTCCTCGGCGCGCGTCATGCCCTCACCGGCGTCGACGAGGCAGTCGCGCCGGCCTGGACGTCGATGCTCGCCGACTG